>NZ_CP028158.1:6410742-7051816 GCF_003030345.1 Plantactinospora sp. BC1
AGCCGGACGAGCTGCACCGCGTCCACCACCGCCGGATCGGCGGCGAGGTAGCCGAGCCGGCCACCGGCGAAGCCGAAGGCCTTGCTCATGGTCCGGGTCACCACCAGCCGGGGGTGGCCGGGCAGCAGGGCCAGCGCGGTCGGGGTGCCGGGGCGGGCGAACTCGGCGTACGCCTCGTCCACCACCACCATCCCGGGCGCCTCGGCCAGCACCGCGTCCAGCACCGCCGGGTCCAGCGCGGTGCCGGTCGGGTTGTTCGGCGAGCAGAGGAAGACCAGATCGGGCCGGTGCTCGCGGACCTGCGCGACGGCGTCGGCGGCGGTCAGCCCGAAATCGGCGTCCCGCCGGCCGTCCCGCCACGTGGTACCGGTGCCGGTGGCGAGCAGCGGATGCATCGAGTACGCCGGGGTGAAGCCGAGCGCCGTCCGCCCCGGCCCGCCGAAGACCTGGAGCAGTTGCTGCTGGACCTCGTTGGAGCCGTTCGCCGCCCAGACGTTGGCGGTGCCGAGCCCGTGCCCGAGATAGTCGGCGAGGTCGGCCCGGAGCGCCACCGCGTCCCGGTCGGGATAGCGGTTCAGGTCCCGCAGCTCGGCCGCGACCGCCTTGCCTATCGCCTCCACCACCGGCTCCGGCAGCGGGTACGAGTTCTCGTTGGTGTTCAGCCGCACCGGCACGTCGAGCTGCGGCGCACCGTACGGGCTGCGCCCGCGCAGGTCGTCCCGGATCGGCAGGTCGGCGAGCGAGGTCACGTCGTCGCCCCGTCGGTGCGCTCCGGGAACCGGACCCGCACCGCCTGGCCGTGCGCGGGCAGGTCCTCCACGCCGGCCAGCGTCACCACGTGCGGGGCGGTCTCCCGCAGTGCCGCCTCGTCGTACTCCACGATGTGGATGCCGCGCAGGAAGGACTGCACCGACAGTCCCGAGGAGTGCCGGGCGCAGCCGCCGGTCGGCAGCACGTGGTTGGAGCCGGCGCAGTAGTCGCCGAGCGACACCGGCGCGTACGGGCCGACGAAGATCGCCCCGGCGTTGCGTACCCGCATCGCCCAGGCGCGGGCGTCCCGGGTCTGGATCTCCAGGTGCTCGGCGGCGTAGAGGTCGACCACCCGCAGCCCCGCCTCCAGGTCGTCGACCAGCACCGCACCGCTCTGCGGCCCGCCGAGCGCGGTGCCGATCCGGTCGGCGTGCTTGGCCTCGGGCACCTGCCGGCGCAGCTCCCGGTCGACCGCCTCGACCAGCTCCACCGAGGGCGTGACCAGCACGCTCGCGGCCAGCGGGTCGTGCTCGGCCTGGCTGATCAGGTCGGCCGCCACGTGCACCGGGTCGGCCGTCTCGTCGGCGAGTACGGCGATCTCGGTCGGGCCGGCCTCGGCGTCGATCCCGACCACGCCCCGGAGCAGCCGCTTGGCGGCGGTGACCCAGATGTTGCCCGGTCCGGTGATCATGTCGACCGGCTCGCACCGGGTCTGCCCGTCGGCGTCCGTGTCCGCCCCGTACGCCAGCATGGCGACCGCCTGGGCGCCGCCGACCGCGTACACCTCGTCGACGCCGAGCAGCGCGCACGCGGCCAGCACCCGGGCGTCGGGCAGGCCGCCGTTCTCCTGCTGCGGCGGGCTCGCCACCACCAGCGAGCGGACGCCGGCCGCCTGGGCCGGCACCACGTTCATCACCACGGTCGACGGATACATCGCGAGGCCGCCGGGGACGTAGAGCCCGACCCGGTCGACCGGGACCCAGCGCTCGGTGACGGTGCCGCCCGGCACCACCTCGGTGGTCACGTCGGCCCGCCGCTGGTCGGCGTGCACCCGGCGGGCCCGGTCGATCGCCTCGACCAGCGCGGCCCGGACCTCCGGCTCCAGCGTCGACTCGGCCTCGGTGATCGTCTCGGCCGGCACCCGGAACCGGTCCAGCCGCAGGCCGTCGAGCCGATGGGTGGCGTCCTGGATCGCCGCGAAACCATGCTCGCGGACCGCCTCCACGATCGGGCGGATCTTCTCCACCGCCACGGAGACGTCGAGCTGGGCACGGGGCAGCAGCGGGCGTGGATCACGCCAACCGCCGCGCAGGTCGATCCGGTTCAACACCCTTGGCAGTCTATTCGGCACCCACCGATCGGTCCGCGTCCGCCCAGCCGGCGGGACGGTGACCCGGGCCACCCGGTCGGGGACACCGGACACGCCCGGCGCGGCAGCGGCTCCACGCCGGGCGGCGCGACCCGGTACCAGCGGTGCCGGACGGACCGGTCGAGCGGGCCGACCGGCGGCAGGATCTCCCCGGGCGGGGCGGTTCGCCGCCGGTGCCGACGGGCTAGGCTCGGACGGTGGACGCGCGGCTGCCGGTGTTTCCGCTCGGGACGGTGCTCTTTCCCGGCCTGGTCCTGCCGTTGCACATTTTCGAGGCGCGCTATCTCGACCTGATGCGGCACCTGCGCGGCCTGCCGGAGGGCACGCCCCGGGAGTTCGGCGTGGTCGCCATCCGCAGCGGCGGGTCGGCGTCGGTCTCCGCCGGCCCCGAACCGGAGTCCCGGACCGGGCCGGAGTCGCGGCCGGGCCAGCCGGAGCTGACCGACCGGCGCCCGGACGGTTCGCCGGTCACCCTGCACGACGTCGGCTGCACCGCCGAGCTACGGCAGGTCACCGAGCTGCCGGACGGCCGGCTCGACATCGTCACCGTCGGCCGTCGGCGGTTCCGGATCGCCCGCGTCGAGGCAGGCAGCACGCCGTACCTGACCGCCGAGGTGGAGTGGCTGCCCGAGCCGGTCGGGCAGGAGCAGCTCGCCGACCTGCTGGCACCCCGGGTGCTCGCGGTCTTCCGGCGCTATCTCACGCTGGTCCGGGACGATCCCGAGGAGCTTTCCGAGCAGTTGCCGGACGACCCCACCGTGCTGTCGCACCTGGTCGCCGCGACCGCCGCGCTCACCCTCACCGACCGGCAGCGGCTGCTGGCGACGCCGGACACCGCCGGCCGGCTGAGTGCGGAACTCCGGCTGCTCAATCGCGAGGCGGCTCTGCTGCGCCAGGTACGGGCGGTGCCGGTGCCACTGGCGGAGCTGGCGGTACCGGCAAGTCCCAACTGACCGGCCGGGATGCCGGCTCGGCCTCGGGCCGGAACACCGGCTCGGCCTCCGGCCGCAGTCCGGGGTAACGGGACCAGCCGGCCAGCAGGGTGTACATCACCGCCGCGCCGAACGCCGGCACCAGCAGGTCCCCGATGGCCGGGACGAACCCGAGCAGCAGGTCGTACTGCCCGCCGTACAGGTCCGGTGGCTTGCTGAACGTCGCCCCGGGCGGGGCGCTGGCCAGCAGCCGCTCGTAGCCGGAGAGGCCGATCTGCCGACCGAGCTGCCAGGCGAGTACGGCGGCGCCGAGCATGCCGAGCACCGTCACCAGCATGCCGACCGGCCCCCGGTGGCGGCGCAGCAGCAGCCACATCGCGATCGCGGCCAGCACGCCCAGGCCGAACCCGAGCACGCTGAACCAGCCGTCGGCGGCGATGAACTCCTCCGGCTGCGGCGCCGCCAGCAGCGCACCGTCCTCGGTCTGCACCACCGGCACACCGGGCGACACGGCCGACCAGAGCAGGCCGAACGGAACTCCCAACAGGATCAGCGCCAGCAGCACGGCGACGTTGGCCGCCGCGCCCCGGAGCAGCCGGCGGGCCGGTTCACTCCCGGCCGGCGGCGCAGCGGTCGGATCCGCCGGGACCGGCCAGCTGCCGTTCGCGGCGGCCGGATCCGGGCCGGGTCGGGTCAGCGGGTCCGGGGTCGCACCGGCCGGCGTACCCGGGTCGGTCCGGCCCGGCGCGTCCGTGACCGGTCCGCCGGGCGCGCCCGGCGCTGTCCCGGCCGGTACGCCGTGCGGCGGGCCCGGCGCCGCCGCCGGAGCAGGTGCCGGCGGTACGACGGGACCGCCGTGGTCGCCGTCGCCGAGCGGGCCGTCGGAAGGGGAGGTTGCCGGACTCACGAGATGATCCTCTCAGGCCCGGCCGCCCTCCGGAGGCCCGACCCGGAGTTGCCCGCTCCCACCGCGACGGCCGGCGAGACGTCCCCGCTCGGAGCGCCGGCCGACCAGGCAGCCGGCTCCGGTCGCGGTGCACGAGCACGCCGGCCCCGGTCAGCCCGCGACGGCGCTCGGTCCGAGCAGCGCCTTGAGGTCGGCCATCAGCGCGGTGGTGGGAGCCACCCGGAGCGGGCTGAGCCGCAGCAGGGTGGCCCGGGAGCCGTTGACCAGCTTGACGTGCACCTCGGCCGAGCCGGGATGGCTGGCCAGCACCTCGCGGAGCCGCTCCACCAGCGGCGGCGTGCAGCGGGACGGCGGCAGGGCCAGCACCACCGGCTTGACCTCGTCCGGTGCGGTGATGTCGGGCATCGACAGGTCCATCGCCATCAGCCGGGGCTGGTCGTCGCGGCGGTCGATCCGGCCCTTGACCACCACGATCGCGTCCTCGGCGATGTACTGCCCGACCAGTTCGTAGGTGTTCGGGAAGAAGAGCACCTCGACCGCGCCGCCGAGATCCTCCAGGGTCGCCGAGGCCCATGCCCGGCCCTGCTTGGTGATCCGGCGCTGCACCCCGGAGAGGATGCCGGCCAGGTTGACCACCTGCCCGTCGGCGACCCCGCCCTCCTCGGCCAGCGCCGAGATGGACATGTCGGCGGCGGCGGCGAGCACGTGCTCGACGCCGAAGAGCGGATGGTCGGAGACGTAGAGGCCGAGCATCTCGCGTTCGAAGGTGAGCAGGTCGGTCTTGTCCCACTCGCCGGTCGGGATCGGCGGGGTCACCACCATGCCGCCGCCCCCGCCGTCGTCCCCGCCGCCGAACGCGTCGCCGAAGAGGTCGTACTGGCCGACCGCCTCGTTGCGCTTGAGTGCGATGAACGAGTCGATCGCGTCGGTGTGTACGGCGAGCAGCCCCTTGCGGGTGTGCCCGAGCGAGTCGAACGCACCCGCCTTGATCAGCGATTCGACGGTCTTCTTGTTGCAGGCCACCGCGTCGACCTTGCGCAGGTAGTCGTAGAAGTCGGTGAAGTTGCCCTTCTCCTTGCGGGACCGGCGGATCGACTCGACCACGTTCGCGCCGACGTTGCGGACGGCGGCCAGCCCGAACCGGATGTCCTGGCCGACGGCGGCGAACCGGGCGTTGGACTCGTTGACGTCCGGCGGCAGCACCTTGATGCCCATCCGCCGGCACTCGGCCAGGTAGACCGCCGACTTGTCCTTGTCGTCGCCGACGGAGGTGAGCAGCGCGCTCATGTACTCCGCCGGATAATTCGCCTTCAGGTAGGCGGTCCAGTAGGAGACGACGCCGTACGCCGCGCTGTGCGCCTTGTTGAACGCGTAGTCGGAGAACGGGACCAGGATGTCCCAGAGCGTCTTGATCGCCGCGTCGCTGTAGCCGTTGTCCTTCATGCCGGCGGCGAACGGCGCGAACTCCTTGTCGAGGATCTCCTTCTTCTTCTTGCCCATCGCCCGGCGCAGCAGGTCGGCCTTGCCGAGCGAGTAGCCGGCCACCTTCTGGGCGATCGCCATGACCTGCTCCTGGTAGACGATCAGCCCGTAGGTGTCGCCGAGGATCTCCGCGAGGGAGTCGGCGAGTTCGGGGTGGATCGGTACCACCGGCTTGCGGTTGTTCTTGCGGTCGGCGTACTCGTTGTGCGCGTTGGCGCCCATCGGACCGGGCCGGTAGAGCGCGCCGACCGCCGAGATGTCCTCGAAGTTGTCCGGCGCCATCGAGCGCAGCAGCGCCCGCATCGGACCGCCGTCGAACTGGAACACCCCGAGGGTGTCACCCCGGCCGAGCAGGGCGTACGTCGCCTTGTCGTCCAGCGGCAGGTCCTCCAGCACCAGGTCCTCGCCCCGGTTCTCCCGGATCGCCTCCAGCGCGTCGTCCATGATGGTCAGGTTGCGCAGGCCCAGGAAGTCCATCTTGAGCAGGCCGATGGTCTCGCAGGCACCCATGTCCCACTGGGTGATGATCGAGCCGTCCTGCTCGCGCTTCTGGATCGGCAGCACGTCGACCAGCGGATCCCGGGACAGGATCACCCCGGCCGCGTGCACCCCCCACTGCCGCTTCAGCCCCTCCAGGCCCTTGGCGGTGTCGACGACCTTGCGTACCTCGCCGTCGCCGTCGTAGAGCTGCCGGAACTCGGCCGCCTCGGGATAGCGCGGGTGGCCCGGGTCGAAGATGCCGCCGAGCGGGATGTCCTTGCCCATCACCGCCGGGGGCATCGCCTTGGTGATCCGGTCGCCCATCGCGAACGGGTACCCGAGGACCCGGGCCGCGTCCTTGATCGCCGCCTTCGCCTTGATCGTGCCGTACGTGATGATCTGGGCGACCCGCTCCTCGCCGTACTTCTCGGTGGCGTAGCGGATCATGTCGCCGCGCCTACGCTCGTCGAAGTCCATGTCGATGTCGGGCATCGAGACACGGTCGGGGTTGAGGAACCGCTCGAAGAGCAGGCCGTGCGCCATCGGGTCCAGCTCGGTGATGCCGAGCGCGTACGCGATCAGGGCGCCCGCCGCCGAACCACGCCCCGGCCCGACCCGGATCCCCTCCCGCTTGGCGTACGCGACCAGGTCGGCGACGACCAGGAAGTAGCCCGGGAAGCCCATCTTGAGGATCACGTCGAGCTCGTACTCGGCCTGCCGCCGACGGTCCTCCGGCACCCCGCCCGGGAAGCGCCGCTCCAGCCCGCGCATCACCTCCTTGCGCAGGAAGGTCTCCTCGGTCTCCCCCGCCGGCACCGGGAACTGCGGCATCAGGTTGCGCGGCGCGAAGAGCTCGGAGTAGTCGCCGATCCGCTCCGCGATCTCCAGCGTGCTGTCGCAGGCCCCCGGCACCTCCGAGTCCCAGAGCGCGCGCATCTCGGCCGCCGACTTCAGGTAGAAGTCCCGGGCGTCGAACTTGAACCGCTTCGGGTCGGCCAGCGTCGAGCCGGACTGCACGCAGAGCAGCACCTCGTGCGCGTCCGCGTCCTTCTCGTAGGTGTAGTGCAGGTCGTTGGTGGCCACCGGCTTCAGGTTGAGCTTCTTGCCCAGCCGGATCAGGTCCTGCCGGATCCGGGTCTCGATGTCGAGCCCGTGATCCATCACCTCCAGGTAGTAGTTCTCCGCCCCGAAGATGTCCCGGAACTCCGCCGCCGACTCGCACGCCTTGTCGAAGTTCCCGATCCGCAGCCAGGTCTGCACCTCGCCCGACGGGCAGCCGGTGGTGGCGATGATCCCCTTGCCGTACTGGTGCAGCAGCTCCCGGTCGGCCCGCGGCTTGAAGTAGTAGCCCTCCAGGCTGGCCCGGGACTGCATCCGGAACAGGTTGCGCAGCCCGTCGGCGTCCCCGGCCAGCATGGTCATGTGGGTGTAGGCGCCACCGCCGGAGACGTCGTTCTCGCCGCCGTCGGCCCAGCGGACCCGGGTCCGCTCCCGCCGGTCGGTCCCCGGCGTGAGGTACATCTCGCTGCCGATGATCGGCTTCACCCCGGCGGCCGTGGCCTGCTTGTGGAAGTCGTACGCGCCGAAGAGGTTGCCGTGGTCGGTCATCGCCAGCGCCGGCATGCCCAGCCGGTTGGTCTCGGCGAACAACTCCTTGAGCCGGGCCGCCCCGTCGAGCATCGAATACTCGGTGTGCACGTGCAGGTGCACGAACGAGTCAGACACCCAGGGCCCCCTTCCCTCACGCGGCTGCCGGCCGGCACGCCGACGACAGCTCGACGGCGGTGGCCGGTCACCCAGCGACGCATCCCCCAACGGCACCACGCAGCGCCTGGCGAGCGCGGGCCGGACGGCACGATCCGTGCCCCGACGGCAGGGCGCGTACCCCGACGCGCGACCGCCGGTCCCCGAGCCTAGTCCCAGGGCGGCGCGGTCTCCAGGCTTGACACCCGCCCGGGCGAGCTGTCCCACATTCCGCCCCCGGGTGTGTCGTCCGACCGGTTCGTCCCGGCCGAACGGGGCGGTCGCGACGCCGATGCGGCAGCGCGCCGGGTCAGCGGGCGAACGGCTCCAGCATCATCGACGCCGCCTGGAGCCAGGCGTCCCGGGTCTCCTGGGCGAGCTGGGCGTACTCGATCGACGAGCCGGTCTCCAGCGCCGGGTCGTACGGCACCACCGCCACCGCGCGGGTCCGGGTGGCGAAGTGCCGCTTCAGGTCGTCGAGCAGCGGCGAGCGGCCCGGCGTCGGGCAGGAGAGCAGGGTGACCGCGTTGTCGGCCAGCTCGCCCATCCCGATGTCGTGCAGCAGGTCGAGCATCCAGTCGGCGGTGAAGGCGGCGTCCTCCCGGGGCACCGTGGTGACCACCAGCTGGTCGGCCGCGCGCAGCACCGTCTGCCAGTTGGAACTCTCCACGTTGTTGCCGGTGTCCACACAGATCACGTCGTGGGTGCGGCGGAGCAGCTCCAGCACCCGCCGGACGGTGTGCTGGTCGAGGCGCTGGGCGAACCGGGGGCTCTCCTCGCCGGCCAGCACGTCGTACGAGCCGTCGGAGGCGTGCCGGAGATAGTCGTCGAGCCGTTCGATCAGCTGGGTACTCGGCAGCGCCTCGATCTCGATCAGGTCGGCGACCAGATGCCGGATCGTCCGGGCGTGCCGGGCGCTGCCGGCCCGCAGGCCGAGGGTGCCGCGCAGTTCGTTGTCGTCCCAGGCGAGCACGCCACGGCCGCGTACGCTGCCCACCGTCGCCGCGCCGAGCACCGTCGCGGTGGTCTTGTGCACGCCGCCCTTCGGGTTGGCGAAGGCGACCACCCGGGGTGAGCCGAGGTCGCGGCGCAGCACGTTGCGGGCGCGTTCCACCTCGGGGTCGGCCGACCGCTGCTGCCGGGTCGGGTAGGGGTCGATGGTGGCCCGCCGGGACACCGGGGCGTAGCCGACGTCCACCGCCGGATAGCCGGCGGGCGGCGCCGGTGCCGGGCCGGACGGCGGGACTACCGACGGGACGACGGGCGGGGCGACGGCCGGCGGCGGAGTCACCGGCGGCGGGGCCAGCGAGTTGCGCGGTGCCGGGACCGACCGGCCGGTGGCGGGAGGCGGCAGCGGCCGCTGCGCCGGGGGCGGGTCGGTGCGCCGGACCGCGGGCGGCGGGCTGGGCAGGGCCGGTCGCGGTGCCGGCACCACCGGCGGCGGAGGCTGGTAGCCGCTGCCGAGCGCCGCGTAGCGGGACTCGCCGGCGAAGTCCGGTCCCGCCGGCTCCGGCCGGTACGGCTCCACCGGCTCGGGGCGGTAACCGGGGTCGGGCCGGTAGCCGCCGGGCGGATAGCCGGGCTCCCGCCGGTCGGTGCCGGGCCGGTAGTCCGGGCCGGGCCGGTAACCCGGCTCGGCGGGATGCCCCGGGCCGGGGCGGTACCCGGGCTCGGCCGGGCGTCCGGGACCGAAGCCGGGATCGGGCCGGTAGCCCTCCTCCAGGGCGGCGTAGCGGGACTCCCCCGGATGACCGGCGCCGCCGTAACCGGGGGCGGCCGGATAACCGGGCCCGGCCGGATAGCCGGGGGCCGGCGGGCGGGGGTCGGGCTCCGGCCTGCCGGGGTAGCCGTTGCCGGCGTACCGACCGGTGGCCTGACCGCCCTCGGCGGGCGGCTCCGGCCCGCCTCGTTCGTCGAGAACCTGCTGCTCGTCGGTGCGACCGCCGTGCAGGGCCCGGTCGAGCAGCGCCCGCCAACGCGGCGCTGATTCCGCCGGCCGGCCCCAGCCGGTCTCGGTGCCGTCCACGGCTCGCCCTCCCAGCACCATCGGTCCCCGCCCTGACAGGCTACGAAGCAAACCCTATTCGGGCCACCTGTGCCAGCGCACCACCGCCGTCGGCGTGCCCGCCGTCGACCAGACGTCCATCGTGCCGCCCACCGTCACGCCCCGCCGCTCGCCCCGGTGGTGGGCGGGTCGGCCGGCGGCGCCTCGGCCGGCGGCCGGTCCGACGGTATCTCGGCCGAGGGCGACTCGGTCGCCGGGTCCGGCTCCGGCGGAAGGTCGTCGACCGGAGAGTCCACCGTGGGCGGCGGCTCCGTCGCACCCGGACCGGCCGGGCCGGCGGTCCCGGTGGCCGGCGGGTCGACGGGCGGATCGGCCGCCGGGCGGGCCGAGGTCGACGGGGCGAGCGGGTCCGCCTCCGGCGCATCCTCGGCGCCCGGGCCACCGGTCCCGTCGGCGTGGGTGGCCGGCAGGCTCGCGTCGGCGGGCGGCCGGGCCACGTCGGCCTGCTCGGGCAGGGGCGGGGTGAAGACGGTACGGTCCAGCCGGCGTACCTCCGGTGCCGGGTCGACGGCCCGTACCTCCGGTCGGGCGGCGATCCGCTCCAGTGCGGCCGGTTCGCCCCGCACCACGGCGGCGTAGACGCACGAGCACCCGGCCCGGTACGCGGTCGCCTCCTCGTCGGCGACCCGGGCGCCGCTGGAGTAGTACCGGCGCAGTTCCCGCTCCCCGGCACCGTCGCCGGTGACCCCGGCGGCCCGCTCCTGGTAGTCCCGGGCCTCCTGCTCCTTGCGGGCCGCGACCTCCGACATCCCGGCGACCACGTCGTCCGGGACGCGCAGCGCCGGGATGCGGACGATCTCGGTCTGGGTGCCGGGGCGCCACAGCCGGGCGAAGACCTCCGAGACACCGATCCCGGTCAGCACCGGGGTCAACCGGTCCGGCGCCAGGTAGGCCGACATCGTGACCAGGGCGTACGTCGGCTGGGCCGGCTCGGAGGCGCCGGCCGCGACCAGCGAGCGCAGCTCTCCCCGGGTCGCCTCCAGATAGCCGGGGATCGACTCGCCCTGCATCACCCCGACCCGGGTCACCTCGCCGACGGTCTGGTCGCCGGCCGGCCGCCGGTCCGCCGCCCAGACCGCGGTGACCAGTACGGCCGCCGAGCAGAGCAGCGCCACCGTGGTCAGCAGGCGGAGCCGGAGCCGGCCGTGCCCGAGCCGGGCCATGCCCCGGGCCAGGGGCGGCAACAGTCGGCTGTCCAACTGTCGCAACAGGTCGCCGAGGCGCACGGACGAACTCCCTCGTCGGGTGATCCCTGCCGGTCGGTCAGTCGCGCAGGATGCGGAGTGCAACTTCCAGGTCGTCAGGGTAGTCGCTGACGAACCGGACCTGCTCGGCCGTCCGGGGGTGCGCGAAGGCCAACTCGCGGGCGTGCAGCCACTGTCGGGTGAGCTTGAGCCGGGCCGCCAGGGTGGGATCGGCGCCGTATGTCAGATCACCGACACAGGGGTGCCGCAGGGTGGAGAGGTGCACCCGGATCTGGTGGGTACGCCCGGTCTCCAGCCGTACGTCGAGCAGGCTCGCCGCCGGGAACGCCTCCAGGGTGTCGTAGTGGGTGATGCTCGGCTTGCCGCCGGCCACCACCGCCCAGCGGTAGTCGTGGCTCGGGTGCCGGTCGATCGGCGCGTCGACGGTGCCGCGCAGCGGGTCGAGGTGACCCTGCACCACCGCGTGGTAGCGCTTCTCCACCTCGCGGGCCTTGAACGCCCGCTTCAGCAGGCTGTACGCCTGCTCGCTCTTGGCCACCACCATCACGCCGGTGGTGCCGACGTCCAGCCGGTGCACGACGCCCTGCCGCTCGGCCGCGCCGCTGGTCGCGATGGTGTGCCCGAGCGCGGCCAGCCCGCCGATCACCGTCGGGCCGGTCCAGCCGGGGCTCGGGTGCGCCGCCACCCCGACCGGCTTGTCGACCACCACGATGTCGTCGTCGGCGTAGACGACCCGGAGTCCGGGCACCGTCTCGGGGATGACGGTCGGCGCGACGGGTGGCGCGGGGAGCACCACCTCCAGCCAGGAGCCGGCCGAGACCCGGTCGGACTTGGGCCGGGCGGCACCGTCGACGAGGGCGTCGCCGGCCTCGACCAGGGCCGCCGCCACGGTGCGGGAGAGGCCGAAGAGCCGGGAGACCGCCTGGTCCAGCCGCATGCCGTCCAGGCCGTCGGGTACCGGCAGGGAGCGGCGGTCGCCGGCGGGCCGCAGCGGGCCGGCGTCGGAGATGGAGGTCACGACAGGTCCCGTCGCTCGGTCTCGGACTCGGACTCGGTGTCGGCGCCCTTGGGCCGGGAGCGCAGCCGGGTGCCGTCCCGCTGCCGACCGGTCAGTTCCAGCAGTACCGCCAGGACGACGCCGCTGACCAGGGCGCTGTCCGCCAGGTTGAAGATCGGCCAGACCCGACCGTACGGGTCGAAGAGGCTGACCATGTCGACCACGTGTCCGACGAAGACGCCGGGGGCCCGGAAGATCCGGTCGGTCAGGTTGCCGAGCGCGCCGCCGAGGACCAGGCCGAGCGAGATCGCCCAGGGCAGTGAGCGGAGCCGGACCGCCATCCAGCCGATCCAGCCGATCACCCCGGCGGTGACCAGCGGGAAAACCCAGGTGTGGTCGGAGGCGAGGCTGAACGCCGCCCCGCTGTTGCGGGTCAGGGTGAGGTAGACCGCGCCGCCGAGCAGGCGTACCGGGTCACGGTCGGTCAGGGCCTCCAGGGCGAGGTGCTTCGTGCCGAGATCGGCGAGCCAGGCCAGTACGGCGGTGGCCAGCAGTACCGTGACGGCCACCCGCCGGGCCCGCCCCGGTGCGGGCGCCTCCGACCCGGACCCGGTCGCCCGGGTCTGCGCGGTCGGCTCGTCGTCGGTGGTCGTCCGCTCGTCGTCGATGTTCAGCAGGAGTCCCTTTCCGTCAGCTTCACCGCCCGGTGGGGCTCACCGGCGTTCCTCCAACTGCTTGCACGAGACGCACAGCGTGGCGGAGGGGAACGCGGCGAGCCGCTCCACCGGGATCGGGTTGCCGCACCGCTCGCACCAGCCGTAGCTGCCCTCGTCAAGCCGCTCCAGGGCCCGCTCCACCTGTGTGATGCGTTCCAGGATGCTGTTGGCGAGGGAGATCTCCTGCTCCCGCTCGAACGTCTTGGTGCCGGTGTCGGCCTGGTCGTCCCCGGCCGAGTCGGTCAACCGGTCGCGCTGCAGCTCGGTGATCTCGCTCAGCGTCTGATCGTACTCGGCACGGAGTTCGTCCCGGCGGGCCGCCAGCGCGGCACGGATCTTCTCGGTCTCCGCGGCGCTGCGCGACGTCTTCGGGGCCGACTTGCGCCCGGCGGTCCTGGTCTCTGCTGGCTTAGCCATCGTCGCTCCCTCGGCCGCGGACTCCGCGGCGATCGGCCGTGCCTGGACAGGAACCTCCGACGCTCCCGTGACGGTCCGGCGGGTCCTGCGCGGTCCGGTCGCTACGGCGGGCGCGACCGGTGGGGTGCTGCCGGCGGGCTCCACCGCCGCCGGGTCCCGGAGGCGCCGGACGTCGACGCCGCGCGGCGGTGCGGGGCTGCCGGGCCGGGTCCGGCGTGGGCGACAAACCGGACTTTCCGGATGTCTCGCCTCCGACCCTCGCCCGTCCGACCACGACGTCCCCCATTGCAAAAACGGGCGCGCGGCGGGACGCCGCGCACTCCGGAGGTTGGCAAGAATACGGAACGTACAGACGTCCGACAACATGCCGCACCGATGTTACCGATTTCAACCCGTAATAATCCGCAAACCGGGCAAAGGGAACAATAACACTATTTGCCGCGATCGTCGCCGGACTCCCCAAACCACCGGGCCAGTCGACCGCGCCGGTTCACCGCCCGGAGCCGGCGCTCCACCTCGTCCCGGACCCGGGCGGTCGCCACGATCAACAAGCTGTCCCCGACCTTCAGCCGGGTGTCCGGCCCGGGCACGAACCCGACCCCGTCCCGGGAGACCAGGGTGACCGAGGCACCCACCGGCAACCGCAGCTCGTCCAGGTGCACGCCGACCAGCCGCGAGCCCGGCGGGATCTCCAACTGCAACAGGTCCGCCTGCATCCGCTCCAGTGGAGCGGTCTCCACCCGCAGCTCGGTCAACTCGGCCGGGGCGATGATCCCGAACCGGCGAGCCACCGGGGCGAGGGTGCCGGCCTGCACCAGAGTGAAGATCACCACCAGTACGAAGACGGTGTCGAAGAGCAGGTCGGCGCCGGGCAGCCCCTCGGAGAGCGGAATGGTGGCGAGCACGATCGGCACCGCCCCGCGCAGTCCGGCCCAGGACAGGAACGCCTGCTCCCGCAGCCCCACCCGGAACCCGGCCACGCTGACCAGTACCGACAGCGGCCGGGCCAGGAAGGTCAGGGCCAGCCCGGTCACCACGGCCGGCCAGAGCGCGTCCTCCAGCCGGCCCGGCGAACTGAGCAGGCCGAGCAGCACGAAGAGGCCGATCTGGGCCAGCCAGGCCAGCCCGTCGGCGAAGCCGAGAATCGCCTGCCGGTGCGGCAACCGCGAATTGCCCAGCACCACCCCGGCGACGTAGACCGCGATGAAGCCGGAGGCGTGCAACACGGTCGCCACCCCGTACGCCAGCACGGTGAGGCCGACCGCCGCGATCGGATAGAGCCCGGAGGAGGGCAGGGCGGCCCGGCGCAACGTCCAGCGCCCGAGCATTCCCACCCCGAAGCCGAGTACGGCGCCGACGGCGAGCTCGTAGCAGACCAGCAGCACCTCGTACCACCAGACGTGCCCGGCCAGCGACGAGGTGGAGAGGAGCACCACCAGCAGTACCACCGGGGCGTCGTTCATCCCCGACTCGGCCTCCAGGGTGGTCACCAGCCGGCGCGGCAGCCGCAGCCAGCGCAGCGTGGCGAAGACCGCCGCCGCGTCGGTGGAGGAGAGCACCGCCCCGTAGAGCAGTGCGAGCCGCCAGTCCAGCCCGAGCAGGGCGTGCACCACCACCCCGACCACCCCGATGCTGACCACCACGCCGACGGTGGCCAGCGTGACGGAGATGCCGAGCACGGGTCGCAGGGTGCTCCACCGGGCGGTCAGGCCACCCTCGGCGATGATCACGATCAGCGCGCAGAAGCCGAGTGCCCGGGTCAGCTCGGCGTCGTCGAACCGGATGCCGAGGCCGGACTCGCCGATCGCCACCCCGATGGCGAGATAGACCAACAGGCTCGGCACGCCGAGCCGGGTCGAGAGCCGGACAGCGCCGACGGCGACGAGCAGTACCGCCGCGCCGATCAGCAGGGCGACGTCGAGCCGATCGGTCACGGCCGCCACGCACGCGGCCGGGGCCTCACCGTGCCGGTCCGTCGCGCAGTTGGCGCAGCCGCGCGTCGAGGTCGGGATCGGCCCCGTCGACCAGGAAGAGCTTGTCGCGGCTGGCAGCGCCGGTACGCAGGCGCACCGCCGCCGGCCGCAGCCGGAGCGCCTCGGCGAGCGCCCGCCGGGCCGCCTCGGTGGCCCGGCCGTCGGCCGCCGGTGGATGTACCGCGATCACCAGCGCGGGTCCGTACGGGCCGTCGAACCGGCCGCCGACCCGGGCCCGGGACGCCCCGGGCTTGACCCGGACCGCGACGGTCAGCACCGCCGGCCCGGTCACCGCCTCGACACCGGAACCCTCCGCGCCGCCGGCACGCGACGGCCGCGCCGGCGCCCCACCGTCAGGCCCGGGGCGCATCGGTGAGCAGGGCCGTGGCCGGCTCGCAATGCCCGCACGGGGTGAAGCCGAGCTCCACCGCCTCGCTCACCGGAAGCGGTTCGCTCTCCCGACCGGCGAGGTGTGCACAGTCGGCGAGGTGGTAGCGCGGCCGGCCGTCGACCACGTACACGTCGTCGAGCAGGGCGGCGACCAACGCGGCGTCGGCCTCGGAGACCGGCTGGGGTGCCGGCTCGTCCGCCGGGACGTCGTCGTCCGGCTCGCCCTGCCCGACCGGGCCCGCCACGGTCGGCTCCGACGCGCCGGCCGGTTGCCGCCAGCCGGTGTCGTCGTCGGCGCCGGCCCGGGTGGCCTGGGCCGGAACCGTGGCCTCCACCGGCTCGGTCAGCACCGAACCGCTCTCGGCGAACGGGTCGGTCGCGTCGCTGCCGCCGAGGCGTGGATCGTGCGGTGCCATCCGGGTGCTGGTCGGTGGCCGGCGACGGCGCGGTTCGTCCCCGTCGCCGCCGCCACGCGCGGCCAGCCCGTCGTCATCGGGCCCGTCCGGGGCGAAGCCGCTGGCCACGCCCCGCTCCCCGGCCGCCTGCCGGGCGCCGACCACCAGCGCGACGGCGGCCAGCAGGCTGACCGCGATCGAGCTGATCAGCAGCCCGCTCGACCCGCTCGCCAGGCCGAGCACGAGCAGCGCGACGGCGGCGAGGATGAGCACCAGACTGCCGACTATCACGGCTCACCCCCGACGCATCGGTTCCGGTTGTCGTACGGCGTCCTGACGTACCACGCTGGTCCCCGTCGGGGGATCAGCGCCCGGTCTCGAGTGCGCCGGAGCGCCCGCTCCCGCCGTACGAGTTCGCCAGGCCCGCGGTGGCGAGGCCGGGGGTGCTGCCGCCGGACCGATTGCCGTCGGTCCGGGTCATCTCCACCTCAAGGCCCTGGCCACGCCCGTCGAGGTCCCGCAACTGGCTCTCCAGGTACGCCTTGAGCCGGGTGCGGTACTCGCGCTCGAACTGCTTGAGCTCCTCGATGTGCTTCTGCAAGGCGGTGCGCTTGGCGTCCAGCCCGCCCATCGCCTCCTGGTGCCGCTGGCGGGCGTCCCGCTCCAGCGCGTCGGCCTTGGCCCGCGCCTCACGGGTGACCTCCTCGGCCTTGGTGCGGGCCTCGGAGAGGAGCTGGTCCGCCTCGCGGCGCGCGTCGGAGACGTGGTCGTCCGCCGTGCGCTGCGCCATCATCAGCACCCGGAGCGCCTGCTGCTCCCCGTCGCCGCCGCCGACCGCCGGGCCGCCCTGGGCCCGGACCTGCTCCAGCTCGGCCTGCATCGCCCGGGCGGCCTGCTCGGCCGCGGCCTTGTCGCGCTGCACCCGGTCGAGCTGGGCCTTGACGTCGTTGAGCTCGGCGGCCAGCCGTGGGTCGGGGCCCGGGCCGGCTGGTGCGCCGCCACGGCCACCGCGCTCCACCTGGGCGCGCAGCTCGTTGTTCTCCTCGATCAGACGGGCGAGCTCACGCTCGACCTCGTCCAGAAACGCGTCGACTTCCTCCTCGTCATACCCCCGCTTGCCGATAGGCGGCTTCTTGAAGGCGACGTTGTGCACGTCGGCCGGGGTCAGCGGCATCGAAACTCCTCGGGTCAGTTGCGGCCGCGCGGCACGCCGGTCACCAGGTTGTTCAACTGAAGATCAACGGCCTTAACACGAACTCCATCAGCACGAACAGGATAACCAGGAGCACAAGGGAGGCCAGGTCGATGCTCACGGTACCAATTCGCAATGGAGGGATCACACGCCTCAACGCCTTGAGAGGCGGATCAGTGACGCTCCACACCGACTCCATTCCTGCCGACGCCCCCCGGCTCGGCTGCCAGCGGCGACCGTACTGGAGGACGGCACTTAGGACAAACCGGGCCAAAAGCACCAGGAGGAAGACGTAGAGAATCAGGTAGAGGACCTGAAACAGGATGGGCAGAAACACGGCAGGCGGATCCCTCGGTCGGGCTAGCTCAGGCTGAAAAACCCACCCTCAGCGATCTTGGCCTTGTCCTCCGCGGTGACCTGGACGTTAGCCGGTGAGAGTAGGAACACCCGGTTGGTCACGCGCTCGATCGTACCGCGCAGCCCGAACGCCAGACCGGCGGCGAAATCGACCAATCGGCGGGCATCGGCCTCGTCCATCTCGGTGAGGTTGATGATCACCGGGACGCCGTCCCGGAAGTGCTCGCCGATGGTGCGACCCTCGCGATAGGTGGTGACGTGCAGCGTCGTGATCTGGTAGCGCTGCTCCGGCTGCTCCACCGGCACGGGCCGCTCCCGCAACTGGGCCTGCGGGGCGAGCGCGAGATTGTCCCGGGTCTGGTACGTCAACGCGCTGGACGGCTCGGTGCCGCTCGGCCGGCTGATCGACCGCACGCTCGATCGCTCCGCGCGCTCGGTCCGCTCCGGACGGTCACCGTCGACGCGGTCACGGTCGTGCTCGACGGAGCGGCCGACGTTGCGCTCGGCGAGCCGGGTCCGCTCACCGGCCCGGGGCCGGGGCGGCGGCGCCTCGTCCTGCTCCTCGTCCTCGTCGGCGAACTCGTCGGCGTACCGGCTCTGCCGGTAACGCGACTCGCGGTAGCCACTCTTCTCGTAGCCACCGTCGTCGTAGGCCCGCTCGTCGTCCTCCTCGACGAGCCCGAGCCAGACCCCCGCCTTGCGCAGTGCACCCATCCCGCGCCCCTCCGTCCGCCGTGCGACACACACCCCCCGTGCCGTGCCCCTGTCACGCGCGTGAACACTGCAGTGCCCACCGGCCCGAGACGGCAACCCCTGGCACGACCGTGAAACCGGTCTCACCCCGACCCCCGCCAGTGGGGATGTCGCCTCAAACAACACTGATGTAGTTTGGTGTCCGGTTATCAGGCTACCGCAGCGTGCTACGCATTCCGAGCAACGCGCTGCCGATCCGCACATGTGTCGCGCCGTGCGCGATCGCCGCCTCCAGGTCACCACTCATCCCGGCCGAGACCGCGACCGCCTCCGGATATCCGGCCCGCAGCCTGGCGGCGACCTCGGCCAACCTGGCGAAGGCCGGCTCCGGATCCGCACCGAGCGGGGCCACCGCCATCACCCCGGCCAGCCGCAGCCGGTCCGACCCGGCCACCGCCGCCGCGACCTGGTCGACTCCGCGGTCCGGGTCGTCACCGCCGACCAGCGCACCGCCCCGGTCGGCGGCACCGTCCAGGTTGACCTGCACCAGCACCTCCAGCGGGTGCTCCCGGTGCCGCGCCGCCGCGTCGGCGAGGGCGCCGGCCAGCCGTACGCTGTCCACCGAGTGCACCAGGTCGGCGTACCGGACGACGGAGCGGGCCTTGTTGCGCTGAAGCTGCCCGACGAAGTGCCACCGCACCCGGGCACCGGTCGCCGCCACCTCGGCCGCCTTCGGTGCCGCCTCCTGGTCGCGGTTCTCCCCCACGTCACGCACGCCGAGCCCGGCCAGCAGCGCCACGTCGGAGGCCGGATAGGTCTTGGTCACCGCGACCATGGTGACGTCGGCCGGATCCCGCCCCGCCGACGAGCAGGCGGCGTCGATCCGGGAACGTACCCGGGCCAGGTTGGCCGCGAGTTCTGCCCGGCGCTCGTCGTCCGGCGCCGGGAGGGGTGGTTCGGTCATCTGGCGGCTCAGGAACCGTTCTTGAGGAAGTCCGGCACGTCCACGTCGTCGAAGAGCACCCGACGCGGGGCCTGCACCGGCGGCGGAGGGGGCGGCGAGACCGGCGCGACGGCCGGCGGGCTGACCTTGCGGGCCTGCTCCACCGGCTTGTACGCCGGAGTGCCACCGTCGAAGCCCGCCGCGATCACGGTGACCCGGACCTCGTCGCCGAGGGCGTCGTCGATCACGGCACCGAAGATGATGTTCGCGTCCGGGTGGGCGGCGTCGGTGACCAGTTGCGCCGCGTCGTTGATCTCGAAGAGGCCGAGGTCGGAGCCGCCCGCGATGGAGAGCAGCACGCCCCGGGCACCGTCCATGCTCTGCTCCAGCAGCGGGCTGGAGATGGCCGCCTCGGCCGCCTCCACCGCCCGGTTGTCACCCCGGGCGCTGCCGATGCCCATCAGCGCGCTGCCGGCGCCGCTCATCACGCTCTTGACGTCGGCGAAGTCCAGGTTGATCAGACCCGGCGTGGTGATCAGGTCGGTGATCCCCTGCACACCGGAGAGCAGCACCTGGTCGGCCTGCCGGAACGCGTCCATCATGCTGATGCCGCGGTCGCCGAGGGCGAGCAGCCGGTCGTTCGGGATGACGATCAGGGTGTCGCACTGGTTGCGCAGCTCGTCGATGCCGGCCTCGGCCTGCACCTGCCGGCGCTTGCCCTCGAACGAGAACGGCCGGGTCACCACACCGATGGTGAGCGCGCCGAGCTTGCGGGCGATGTTCGCCACCACGGGCGCGCCGCCGGTACCCGTGCCGCCGCCCTCGCCGCAGGTCACGAAGACCATGTCGGCGCCCTTGAGCACCTCCTCGATCTCGTCGCGGTGGTCCTCGGCGGCGTTCTTGCCGACGTCCGGGTTGGCGCCGGCACCCAGCCCCCGGGTCAGTTCCCGGCCGACGTCGAGCTTGACGTCGGCGTCACTCATCAGCAGGGCCTGTGCATCGGTGTTGATCGCGATGAACTCGACGCCCTTGAGCCCGACCTCGATCATCCGGTTGACGGCGTTGACGCCGCCGCCGCCGATGCCGACGACCTTGATGACCGCCAGGTAGTTGTGCGGAGGTGTCATCGCCGGTCCTTTCCTTCGATCTCGGCGGCCGCTACCCCGCCCGGCGATCCGGCCGGAGCGAGGCCGACAACCATTCGGTACGAGGATGCGAAGGGTAACCCTCACCCTCTACTAGAGGCTTACAGTTATGTCAACCATTGATCCTCTCGGGGCAACGTATGCGTACGCGCGGCCGAACCCAAGGACCTGCGCGGCGTGTCGGCACGCCCGCCGACAAACGTCACCGGCGAGCGACCGACCGGCGTGTCGACGCGACCGACCGGCGGAGCGGACCGCAGGGCCCACCAACGGTCAGCGGATGGTCACCACGTCCGGCGTGCGTACGTCGATGGTCTCCCCCTCGCGGGCCAGCAACGACGTCGCCACCTGCGCCTTCGCGTCGCTGCGCGAGGCGTCGCCCCAGAGCACCGTACGGCCGCCGCGCAGCTTCACGGTGATCCGGGCCGGACCCTCCACCACCAGCTCGACGAGGCGCTCCCGCAGCTCCGGGGTCAGGTTGGCCAGCACGGTCAACGCCCCCTCGGTGGCGGTGTCGTCGGGGCCGGGCGTGCGGAGCCGGGCCAGCGGCAGCCCCGCCGGCCGGTCCGACCGGGTCTGGAAGACCACCCCGGCGGCGTCGATGACGAGGAAGCGCCGGTTCTGCGGCACCGCCGCGACCGGGGTGCGCTCCACCACCTCCACCCGCAGGGTGTTCGGCCACTGCCGGGAGACCGTCACCCGGGCCACCGGCGGCAGCTCGGCGACCCTGGCCCGGACCCCGTCGAGGTCGACCCGGGCCAGCGGAACGCCCTCGGTCACCGAGGCCGCCTGGCGTACCTGGTCGTCGGTGACCAGCGTGGTGCCGACGACCCGCAGGGTACGGAAGCCGAGGAGCGGGGTGGCGTACACGATCGCGGCACCGGCCAGGCTGAGCACCAGCACTCCGGCGAGCACCGTCCACGGCAGCGCGGCCCGTACCCGCCGCTGCCGGGCCCGGCGGGTGAACCGGCGTACCGACGGAGGCACCGCGTCGGTGCCGGCCCGGACCAGCCGCCAGCCCCGGTCGGCGCCACGACCCGTACCCGACCGGCCGGCCGGCGGACGACCCGCGCCGGACCGGGCACCGCCGACGGCCGGACCACCCCGGACCGAACGGCCCGCGCCACGCCCGCCGGCTCCCCGGCCACCCTGCCCGGGACCGCCGGCGCGACCACCCGGAGCCGGACCGCCGGAGCGGCCCCGGGACGTGCCCGGACTCATCCGGCGTCGCTGGCTGCCCCGGCGCCGCGCGGGGTCGCCCCCGACGCCTGCTCGGCGGCGCCCGCCGTCGCGGCCGGCCGGCCGGTCGCAGCGCCACCGCCGGCCAGCGCGTCGAGCAGCTCGTCGCCCATCAGCGAGATCGGCGGCGCACCCATGGTCACCACCACGTCACCCCGGCGGGCCCGCCGGGCCACCTCGGCCGGTACGTCCTCCCAGGAGGGAAGGAAGATCTTCCGCTCGGCCGGCAGGTCGATCGCGTCGGTCAGCGCCGCCCCGCCCTCACCGGGCGCCCGCACCTCACCCGGGCCGAAGACCTCCAGCATCACCACCTCGTCGGCGATGGCCAGCGCGGTGGCCATCTCGGCCTGGAGGTCCCGGGTGCGGTAGACCCGGTACGGCTGGAAGACGACGATCAACCGGCCGTCACCGGCCACCTCGCGCAGGGTCCTCAGCGCGGCGGTCATCGAGGTCGGGTGGTAGGCGTACTCGTCGTAGACCTGGACGCCGGCCACCACCCCCTTGCGCTCGAACCGGCGGCGTACCCCGGGGAAGGAGGCCAGCGTCGAGGTCACGGAATCCATCGGCAGGCCGAGCTTGCAGGCGGTGAGCACCGCCGAGGCGCTGTTCAGCCCGATGTGCGCGCCGGGCACCGGCAACCGGACCTCGCCCAGCGACTCGCCGTGCAGGGCGGCGAGATAGCGTACGCCGCCGGCCGAGGAGACCACGTCGGTCAGCCGCAGGTCGGCGTCGGCGGCCGTGCCGTAGGTGTAGACGGTCCGGCCCTCGTCGCGCAGCCGCTCGGCCATCCGCCGGGTGCCCGGGTCGTCCGCACAGGTCACCACGAACCCGTCCGGGTCGGTCAGCCGGGCGAAGTCGGCGAACGCCTCCTCCAGGCCGGCGTAGTCGCCGTACGTGTTGAGGTGGTCCTCGTCGATGTTGGTGACGATCGAGACGTACGGCCGGTAGAGCAGGAAGGAGCGGTCGCTCTCGTCCGCCTCGGCGACGAAGTACTCCCCGCTGCCGTGGTGGGCGTTCGAGCCCACCTCGGAGATCTCGCCACCGATCACGAACGACGGGTCCTGGCCGGCGTGCTGGAGGATCAGCGTCACCATCGAGGTGGTGGTGGTCTTGCCGTGCGTGCCGGCGACCGCGATCGTGCGCCGGCCGGTCATCGCGGCGGCCAGCGCCTCCGACCGGTGCAGCACCCGCAGCCCGCGCTCCCGGGCGGCGACCAGCTCCAGGTGGTCCTGCGGGATCGCGGTCGAGTAGACCACGGTGTCGACGCCGTCCAGGTTGGTCGGCGCGTGACTCATGTGGATGGTGCCGCCCAGCGCCCGCAGCCCGGCCAGCGCCGGCCACTCCCGCAACTCGCTGCCGGAGACCTGGAGGCCCCGGGTGAGCAGCAGTCGGGCCAGCCCGCTCATGCCGACCCCGCCGACCCCGATCAGGTGGATCCGGCCCAGGTCTTCGGCGGCCAGCGTGCCGACCGGGCTGAACTGCGCGGTGTTCATGACACCAGCCTTCCACTCGGAATCCGTCCGGTCACCGGCTTGCCCACACTCACCACAGGTACGCCCACCATCATCGGGCCGCTCTTCGTTCGCGACTGCGGGGCTCGCAAACCCGGCTCACTCCTCGCGCTCACGGGTTTTCCGTTCGTTCGCGACTGCGGGGCTCGCAAACCCGGCTCACTCCTCGCGCTCACGGGTTTTCCGTTCGTTCGCGACTGCGGGGCTCGCAAACCCGGCTCACTCCTCGCGCTCACGGGTTTTCCGTTCGTTCGCGACTGCGGGGCTCGCAAACCCGGCTCACTCCTCGCGCTCACCGGGCCACCGCCTCGTAGACGAAGTCGAGCAGTGCCTCGTCGCCGTCGCGCCGGCCGTACGCGGCGGCGGCGGCGCCCATCGCGGCCAGCCGGCGCGGGTCGCGGATCAGCGGGATCACGGTCTGCTCGACCCAGGCCGCCGTCATCTCCGAGTCGTCGACCAGCAGCCCGCCGCCGGCCTCGACCACCGGCAGGGCGTTGCGCTTCTGCTCCTGGTTGCTGTGCGGGTACGGCACGTAGACCGTGGGCAGACCGATCGCCGCCACCTCGGCGCAGGTCATCGCCCCGCCCCGGCCCAGCATCAGGTCGGCGGCGGCGTAGCCCAGCTCCATCTGCGAGAGGTACGGCAGGGTCACGTACGGCACCGGCAGGTCGGCCGGGACGTGCACCGGCTCGTTGCGGGCGCCGATCACGTGCAGTACCTGCACCCCGGCGGCGGCGAGCGCCTTGGCCGCACCGGCCACCGCCAGGTTGATCGAGCGGGCGCCCTGCGAACCGCCGGCCACGAAGAGGACCGGCAGGTCCGGGTGCAGGCCGAACTGCCGGCGTGCCGCCGCCCGGTGCGCGACCCGGTCGATGGTGGTGATGCCGCGTCGCAGCGGCACCCCGACCACCCGGGCGTTTCGCAGCGACTCGGCCTGGGCCGGCTGGTGCGGGAAGCCGACCGCCACGTGCTTGGTGAACTTCATGCCGAGCCGGTTCGCCACTCCCGGCGGCACGTTCACCTCGTGGATCACGATCGGCAGCTCCCGGCGCCACGCGGCGAGGTAGGCCGGCACCGAGACGTAGCCGCCGAACCCGATGACGACGTTGGCGCGTACCTCGTCGATCACCTTTCCGGCGGCCCGGGCGGCTTTCCACATCCGGTCCGGCGTACGCATCAGGTTCATGTTGACCGACCGGGGGAGCTGATAGGCCGGGATCTGCCGCAGATCGTAGCCGTGCGGCGGGATCAGGTCGTTTTCCAACCCTTTCGGGGTGCCGAGGCAGGTGATCCGTACTCCCGGGTCGTGCCGGCGCAGGCAGTCGGCGAAGGCGAGCAACGGGTAGATGTGCCCACCCGTGCCGCCTCCCGCTAGTACCACCGACCGCAGCGGACCCATCAGCGTCTCCTCTCGCTCGCCGTACCGGCGCGCCCTCGCCTCGCCCGACCACCTGCTGGCCCGGCCTCCGGCTCCCGTCGCCGCCCGGATCCGGACCCGGACAGGGGTTCCCGGGGAGCCGGCGCGGATGGCTTCCCACGGCGGCGCGCCGAGGGAAGCGGCGGCAACGGGGCCCAGAGTAGCCGTACCCATCGGGGCGCCGGACGGGCGTGCAGGGCCCGGGCGGCGTCCGGTTCGGCGCGGGCGAAGGAGGCGAGCATGCCGATGGCGGCGAGGGTGACCACCAGCGCGCTGCCGCCGTCGGAGATGAACGGCAGCGGCAGGCCGGTGATCGGGAGCAGCCCGACCACCCCGCCGATGTTGATCACCGCCTGGCTGACCAGCCAGGCGGTCGCGGCGGTCGCGGCGAGCCGGCGGAACGGGTCGGCGACCCGGCGGGCGATCCGCAACCCGGTGTACGCCAGCACGGCGAAGAGGGTCAGCACCACGGCACAGCCGACCACGCCGAGGTCCTCGGCGAGGATGGCGAAGATGAAGTCGTTGTGCGCCTCGGGCAGCCAGTTCCACTTCAGGCTGCTCTTGCCCAGCCCGACGCCGAACCAGCCGCCGTTGTCGATCGCGTACCGGGCCTGGAGGTACTGGTAGCAGTCGGTGAGCCCGCACTCGTCCGGCGGCGGCGGGTTGAAGAACATGGTGAGCCGGGCCAGCCGGTAGTTCTTGGCGTCCTCGTCGCCGGATCCGGCGCCGATCGAGGCGGCGGCGACCAGCAGCCCGACCCCGACCAGGCCGAAGACCGAGAGGGTGGCGAAGACCCGCTTGCGGATGCCGGCGGCCCAGAGCAGCCCGACCACCACGGCGAGCAGGCAGAGCATGGTGCCCAGGTCGTTGTAGCCGACCAGCAGGAAGAGCAGGCCGACCACCGGGAAGAGCGGGGTGGCCAGCTCCCGCCACCAGCCGAGCGCGGCGCCCTTGCGGGCGATCATGTCCGCGCCCCAGAGCACCAGGCCGAACTTCGCCAACTCGGAGGGCTGCACCTGGATCGGGCCGATGTACAGCCAGAGCAGCCGGGCCTCCAGCGGGCCGAGGACGGCGTCCCGGTCCCCGTTGAGCTTGTCCCACAGGTGCAGGACGTCCAGCACCACCAGCAGTACGACCGCGACGCCGAGGGTCGGCAGCCCGACCGCCCGGAAGGTACGGGCCGGCAGGCGCTGGCAGATCCAGAACGCGACCAGCCCGATCAGGGCGAAAAGCGCCTGCTTGGCCAGCATCGCGAAAGCGTTCCCGTCGCTGGCGTACGCCCGGACGCTGGTCGCCGAGAAGACCATCGTCAGCCCGATCAGCAGCAGCAGTCCGGAGCTGGAGATGAGCAGGTAGTAGGAGGCGAGCGGCCGGGCCAGCAGCCCGCGCAGCGCGGCCAGGCCACCGGCCACGTCGACCCCGGTCGGGGCGCCGGGTGGACGGCCGCCGCCGACCGGTTCGCGGCCGGTGCCGACCGGCTCCCGCCCGGGGCCGACCGGTTCGCGGGCGGTGTCGTCGGCCGGCCGGCCGCCCTCGTCGGTGGACCGACCGCCGCCGGCCGGCCGCCCGCTCGCACGGGGGCCGGCGGGACCCGCCGGCCGTCGTGGCTCTTCCCCGGTCACCGCGCCGTCCCCTCGTCCTCCCCCATCCGCCCATCATCGGCGCTGGTCCGGCCACCCTGGCGCAGGTGGCCGACCGGCGTGTCGGAACGGTACGGCGTGTCCCGGGCCGAGGTCAGGTGACGGAGGCGAGGAACTCGCTGTAGAAGAGGCCGAGGGCGATCGCCACGCCGATCCCGGCGATGATCCAGAACCGGACGACGATGTTGACCTCGCTCCAGCCGGCCAGCTCGAAGTGGTGCTGGAGCGGCGACATCCGGAAGACCCGTTTTCCTGTGGTCCGGAACGAGATGATCTGGATGACCACCGACATCGTGATGATCACGAAGAGTCCGCCGAGGATCAGCAGCAGCAGGAGCGTCCGGGTGGCCATCGCCATCCCGGCGATCAACCCGCCCAGACCGAGCGCCCCGGTGTCGCCCATGAAGATCCGGGCCGGCGAGGTGTTCCACCAGAGGAAGCCGACGCACGCCCCGGCCGCCGCCCCGGCGATCAGCGCGATCTCCAACGGGTCCCGCACCGTGTAGCAGTACGCACCGCCCCGGGCGTAGTCGGTGTCCGCGCACCAGTGCCGGTACTGCCAGAACGCGATCAGCGCGTACGCGGCGAGCACCATCACCGAGGCGCCGGTGGCCAGCCCGTCCAGCCCGTCGGTCAGGTTCACCCCGTTGGTCGTCGCCATCACCACGAAGATGAAGATGACGACCGAGGCGACCTTCCCGACCTCCAGCGCGTTGATGTCCCGGATGAAGGAGAGCGCCGTGCTGCCGACCGTCACGCCCGCGGTACTCGGGAAATAGAGCGCGACCACCCCGAAGACGGCGCCGACCAGTATCTGGCCGAGCAGCTTGCCCCGCTTGTTCAGCCCGGCGCTGTTCCGCTTGCGGACCTTGAGGAAGTCGTCGATGAAGCCGACCGCACCGGAGAAGACCATCAGGCCGAGCAGCACCAGCGCGGTGATGGTCGGGGTGACCTGGGCGATCTGCGCCTCGGGCAGGGTGGTCAGGGCGAGGTGCCCGGCGACGTACGCGATCACCGTGGCGACGATGAAGACCACGCCGCCCATCGTCGGGGTGCCCTTCTTGCCCTGGTGCATGATCGGGCCCTCGGCCCGGATCGGCTGCCCGGCCTTCAACCGGGTGAAGACCTTGATCGCGACCGGGGTGACGAAGAGCGAGATCAGGAACGCCACGAAGATGGCGACGATGACCGCCCTCACGCCGGCAGACCTTCCGCCGTGACCGGCACGACAGCCGCGACCCGCCCGTTCATCGGGACCCGTTTCCGGGCTGGACGGCCTCGGCGCGCAGCGCGTCGGCCACCTCCCAGGTGCGGTAGCGCGAGCCCTTCACCAGGACGACGTCGCCCGGCCGCAACTCGCGGCGCAGCGCCTCGACCGCCGCCGCCTGATCGGTAACCAGCACCGACTCTCCTCCCCAATTCGCCATCGCCACCGCGCCGTCGTGGATCGGCGCGGCCGGCTCGCCGACCACGATCAGCCGGTCGACGCCCAACTCGGCCGCGAGCCGACCGACCTGCTCGTGCCCGTCCCGTTCGAAATCGCCCAGCTCGGCCATGTAGCCGAGCACCGCGAAGGTCCGTCGCCGCTCACCCATCCCGGCCAGCGCCCGCAGCGCCGCGGAGGTCGAGGCGGGGTTGGCGTTGTAGGAGTCGTCGATCACCGTCACCCCGTCGGTGCGGTCGAAGACGTCCATCCGGCGGGTCGAGGGCAGGCCGAGCCGACCGAGCGCCTCGGCCAACTCGGCCAGCGGCATGCCGAGTTCCCGGGCCACCGCCGCCGCGGCGAGCGAGTTGCCGACCTGGTGCCGGCCGCTGATCCCGAGCCGGACCGCCGCCCGCCCCTCCGGCGTCACCAGGGTGTACGACGCCCGCCCGCGATCGTCCAGGCTGACCTCTTCGGCCCGTACCTCGGCGTCGGCGGCCTCGCCCACCAGCACGACGCGGGCGCCGGTGCGGGTCGCCATCGCGCGTACCCGCTCGTCGTCGGCGTTGAGCACCGCGAGCCCGTCCGCCGGCAGCCCCTCGACCAGCTCGCCCTTGGCCTGCGCGATCGCCTCCTGGGAGCCGAACTCGCCGATGTGCGACACGCCCACGTTCAGCACCACCGCGATCCGGGGCGGCGCGATCTCGCAGAGGTAGCGGACGTGCCCCAGCCCCCGGGCACCCTTCTCCAGCACCAGGAACCGGGTCTGCGCGTCGGCCTGCAACGCCGTGTAGGGGTGCCCGAGTTCGTTGTTGAACGAGCCGGGCGGCGCCACGGTGGGACCGAGCCGGGTGGTGAGCTGGGCCACCAGGTCCTTGGTGGTGGTCTTGCCGGACGACCCGGTCAGCCCGATCACGGTCAGCTCGGGGAGCCGGTCCAGCACCGTCCGGGCCAGCCGGCCGAGCGCCGCCCGGGGGTCCGGGACCAGCACCATCGGCACCCCGTCGACCGGCCGGGAGCCGAGCACCGCGACCGCGCCGCCAGAGGCGACCGCCGCCGCCGCGAAGTCGTGCCCGTCCACCTTCTCACCGGGGAAGGCCACGAAGAGCCCACCGGGGCGTACCTTGCGGGAGTCGAACTCGACCGGGCCGGTGACCCGCAGGGTCGGCTCGGCCGCCAGCAGGGAGCCGTCGACGGCGGCGGCCACCTCGGCCAGGGTCAGCGGGATCATCGGCGCCCCTCCACCAGGTTGCCGAACCGGGCGGTGAGCGCGGCGGCCAACTCCACCCGGTCGTCGAACGGGTACGTCCGGCCGGCGATCTCCTGACCGCGCTCGTGCCCCTTGCCGAGTACGGCGACCACGTCACCGGGCTCGGCGAGCCGTACCGCCTCGTCGATCGCCGCCCGCCGGCCGGCCACCTCGCGTACCCGGTCCGGGTCGCCGTTCCGCTCGGCCCCGCGCCGCACCTCGGCCCGGATCACCCCGGGCTCCTCACTGCGCGGGTTGTCGTCGGTGACCACCACCAGGTCGGCGCCGGCCGACGCGGCGGCACCCATCAGGGAGCGCTTGCCGTGGTCCCGGTCGCCGCCGGAGCCGAGCACGCAGATCAGCCGGTTGCCGGCGCTGGTCAGGTCGCGCAGCGCGGCCAGCGCGGCCACCACCGCGTCCGGGGTGTGCGCGAAGTCGACCACCCCGCGCACCGGGCCGGGCGCCGCGACGAGTTCCAGCCGGCCGGGCACACCCGGACAGGCGGCCACGCCCCGGGCCGCGACCGCCGGGTCGACGCCCGCGCCGGCCAGCACGGCGATCGCCAGCAGCGCGTTGGCCACGTTGTGCCGGCCGGGCAGCGCCACCCCGGCCTCGACCGCGAGTCCGTCCGGGCCGTGCGCGGTGAAGGTCTGGGTGTAGCCGGACTCCCGGACCGCGTCGGCCCACCAGGTCGCGGTCGGGTCACCGGCGGCCGAGTACGTGACGGTGCCGGGCTTGCGCAGCGGCGCGAGCGCCGGATCGTCGTGGTTGAGCACCTCGACGTCGCAGCGGCCGTCGAAGAGCCGCGCCTTGGCCGCGAAGTAGTCGTCGACGTCGGCGTGGAAGTCCAGGTGGTCGTGGCCGAAGTTGGTGTAGCCGCCGACGGTGAACCGCACCCCGCCGACCCGCCCCATCGCCAGGGCGTGGCTGGAGACCTCCATCGCCACCGCCGTGACGCCGCGTTCCCGGGCCGCCGCGAGCATGGCGTGCAGGTCGGTGGCCTCCGGGGTGGTCCGGACACTCTCCACCACCAGGTCGCCGAGCCGGCACTCCACGGTGCCGATCAGCCCGGTCACCTCCCCGGCGGCCCGCAGCCCCGACTCGATCAGGTAGGTGGTGCTGGTCTTGCCGGCCGTGCCGGTGACGCCGACGACGGTCAGCCCGGCCGTCGGGTCGCCGTAGACCGCGCTGGCCAGTTCGCCGAGCACCGCACGCGGCTCCGGCACCACCAGGGCGGGCAGCCCCGCCTCGGCCGCCGCCGGGGCGCCGGCCGGATCGGTGAGTACGGCCACCGCGCCGGCCGCCACCGCCGCCGCCACGAACTCGGCGCCGTGCCGGCGGGCGCCCGGAAGCGCCGCGTAGAGGTCACCGGGGTGGACCTCGCCGCTGGCATGGGTCACCCCGGTGACAGCCAGTTCGGCGGCGTCCGGGGGCGACTCGGCGGCGACTCGCGCGGCGAGATCGGTGAGCCGGACCGGCGTCACGGCGCGGGGACGGGGATTGCCGGGCACGGCGTCAGACCCTACCCCGTCGGGGGGTCCACCCCGCACAGCCGCCCCGGTGGTTTGCCCGCACCCACCGATGATGTCCCGTTTCGGCAGGTCAGCGCGGATAGACGACGAACTTGGGTGGCGCGGTGCCGGTGGCGGGCACCCGATAGTGCGCCAGTACGAACTCCATCATCTCCTTGAAGGCCGGTGCGGAGACGTCCCCGCCGCCACCGGAGGGGGTGTGCGCGAAGACCGCGATGACGTAGCGCGGGTCGTCCGCCTGGTCCATCCCGATGAAGGAGGCGACCTCGCCGGGGGCGTACCGGCCGTCGACCACCCGCGATCCGGTGCCGGTCTTGCCGGCGACCCGGTAACCCTTGATCGCCGCCTGTCTGGCCGTGCCGCCCTCGATGTTCACCGGCGCCTCCAGCAGGGTACGCAGCGCGGCGGCGGTCTCCGGCCGGAGCACCTGTCTGGTCTGCGGTGCGGGTACCGGTTTCCGCTTGCCGTCCGGGCCGATGATCTCGCGTACCAGGTGCGGCTGCACCCAGGTGCCGTCGTTGGCGATCGCGGCGTACGCGGCGGCCATCTGCAACGGGGTGACGTCGACGCTGTGCCCGATCGGCACCGACCCGTACGTCGAGCCGCTGTATTCCGACGGCTTGAGCACCCGGCCGGACGCCTCGCCGAGCACCCCCTCCCCGGTCGGCCGGCCCAGCCCGAACCGGAGCTGGTATTCGTAGACCTTCTCCGCGCCGAGCCTGTCGGCGACCCGGATGGTGCCGACGTTGGAGGAGAACCCGAGCATCCCGGCGACGCTGAGCCGGCGGCCCTGCGCGTTGTGGGTGTCCCGGAACTTCTGGTCGCCCTTGCGGATGCTGTACGGCGTCGGCCAGGCGGTCTCCGGGGTGATCACCCCTTCCTCCAGTCCGGCGCCGAAGATGATGGCCTTGTGCACCGATCCGGGGTCGACCACGAAGCTGGTGGCCGCGTCGTTGCGGTCGCTGGCATCGTATTTCCGCCAGTCGGCGGCGTCGTAGGTCGGATAGCTCGCCTGGGCCAGCACCTCGCCGGTGCGTACGTCGAGCACCACGGCGGCCCCGGTGGTGCCGTTGACCTCCTGCATCCGTTTGGCGAGGATCCGCTGCACCATGAACTGGAGGTCCCGGTCGATGGTGAGTTGCAGCGAGCTGCCCGGCCGGGCCGGGGTGACCCGGCTGTAGCCGCCCGGGATCTCGGCGGCGAGTTCGCCCTTGCCGACCTCGTACTCCCGTTCGCCGTTCACCCCGCGAAGCAGCTCGTCGTAGCGGGCCTCGATCCCCTCCAGGCCGACCCGGTCCTGGCTGGTGAAGCCGAGCAGGTTGGCGGCCAGGTCGCCGCCGGGGACCTCGCGCCGCTCGTCCCGCCCGGTGCCGATGCCGGCCAGGTTGAGATCCATGATCTTCTCGGCGGTGCCGACCTCGACGCTGCGGGCCAGGTATTCGAAGTTCGACGGGCGTCCGTCCGGCCGCTTCCGCTTGCGCATCTCCTCGGCCAGTTTCGAGGGGGCGATGCCGAGCAGCGGCGAGAGTGCCGCGGCGGTCCGGGCCGGATCCTCGACGAGTTCCGGGTCGGCGTAGACGTAGCGGGCCTCGACGCTCTGCGCCAGCGCCGCCCCGGAGCGGTCGTAGATGGCTCCCCGGGGGGCGGGCAGGACGACGGTACGCAGCCGGTCGCCGACGCCGCCGCCGTCGTACTCCGGTGCGTCGACGACCTGGAGTGCGACCAGCCGGATGCCGATGGTGGTGAACATGGCGAGCGCGAGCAGCGTGCCGAGGCGTAGCCGCCGGTGCGCGTCGGCGAGTCGGGGTGGCCGGCGGGGTCGCCGGGTCGGGCGGCGGGCTGGCGCTCCGGCGCCGGTCCGGTTCGGGCCGCCGGCCGGGTCGGGCGTTCGCCGCCGGACCGGCTTGGCGACGTCGGCGCCGCGGACCGGGCGCGGGGTGACGGTGCGTCCGGTGCCGGTCGGCGCGGTGCGCCGGGCGGTCCGGGCCGCGCCGGCACGGCCGCCGTCGAGCACCTGCAACGCCGGCCGGAACGGGTCGGCCGACCGTCCGGTCCTGGGGGTACGCCGGGATCGCCCACCCTGGTCGCCGGAGCCGCCGACGGATCCGGGCGTACGTCGAAGTTCCGGGGTGTCCCGCACGGTCCGCCCGCGCGGGGTGTAGGCCCGGGCGTCGGAGATGCCGCCCAGCCCGGAGCCGGACCGGCCGCCCTGCTCGGCGCCGCGTTCGGGGTCCCGACCGGCACGCGACGAGCCGCGCCGGGACACCGAAGCGTCCCGGCGCGGCTCGTCGGACCGCGGCGTCACCGGGTCATCCCCCGGCGCCCTGCTGGCTGGTGATCGCCGGCTCGCCACCGGCCGGCTGCGGCACCCCGATCACCCGGCCGTCGGGCAGCCGGATGAAGGCGGGCGGCCCCGAGTCGACCAGGCCCAGCTGGCGGGCCCGGGCGGTGAGGTTGCCCGGCACCTCGGCGTCGGCGATCTTCTGCTTCAGCTCCTGTTCCTGGATGTCCAGCGTGGACTGCTGCTGCTGCAACCGCTCCAGCCGGAACGCGTTCTCGTTCACCTTGCTGTTGACCACCAGGATGCCGAGCATCCCGCCGACCACCAGCACCAGGATCAGCGCCACGAAGGAGACCCGGGGTCGGGCCACCGGCATCGGTGGCGCCACCCGGAGCCGGGAGCGCCGGGCCGGCGTCGCCGACTCGGATGCCCCCTCCGGCCGCTCCTCGGAGCTGTCCCAGACCCGCACCGCCGGCTCTTCCCAGTCCGGCTCCCGCAGCGCGGCACTGCCCTGGGTCGGATACCGTCGCGCCCCCCGCACCCGGGCTTCCGACGCCGGGTTCGACCGGCCGCCGCCCGCCCGCTGCGCCCGCTGCACCGTGGTCCGGCCCCCCGACCGCGGTGCGCGCTGCTGCGCGTCGCGCGTCGCGTCGGGCTGTTCCCGGCGCTCGCGCTTGTTGACGTTCATCTTCCCTCCCCCTGTACTGTCGTGCCGCCGCCGTCGGATGCCGGCGGCGACAAGTCCCGTCGCGCTCCGTCGGATCCGCCCGGTGCCCCCGCACCGGCCGGACCTGTTGCCCCGACGACTCGCCCGGGCCGTTCGCGGCTGGCCCGCCTCGTCGTCGTACTCGTACCGCCGTCCCGTTCGATCCGTTCGGCCGCCCGCAGCCGCACCGATGCGGCCCGCGGGTTGGCCTGGACCTCCGCCTCGCCCGGCAGCTCGGCTCCCCGGCTGAGCAGCCGCAGCATCGGCCCGGTACCGGGCAGTTCGACCGGGAGGTCGACCGGCCCGGTGCTCCGGGCACGCCCGGCGAACACCTGCTTGGTGATCCGGTCCTCCAGTGAGTGGTAGGACAGCACCACCGCGCGACCGCCCACGGACAGTGCGTCCAGGGCGGCCGGCAGCGCCGTTTCCAGCGCGGCCAGTTCCCGGTTTACCTCAATCCGTAAAGCCTGAAACGTCCTCTTAGCCGGATGTCCACCAGTTCGTCGGGCTGGTGCTGGAATGGACTCCCTGACCAGTTCGGCCAACCGGGCCGACGAGGTGAGCCGGTGGCGCTCCCGTTCCCGGATGATCGCCGAGGCGATCCGGCCGGCGAACCGCTCCTCGCCGTAGACCCGGAGCACCCGGGCCAACTCGCCGTGCGAGTAGCCGTTGACGACCTCCTCGGCCGTCGTACCGGCCGACTGGTCCATCCGCATGTCCAGCGGCGCGTCCTGCGCGTAGGCGAACCCGCGGTCGGGCGCGTCGAGTTGCAGCGAGGAGACGCCCAGGTCGAAGAGGACGCCGTCCACCCGGTCGTGGCCGAGCCGCTCCAGCACCTCGGGCAGCTCGTCGTAGACCGCGTGCACCAGGTGGATCCGGTCGGCGTACCGGTCGAGCCGGGCCCGCGCGTGCGCGAGTGCCTCGGTGTCCCGGTCGAGTCCGATCAGGACGGTACGCGGATGCGCGGCGAGCACCGCCTCGGCGTGCCCGGCCAGCCCGAGGGTGGCGTCGACGTAGACGGTCGTCCGGTCGTCGGCCCGGTCCAGGGCGGGGGCGAGCAGCTCGAGACATCGCTCAAGCAGCACCGGCACGTGCGTACCGCGTAGCTCCCCCATGTCGACCCCCAGTGACCCCTGTCTCGTCCGGACGTGCCCGGTAGTTGTGGCGCTCGTCGTACCGCCAGATCCCCATCCGCTCTGCTCCTCCGGGCCGACCTTCGGACCTTCGGAGGAATCGCGCCTGGCACCGGGGAAGAGGCGCCAGGAACCTCGAGCGGGTGGAGATCTCGCAGTACGTCGGGCGTCGGCACGCGCCGCCCTACAGTCCGCCGGGCAGCACCCCCTCCTCGATGTCGGCGAAGTCCTCTTCGCTCTCCGCGAGGTAGGTCTCCCAGGACCGCTTGTCCCAGATCTCCACCCGGGTGCTCGCCCCGATGACCACCAGCTCACGATCCAGCGCGGCGTATTCCCGCAGGTGGATCGGGATGGTGACCCGACCCTGCTTGTCCGGGATCTCGTCGTGCGCGCTGGCGAAGAAGACCCGGCTGTAGGCTCGGGCCGCCTTGTGCGTCATCGGCTGCTCGCGCAACTGCCCGGCGATCCGCTGGAACTCGGGCATCGGGAAGACGTAGAGGCAGCGCTCCTGCCCTTTGGTGATCACGACACCTCCCGCCAGCTCGTCCCGGAACTTGGCCGGAAGGATCAGCCGGCCCTTGTCGTCCAGGCGCGGGGTGTGCGTGCCGAGAAACACCGGCCCAACCCCCTCGCCCTACCAGCGGCGTTCGCGGCGCCGCTGCCCCCCGGGCCGGCGGGCCCTCCTGGCCCCCCATCGCGCCCCACTCTACTCCACTTCCCTCCACCCGCAACCGGAATCGCCCGGAAAGACCGGCTGTCCGCCGGATGAAACCGCACGTCAGGAGGGGTGGCCGGCGGTGGAGGGAAATGGGCCTGCCGACGGGAAGGTCCGCTATCCGACAGCGGTACACCGGCCGTACGGTGCCCGGATATAGAGGTTTTTTCCGACCCATCCGGGCACCTCGGCACCCCCGGTGGAGCGGAGTGGAGAGGGAAGTGGAGGAAAAATCAATGGCGGGCCGCGACCTCCAGGGCGGCCCGGACGGGATCTCCGCCCCACCGGCTGGCGAACGCGTCGACCACCACCCAACCGGCCTGGACCAGCGCCCGGTGCCGGGCGATGTGCGCCGCCGGGCCGGCCGGATGGGCGACGCAGTTCAGCCCGATCGCCGACTCGCCGGTGCCGACGCAGAGATCCACCGTCCAGCGCCCGACCGGATAGCGACGCCGGACCGGCAGCCCGATCCGGGCCAGCTCCACGGCCAACTCGCCCGGCCAGCCCTCCGACCCCGGAGCTCCCGACCCGGCCGGCGCGACACCGGGCCGGGCCGGCACCGGCTCCGAGGCGCCGCCACCTGCCGGGGCGCCGCCACCTGCCGGGGCGCCGCCGAACCTGGTGGCGACGGCCACCGGTCCGCCGCCGACCGTACTGGCGACGGCGCCCGGACCGGCGGCGAACGGGGCCGGGACGGCGACCGGCTCGCCGCGCGGCCGCGGTGGCAACGCCGCGTACCGCAGATAGTCGCCGAGCAGGCCGTTCGGGGCGGACTGCGAGGTCAGCACCACCATCCGGCGCCGGGCCCGGGTGACCATCACGTTGAACAGGTTCGGGTCGGTCAGGAACCGCCGCCGCCCGGCGGGGACCGGATCGGTCACCGCCAGCGACACGATCACGGTCTCCGCCTCGCTGCCCTGGAACGAGTGGACGGTGCCGACCCGCAGCCCGAGCCGCTCGATCTCGGTCACCGGAAACGCCGCCACCAGCGCCGCTTCCAGCGCGTCGGCCTGGGCCCGGAACGGGGTGATCACCCCGATCCCGACCCGGCCCGCCTCGGCCAGCCGGCGGACCTCGGCCACCGCCGCCGCCACCTCGGCCCGGTTCACCCCGGCCTCGGTGGGCTCCGCCGGCACCGCCAACACGTCGATCACGTCCGCCGTCTCGTTGCCCGGATGGCGGGTGGCCACCGCGATCCGGTCGTCGTAGAAGCGGTGCGCGGAGAACTCGATCAGGTGCGGGGCGCAGCGGTAGTGCTCGTCCAGCCAGCTCACCGGGGCGGCCCCGGCGGCCAGGTCGAAGGCGCTCACCCGGCGTACGTCGACCCGGTTGTCCAGGCCGTACCGCTGGAGGGTCGCCGCCACGTCGACGTCGGCGACGAACGAGACGAACCGCAGTTGCCGGGGATCGCCCACCACCAGCGCCCGGCGGGCCCGGGCCAGGGCCGGCGCCGCCCGGATCTGGTCGGTGTGCGACGCCTCGTCCATGATCACCAGGTCGAAGAGCCCGGCGATCGGCGGCAGCAACTCCTCGACGTCGGTGACCGTACCGATCCAGAGTGGCAGCGCCCGGACCAGCGACTCCCCGCTCAGCTCGGCGAGGAGTTCCCGGCGCCGGTTGCGACCGGCCCGCAGCGCCCCGGCCAGCGCGGCCGCGCTGCGCCGGCCGGCCGGGTCCCACCGGTCCGGGCCACGGCTGCGATGCCGCATCGCGGTGCCGAGCGCCGCCGACAACCGCTGCCGGGCCGCCGCCAGCACCGGCCACAGCGGACCCGGGTCGGCACCGCCGACCGTCGCCAGCCGGGCCGCCGCCACCTCCGCCCGGGCCGCCGCGATCGCGTCGTCGATCCGGTCCAGCGGCACCGTCCGGGCCGCGCCCAGCCGGCGGCGCAGCAGCCGGCCGGGCGGTCCGGGCAGCCAGCGCCGCCACCAGGCACCGGCCGAGGCCCGAACCCGGCCGGCCGCCCGGGCCGCCGCCGCCAGGTCCGCACCGGGCTCGAAGGCACCGGGTACGTCGAGCCGCAGCCCGCCGACCACCGGCGCCCAGCGTGGCACCTCGCCGGCCAGCAGTTCCAGGTCGAGCAGCTCGGTGAGCTGGCCGGTCACCCGCTCGACCTCGGTCGCCGCCTCGGCCACGGCGGCCCGGTCCGCCGCCAGGGTCGCCGCCGTCACCTCCGCCTCGACGGTCAGCTCCAGCGAGGCGGCCAGCGCCGCCCGGCGTTCCGCGTCGCCGAAGAGCACCGGTCGCGGGCCGGGATAGCGCTCCAGCAGTTCGCCGAGTACGTCGGCGGCGTGCGCCGACTGCGTGACGACCAGTACGCTCCCGCCCCGGTCCACCACGTCCAGCGCGGCGGCCACCACCGCATGGCTCTTCCCGTTGCCGGGCGGACCGGAGACCACGGTCACCGGCTGGTGCCGGACCCGGCGTACCACCTCGGTCTGGGCCTCGTTCAACGGCAGCGGCGAGTCGACCGGGTCGGCGGCGTCGACCGGGTCGGCGGCGTCCGGGGCGGCGGTGCCGTACACCACGGCCAGGGCGGTGGACTCGACGTCGGGCCGGGCGGCCCAGGCGCGCAGCCGGTCGCCGAGCGCCAGCCCGGCGACGTCCCGCACGCTGAACAGCACCGCCGAGACGTAGAGCACCGGCGGCCGGGCCGGAAAGCTCGCCCGACCGGTACGCCGGACTCGGTCGAACTCGCGTACCGGCAGGCCGGCGGCCCGGGCGACGGTGCGCAACCAGGCCTCACCGCCGGGACTGGTCAGCCACCCGGCTCCGCCCAGCCCCGGCGCCACCTCCAGCCGGGCGGCCAGGTCGCGGTCCTCGACCAGCGGGGTGACCTCCAGGTCGCCGGCCGGGACCACCCGGTATCCGCGCAGCGTCCGCTCCAGCCGGACCGGCTCGCTGAGCAGCGGAAACCGCACCTTCCGGGTCACCCCGTCGGTCTCGACCACCCCGGCGACCAGGCCCCAGCCTCGGCGCAGGGTCCGATCGTCGCGGTGCAGCAGGTCGGCCGCGGCCAACCGGTCCACCTCGCGGGACTGCCGGCAGGAGTCCGGATCGGCCAGCCAGATCAACGGCTGGCCGGGACGGGTCACGTCGAGCACCCGCTCGGGGGCGGCCGGGGCGAGGTCGGCCAGGGCCCGCAGCACTGACGCGACGGAGGGGCTCATCGGCAGCCGAGCCTAGCAACCGGGTACGTCCCGGGTCGGGTCCTCGGTCCGAGTCGCCGGGCAGCCGCGCGACCGGCCCGGACAAGCAGGTCGCGCAGACCCGGTCCCCGGCATCCGGGGCCGGCGGACCCGGTCCGGGCGGTTCGGCGGGACCGGCCCGGCCGCCGGGGCGTGTCCCGGGCCGTCCGGTACTTTCGTGCGGCGGTCACCCAGCCGGCGCCGTCCGGTAACCTCGCTCGCGTGACGGACGGGAAGATGCCTCTCCGGGCAAAGGTGGCCAGTTCGGTATCGCGGACCGCCGCGGCCCTGTCCCGGGCTGCCGGCCGGGGCGACGGCTCGGTGATCGGCGGGTGGATCGGTCTCAAGATCGATCCTGATCTCCTGGCCCACCTGTCGTCCGGCCGGGCCATCGCGCTGGTGTCGGGCACCAACGGCAAGACGACCACGACCCGGCTGACCGCGGCGGCGGTCGGCGTACTCGGCCGGGTGGCGACCAACTCGTTCGGGGCGAACATGCCCACCGGGCACACCTCGGCGCTGGCCAAGGCCGGCAGTACCCCCTATGCCGTGCTGGAGGTCGACGAGCACTACCTGGCCCAGGTGCTGGAGGCGACCGAGCCACGGGTGGTGGCCCTGCTCAACCTCTCCCGGGACCAGCTCGACCGGGCCAAGGAAGTGGCGATGATGGCCCAGCTCTGGCGGGCCGCGCTGGTCCGGCACCCGTCGGTACGGGTGGTCGCCAACGCCGACGACCCGATGGTGGTCTGGGCGGCGACCCCACCGGCGACCCGCAGCCCGCAGTTGACCCCGGCACCGGTCACCTGGTTCAGCGCCGGCCAGCGCTGGCACGACGACTCCTGGGTCTGCCCCGAGTGCGGCTCCCCGATCGAGCGGCTGGCCGACCAGTGGTGGTGCACCGGCTGCTGGCTGCGCCGGCCCGAGCCGCAGTGGGTGGTCGAGGACGACGGCGTGGTCGACCCGGCCGGTGACTGGCACAAGGTGGTCCTGCAACTGCCCGGCCGGGTCAACCTCGGCAACGCGGCGACCGCGCTGGCGGTGGCCGCCGAGTTCGGGGTACGCCCGACCGACGCGGTCTCCCGGCTCGGCGGGGTCGCCTCGGTCGCCGGCCGGTACGCCCAGGTGATCAGGGACGGCCGGACCATCCGGCTGCTGCTGGCGAAGAACCCGGCGAGCTGGCTGGAGGCGTTCGACATGGCCGAGGAGGCGCCGACACTCCTCTCGATCAACGCCCGGGACCCCGACGGGCTGGACACCTCCTGGCTCTTCGACGTCGACTTCGCCCCGCTGCGCGGCCGGCAGGTGCTGATCACCGGCGACCGGGCGTACGACCTCGCGGTCCGGCTGGACATCAACGGCGTACCGTTCCAGCACGTACGGACCTTCACCGAAGCGATCACGAGCGTCCCGCCGGGGCGGCTCGAGGTCATCGCCAACTACACGGCGTTCCAGGACATCCGAGCGGAGTTGGACCGTGTCGACTGATCCCGTCTACCGCACGCCCGGCCCGGCCGGTGGGGAGAGCAACCTGCGGGTCGTCTGGATCTATCCGGACCTGCTCTCCACCTACGGCGACCGGGGCAACATGCTGATCCTGGCCCGCCGGGCCGAGCTGCGCGGCCTGCCGGTGGAGTGCATCGAGATCCGCTCCGACCAGCGGCTGCCGGTCTCGGCCGACATCTATCTGCTCGGCGGTGGCGAGGACGGCCCGCAGGCGCTGGGCGCGCAGCGGCTGATCGCGGACGGCGGGCTGCGCCGGGCCGCCGAGCAGGGTTCGGTGGTCTTCGCGGTCTGCGCCGGCTACCAGTTGCTGGGCGGCTCGTTCTTCGCCAAGGGCACCAAGTGCGCCGGCCTCGACCTGCTCGACCTGCACTCCGACCGGGGACCGTCCCGGGCGGTCGGCGAGATCGCCGGTGCCATCGACCCCCGGCTGGGGCTGCCGCCGCTGAGCGGCTTCGAGAACCACGGTGGGCGTACCCACCTCGGCGCCGGAGTCTCCCCGCTGGCCCGGGTCAGCACCGGGGTCGGCAACGACGGCAGCACCGAGGGCGCCTGGCGGGGCAAGCTGCTCGGCACCTATTCGCACGGGCCGGCGCTGGCCCGCAACCCGGCCCTGGCGGACCTGCTGCTGCGCTGGGCGATCGGGGTGCCGCAGCTACCGCCGCTGGACGACACCTGGTCGGAGCGGCTGCGGGCCGAACGCAGCGCCGCGCTGGCCGCCGCCCGGCAGTGATCGGACGCGTCCGGCGGCTGCTCCGGCAGCGGTCGGTCGCGCGGTTCACCGTACTGCTCCTGGTGCTCGGCCTCTTCGGGCTGGTACTGCTGCTCGCACCCCGGCCCGAGGTGGCCGAGCTGCCCCGGCTGGCCGACCGGCTCGGCCGGCTGGCACCGGTCGCGGCGATCGGCGGCGGGGCGCTGCTGCTGGTCGCGCTGGTGCCCCGGACGGCGATCACGGTGGTCTGGGGGGCGATCTTCGGGCCGCTGCTCGGTGCCGGCTACACCCTGGCCGCCGCCCTGATCGCCGCGCTCACCGGCTTCGCGGTCGGCCGGCTGCTCGGTCGGGAGTTCGTCGCGGAACGGGTACGCGGCCGGCTGGCCCGGCTCGACCGCTGGTTCGCCCGGCAGAGCGTGCTCGGGGTGGTCAGCGTACGGCTGATCCCGATCGGCGGGTTCGGGCTGGTCAGCTACGGCTACGGCACCACCGGCGCGCGGCTGGGGCCGTTCCTGCTGGGCAGCGTGCTGGCCGCCACCCCGTCGGCGTTCGGCTACGCGGCGGTGGGTGCGGCGGCGGTCTCGCCGGACGAGGTGAACTGGCTGGCGGTCACCCCGGGCGCGGTGGGCCTGGTCGCCACCGGCGTGCTGGCGGTGCGCTGGTGGCGGGCGGAACGCCGCACCGGGCCGGTCGGCGCCGACGACCGGCGCCCCCGGGTCGACCAGCCGGCGACGAACCCGGAGTAGCCAACCCCACCCAGCCCAGGCGATTACCGGCACGTTGTGCATTTCGCGGTATTTGCCCTATAAGGATTCTTCGTCGATAGGCTGATCGCACCACCGTCCTCCGGGAGCGGCAGCCCGGGAGGACGGATGGCCGAGCCTCACCCCGGGGCCGGGCGACCCCCGGCCCCGGCGGTGGGCATTCCCGCCGGGCGCGATCTCCGCGCAGCATTGCTCAGCGAGGTGACGGGTGAAGTCGTACGCCGAGACAGCCGGTGCGGTCGAGGTCGCCGACACCGCCGTCGTACGCGGCCCGAACGCGACCGTCGTCCGGCTCTCCGTCAACGGCAGCATCCGGAGCATCCTGGTCGAGCCCCGGGTCAGCCTGCTGGACGCGCTGCGCGACCGGCTCGACCTCACCGGCGTGAAGAAGGGCTGCAACCAGGGCGCCTGCGGCGCCTGCACGGTCTGGGTCGACAAGCGGCGGGTGCTGGCCTGCCTCACCCTGGCGATCACCTGCGAGACCCGCGAGATCACCACGATCGAGGGGCTCTCCGACGGGGTGGACCTGCACCCGATGCAGTCGGCGTTCATCAGCCAGGACGCCTTCCAGTGCGGATACTGCACCCCCGGACAGATCATGTCGGCGGTGGCGTTCCTCGCCGAGGGGCACGCCGCCGACGACGACACGATCCGGGAGTGGATGAGCGGCAACATCTGCCGGTGCGCGGCGTACCCGAACATCCGGGCCGCCATCCGGCAGGTCCGGGACGAGGCCGGAACGGGTGGGCCCGATGCGACCGGTTAGCTACTCCCGGGTGGCCGACGTGGCCACCGCGATCGGCACGGTCGCCGCCGACCCGGGCAGCACCTTCCTGGCCGGCGGCACCACCGAGGTCGACCTGCAACGCATCCACGTCGCCAGCGCGAAGCGCCTGGTCGACATCAACGACCTGCCGTTGCGGCAGGTCGAGGAGCTGCCCGGCGGCGGGGTACGGATCGGTGCCGTCGCCCGGATGAGCGACGTCGCCCAGGCCCTGCCGGTCCGGCGCCGCTTCCCGATGGTCTCCCAGGCGCTGCTGCTCGGCGCCTCCGCGCAACTGCGCAACATGGCCTCCATCGGCGGCAATCTGATGCAGCGGACCCGCTGCGGCTACTTCCGGGACGTGGCGGCGGCCTGTAACAAGCGGGAGCCGGGCACCGGGTGCAGCGCGATGACCGGCGTCAACCGCGGCCACGCCGTCCTCGGCACCAGTGAGCACTGCATCGCCACCCACCCCTCCGACCTCGCCGTCGCGCTGGTCGCGCTGGATGCGGTGGTCCTCACCCAGGGGCCGGGCGGGCATCGCGAGATCCTCGCCGACGACTTCTACCTCGCCCCCGGGGACACCCCGGACCGCGAACACCCGATCGCGCACGGCGAACTCGTGGTGGCCGTGCAGATCCCGCCGCTGCCGATGGCCAGTACCTCGATCTATCTGAAGGTGCGGGACCGGGAATCGTACGAGTTCGCACTCGCCTCGGCGGCGGTCGCCGTCGCGCTGGACGCCGGGGTGGTCACCGACGTCCGGCTGGCGCTCGGCGGTGTCTCCAGCAAACCCTGGCGGGCCCGTCGGGCCGAGTCCGTGCTCGTCGGCGCCCCCGCCACCGTCGAGTCGTTCCGGGCGGCGGCCGAGGCGGAGATGGCCGACGCGGTGCCGCACGCGATGAACGCGTACAAGATCGAACTTGGCCGGCGCACCATCGTACGGGCGCTGCGCATGGTCACCGGCGACGCCCGGATGGTCAGCGAGGACGGGAACCCGCCATGAACGGAGTGCGCAGATGAGTCCGGTGCTCGGGGCCGCCCTCGACCGGGTGGACGGCCGGGCCAAGGTCACCGGCGCGGCCCGGTACTCCGGGGAACTGAACCTGCCCAACCTCGGCCACGCGGTGCTGGTCGGCGCCCGGGTGCCGAGCGGCCGGATCATCGGCATCGACTGCCGGCAGGCCACGGTCGCCGACGGTGTCTGCGCGGTGCTGACCCACCTCGACCTGCCCCGGGTCGCCGCCCAGCCGAAGCTCTTCCCGTCGCTGGCCGGACTGGTCGCGCACGGGCAGAGCTTCTTCCCGATGCAGGACGACGTGGTGCACTACGCGGGGCAGCCCGTCGCGATCGTCGTCGCCGACACCATCGAGCGGGCCGAGTACGCCGGCACCCTGGTCCAGGTCAGCTACGCCGAGACACCGTCGGCGACCCTGCTCGACCAGGTACGCGACCAGAGCTACCAGCCGGAGCGGATCTTCGGCGGGCTGGTACCCGGCCGCAATCCCACCCGGGGCGACCCGGAGACGGGGCTGCGCGACGCCGAGTTGAGCCTCGACCTGACGTACGGCTTCGCGGCCAACCACCAGAACCCGCTGGAGATGTCGACGACCACCGTGGTCTGGGACGACGTCGACCGGCTCACCGTGTACGACTCGACGCAGGGGCCGACCGCCACCCAGCTCAGCGTCGCCGAACTGCTCGGCCTGCCGCCGACGCAGGTGCGGGTGGTGAGCCACTTCGTCGGCGGCAGCTTCGGGTCCAAGGCGCTGATCTGGCCGCACGTCACCCTCGCCGCGCTCGCCGCCCGCCAGGTCGGCCGGCCGGTCCGGCTCACCCTCAGCCGCGACCAGATGTTCCACTCCTGCGGGCACCGGGAGGAACAGGAGCAGCGGATCCGCCTCGGCGCCGGCCGCGACGGTCGGCTGGTCGCGTTCACCCACGACAAGATCTCGCTGACCTCGCACTTCGACGACTGGGCCGAGACCTCGCTGGAGTCGGCCGCGATCAGCTACGCCTCGCCGAACTACGCCGGCGGCTACCGGCTGGCCCGGGGCAACATCATCACCCCGACCTTCACCCGGGGCCCCGGCGAGGCGACCGGGATGTTCGCGCTGGAGTCCGCGATGGACGAACTGGCGTACGCCACCGGGATCGACCCGATCGAGCTGCGGCTGCGCAACCACGCCGACGTCGACCCCGACACCGGCAAGCCGTGGTCGAGCAAGGGCCTGAAGGAGTGCTACCAGCGCGGCGCCGAACTCTTCGGCTGGGCCGAGCGCGACCCGACCCCCGGCGTCCGCTGGGAGGGACGCTGGCAGATCGGTACCGGAATGGCCACCGCCGCCTACCCGGTGGCCGCCCCGATCAGCCCGCAGCGGGCCCGGGCCCGGATCTACCTCGACGGCAGCGCGGTCGTCGAGGCCGGCATCTCGGAGTTCGGCACCGGCGCGCTGACCGCGATGACCCAGGTCGCGGCGGACGGCCTCGGCCTGCCGGTCGACCGGGTACGGTTCCTCGGCGGCACCACCGACCTGCCGAACGTCGCCTCCGCGGTCGGCTCGGCGGGCTCGGGGGCGACCAGTTCGCCGGTACACCTGGCCTGCACCCAGCTCCGCGACCAGCTCGTCGGGCAGGCGGTGGCGGACCAGCACTCCCCGCTGCACGGCGCCGACCCGGCGGGTGTGGTGGTCCGGGACGGCCGGATGTGCCTGCGCGACCGCCCCGACGTCGGCGAGACCTACGCCGAGCTGCTCGGCCGGAACCACATCCCGGACGTCGAGACGGTGGGCACCTGGCAGCCGGTCCTGCCGCCGATGACGGACCACGCGATGCACACCTTCGGCGCGCAGTTCGCCGAGGTCGCGGTCGACGCCGACCTCGGCCTGGTCCGGGTACGCCGGCTGGTCGGCGTCTTCGCCCCCGGCCGGGTACTCAACCGCAAGACCGCGCACAGCCAACTGATGGGCGGGATGCTCTGGGGGCTGAGCCAGGCGCTGCTGGAGGCGACCCGGATGGACCCGCAGACCGGGCGCTGGGCCAACGCCAACCTCGCCGACTATCTGGTACCGGTCAACGCCGACGTTCCGGACGTCGTCGTCGAGACCATCGAGGTACCCGACTCGGTGGTGAACCCGCTCGGCGTGAAGGGGGTCGGCGAGATCGGCATCGTCGGCACCTCCGCCGCGATCGCCAACGCCGTCCACCACGCCACCGGCCGGCGGATCCGGCACCTGCCGATCACCGTCGAGGACCTGCTCTGAACCGCACCCCCGGGGCTACCCGGGCAGCGGCGAATCGGCGCCGAGCCGGGCCCCGCTGACGTCGACCGGGCCGTGGAAGGTGGCGACTCCGCTGCCCGTGCCGAGGTCGAAGGCGGTCCGCTCGAAGCGGCAGCCGGCGAAGCTGGTGGAGCCGTGGAACTGTGCCCCGACGAAGTCGGCGTACCCGCCCGCACCGCCGCTGAGGTCGAGCTCGACCAGGGTGGCGCCGCAGAGCTGGAGGTCCAGCTCCGGCCAGTACGGCTCGGTGGCCGGGCGCAGCCGATCGGCGAGCACCTGCTGAACCTCCCGGCGCAGCCGCAACTCCTCGGCCTGCCCGGGATCGAGGTCACCGGTGACCCGGAACGGCAGCGGGGTACGCAGGTAGGCGCAGAGGGCGTCGACGACCCGCTGGCGCAGCTCGGGGCGGCTGTCGCCGAGTACGGCCAGCCGGCGCAGGCCGGCCCGCCGGATCTCCGGGTCCGGGTCACCGAGCTGCCCGGCGTACGGGTGCACGTCGTCGTCCGGCACCAGCCGGCCGGTGCCGGACTCCACCGCCCAGCCCAGCGGCCAGTACGTCTCGCCGTAGCCGTCGTCGTTCTCGTCGGACCAGTGCGCGCCGGTCAGCCGCACGGCCGGCTGGTCCAGATGCACCCGGGCGGTGAACCCCGCCTCCCGGAAGTCGGCGACCGCACCGAACCGGGCCTGGTAGAACCAGGCCGGGCCGCCGAAGTGGGCACCCCGGAACGAGACCGGCCCGGCGAAACGCGCCCCGTCGCCGCCCTCCTCCCAGTCCTGGTAGTCCTCGATCAGGACCGCGACCGGCCACTGCGGATCGGTCTCGTTCGGCTCGTCCCACGGCAGCGGGGAGAGTTCCTCGATCGCCTCCCAGGCCGGGTCGTCCTCCCAGAGGGTCTCCTCGCCCCGGCCGAACCAGGCGATCGCGTCGAACCGCGCACCGGCGAACCCGGTGACGCCCCGGAACCGGGCCCGGCCGAAGACCGCCTCGCCGCCGAAGCGGACGCCGTCGAACCGGGCGTCGCCCTCGAAGACCGTACGCGGGAAGAGCGCGTCGCCGTCGAAGCTGGCGCCCTCGAACGACGCCGTGCCGACGAACCGGGTGTCCGCGAACCGTCCCTCGGCCAGTTCGCAGCCGCGCAGGTCGACGTCGACCAGGGTCGTACCGGAGAGGTCGAGGTCGATCTCCGGCCACGGCCCGGGACCGCCGGGGCGCAGCCGGGCGGCGAGCAGGTCGAGGGCGGCCCGGCGCAGGTCGGTCTCCCGCTCGTCGGTGCCTTCCGTCCCGGCCGCCGGACGATCCGCCGGAGGGTTCGCCGGACGATCCGCCGGACGATTCGCCGAACGGTCCGCCGGGCCGGTGGCTCGGAGCACCGGGACGGTGGACTCCAGTGGCGCGGTGGCGCGCAGGTGTGCGCAGATCGCGTCCGCCACCGGCTGCCGGAGTTCGGGGCGGTCGTCGGCGCGGGCCAGCAGCCGGCGTACCGCCGCCAGCCGGTCGGTCGACGGCGCCTCAGCGTCCGCCAGCGCGGCGAGGTCCGCCCGGTGTTCCGCCAGGTCCCGATCCGCCATGCCCGACCCGCCCTCCCCCGGCCGCTCCGGCCCGGCGGCGCCCCCGAGGGCGCCGCCGGAACGCACCCTAGCCACCGCGGGCAACTCCGAACCGCCGCCCGCCCCCTGCGCCGCCCGCCCCCTGCGCCGCCGTCTCCCTGCGCCGCCGGCAGCCGCTCACCTGGGCCGCTCACCTGGGCCGCTCACCTGGGCCGCTCACCTGGGCCGCTCACCTGGGCCGCTCACCTGGACACCAGAGGCGCTACGACGCTGCCATAACGCCTCTGGCGTCCAGGTCGAGGCCGGACCCGCTGCCCGGTGACCCCGCGAGCCCGCCGCCCGGTGACGCCGGGAACCCGCCGCCCGGTGAGGGAGGCGGGCTCTCCGACGGGAGGTCAGGCGACGACGGGAGGTCAGGCGACGACGCTGACCATCCGGCCGGTCACCACGATCACCTTGCGCGGCTCCCGACCGGCCAACTGGTCGGCGACCGCCGCCAGCGCGGCGGACCGGATCTCCTCCTCGGTCGCCTCCGCCGGCACCTCGACCCGGCCCCGGACCTTGCCGTTGACCTGCACCGGGTACGTCACCGACTCGGCGACCAGCAGGCTCGGGTCGGCCACCGGGAACGGCTCGTACGCCAGCGACTCGGCGTGCCCCAGCCGCTGCCACAGCTCCTCCGCGATGTGCGGTGCGAACGGCGACAGCATCAGCAGCAGCGGCTCCGCGACCTCGCGGGGCGTGGCGTCCAGCCTGGTCAGGCCGTTGGTCAGCTCGATCAGCTTGGCGATCGCGGTGTTCATCCGGATGCCGTCCAGGTCGCCCCGGACCCCGTCGATGATCCGGTGCAGCAGACGGCGGGTCTGCTCGTCGGCCGGGGCGTCGGTGACCCGCAGCTGCCCGGTCTGCTCGTCGACGATGGTCCGCCAGACCCGTTGCAGGAACCGGTACGCCCCGATCACCGCCCGGGTCTCCCAGGGCCGGGAGACGTCCAGCGGGCCCATCGACATCTCGTAGACCCGGAACGTGTCGGCGCCGTACGCCTCGCACATCTCGTCCGGGGTCACCACGTTCCGCAGCGACTTGCCCATCTTGCCGTAGACCCGGGTGACCTGCTTGTCGCCGAAGTAGTACCGGCCGTCGTCCTCCTTCACCTCGGCGGCCTCGACATAGCTGCCCCGGTCGTCCTGGAAGGCGTACGCCTGGATCATGCCCTGGTTGTACAGCCGGCGGTACGGCTCGAAGGACGAGACGTGGCCCAGGTCGAACAGCACCTTGTGCCAGAAGCGGGCGTACAGCAGGTGCAGCACGGCGTGCTCCTGGCCGCCGACGTACAGGTCGACGCCGCCCGGGTCGCCGGGCGACTGCGGGCCCATCCAGTACGCCTCGTTGGCCGGGTCGACGAAGCGGTCGGCGTTGGTCGGGTCCAGGTAGCGCAGCTCGTACCAGCAGGAGCCGGCCCACTGCGGCATCACGTTGGTCTCCCGGGTGTACCGCTTCGGCCCGTCGCCCAGGTCCAGCTCGACCTCGACCCAGTCCTTGCGCCGGGACAGCGGGGTCTCCGGGTCGGAGTCGGCGTCGTCCGGGTCGAAGGTGCGCGGCGCGAAGTCGTCCACCTCGGGCAGTTCGACCGGCAGCATCGACTCGGGCAGCGCGTGCGGGTTGCCCTGCTCGTCGTAGACGATCGGGAACGGCTCGCCCCAGTAGCGCTGCCGGCTGAACAGCCAGTCCCGCAGCCGGTAGGTGACCGCGCCGGAGCCGTGCCCGTTCGCCTCCAGCCACTCGATGATCCTGGCCTTGGCGTCGGCGACGAACAGCCCGTTCAGGTCCAGGCCGCGGTCCGGCGCGGCGCTGTTGATCGCCGGCCCCTCCCCGGTGTACGCCTTGCCGTCGAAGTTCTCCGGCGGCTGCACGGTACGCACGATCGGCAGCTCGAAGACCTCGGCGAACTCCCAGTCCCGCTCGTCCTGCGCCGGCACCGCCATGATCGCGCCGGTGCCGTAGCCGGCCAGTACGTAGTCGGCGATGAAGATCGGGATCTGCGCGCCGTTGGCCGGGTTGCTGGCGTACGCCCCGATGAAGACCCCGGTCTTCTCCCGGTTCTCGGCCTGCCGCTCGATGTCGGTCTTGGCGCCGGCCGCCTTCCGGTAGGCGTCCACCGCGGCCCGGGGGGTCGCCTGCCCGCCGGTCCAGGCGTCCCGGGTCCCCTCGGGCCAGGCGTCGGCGGCCAGCGACTCGACCAGCGGGTGCTCCGGGGCCAGCACCATGTAGGTGGCGCCGAAGACGGTGTCCGGCCGGGTGGTGAAGACCCGGATCGGCGCGGCGGCGGTCGGGAACTCGATGTGCGCGCCGGTCGACCGGCCGATCCAGTTCCGCTGTTGCAGCTTGATCGGCTCGGGCCAGTCCAGCGCGTCCAGGTCCTCGATCAGCCGGTCGGCGTACGCGGTGATCCGCATCATCCACTGCTTCAGGCTGCGCTTGAAGACCGGGAAGTTGCCCCGGTCGGAGCGGCCGTCCGGGGTCACCTCCTCGTTGGCCAGCACGGTGCCCAGGCCCGGGCACCAGTTGACCGGCGCCTCGGAGACGTACGCCAGCCGGTGGTCGTCGACGATCCGCCGCCGCTGCGTCGCGGACAGCTCCGCCCAGGGGCGGCCGTCCGGGGTGGCCCGGGTGCCGGACTCGAACTCGGCGACCAGCTCGGCGATCGGCCGGGCCCGGGCGGCGGCGGTGTCGTACCAGGAGTTGTAGACCTGTAGGAAGATCCACTGGGTCCAGCGGTAGTAGTCGGTGTCGATGGTCGCCACCGAACGCCGGTCGTCGTGCCCCAGCCCCAGCCGGCGCAGCTGCGAGCGGTAGTAGCCGATGTTCGCCTCGGTGGTGGTCCGGGGGTGGGTGCCGGTCTGCACCGCGTACTGCTCGGCGGGCAGCCCGAACGCGTCGAAGCCCATCGTGTGCAGCACGTTCCGCCCGGCCATCCGCTGGTAGCGGGCGTAGCAGTCGGTGCCGATGTAGCCCAGCGGGTGCCCGACGTGCAGCCCGGCACCGGACGGGTACGGGAACATGTCCAGCACGAACAGTTTCTCCGCGTCCACCCGGGGGTGGTCGGGGTCGGCCAGCGGCCCGACCGGATTGGGCGCCCGGAAGGTACCCCGCTCGGCCCACCGGTCCTGCCAGCGGATCTCGATCTCGCCGGCCAGCGCGGCGGTGTACCGGAACGGCGGGATGTCCGCCGCCGGCTCGGCTGCCTCGGTCATGTCGTCTCCTCGCTACATCCTCGTCGCTCCGCCCTGGTCGACCGAGCTGGCTGAGCACCGAATTCAGGTCTGTGGGCCGGGGTCCGTTCTCCGGGCATAAAAAAGCCCCTCACGCAGGAGGGGTGGCCGCGCTGTCGCTGTCTGTCGCGTCAGCACGGCTCGCTAAGGAGCAGGTGGACCCTGGACATGCGGTCATCGTACCGCGCCCCCGGCAGGGCTGTCGCACCCGATACCGGCGCCAGGATCCGACCCCGGGCTCTCGGGTGTGCTCGGCTCTCCCGCCGAATGCGGTTAGCCTGAGTGATGCGGGTGATCCGGTTACTCCGGACGGACGTATTCTCCCGCGAACCATACGGCCGGCCCAACGACTCTTATTAGGCGGCGGCCGTGATCGACGAGGAGGAGGCCCGTGACTCAACAGACCTGGGACGAACTGGGCGGCGCGCTGCCGAGCGACCAGTTCCGTGCCGCCAGCGACGCGATCGTGGCCAATATCGAAGAGGTCATCGAGGGCAAGACCGCGACGGTCCGGCTCGCACTCGCCGTCCTGCTGGCCGAGGGCCATCTCCTGATCGAGGACGTACCGGGGGTCGGCAAGACCAAGCTGGCCAAGGCGCTCGCCCGGTCGATCGACTGCTCGGTCCGGCGCATCCAGTTCACCCCCGACCTGCTGCCCAGCGACGTCACCGGGGTCAGCGTCTACAACCAGGAGACGCACGACTTCGAGTTCAAGCCGGGCGCGGTCTTCGCCAACCTGGTGGTCGGCGACGAGATCAACCGGGCCTCGCCGAAGACCCAGTCCGCGCTGCTGGAGAGCATGGAGGAGCGGCAGGTCACGGTCGACGGCGTCACCTACGAACTACAGACCCCGTTCATGGTGATCGCCACCCAGAACCCGATCGAGATGGAGGGGACCTATCCGCTGCCGGAGGCGCAGCGCGACCGGTTCACCGCCCGGATCGCCATGGGCTACCCGGACCCGGGTGCCGAGCTGGCCATGCTGGACGTGCACGGCGGTCGGGACCCGATCCACGAGCTGCGTCCGGTCTCCGACGCCGCCACCGTACGGAAGCTGATCGCCACCGTCCGCGACGTGCACGTCGCCGACGCCGTCAAGCAGTACGCTGTCGACCTGGTCACCGCCACCCGCGAGGCTCCCGACCTGCGCCTCGGCGCCTCCCCCCGGGCCACCCTGCAACTGCTGCGCACCGCGCGGGCGGTCGCCGCGCTGGAGGGGCGCGACTACGTCCTCCCCGACGACCTCCAGGCGCTGGCGGTGCCGGTGCTGGCGCACCGGGTGATCTCCACCGCGGACGCGCAGCTCGCCCGGCGCACCACCGACGCGATCATCTCCGACCTGGTGCACCGGCTGGCGTTGCCGCACGAGCGGCAGCGCTCCCCCTACGACACCCGGCCACCCTCCGGGGACGGCAGCACCGGGCGCTCGCAGTACGAGCCGCGGAGGCGATGACGGTGCGCGAGGCGCTGCGCGGTCTCACCACCCGGGGGCGGTCCTTCCTCGCCGCCGCCGTGGCAGCGGCGATCTCCGCGCTGATCCTCGGCGAGAAGGACCTGCTCCGGGTCGCCATCCTGCTCGGCGTACTGCCGCTGCTCGCTGCCCTCTACGTCGGGCGCAGCCGCTACAAGCTCGCGTGCAGCCGCTCGCTGGAGCCGCACCGGGTGCCGGTCGGTGCCAGCTCCCGGGTGGTACTCCGGTTGCAGAACATGTCCCGGCTGCCGACCGGGACGCTGCTGCTGGAGGACCGGCTGCCGTACGCGCTCGGCAGCCGCCCCCGGGTGGTGCTGGAACGCCTCGGCGCGCACCAGGCCAGTTCGGTGGCGTACACGGTCCGGGCCGACGTGCGCGGTCGCTACGAGGTCGGCCCGCTGGTGATCCGGCTGACCGACCCGTTCGGGCTCTGCGAGCTGACCCGGGCCTTCCCCAGCGTCGACCCGCTCACCGTCATCCCGCAGGTCACCCCGCTGCCCTCGGTCCGGCTGGCCGGCGAGTACGCGGGGACCGGGGAGAGCCGGGCCCGCTCGGTGGCGGTGCACGGCGAGGACGACGCGGCGACCCGGGAGTACCGGCGCGGCGACGACCTGCGCCGGGTGCACTGGAAGTCCACCGCCCGCACCGGCGAGCTGATGGTGCGCCGGGAGGAGCAGCCCTGGGAGAGCCGGGCGACGGTGGTGCTGGACACCCGGGCGTTCGCGCACCGGGGCGAGGGGCCGACCGCCAGCTTCGAGTGGGCGGTCTCGGCGGTGGCCAGCATCGCCGTGCACCTGCGGCAGGCCGGCTACAAGCTGCGGCTGGTCAGCGACTCCGGCATCGACGCCAGCGCGAACGACGCCGGTGGCGAGGGACTGCTGCTGGACTACCTCGCCGACGTCCGGCCCAGCCAGCGCGGCGACGTGGCTACGCTTGTGGAGCGGGTCCGGCAACGCTCCGACGGCGGGCTGGTCATCGCACTGCTCGGCGCGTTGACCACCGCCGAGGCGGACCTGCTGGCCGGGCTGCGCGGCAACGGCGCGACCTGCATCGCGTTCCTGGTGGACAGTTCGACCTGGCTCAACCTGAACCCGCAGGCCCGCGAGGAGGCGAACCACGCGCACGGCGCGGCGGCACTCGGGCTGATGCAGAGCGGCTGGCGGGTGGTGGGGGTCGAACACGGCAGCAAGTTGCCGGCGCTCTGGCCGCAGGCGGCCCGGGGCTCGCAGGGCTTCGCCTGGCGGGCCGTACTGGCCGAGACGGTCGCCGGTGGAGTGCGGTGACGGTCGCCGGTGGAGTGCGGTGACGGTCGCGCGGGACGGGACCGGCTAGGCGGATGAGGGCGGCGGAATGAAACCGAACGGCACCACCGGCACGGACGGGAAAATGTGATGAGGGGACGCCGACACCTGGGATTCGTGGCGGCCGCGGCCACCCTGCTCGCGGCCGCGCCGATGTCCACCATCTACGACCGGTGGACCTGGCTGGTGCAGTGCGCGGTCGTCGTGGGGCTGATCGCCGGCACAGCCACCCTGACCCGCTGGTGGCGGGCACCGGTCTGGGCCCAGGGGCTCGGCATGGTCGCCGCGCTGCTCTTCGGGCTGACCTGGATCTTCCCGAGCGGGCAGGAGATGCTCTCCCTGCTCCCCACCCCGGGCACCATCACCCACTTCGGCTCGCTGCTCGCCAGCTCCGGCGCGGACATGCGCGCGTACGGCGTACCCGTGCAGGACCTCGACTCGCTGCTCTTCCTGACGGCGCTCGGTGTCGGCGGGGTGGCGATCGTGGTGGACCTGCTCACCGTCGGGATGCGCCGGCCCGCCCTGGCCGGGCTGCCGATGCTGGCGATCTATTCGGTGCCGGTGGCCGTACACGTCGACAGCGTCTCGGCGGTGCCGTTCGTGATCGGGGCGGTCGGCTTCCTCTGGCTGCTCGCCGCCGACAACGTGGACCGGGTCCGCCACTTCGGACGCCGGTTCACCGGCGACGGGCGGGACGTGGACGTCTGGGAGCCGTCGCCGCTGGCCGCCGCCGGTCGCCGACTGGCGGTGATCGGCGTCGCGGTGGCCGTACTGCTGCCGCTGGCCGTACCGGGGATGACCTCGGGCCTGCTCAGCCAGTTCAACAGCGGCGGTGGCAGCGGCGACGGGAGCGGCCGGGCCGGGCCGGGCGGCTCGCCGGGCCGGGTGAACCTCTTCGCCCAGCTCAGCGGTGAACTCAACCGGGCCGAGCAGCGCGACATGGTACGGGTGAGCACCAGCGACCCGGATCCGTTCTACCTGCGTTTCGCGGTCGCCGACGACTTCTCCCGGACCGGGTTCGGGCCGCGCTCCCCGGAGGGGACGCCGGTGACCCAGGGGCTGCCGGATCCGCGCGAGGTGACCCGGGAGACCCCGGGCATCAGCCGCGAGCAGTACAACGCCGACATCGAGATCCTCGACTTCGCCATGCCGTTCCTGCCGGTCTACACCGCTCCGGTGAGCACCCGCCAGGTCGACGCGAACTGGCGCTACGACGCCACCATGCAGGTCCTCTACTCGGAACGCGCGTCGTCGCGGAACCGGAAGTACTCCTTCGACTTCGTCCGCTCGGAGTACACCCCGGCGGCGCTCGCCGCGGCACCGACGCTGGCCCCGGAGCACGCGTTCCGCAAGCTCTACACCACCGTGGAGCCGGTACGCGAGGTGGAGGAACTCGTCGCCCGGCTGACCAGCGGCAAGCGGAACGACTACGAGCGGGTGCGGGCGATCTACGACCACTTCTCCCGGAAGAACGGCTTCAGCTACGCCCTGAACACCGAGGGCGGCACCAGCGGGCAGGACATCGTCAACTTCCTCACCAACAAGGTCGGCTTCTGTCAGCAGTACGCCGCCGCGATGACCTGGCTGGTCCGCGAGGCCGGCATCCCGGCCCGGGTGGCCTTCGGCTTCACCAGCGCCAACCGGTCGGGCAACACCTACACCCTGACCAACAACAACCTGCACGCCTGGACCGAGGTCTACTTCACCGGGATCGGCTGGGTGCCGTTCGACGCGACGCCGGCGGCCAGCGTCACCGGCTCGTGGCGTTCGCAGTGGGCACCGGACCCGGACGCGCCCGAGCAGACCTCCACCTCCCCGACGACGCAGACCGGCCCGACCGCCGACCCGTCGGCCGGCCCGGAGGCGGCTGACGGGTCGGACCGCCCGCTCGACGAGGCGTTCGACGGCACCGCCGGGATCGCCCCGGAGAGCGGACCGAACTGGCCGCTCTGGGTACTGGCCGGGGTGGTGCTGCTGGCCCTGCTGCTGACCGTTCCGGCGCTGCGGCGGGTGCTGCTGCGGCGCCGCCGCCAGACCCGGGCCGCCGCCGCGGCCACCGCCCTGGCCTCGGTGACGGCGGACGAGAACGCGGCGCCCGGGGTGGCCCGGGTGGTGCTCAGCGACTCCGAGCTGGCCCGGGCCCGGGCCGACGCGCACGCCGCCTGGGACGAGCTGGTCGACACCCTGGTGGACTTCCGGGTCCGGGTGGATCCGGCGGAGACGCCCCGGGCCACCGCCGACCGGCTGGTCCGGGAGGGGCTGACCGCCGGCAGTGCCGACGAGGCGATCCGGCTGCTCGGGCACGCGGAGGAACGCGCCAGGTACGCGCGGGAGCCGCTGCGACACGGTCCGCTGGCTGAGGCGCTCCGTTCGGTACGCCGGGCGCTGAGCGCCGGGGCCGACCGGCGTACCCGGCTGGTCGCGGCCACCCTGCCGCCGTCGGTACTGTTCCGCTGGCGATTGGCGATCATGGATATGTCGGCCGGCTTCGTCGGGCTGACCGGCCGGGTCCGGGACCGCCTGCTGCGGTGGAGCCCCCGACGGGTGCTCGCCGGACGTCCGTCCCGCTGACCCGGGCCGCCGGTACCGTCGACCGATCGAAAGGGCCCACTCCGCGAGTCGCGGGGTGGGCCCTTCGGTCCAGCTGATGTCGCGGCGCGGGTACCACGGAATCGTGAGGCGGATCACAGCGCCCCGGACCCGCCGGATTGGCACACCGGAAGTCGGGTGCGGCTCGGCAGCGCCCTGCGGCCGCAGTCGGAAACGCGAACGGCCGGCGGAGGCGCACCCCCGACGGCAGGTGTGCAGGCATGGAGAATTGCCACTGGTCGCCGGGACGGATCCCGGACGGCTACCGCCAGCGGGGCGTACCCCACGGACGGGCAACGGTCAGCGGTGGCCTTCCGGCCGCTGACGCCACCTCTCCTCGAGTCGGTCGATCAACGACAGGCGTCGCCCGCTGCGGACGCGGCGGCTGGTGGTGCCGCCGACCACGTGCAGGTCCGGTGACTGCGCCTTACGCTGCGACATCATCGCGAACGCGGCCGCACCGAGCATCACCACGAAGCCCGCCACTCCGAGCAGCGGAGTTTTGCTCACCGTGCCGTAGACGACCAATGCAAGGCCAGCGATGATCACGCTGACCGCGACGAGCAGGCGACGCCGCGCGTGGAAACGCGGATCGCTGGCGCGCACAGCCGAGGCGAACTTGGGGTCCTCGGCAAGCGACTGCTCGATCTGCTCGAACAGCCGCTGCTCGTGCTCCGAGAGCGGCACGGCACTCCTCCCCGGTCACGTTGGCCGGTCCGCTCGGACCGACAGACCGTGGCAGCCAACCGGCTGCTTACCCGCCAGTCTACGAGGGGGGTCGCGGGTCGGAAAGCGGGACGACCTATGGCCGCGTCGGATTTTCCGTCCGCCGCAGGTCGTCGTGCCCCAAGAGACTCGCGGGGCGCACCATGGAACGCCCGAATCGGGCGGCCGCGGCGTCGGCGGCGGCCTCCGCCTCCCGCCAGCCGTGCTCGGGCGCGCCGAGCGCGAGCTGTCGGGGCGTCTGGTCGCCGTCGCTGAGCCCCTCGACCCGGATGCCGATCAGCCGGATCCGGTCACCGGGGCCGAGTGCGTCGAACAACGCCCAGGCGGTGTCGAACACCTCCCGGGTCACGTCGGTCGGGCCGCCGAGGGTGCGGGACCGGTTGATCGTCCGGAAGTCGGCGAAGCGGACCTTGATCGAAACCGTCCGACCGACCTGCCCGGCCCGGCGCAGCCGGACGCCGACCTTCTCGGCGAGCGCCAGCAGGGCCCGCCGGATCGTCTCCGGCTCGGCCAGGTCGGTGTCGAAGGTGACCTCGGCGCCGATCGACTTCTCCGCGTGCTCCGGGCTGACCCGGCGCGGGTCGCGCCCCCAGGCCAGCTCGTGCAGGTGGGCCGCTGCCGCGTCACCCAGACTGCCCCGGAGCAGCCCGACCGGCGCCTCGGCGATGTCCCGGACCGTACGCAGGCCGAGCCGGCGCAGCGTCTCCGCCGCCCGCTCCCCCACCCCCCAGAGCGCCTCGACCGGCAGCGGGTGCAGGAACTCCAGCACCCGATCGACCGGTACCACGATCAGCCCGTCCGGCTTGGCCCGGCTGGAGCCGAGCTTGGCCACGAACTTGGTCGGCGCCACCCCGACCGAACAGGTCAGACCCTCCTGCTCGGCGACCCGGGCCCGGATCAGCCGGGCGATCTCGGCCGGCCGGCCGAGCAGCTTGCGCGCCCCGGCCACGTCGAGGAACGCCTCGTCCAGCGAGAGCGGCTCCACCAGCGGGGTCACGTCGCGGAAGATCTCCATCACCGCCCGGGAGGCCGCCGAGACCTGCGCGAAGTCGGGCGGCAGGAAAATCGCCGACGGGCAGAGCGCCCGGGCCCGCATCGTCGGCATCGCGCTGCGTACGCCGTATTTCCGGGCCTCGTAGCTGGCCGAGCTGACCACGCCGCGCGGGCCGATCCCGCCGACCACGACGGGCCGGCCCCGCAGGTCGGGCCGGCGGCGGACCTCGACCGCGACGAAGAACGCGTCCATGTCGACGTGCAGGATCGGCGAGCCGGAGTCGTCGGCGTCCGCGCCGAAGCGCGGATCACCGCCGCGTGGCACGGCGTGGCTGCGACCCATATCGGCAGGTTAACCCGGGGGTACGACGCGACCGCGCCGGCCGCCGACACCGGGCTGTGGAGTCAACCCCTGCTCGACGGTACGGCCAGCAGCGGGATCGTCATCTCGGTCGCCGTACACGAGCCGTGGTACGCGACCAGCGTCGTCTCGATCGGGTTGTGCGTCTTCGAGGCGAGTACGACGGTCGGGGCCAGGCAGGCGACCACCACGTCGCCGATGCGCGGCAGGTGCGCCTCGGGTACCGGGCCGAACCAGCCGGCCGAGACCGCCTCCTCCCGGGTCGCCACCCAGGCCTGTTCACCGAGCACCTCCGACCAGGCGGCCACCACGTCGGCGGTCGCCCCGGGCAGGGTGTGCAGGTAGCGGACCCGGGCCTCGCCGGCCACCAGCCGCAGTCCGGCGCGCAGCCGGGGATCGGTGTCGAGGTCGTAGCGCCCCTCGGCCGGGATGTCGAGCTGGCCGTGGTCGGCGGTGACCAGCAGGGCCGCGTCCGGTGGCAGCCCGTCGACCAGCCGGGCGACCAGCGCGTCGACCTCGGCGACGGCCGACCGCCAGTCGGCGGAGTCGATGCCGCGCAGGTGCCCGTGCCGATCCACCTCCGGGTGGTAGCCGTAAACCAGGGTCGGGCCGTCCCCGGCGGTGAGCGCGCCGAGCATCTCGGTGGCGAGCGCGTCGGTGTCGTCCGCTCCCCGGTGCGTTCCGTTCCGGTAGGCGGCCACGCTCAGCCCGGTGTTCGCCAGCGCCGGCCGGCTCACCACGGTCACCGCCACCCCGGCCGCCTCGGCCCGCTGCAACTGGGTCGGCAGCGGCTGCCAACGGCGCGGATCGGGGTCGTCGCCCGACCCGGTGGCGGGGGTGGGCACCGGGTCGCCGGCTGGCGCCCAGGAGCCGCTGGGGCGGTCGCCGCCGACGGGTGAGCCCGGACCGCCGCCGGGGAAGTTCGGGCCGTCGACCGGTGACCTGGGCCAGTCGATGTGCGTGAGTATCCGGTCGGTGCCGGGCACGTTGACGTGGAAGCCGAGCACCCCGTGGGCGCCGGGTGCGGCGCCGGTGCCGAGACTGACCAGGCTGGTCGGGGTGGTGGAGGGAAAACCGCAGGTGAGCGGGCGTCCGAACCGGACGGCCAGGTCGGCCAGCGTCGGTGCGTGCGGGGCGGCGGTCGGCAACTGGTACCAGCCGAGGCCGTCGACCAGCAGCACCGCGATCCGGCGTACCCCGGCCAGCTCGCCGGCGAGCCCGAGCGGGTCGGCCCGGTCGACGCCGAGCACCGACAGCGCGCTGGGCAGTACGTCGGAGAGGCTGCCGCCGAAGTAGTGCGGCCGGACCAGGTCGAGTGGGTCGAGTGGATTCGTCATGCCGCACGACGGGCGAACAGGTGCAGCTGGGCGGCGATGTCCCGGTACGGCGGCAGGGCCGAGGCGGCCAGCTCCAGCTCCAGCAGGGCCGGCGGATCCGCCTCGGCGGCCACCGCCGGGATCAGGTCGGCGAAGACGCGTACCCCGTGGGTCTGCTCGACCGTCAGCCCGGCGGCCTCCAGCAGCGCGGCGGCACCCTCGGCGTCGTACCGCCGACGCAGGGTGTCCCGGGGTCCGGCGTGCCCGTCCGGGTCGCGCAGCAGCGTGGCGGCGACCTCCAGGTGCCCGTTCGTGACCCGGCTCAGCACGGCGGCCGCCCGGTTCGCCACCAGTACGCTCGCCGCGCCGCCGGGACGCAGCGCGGTGCCGATCGCCCCGACCACTCCGGCCGGATCGTCGACCACCTCCAGTACGGCGTGGCAGAGCACCAGGTCGACGCTGGCCGGCTCGACGAGTCCGGCGAGGGCGTCGCCGTCGCCCTGCACGGCGCGTACCCGATCGGCGACCCCGGCCTCGGCGGCCCGCCGGGTCAGCGCGGCGAGCGCGTCCGGGCTGGCGTCGACGACCGTCACCCGGTGACCGGCCTCGGCCAGCGGCACCGCGAAGCCGCCGGTCCCGCCGCCGACGTCGAGCACGGTGAGCGTCCTGCCCTGCTGCCGGGTCAACTCGCGGCGCAGCACGGTCCAGACGACGGCGGTACGCGGGCCGGTCGCCGGGCCGGACGGGCGGCTCTGGGTTCGCTCCACCCGACGAGCCTAATGGGCTGGCTAGCGGAAGTCGCGGGAGGCGGGGGTGACCGGTGGGGTGATCGCGTCGAGCCGGTCGGCGACCAGGTTGGTCACCCCGTCGTGCCGCTCCAGCCTCCCCCGCACCAGCAGTGCGGTGCTGGTCCGGGCCACCTTCCGGTAGCGCTGCCACAGCCCCGGCGAGCAGGTGACGTTGAGCATGCCGGTCTCGTCCTCCAGGTTGATGAAGGTGACCCCACCGGCGGTGGCCGGGCGCTGCCGGTGTGTGACGATGCCGCCGACCCGGACCCGGGTGCCGGGTTCGACCTGGGCCAGCCGGGCGATCGGCACCGCGCCGGCGGCGGCGAGCTGGGTCCGGACGAACTGGGCCGGGTGGCTCTCCGGGGAGAGCCCGGTGGCCCAGACGTCCGCGACCAGCCGGTCCACCGCGTCCATCCCGGGCAGGGTCGGCGCCTCCGCTCCGGCGATGGTGCCGGGCAGCCGGTCCGGCCTGTCCTGGGCGGCGGCGCCGGCCGCCCAGAGCGCGGCCCGGCGGGTCAGCCCGAAGCAGGCGAAGGCGTCCGCGGTGGCCAGCGCCTCCAGGTGCGCGGCGGAGAGTCCGACCCGGCGGGCCAGATCCGCCATGTCCCGGTACGCCCCGTGCGCGGCCCGCTCCCGCTCGATCTTCTCCGCCAGGTCGTCGCCGAGGGTACGTACTCCGGCCAGCCCGAGCCGGACCGCCGGACCGCCCAGCCCCCACCGGTGCGGCGGCTCGCCGGGTGCGCTCCCCCACCGGGTCTGCCGGGTGGACTCCAGGGTGGCCTTGGCGCCGCTGGCGTTGATGTCCGGGCGGCGTACCTCGACGCCGTGCCGGCGGGCGTCGTCGACCAGGGTCTGCGGCGAGTAGAAGCCCATCGGCTGGGCGTTCAGCAGCGCGGCCAGGAACGGCGCCGGGTGGTAGCGCTTGAGCCAGGAGCTGGCGTAGACCAGGTAGGCGAAGCTCATCGCGTGGCTCTCCGGGAAGCCGAAGCTGGCGAAGGCGGAGAGCTTGAGATAGACGTCGTCGGCGACCTCGCCGGTGATGCCCCGCTCGGCCATCCCGGCGTAGAGCCGGTCCCGGATCTGCGCCATCCGCTCGGCCGAGCGTTTCGACCCCATCGCCCGGCGCAGCTCGTCGGCGCCACCGGCGTCGAAGCCGGCGAGGTCGATCGCGAGCTGCATCAGCTGTTCCTGGAAGAGCGGCACCCCGAGGGTCTTCTCCAGCGCGTTGCGCATCAGCGGATGCGGGAAGGTGACCTCCTCCAGCCCGTTCTTGCGCCGGATGTACGGGTGCACCGAGCCGCCCTGGATCGGGCCGGGCCGGATCAGCGCCACCTCCACCACCAGGTCGTAGAAGCACTTCGGCTTCAGTCGGGGCAGGGTGGCCATCTGGGCCCGGCTCTCCACCTGGAACACCCCGACCGAGTCGGCCCGGCAGAGCATGTCGTAGACCTCGGGGTCGTCCAGGGACATCGAGCTCAGGTCGAGGGTCGACTCGATCATGTCGTACGCGTAGTGCAGCGCGGAGAGCATGCCGAGGCCGAGCAGGTCGAACTTGACCAGTCCGGCGCTGGCGCAGTCGTCCTTGTCCCACTGCAACACGGTGCGGCCCGGCATCCGCCCCCACTCGACCGGGCACACCTCGATGACCGGCCGGTCGCAGATCACCATCCCGCCGGAGTGGATGCCCAGGTGCCGGGGGAAGGTCTGTAGCTCGTTGGCGTAGGTGATCACGTGTTCGGGGATGTCGTCCACGTCGACCGCCGCCACGCTGCCCCACCGGTCGATCTGTTTGCTCCAGGCGTCCTGCTGGCCGGGCGAGAAGCCGAACGCCTTGGCGATGTCCCGTACCGCCGACCGGGGCCGGTACGAGATGACGTTGGCGACCTGGGCGGTGTGCTCCCGGCCGTACTTGGCGTACACGTGCTGGATCACCTCCTCCCGGCGGTCGGACTCGATGTCGACGTCGATGTCCGGTGGGCCGTCCCGTTCCGGGGCGAGGAAGCGCTCGAAGAGGAGCTGGTGCCGGACGGCGTCGACATTGGTGATCCAGAGTGCGTAGCAGACCGCCGAGTTGGCCGCCGAACCCCGGCCCTGGCAGTAGATGTCGTTGTCCCGGCAGAACTTCACGATGTCGTAGACCACCAGGAAGTAGCCGGGAAAGCCGAGCGCCTCGATCATCCCCAGCTCGTGGTCGAGCTGCCGGTACGCCTCCGGGTGCGCGTCGCGGGGGCCGTAGCGGCGCAGCGCGCCGTCCATGGTCAGCTCGCGCAGCCAGCTCATCTCGGTGTGCCCGGGCGGCACCGGGTAGTCCGGCAGGCTCGGCGCCACCAGGTTGAGGTCGAAGGCCAGCTCGGCGCCGAACTCGGCGGCCCGGGCCACCGCGCCGGGATAGGCCGCGAACCGGGCCGCCATCTCCGCCCCGCTGCGCAGGTGGGCGGTACCGGCCGCCGGTAGCCAGCCGTCGATCTCGTCGAGGCTGCGCCGGGCGCGTACCGCCGCCAGCGCGGTGGCGAGCCGGCGGCGGGACGGGGTGGCGTAGTGCACGTTGTTGGTGGCCACGGTGGGCAGCCCGGCGGTGGCGGCCAGCTCGGCGAGCGCGTCGTTGCGGTCGCCGTCGTACGGGTCGCCGTGGTCGGTCAGCTCCACCGCCACCGTCTCGGCCCCGAACAGCGCGGTCAACCGGTCCAGCTCCCGGGCCGCCGCCTCGACCCCCTCGGTGAGCAGCGCCGCCGGTACCGTCCCCTTCCGGCAGCCGGTCAGCACCAGTACGTGGTCCTTCAGCTCCGCGGCGACCTCTTCCAGCTCGCCGTAGACCGGGCGGCCCTTCTCGCCGCCGCGCAGGTGTGCCCGGGCGATGGTGCTGGCCAGCCGGGCGTACCCCTCGGGGCCGTGCGCGAGCACCAGCAGGTGCCGGCCGAGCGGGTCCGGTTCACCGTTCTGCGGTCCGGGCAACCCGAGCGACAGCTCGGCGCCGAAGATGGTGGGCAGCCGCAGCGCCCTGGCCGCCTCGGCGAACCGCACCACCCCGTAGAACCCGTCGTGGTCGGTCACCGCCAGCGCGGTCAGGCCCAGCCGGGTCGCCTCCTCGGCCAGCTCCTCGGGGTGGCTGGCCCCGTCGAGGAAGCTGAAGTTGGTGTGCGCGTGCAGTTCCGCGTACGGCACCGCGCCCTCGACCGGCGCGGGCAGCTCGGCCGGGGTGTAGCCGGGGCGCTTGCGGGTCCAGGCCGGGGAGTCGCCGCCGTCGGCGTCGACCGCGAGCGGGTCCACCACGCGCAGCCGTGGCTCGTCCGGGCCGCCGGGCCGGCCGGAGAGCACACGTTCCAGTTCGGACCAGGGCATGTCGGGGTTGTGGAAGCTCACCGTCGGCCGTCCCCGAGCCCGTCGAGCGGGCAGGTGTGGCTCGGGGAAGGTGCCACGGAGTCACCAAGGTGACTTCCTGGCACCTTCCTCGATTCATACCTGCGTCGGTCGGCCCGACGCCCGATCGTCCAGGCCGCCGCCCCGCCCGCCCCCGCGCGCCTAGTCATAGATGGCCTCCACCCACCACCGGCCGCCGGCCAGGGAGAGCAGCAGCGCCGTACCGTCGGCCAGGCCCACCTGGAACCGGGCCCGGCGCCGGGCCTCCACCGGAGCCCACCAGCGTTCGTCGACCGGCCACGGACCGGCCCAGTTCACGATCTCCACCGAGCCGACGGAGGCCACGGTGGTGGTCAGCTCCAGCCGGGCCGGCGGGGCGCTGACCGCCAGTCGGGCGGTCACCCGGACGAGTTCTCCGGCCGCGTCGTAGACCGCCGCCGGCAACGGCTCGGGCAGCACGACCGCCGGTGCGGGGGACGGCAGCCGGCCGGGCCACGGCGGAGCCGCCGGTCGGCCCGGCGCCCGTTCGTCGCCCCAGGGCACCAGCCGGGTCTGGTCGGCCGGGGAACGCCCGCCGCCGAGCACCGCGGTCAGCACCGACTCGGGGCCGAGGATGCCCTGCACCCGGCTCAGTGCCCGGTGTGCCCGCTCCCGTTCCGCCCCGGTCTCGCCCCACAGCCCCGGTTGCAGGCCGACGTGCGCGAGTACCCCCTCGGGGACCAGGCGCAGCCGGATGATCCCCGCGGTCGGCCGGGCCGGCCCGGCCCGGCCGGAGCCGGGACGCCGGCTGGTCCCGGTCAGCCAGCCGTCGAGCTGCCAGCGCACCCGGTCGACGATCGCCGCCGCGGTCAGCAGCCCGTCGTGCCGCCAGACCCGGCGCAGTTCCTGGCCGTGCGCGGTGACCGCCTCGATGCCGAGCCGGGTGCAGGCCAGCCCGTGCCCGGCGAGGGTGTCGTGCAGCCGCTCGGCGAGCGTCCGCGCGGCGAACGCCGCCGCGTCGACCCGGTCGAGCGGATCGTCGTAGGTCTCGGTCACCGCCAGGTCGGGCGGCGGGCGGCGGACCGCAAGCGGGCGGTGGTCCTGGCCGGCGGCCAGCCGGTGGGCCAGCGTCCCGTCGAAGCCGAACCGGGCCAGCACGTCCGCGGCGGGCAGCGCCGCGAAGTCACCCAGGGTACGCAGCCCGAGCCGGCGCAGCAGGTCGGTCAGCCCCGGCCGGCCCAGCGCCTCGACGGGCAGCCCGGCGAGGAACGTCGCGGTGTCGCCGGGCGGGACGACCCGACCGGACCGGGCCGCCAGCCCGGCGGCGAAGACCCCGTCGGCGATCCCGACCTGGCTCTCCACCTCGCAGCTCTGCGCGACGTGTTCGACGATCCGTTCGGCGGCCTGCTCTTCGCCGCCGAAGTACCGGCTCGGGCCGCGCGCGGCGACCGCGCATGCTCCCGGGCGGATCACCTCGACCCCGGCCACCACCTCCTCGACGGCGGCGACCACCGGCTCGAAGGCGCGTACGTCCCGGCCGGGGTCGTGGTCCAGGACGGTCAGTCCGGGGCAGCGGCTCTGCGCCTCCCGCTTGCGCAGCCCTCGGCGTACGCCCTCGGCGCGGGCGGCGGCGGAGGCGGCGACGACCCGGTTGGCGTACAGCACCGCGACGGGGGCGGCGGCCGACACCCCGTCGACGATCTCCGCGGCGATCACCGGCCAGTCGGGGCACCAGAGCAGCATCGTCCGCACCGGCGCCACCGCACACCTCCCTCGACCAGCAGTTATGCGGATCTTAGAACGTGTGTTCGACTCAGGTTGCCCCTACCCCGTGTTGTCGTCCCCGACGGTGCCGACGCACGTGCCCGGGTCGACCCGTCGCCGGGCAGCCAGACCCGGATCTCCTTGGGGCGGGCCGCCGCGCCACGGCCCCGGGCGGAGATCGTCACCTCCCGGCGGCGCAGCCTGCCCCGGCCCTGTCCCAGCCCCTCCCAGGCGCCCCGGATCACCTGGAGCGTCACGTCGGCACCGGCCCAGCGGCCGTACGGGACGAGCACGCTGCCGCGTTGCCGGGCCCGGGCGGCCAGCCGGCTGACCACCGTGGCGGAGACCGTGTCGGGCACCGCCGCGACCACGACGTCGACCCCGTCGATCAGTGCGGCGACCACCGTCGCCCACTCCGGGCCGGGATGGGGGACCAGGGCGAGCCGGTCCAGCTCGATGCCGAGGTCGGCGGCGGCGGTCGCGCCGAGGGTCGGCACTCCGACCACGGCACACCACGATCCGGCCCGGGACGCCTCGGCGAGCAGCGCCAGCATCAGCGAGGTGCTGCCACCCCGGGCCGGCTGACCGAGACCGACCGCGACGGTGCTGCCCCGACGCAGTCCCCGGCTGGGCAGCAGCCCGGCCAGCTCTGGAAGCACCGGAAGCAGGCGGTGGGCGCCGGTCTGGTCGGAGCCGTTCGCCGGGCGTACCAGGTCTGCCAGGGCAGCGGAACCGACGACCATCCGCCCCGCCATCTCGACCCTGCTCCCCCGTGTGTCCCGCCTCCGCCTCGTGCTCCGCCTCAGTGCTCCGCCGCTCGTGCGGCAGCGGTCAGGCGGCGATCCCGTCGAGGACGGGCTGGTGCGCCACTCCGAGCGCCACCTCGATCACCGCGACGAACTGCTCGGCCGCGCGGAGCAGGTCGTCCGCCTCCCGGGCGGTCACCACCCGGGGGATGCCCGCCTCGGCGGCGGCCCGCTTGGTGGCACCGGTGGCGAAGTAGTTGGCCCACTCCCCCAACTCCGGGGCGACGACCACCAGCAGGGCCCAGACACTGGTGACCCGGTTTCGGCGGGTGGGTGCGGGGCGGGCCCGGGCGGCGAGCATCGCCGCGGCGGCCCGCAGCGCGGCCAGGTGCGCGGCGGCGTACCGCAGGCCGTCGGGGCGGGTCTCGGCGGCCTCCGCCAGCCCCATCCGGGCGATCGTCAGTAGTTGGGCCGGGGTGCGGTGCGGCAGCACGTGCGACGGCACCGTCGGCGCCTGAGCCTGGCTGGTCGGCATGGGACTGTCTCCTCCGCGTCACCCATTCACCGCGTCGCCGTTGTCGGCCGGAACGACCACGCTGGTCAACGCCAGCGCGGTGGCCGAGGGCGACGCATCACGTCGAGCTAACCGGCTGCGGAGGAAGACGCACCGGTGTCTGGCCGGCCGGATGTGGACGCTTCCCCACACCACACCCGGCCGGCCGACCGGCGGGTTCGTCGTCCGCCGCCCGGGGGTCGTGGGCGGCGGACGACGATCCTGCCTGGTTGGGCCCGGACTCGCGGATCCGGATCCCGTGCGGTCCGCGAAACCGCACTCGGGGGTTACGCCGCGAACGCCGCCCCCGGCGTCAGCCCGAGCACCCGGTCGGCGGGCCGACTCGCATCGAACCCTGCCCAATCGAACACTCGTTCTAACTACTGGAGAGAGTACACCCCGGCACCGACAAAAACGCAAGCTGCCGGGGTACGGGTCAGCACCAGGTCAGCGTGGAGTTGTTCCGGGTGACGTTCCGGATCACGTTGTTGGCGCCGCCGCAGGGGCTCTGCCTGATGTTGGTGTTGGTCACCGTCAGGTTCTGGAAGGTGATGCCCGAGGAGATCGGGAACTCGCTGCGCGCCGCGATCCGCACCTCGCCGCCACCGGTCACCGTCCCGGACTGCCCGGCGATGGTGACGTTGTAGCAGTTCTCGATCAGGATCGAGTTGTTGCCGGTGTTCGAGATGGTCACCCGGTCGATCACCGCGCCGCCGCTCTCCGAGACGCAGAAGATGCCGCGCCCGCCACCCCGGGCGATCACGTTGCCGACCCGGATGTTCGTCGGGTAGCTGCTGCCCACCCGGCCGTTGCGGTTGGCCATCCGGAACGCCGCGTACCCGGTGCCGGCACCGGCGTTGTCCGCGTCGACCGTACCGATGTTGGCGTTGATGGTGTCGTTGAGCAGCAGCCCGGACTCGCCGACGTTGCGGGCGGTGACGGTGCCGACGGTCAGCCCGTCCACCCCGTACGTCTCCACGCCCTGGCTGCGGGTGCCCTGCACGTACACGTTGTCGATCCGGATGTTGCGGACCTTCACCGCCCGGTCGCCGCCGTGGTTGTCGATCCGCACCCCGAGACCGCTGGAGAGCCGCATGTCGATCTGGCCCAGCGTCAGGTTGTTCACGTTGCGCATGAAGATGCCGTAGAGCGGCGACCCGGTCAGGTTGAGGTGCTGCACCTCGACGTCGGTGGCGCCCCGGGCGTAGACCGGGGCCTGGTCTCCGGAGCCGGAGCCGGTCACGTTGATCGTGCCGCAGACGTCCAGGACCGTGTAGCTGGGCAGCGAGATCCGGGAGTTGGCGCTCACCGAGCCCGAGCCCCGGACGACCACCCGCTGCTTCGAGGTACGCCCCGACGAGAGGCTGTTCACCGCGGCCTGCACCGCGGAGCGCATGTCGCTGCCGGTGTAGACCGTGCTGCCGCCGTTGCGGGCGGTCCAGGTGCTGCCGCTGAGCACCGCCTCGGCGTTGTACGAACCGCTGCCGCACTCGGCGGCGTAGAGGCCGGGCGCCCCGCCGGAGACGCGCTGGTCGCCGGTGGCCGCCATGGACGGGAGTCCGACCGCGGTGCCGGCGCCGACCAGCGTGGTGGTGAGCGCCAGCACCAGGCCGGCTCGCCGGCCGCGTCGTCGCGACCGGTGGTCGGGTGGTCTCCGGTTGGTGGTGGTGAGCGTCATTGGTCCTCCTGAGCTGGGGGAACGGTGGTCGGGAAAGCCGGTGCCGCACCGGCGGGACGGGCCGGATCGGAAAGCCCTTTCCCGACGTCGGCAACGTATCGAATCGTTTCAATCAAGTCAACGTCATCGATGAATTCGCCCTCGAACCGGCCACCGACCAGCCACCGACCGACCACCGACCGCCCAGCAACCGGCGATCACCCGGGTGGTAATGACCAAAAGCTATTCGGCTCCTGACCAATCCCCGGCTACCCTCTCCCGGTGACGACTCGCAGACCCGCCCTCGGCGTAGTGATGGTGCTCTCGTCGGGCGTACTGTTCGCCGTCAACGGCACCGTCTCCAAGCTCGTACTCCGGGCCGGCGTCGACGCCGCGCAGCTGACCCTGATCCGGGCCGCCGGAGCGTTCGCCGGGCTGCTCGCGCTGAGCCTGCTGCTCCGGCCCGGCGCCCGCCGACTCCGGATCACCCCGGGCCAACTGCCGCTGCTGCTCCTCTACGGCCTGGCCGGGTTCTTCCTGACCCCGATGCTCTACTTCGTCGCCATCTCCCGGATGCCGGTCGGCATCGCGCTGCTGTTCGAGTACACCGCGCCGCTGCTGGTCGCGCTCTGGGCCCGGTTCGGACAGCACCAGCGGGTACGCCCCCGGCTCTGGGTCGGGCTCACCCTCAGCCTGGCCGGCCTGGCCTGCGTGGCCGAGGTCTGGGGAGAACTCAAACTGGACGGGCTCGGGGTACTCGCCGGCCTCGGCGCCGCCGTACTGCTGGCCGGTTACTACCTGCTCGGCGCCCGGGGCGTGGAGCGGCACGACACGCTCGCCCTGACCACCTGGGCGTTCGGCGCCGCCGCCGTGGCCGGGCTGCTCACCCGGGCGGTCACCGACGGCACCGGCGGCTGGGCGCCGCTGGGCGAGACCAGCGGCGGGGTGCCGGTCGCGCTACTCTGCGGGTACGTCGTCCTGCTCGGCTCGATCCTGCCCTTCCTGCTGGTCGCCGGCGCACTGCGGCACCTGCCGGCGACCAGCGTCGGCATCCTCGGCATGATCGAGCCGGTGATCGCCGCGACGGTCGCCTGGATCGCGCTCGGTGCCGGCGAGGCGCTCAACGCCGCCCAGCTCGGCGGCGGCCTGCTGGTGCTGGCCGGGGTCGCCCTCGCCGAGACGGCCCGGATCGCCGCCTCACCGGTCGACATCCCGCCCGTTCCCGCGCCCGACGTGGTCGCCGTACCCCGCTGACCGTCCCGCCGGACCGGGTGACCGGTCGCGCTCAGCGGCGCGGACCGGGCCGCAGCGCGATCAGCAGGGCGGCGCTGGCCGCCGCGCCGAGCAGCAGCCCGGCGAGCACGTCGTGCGGATAGTGCACACCGGCCGCCACCCGCAGCGCCGCCACCGCACCGGCCACCGGCACCGCCACGTACCCGAGCCGGGGCGCCAGCAGCACCAGCCCGGCCGCCAGCCCACCGGCCAGCGTGGAGTGGTTGCTCGGAAACGACCAGTCCCCGGTCGGCGGGCAGGACACCCAGGTCACCACGTCGACGAACGCCCGGCACGGCCGCTCCTGGTCCACGACCAGCTTCACCGCCTCGCTGACCAGGTACGCCAGGAACGTGCCGAGGCCGACCAGGAGCGCGCCGAGCGCGTCCGGGGTACGCCTGCGCCGCCAGCCGAGCCAACCGACCCGGGCCAGCAGGGCGGCGAGGACGAGCAGGCCACCGGCGGCGCCGTACTCCCCCAGGCCGTGCAGCCAGCCGGGCAGCTCACCGGCGCCTCCGACCATCCCCCGGTACGCCTGCGCGGACGGTCCCTCGGTCACCACCTGCGGCTGCGGGTCGCCGAGCCCGCCCGGGGCGAGCAGGGCCACCGCCGCCCCGGCGAGCAGGAGCATCGGCACGACCAGCAGAATCCGCCGCAACACCGTCATAGTGGATCAAGGTAGTCGTTCGCTTCGCCCGCCGCCCCGGTCGAAGGTCATCCGGTCCGTACGACCTTGGTCAGGTCCACCGAACGGGGAGGCAAGATGGAGCCCATGCAGCCGGTACCGCTGGTCACCCTGCACGTCTGGCGGGTGCCGCCGCGCGCCCTGCCCCGGGCGCTGACCCGGATGGCCGTCGACCCGCGCCGGCTGCGGGCGGTTCCCGGCGTACGGTTCGGCAAGCTGCTCGGCACCGGCACGGGTACCGGATTCGGGCCCACCGACGCCGACCTGACCCGCTGGGCCGCGCTGGCCGTCTGGGCCGACCCGGAGCGGGCCGCCGCCTTCGACGAGTCACCGGTGGGCCGGGCCTGGCGGCGGATCGCCCTGGCCGGCGCCCGGCTCGACCTGGCTCCGCTGGCCAGCCGGGGCCGGTGGTCCGGGGTCGAGCCGTTCGGGGTACCCCCGTCCGGGCCGGACGGCGCCTCGGCGCGCACCGCACCGGACCGGCCGGTGCTGGCGCTCACCCGGGCCCGGCTCCGACCGCTGCGCGCGGGTACCTTCTGGCGGGCCGTCCCGCCCGTCGCCGCCGCCCTGCGGGACGCGTCCGGCCTGCTGGCCCGGTTCGGCATCGGCGAGGCGCCGCTCGGCTGGCAGGGCACGGTCAGCGTGTGGCGGAACGCGACGTACCTGCGTCAGTTCGCGTACCGTTCCCCCGAGCACCGCGCGGCGATCACTCGTACGCCCCGGCAACGCTGGTACGCCGAGGAACTGTTCGCGCGGTTCGAGGTATGCAATCTCGCCGGTGACCCGGCGGTGCTCGGCTGGGTCGGATCCGGCGGTGCCCCGGAGCCCGGCAGCGGTCAGGTAGTGAGGAGCGGACGACCATGAGGCTGGTGCCGTGGAAACCGGACGATCTCGCCCGGCGGCTCGACGAGGTGGTGTCGGTCTACGGCGAGGCGATGGGATATCGGGCCGAGTTGCTGGAGGCCCGCCGCGGCTACATCGCGACCCACGTACGCCGGCCCGGGTTCCGTGCGGTGGCGACGTTGAGCAGCAACGGTCACCTGGTCGGCTTCGGTTACGGGTACCTCTCCGCCCCGGGGCAGTGGTGGCACGACCAGGTGTACAACGCGCTGCCCGGCGACGCCCGCAAGAGCTGGTTCGCCGACTGCTTCGAGGTGGTCGAGCTGCACGTCCGTCCGGCCGCCCAGGGGCACCAGCTCGGCGCCCGCCAGCTCCGCGCCCTGCTCGGGATGGCCGAGGGGAGCACCACGCTGCTCTCCACCCCGGAGGCGGACGAGCGGACCTCCCGGGCCTGGCGGCTCTACCGCAGGTTCGGCTTCGTCGACGTGCTGCGGGACTTCCGCTTCCCCGGTGACGAGCGGGCCTTCGCGGTGCTCGGCCGGGAGCTGCCGCTCCCCGCGCCGGAGCGATGACCACCGGCGGCACCCCCACCGCAGGTACGGCCGCCGGAGGTACCGCCGCCGGGCGGCTGAGCTGGCTGCTGCTCGGCGTACTGGTGCTGGCGCAGATCGGCTATCCGCTGACCGGGGGCGCCGACCGGGCCCGGTTGACCGTCGCCACCGTCTGCCTCGGCTGGCTGCTGTCGGTGAGCCACGCCCTGCTCACCCGGGGAGCGCGGGTGGCCGCCGGGCTGGTACTGGTCACCACCGGCGGCGGGCTCGCGGTCGAGGCGCTCGGCGTGGCCACCGGCGTGCCGTTCGGCGGGTACGCCTACTCCGGCGCGCTGGGCCCGAAGCTGGTCGGGGTACCACTGGTCATCCCGCTGGCCTGGACCTGGATGGCCTGGCCGGCCTGGCTCGCCGCGGTCCGGCTCACCCGACCGGGGGCGGGTCGGGTCGCCCTGGCCGCCGTGGGGCTGGCCGGCTGGGACCTCTTCCTCGACCCGCAGATGGTCGCCGAGGGCTACTGGAGCTGGCGGGACCCGGATCCGGCCCTGCCGGGGGTGCCGGACGTGCCGATCAGCAACTATCTCGGCTGGCTGGTCTTCGCCGTACTCCTGATGGCGCTGCTCGGGCCGGTCGCCGGCCGGGCCGCCGGGCTCGCCGCCGACCGGGACGCCCCGATGCACGCCCTCTACCTCTGGACCTACGCCGGCAGCCTCCTCGCGCACGCGGTCTTCCTCGACCTGCCCGCGTCGGCCGGCTGGGGCGGGCTGGCCATGGCGGTCGTCGCGGTACCGCTCGCGGTGCGGCTGGCCCGACAGCGGCGACGGTCCCGCACCGGTGCCGCCGCACCCGCGTGACCGGGACCCTGCCCGCCTGGGCGCTGACCGCCGTGCTCGGGCTGCTGGCCGGGCACGCCTGGCTGAACGCCAACCGCTGGCTGCGCCGTCCCCCGCCCGGCACCGCCGGCACCGACGAGCCGGTCGCGGTGCTGCTGCCGGTACGCGACGAGGCGACCCGGGTCGGGCCCTGCCTGCGGGCACTGCTCGCCCAGCGGGGCGTACCCGAGCTGGAGATCGTGGTGCTCGACGACGGTTCGACCGACGGTACCGCCGAGGTGGTCCGGGCGGTCGCGGCCGGTGACCGGCGGGTACGCCTGCTCGACGGTGCGCCGCTGCCGCCGGGCTGGCTCGGCAAGCCGTACGCCTGCCAGCAGCTCGCCGACCGGGCCGGCCCGAAGGCGCGGGTGCTGGTCTTCGTGGACGCCGACGTGACGCTTCGCCCGTACGCGGTCGCCGCCGCCGTGCGGACGCTCCGGTCGGCGGAGGCGGTGCTGCTCTCCGCGTACCCCCGGATCGTCGCCGGCTCGGCGGCCGAGCGGCTGGTCCAGCCGCTGTTGCAGTGGCTCTGGCTGACCTTCCTGCCGCTGGCGGCGATGGAGCGTTCGCCCCGGCCGAGCCTGGCCGCCGCCGGTGGCCAGTTCCTGGTGCTGGACCGGGCCGGCTACCGGCGGGCCGGCGGGCACGCGGCGGTCCGGGACCGGGTGTTGGAGGACATCGAGCTGGCCCGGGCGGTGAAGCGGTCCGGCGGCCGGATCGCGCTCGCCGACGGCTCCCGGCTGGCGCAGTGTCGGATGTACGGCTCCTGGCCGGAGCTGCGGGACGGCTACACCAAGTCGCTCTGGGCCGCGTTCGGGTCGCCGGCCGGCGCCACCGCCGTCGTGCTGCTGCTCCTCCTGCTGTACGCCCTGCCGCCGCTGCTCGCCGTCGGCGCCGCACTGGGCGGCGCGCCGACGGTCGCCCTGGCGGCACTGCTCGGCTATCTGCTCGGGGTGCTCGGACGCCTGGTCAGCGCCCGGGCGACCGGTGGCCGGGGCTGGCCGGACGCGTTGGCACATCCGTTGTCGGTCGCGCTCCTCGGTTGGCTCACCATCCGGTCGTACCATCTGCGAAGGCGGGGACGGCTCAGCTGGCGGGGCCGACCGGTGCGCTGACGAGGGGGCGTACGCAGGTGAGTCGGGTGGTCGTCATCGGTGCCGGCGTCGGCGGGCTGGCCGCCGCGGCCCGGGCAGCGGCGCTCGGCCACGAGGTCACCGTCTACGAGCGGTCCGACGTGGTCGGCGGCAAGCTCGGCCGGTACGCCCGGGAGACGCCGCTCGGGACGTTCCGGTTCGACACCGGCCCCAGCCTGCTCACCCTGCCGCAGGTCTTCGCCGACCTGTTCGAGGCGACCGGCGCCAAACTGGACGAGTACCTCGACCTGACCCCGCTGGACCCGATCGTCCGGCACGTCTTCCCGTCGTCGGCCACCTCTGCGGCGACGGTGCTCGACTCGGGTGCCGATCCGGAGGTCTTCGCGGCCCGGATCGCCGAGCGGTTCGGCGGGCCGGCCGCCGACGACTGGCGGCGGCTGTGGCGCCGCGCCGAGCGGATCTGGACGGCCTCCTGGCGGGACGTGCTGCGTCGCCCCGTCGACTCGCCCCGGGACCTGGCGAGGCTCGCCTGGCGGCTCGGCGACCTGGCCGCGATCGCCCCCGGCCGGACCCTGCGCGACCTGGGCCGGCGCTACCTGCGCGACCCCCGGCTCCGGATGCTGCTGGACCGGTACGCCACCTACACCGGCGCCGATCCGCGCCGGGCGCCGGCCGCGCTCGCCGCCATCCCGTACGCGGAGCTGACCTTCGGCGGCTGGTATCCGCGCGGCGGGCTCGGCACCATCGCCGACGCGCTGCTCTCCCGCTGTCTCGACCTCGGGGTGGTGGTGGCGACCGGCAGCACCGTCACCGGCATCGAGGCGGCCGGCGGCCGGGTGCACGGGGTACGCCTGGCCGGTGCCGTACGTCCGGTACCGGCGGACGTGGTGGTGGCGAACACCGACGCGCTGACCCTCTATCGGGACCTGCTGCCGACCCCGGAGCGGCTGGCCGGGCTGGCCGACCGCAGCCTGGCCGGCTTCGTACTGCTGCTCGGGGTGCGCGGCGACTCCGGCCTGGCCCACCACAACGTCTTCTTTCCGACCGACTACGACGCCGAGTTCGACGCGGTCTTCGGCGATCCGGGTCGGGGCGTACCGGCCCGCCCGGTGGCCGACCCGACGGTCTTCGTCAGCGTGCCGGACGACCCGCTGGTCCGGCCGGCCGGGCACGAGGCGTGGTTCGTGCTGGTCAACGCGCCCCGGCAGGGGCGGACGCTGGGCGGGGTCGACTGGCGGCGGCCGGGGCTGGCGGACGCCTACGCCGACCGGGTGCTCCAGGTGCTCGCCGACCGGGGTGTGGAGGTGCGGGACCGGCTGCTCTTCCGACAGGTGCGTACCCCGGCCGACCTGGCCGGCGCGGCCGGCGCCCCGGGCGGGGCGATCCACGGCAGCGTCGGCGGGCTGCTGCGGCCGGCGAACCGGGGTCCGGCGCGCGGCCTCTTCCTGGTCGGCGGCTCCACCCACCCGGGCGGTGGCCTGCCGATGGTGGCGCTCTCCGCGCAGATCGTCGCGGCCGAGATCGGCCCGGCCTGACCGGCCCGCGCCGGAGACTCAGCCCGGCGGCTGCCGGTAGGTGACCCGCCGGATCAACACCTCGAACGGTCCGCGCCGTCCGGTCCGGCGCATCCAGTCGGCCAGCAGCACGGTACCCAGCCAGGTCGTGGCGGCCAGTGCCGCCGTGCCGGCGACGGTGAGGGTGCCGGAGAGGTCGAGCAGGAACGGGGTGAAGGCGACGGCCCAGACGATCGACTGGGCCAGGTAGCAGGTCATGGAGCGCTGGCCGGTGGCGGCGATCGCGTCGACCACCGGCCGGGGGTGGCGGGCCTGGAGCCGGGCCGCGACCAGCGACAGCAGCGCGGCGTACCCGAGGCCGCCGAGCAGCCCCGTCGCGTCGTGCAGCGGACCCGGCAGTTCGAGGGCCGCCCGGTCCGGCACCGCCAGCACACCGGCGAGGATCAACGAGATCGGCTGGGCACCGAGCACCGCCGCGCCGATCCCGGCCACCGCCGTGCCGCGCAGCAGCCTCCGGTGTCGCTGCGGCTGCTCCAGCACGCGTCGGCGCCCCGCCCACAGCCCGAGCGCGAACGGGCAGGCGAAGCCGAGCGGCCCGAGCAGGGCGACGTAGAGCGACACCGGAGCACGCTGCACGACCATGGCGAGCGGGTCCGGCGGAAGCATCGAGACGTGCGGCGGGTCGGTGCTGATCGTCAACGAGTCGGCCCCCGGCAGCGCACCGAGCAGGAAGAAGAGGACGGCCGTCGACAGCAGCCAGCGGTCCCGGCGGCGTACCAGCCAGGCGCCCGCGAACAGCAGTACCCCGTACGCGGCCAGGATGTCGCCGACGTAGAGGAGTACCGCGTGCAGGAAACCCACCACCACCAGCACCAGGCTGCGTCGCCACAGCAGCCGGCGTACGGCCCGTGGCCCGAGCGCCTCCTGCCGGTGCGCGATCCGGGCGACCCCGTACCCGAACAGGAGCCCGAACATCGGGAACGCCCGACCGTCGACGAAGGTCGCGAGCAGCCAGGTGACGGTCCGGTCGAGGGCCGAGCCGTCCTGCGGGTAGCCACCCAGCACCGATGCGCCGCGCAGGAAGTAGTGCGAGTTGGCCAGGGCGATGAACAGCAGCATGAAGCCGCGGGCCAGGTCGGGTCCGAGAGCGCGGGTCGACAGTGGCGCCGGGCGGGCCGCACTCGACGTCGTCGGCCGGCTCGGGGGCTGGTCCGTCAGGTCGGGGCGACGGTGCACTGTCATGCCCAGAGCCAACCAGGGTCGGGTACCGGTTCTCGTCGTGCTTCGGTCGGTAAGGGATCGACCAAAGTCGGTCGCCGGCATCGACGACCGATCCGGCTCAACGGCTCAACGGCTCAACGGCTCCACGGCTCCACGGCTCACCGTGCCGGGCCGTCCGCTCGGAGCCTCGGCGGCAGCGTCGACGTCACTCGGGCGGTTCGCGGCGGCTCAGTTCCATCCCGGTCGGCTCGCGGCGGGCCAGTTCCTTGCCGGGGAGGATCTCGTCGCCGGTCGGCGCCTCCCCGATCGGGTGCCGGCCGGACGACTCCGCACCGACCGGCCGACCGGCGGACGGCTGCCCGGCCGGGTCGCCGCCGCCACCCGCTCCCCTGCCGGTCGACTCCCGGCCGGTGTCCAGCGACCGGCGGACCGCCGAGAGCAACTGGACCATGCCGAAGAAGCCGAGCAGCACCCAGACGGCGGTCGCCAGGGTGATCGTGCCGGCCGCCAGCTCCGGCATGACCAGGTGCGCCAGCCCGGCGACCAGTAGTCCCACCACGGCGACGCTGACCCGGCTCGGCCGCTCCCCGACGGTGACGGTGCCGATCTCCTTCATCCCCGCCGAGACCGAACGGGCCCGGGTGTACTCGTGCAACCAGGAGAGCCCACCGGCCGCCACCACCAGTGCGCCGGGGGCGCCCACCAGCCAGAAGGCGATCAGCCAGCAGACCTCGCCGACCCGGTCGGCGAGCGAGTCGTAGACGTACCCGAGTCGGGTGGTCCGGCCGGTGACCACGGCGACGGCGCCGTCGATGCTGTCCGCCACGGCGGCGAGCAGCACGAACCCCGCCGCCAGGAGCGGCCCGAGCGGCCCCGGCCGGGACTGGGCGACCGCCACCGGTACGGCGACGCAGAGCAGCACCCCGAGCACCGTCACCGCGGTCGGCGACACGTGCAGCCGGGCGAGGAAGCAGCCCAGGACGTACGACATCCGCAGCCAGCGGCGCACCGACGTGGTGGCCATCCGGGGGTCGAAGCCGCCGTGCAGCCGCGCCCACTTGTTGGCGTACTCGTCCCACGTCAACCGGTTGCCCACGTTGGCTCAACCTCCGGACGGCGGCCCAGGTCGCGCCTGCGGCGCCGGCCCGGGCCGCATCCGGTCAGACTCCGACGCCGGCCTGGAGGCTCTGCCAGACCTCCCGGGTCGCGGTCGATCGGTTGAGGGTGATGAAGTGGATCCCCGGCACACCTTCGTCGAGCAGCCGGCGGCACATCTCGCTGGCCTGCTGGATGCCGAGTTGGCGGACCGCCTCCGGGTCGTCGGCGATCCGGTCGAACTGCGCGGCCAGCGCGGACGGGAACGGTGCCCCGGAGAGCTGCTGGGAGCGTTCGATCGTGCTGAGCTGGGTCACCGGCATGACGCCGGGCAGGATCGGGGTGTCGCAGCCGGCCGCCGCGACCCGGTCGCGCAACCGCAGGTAGTCGTCGGCGTCGAAGAACATCTGGGTGATCGCGAAGTCCGCTCCGGCCCGGCACTTCTGGATGAAGTACCGCGTGTCGGTGGCGATGTCCGGCGAGCGGGGGTGCTTGTACGGGAACGCCGCCACCCCGACGCTGAAGTCGCCCGCCTCGCGGACCAGCCGGACCAGTTCCTCGGCGTAGAGCACGCCGGTCGGGTGTTGCACCCACTCGCCCATCGGGTCGCCCGGCGGGTCGCCGCGCACCGCGAGCACGTTGCGCACCCCGGCGCCGGCCAGCCGGCCGATCACGTTGCGCAGCTCGGCGACCGAGTGGTTGACGGCGGTCAGATGCGCCATCGGCAGCAGGGTCGTCTCGGTCGCGACCCGCTCGGTCACCGCGACGGTGGTGTCCCGGCTCGACCCGCCGGCACCGTAGGTGACCGAGACGAACGAGGGACGCAGCGACTCCAGCTCGCGGATCGCCTGCCAGAGCAGCCGCTCGCCCTTCTCCGTCTTGGGCGGGAAGAACTCGAAGGAGAAGGTCGGCGAGGGACCACGGACCAGGTCCCCGATCGCCGGCCGCGAGTCGGGGAGGACGGAGGGAAGACCGAGCGCCACGCCGCGACTCTACCGGTCGGGCCGGCCTGGTCCCGCACCATTGGGCCCTGTTGGGGGCGGGAAGTCCGCTTTTCGGTCCCATCTAGCGGTCACCACGGCGTTGCGGGCCGCGGCAGGCCGCGAGCAGTCCGCGTACGGCGATCTGCCGGCCGTGGCAGGGCCAGGGGTCGGCGCAGGCACGGCAGACGTTCGGTCCGGCCGGGCCGGAGAGCCTGTTCCCCGGCTCGGCGGGGAGTGGACTGTGCTCCCGGTGCAGGCGTATGGCGAGCCGCCAGGCCATCGGGTGCACCACCTCGGGCGGTGGCTCGTCGGGTGGGTCCTCCGGGTCGAACGGCAACTCGCTGGGCACGGCGGGCACTCCTCGACTCCTCGATCGGACACCGCCGGTCGGTGGTGCCGTCGGTTGTCGATCGAACGGCGGATCGGGCCGCGGTGGAGGAGCCAGCGGGGCGGGGCCAGCCCGCTGGCCCCGGGGCCAGCGTCGGGGCCAGCCGCCGCGCTACGGTGCGGGGATCCTCCGGTACGCCCACGGCCGCCGGTACCGCAGCAGGACCGCCAGCAGTACGACGGCGAGCAGCGCCGCCCCGCCGTCCGTGACGTACGACGGCAGCAGCCCCGGCACGCCGAACCGGTCCCGGGTGGCCTCGAAGACCTCCGGCGGGATCATCACCAGACCGGCCGCCTGGGTCACGTTCACCGCCAGTGCCGTCCAGAAGACCCAGGTCCGGCCGGTCCTGGCGAGCAGGCCGACCGCGTTGCCGACCAGGTAGACGCAGCCGACGATCCGGAATCCGGTCAGGAAGCCGGGCGCGTCGGCCTGCGCCTGTGCCTGCGTGGCGCCGGCCAGCCGCATCATCTCCTCCATCGCCCGGAGGTCGATGACCACGAAGTTCTGTAGCGCCGTGCCGGCCACGAAGAGAAGTGAGCAGACGAGGGTCAGGTTCTGCACCGGTCGGGTCCACCGGGTCGGAACGCGGTCGTCCCGGTGGTCAGCGGTCTGCGGTACGAAGCTGGACATGGCCTCCGACGCTAGGCCGGAGACGGGGCGGCGTGATCGGGGATGATCCCCATCTCTCCCTGGCCCCGACCCCGAGTCGGTTCCCTCTATCCGGCAGCCTGCCGCTTTCTGATCCACTCCTCGACGTCCCGCTTCAACCAGACGTTGCCCATCTTCAGTTTCTGGATCGGGGCCGGGAAGTCCCGGTGGCTGGTGATGACGTGGACTCGCTGTCGGGACAGGTTGCCGCCCAACATGTCGCGGATCTCCGCCACTCCGACCAGTTCCTCCACACGGCCGACGCTAAGCAACTGCACTTGCCGTTGACGTCGACAACTACGACGTCAACACTAGGGGCTATGACTTCCCCGAACGAGCTACCGATCTCCGAGCGCCCGATGCCGTTCCGACTCCGACCGCACTCGCCCAGGCGCCCGCTGTGGCACTGTTCGGGCTGCCCCGGCCAACCATGGCCGTGCGGGGTGGCACGACTGCTGTTGCGGGCCGAATTCTCCAACGCCCCGGTCGGACTCGCCCTGTACATGTCGGCACAGCTCACGGAGGCGTTGACCGACCTGCACCGGCTCAGCCCCAACCCGGCACCGGAGCCCAAGATCCTGTTCCAGCGGTTCGTCGCATGGACTGCCCGGGAACCTCTCCACTGAGCCCGATGACACGAGAACGTCGTACCCGGGCGGTAGGAATTGAGCCGCGCAGGGAGGTGGCGTCGCCGCCTCCGGGGTCGTGCGCGGGGTCAGCAGCAGCTTTCGTCAGATCGTCACGCGCCGAAGGACCCACCCATGCCCCGACCAGAGCATCAGCCGCACGACTCCGCGTCCCGCCACCCGGCCGCACCGGGCTCACTCGGCGCGCTGCTGACCGAGTTGCGCCTCACCCGGGGCTGGAGTCAGCTCCGGGTGGCCGAGCAGCTCTGCGCCGCGTCCGGCGTACCGACGGTCAGCCGGCACGAGGTGTCCCGGTGGGAGCGGCAGCAACGGGTACCCGGCGAGTTCTGGCTGAGCTGGCTGGCGGCCGTGTTCGAGGTGTCCGTCGAGGAGCTGGCCGTCGCCGCCGCCGCGAGCCGACCCAGGGCGGCCGGCGGCACGGGCGGGGACGGCGCAGATGCCGGCGCGGTGCGGGCCCGGCAGGAGCTGCTGGCCTCGGCACATGCCTGGCTCACCGATCCGGACGGGCCGGTCGGACCGGCGGTCACCATCCCGTTCCAGCCGACCCGAGCGCTCCCGGGCGGGCCGGTGCGGGTGACGCCGGACCGATCCGGAACAGCCGGTGCACCGCCGCCCGAGTTGCCGCTCGACGCGGCCGGGGTCGCCGGGCTGCGGCGACTCGACGACGTCGTCGGCGGAGCGGACCTGCTGTCGTCCCCGGCCGGTCGGCTCGCCCTGGCGACGGCACGGTGCGCGACCGGCCGCCCCGGACGGCAGGCGCTGACACTGGTCGCCGAGGCGGCGCAGCTCACCGGTTGGCTGCACACCGACGCGGGAGAGGTCGACGCCGCGCTGCGGGCGTACCGGCTGGCGCTGACCGCCGCCGCCGGAGCCGGTGACCGGAGCCTCGGCGCACACGTACTCGGTTCGGCGAGCCACCTGCTCGGCGCCTTCGGCGACGCCCGGGGCGGCCTGCTGCTGGCCCGTACCGGATATCTCGGCGCCCGACGCACCGCCCCGGCCGGGCTGCGGACGCTGCTGCTGCACCGGATCGCGTTCGCGGCGGCGCGGTGCGGGCGCCGACGACCCGCTCACGCCGCGCTGCGCGCCGCCGACCGGGCGGCCGGACGACGCCAGCCGCCCCGGGAACCGCCCTGGCTCTACTGGCTGGACGAGGGCGAACTTGCCGCGATGACCGGCCGCTGCCTCGCCGCGCTGCGCCGCCCGCTGCGCGCCGAGCCGCTGCTGCGCGCCGCGCTGACCCGGGGCGGGCAGCCGAGGACGGCGGCGGTCTACGGCGCCTGGCTGGCCCGTACCTGTCTGGACCTCGGCGAGTGGGAGCGGGCCGCCGAGGTCGCGGACGCGGCGCTGCTCGACACCGTACGGTCCGGGTCGGCACGGGCGGCGGCGGAGCTGGCCGGCGTCGGCCGGCGGCTCGCGGCGTACCGGGCGGAGCCGGCCGGCCGCCGGCACGCGGCGCTGTCGGCGGCGGCCCGTCGCTACCTGCCCACGGCGGCGCCGGCAGCTCTCGCCGGATGACCACGAGCCGACCGGCCGGCGTGGCCGGGGCGCGCCCGCTGATCGTCGCCCGGCCCCCGCCACCCAGACTCCATCGACGAATCTCTCTGCTTTCGCAGCGGCCCCGACGGCCGGACACAGGAGTTGATCACGCGGGTGAGCAGGGCAGACGGCCGGGCGAGCGGTCCGACACCGGCCGCCTCCCGAAGCCGGTGGCGCGGCCCGCACCGCGCGCTCGGATGGTCGATCCACTAGCGTCATGGCGTGACCGCATCCGCCCCCGTCCCACCGGTCGAGCGCGCCGGCCTCCGCCAGCGGGTCGACAACTCGTTGGCCCGGTTCCTCGGCAAACAGCGCGCCTGGATGACCAGCATCGACGACGGGCTCAGCACGGTCGCCGACGCGCTGGAGGCGTTCGTGCTCGGCGGCGGCAAGCGGCTGCGGCCGGCGTTCGGCTACTGGGGTTACCGGGGTGCGGGTGGGCGCGACTCCGACGAGATCGTCAGCGGCCTGGCCGCGCTGGAGTTCGTGCAGGCCAGCGCCCTGATCCACGACGACCTGATGGACCGGTCCGACACCCGGCGGGGCGAACCGTCGATCCACCGCCGGTTCGCCGCCCAGCACCGGGCCGCCGGCTGGGGCGGTGGACCGGACGGCTTCGGCGAGTCCAGTGCCATCCTGCTCGGCGACCTCTGCCTGGTCTGGTCCGACGAGCTGCTGCACGGCAGCGGCATCGACCCGATCGTGGTCAGCCGGGCCCGGCCGGTCTTCGACGAGATGCGCGCCGAGGTCACCATCGGGCAGTACCTCGACGTGCTCGCGCAGGCGACCCGGGACGCCTCGGTCGACCGGGCGAGCAAGGTCGCCCGGTACAAGTCCGCCAAATACACGGTCGAGCGACCGCTGCTCTTCGGCGCCGCGCTCGCCGACGCGCCCGCCGAGCTGCGGGCCGCATATTCGGGGTACGGGCTGCCGCTGGGCGAGGCGTTCCAACTCCGGGACGACGTACTCGGTGTCTTCGGCGATCCCGGTCAGACCGGCAAGCCGGCCGGAGACGACCTGCGGGAAGGCAAGCGGACCTACCTGGTGGCGGCGGCGCTGGAGGCGACCACCCCGGCCGGACGGGAACTGCTGGACCGCCGGCTCGGCGACCCCGGACTCGACCAGGCCGGCATCGAGGTGCTCCGCGAGGTCATCACCAGCAGCGGGGCGCTGGACCGCACCGAGCGGCGGATAGCCACCCTCACCGACACCGCGCTGGCCGCGCTGGTCGGCGCCGAACTGGAGCCCGAGGCCCGCGAGGTGCTGGTGGATCTCGCGGTCGTGGCCACCCGCCGCAAGGACTGACCCGGACAGGGGTACGGGAGCCGCCCCTCCCCCGGTCGGCCGGGTTTCCCCCGGTCGGTCGAGTGGAACCGTGCGTCCCGGGTACCGGCGGCTGGGGATGCTGGTCTGGTGCGACCCGTCGGAGAGCTGCCCGCCCCGGACCGGCCCACCCGGCTGCGGATCGTCGGGCTCGTCGCCAGCGCCACGCTGACGGCCAGCGCCTACCGGGTCGGGGCACTGCCGACGGGTGCCGCCGAGGCGGCGCCGCTGCCGGACACCTGGGCGGACTGGCTCGGCCTGACCGGCTGGGTCGCCGGGCTGGTGGCGCTGACGGTCACCTGGTGGCGGCTCGGGGTACGGGTACGGCGCCGGCCGGCGAGCGTCCCGCTGGGCTGGCTGCTGCGTACCGGGCTGCTCTGGGCGGCTCCGCTGCTGCTCGCACCCCCGGTCGGCAGCCGGGACGCGTACGCCTACGCCTGCCAGGGCGCGCTCTGGCTCGACGGCGTCGACCCGTACTCCGTCGGGGTGCTGCCGGGCGGGTGTGTCTGGTCGGGTGCCGTACCCGCGCTGTGGCAGGAGACCCCGACCCCGTACGGCCCGCTGGCGGTGGCCCTGGCCGGCGGGGCGGTCGCGGTGGCCCGGCTGGTCGACACCACCACCGACGGCCAACTGCTGGTCGCGGTCGGGCTGCTCCGGGCCGAGGCGCTGGCCGGCGTCGTACTCGCGGTCGCCTGCCTGCCCCGGCTGGCCCGGGCGGCCGGCGTCGACCCGGTCCGGGCGACCTGGCTCGGTCTGCTCTCCCCGCTCGTCGGAGTCCACGCGCTCGGCGGGGCGCACAACGACGCCCTGGTGCTGGGTCTGGTCGTCGCCGCGCTGTCCCTGGCCGCCGGCCCGTCATCAACCCTCGGCGCCGGTCGGTTACCGACCCTCCGCGCCGGCCGGTCGCCGACCCTCCGCGCCGGCCGGTCGCCGACCCTCGGCACCGGCCGGTGGTCGACCCTCGGCGTCGGTGCACTGCTCGGGCTGGCGGTCGCGATCAAGGTCACCGCGATCGTGGCGCTGCCGTTCGCCATCCTGCTCACCGTCGTCCGGCCCGGCTCCAGCCGCACCGCGCCGGCCGCCGCGGCGTTGGCCGGTGCCGGCCTCGGGTTGGCCGGTGCCGGCCTGGCCTTCGCCGGGGTGACCCTGACCACCGGGCTCGACCTGGGCTGGACCTCCGCGCTCTCCGACACCGGCCGGCTGGTGCAGTGGACCTCGGTTCCGACCGGGCTCGGCATGGCGGCCGGATACCTGCTGCGGCTCGCCGGGCACCCGGAGGCGGTCGACGGCGCGGTGGCGGCGGCCCGGCTCCTCGGCCTCGTCGCGCTGGCCGGGACGATCGCGGTACTGCTGGTCCGGGCCGGTCGGGCCGTCCCGGCACCCGACCGGACGGACGCCCGGCGTCGACTGGTCACCCTCACCGGCCTGGCCTTCACCGCCCTGGCCCTGCTCTCCCCGATCTTCTACCCCTGGTACGGGCTGGTCGCCGTCGCCGTGCTCGCGGCGGGCCTCGCCGCGTGGCGCCACGTGCACCGGGTCGCCGTAGCGGTGACCGTACTCAGTTTCCTGGTCCTGCCCGGCGGGTTCGGGCTGGCCGTACTCAGCAAGCTGCCCGGCGCCCTCTTCGACGTGGCCCTGGTGCTGGTGCTGGCCGTCGTGGCGTACCGGAAATGGCGGTCCCCCCGCTCCCAGGGCTGACGGTCCCCCACCCCCGAGGCTGACGGTCCCGCCCCGAGGCTCACGGTCCCGCCGCCGAGGCTGACGGTCGGCGCCGTCAACGCTCCGATCGCTGCCGGTGGAGCAGCCGGAGCAGCGGGGAGCCCTCCCCGGCGGCCGGGGTCCGCTGCACGCCGGCCCGGCCCAGCCGGACCCAGACGCTCAGGGTCAGCAGCACCAGGGCGAAGCCGAAGAGCAGGTCCTCGACCGGCGCGTACGCCAGCCGCCAGCCGATGATCGCCTCTGGGTCGTACCGGACGATGCCCCGGCCGGTCAGGATGCCGTTGGAGAGGAGCTGGAAGAACACGATGATCGGGTACGTGACCCAGAACACCGGCCGGCGGACCAGCCGGGTACGCAGCACGAAGAGGTCGACCAGTACGGCGCCGGCCACCCCGAGCAGGGCGGCCACGGTGTAGCTCACGAGGACGATCCGTCGCCGCTCACGGTGCCTCGTCGCCGGCCGGCCAGCGCCGCACCGCGCGCACCGCCTCGAAGCCGAGGATGGCGCAGCAGGGTACGACGACGAAGAAGAGCAACTCGTCCAGCGGCAGACCGCCGGGCAGCAGTACCCCGGTGGTCTGCTCCGGGTCGAAGGTCCAGTGCCCGGCGGCTATCGCGGCCAGGTCCCAGAGCGCGAAGAGCACCACCACCGGGAGCAGGGTGAGCAGCAGCCGCCGCCACCGCCGCAGCACGTTGACCCGCAGGACCGGCTCCAGCCACAGCGCGGCACCGAGGCACCCGGCGAGCACGGCCAGGTAGGCGAATCGCTCCATCGGCGGGACCCGCCTCAGAAGCCGGTGGCCTGGGCCCGGCGCTTGACCTCCCGGGCCCGGTCGTCGCCGAGCGCCTGCGCCGGCACGCCCGGCAGGGTGTCGTCGGGCAGGTAGAGCCAGCGCAGCGTCGCCTCGTCGTCGTATCCGGCGTCGTGCAGCAGGGTGAGGATGCCCGGCAGGTGCTTGCGTACCGTTCGATTCGCCACCAGCTCGGCCGGGACCACCCGGGTGCCGTCCCGACGGACCGCCAGCAGCTCCCGGTCCCGGATCATCTGGTGCACCTTGCTGATCGTCACCTCCAGGCGTTCGGCGACGTCCGGGAGGCTCAGCCAGCCGGACGGCTCGGTCGGCTGCGGGTCGACAGGTGAGGATTCGGTCACCCGCTCACCTTGCCACGCCACCGCCGACCCGGACGAACGGCTCCGGTCAGCCGGGCGGGACGACACCGGCAAATCCCGCCGAAATGATCTCCGCCGAGCGCGGAACGGGCGACACGAAGTTTTCGCTTCGGCGTCGGCTGTGGCATCCTGTTCTGCCGCTGCCCCCTGGAGACATAGACTGCCTGCCGATGGACATACAGGTCGCCGACACGCTGCTGAACTCGCTGATCGACGGACGCTACCGCATCCGCGGTCGCGTGGCCCGTGGTGGGATGGCGACCGTCTACACCGCCATCGACGAGCGCCTCGACCGTACGGTCGCGATCAAGATCATTCACCCGAACCAGGCACAGGCGGCGCAGGTGCAGCTCGCCGGCTTCCTGGAGCGGTTCACCGACGAGGCCAAGACCATCGCCCGGTTGACCCACCCGAACGTGGTGGCCGTCTACGACCAGGGCACCCACGGCGGCCTGCCGTACCTCGTCATGGAGTACGTCCGGGGCCGGACCCTGCGCGAGATCCTGGCCGAGCGAAAGCGGCTCAACCCGAGCGAGGCGCTCGCGATCCTGGAGCAGATGCTCGCCGCGATCGGTGCCGCGCACCGGGCCGGGCTGGTGCACCGGGACGTGAAACCCGAGAACGTGCTGGTCGCCGAGGCGCCGAGCGGCGGCGCGGGCAACCTGGTCGACAGCGTGGTGAAGGTCGCCGACTTCGGGCTCGCCCGGGCTGTCGAGGCGAGTTCCGACACCACCGAGGGCGGCAACCAGCTGATGGCGACGGTCGCCTACGTGGCGCCGGAGCTGGTCACCGAGGGCCGGGCCGATCCGCGTACCGACGTCTACGCCGCCGGCATCGTGCTCTTCGAGATGCTCACCGGCCGGGTCCCGTACGACGGCGACCGGGCCGTGGACGTCGCCTGGCAGCACGTCGACCGGGACGTACCCGCGCCCTCCGGGCTGGTACCCGGCCTGCCGCCGGTCCTCGACGAGCTGGTCCGGCGGGCGACCCGGCGCGACCCCGGGGCCCGGCCGACGGACGCGGGCGCGTTCCAGAGCGAGGTCCAGGTGGTCCGGGACGACCTCGGCACCGTCGCCAACGCCAACACGGCGATACTCCGGCAGATCCCCGCCGCCGACCACCCGACCATGGTGGTGCAGCAGCCGACCATGGTGGTCGCCTCGGTGCAACCCACCGCCCGTCCGTCCTGGGCCCGCCTGCCCGACCAGCCAGGGGAACGCGCCACCCCGCACCGCCGCCGCGCGGCGACCGGCCCGGGTTCCGATCTCCTCGACCGGGTCCGCCAGGTCGGCGGGCAGCTCTTCGCCGGCCGGGCCTCGGTGGTGGTGACCGTGGTCGCGCTCGCCCTGGTCGTCGCGATGACCGGCTGGTGGTTCGGGTTCGGCCGCTACACCGAGACGCCGAGCCTGGCCGGGCTGGCCGGGACGCAGGCGCAGGCGCAGGCCGAACGGTCGGGCTTCGTGGTCAAGTACGCGGACCCCCGCTACAGCGAGAACGTCGCCAAGGACAGGGTGCTCGCCCAGGACCCCGAGTCGACGAGCCGGATCCGGCGGGGCGGCACGATCACCCTCACCCTCTCCCTCGGCCCGGAGCGCTTCCCGCTGCCGGACGTGGTCGGCAAGACGCTGGACCTGGCCCAGCTCGACCTGGAGAACGCCAACCTGGTCCTGGTGCGCGGCACCGACCGCTACGACGACAACCTGCCCAAGGGCGTGGTGATGGCCACCACCCCGAAGGTCGGCGCCGAGGTCAAGCCCGGCGACAAGATCACTGTCATCGTCAGCAAGGGCAAGGCGCCGATCAGCGTCCCGGTCCTGGTCGGCAAGAACATCAACGAGGTACGCAACATCATCAAGGAACTCGACCTCAAGCTCAGCGAGGAGTACAAGGACTCCGACAAGCCCAAGGACGAGGTGATCGCGCAGACCCCGCAGGACGGCGCCGGGGTGGAGAAGAACGCGCAGATCAAGGTCGAGGTCAGCAACGGCCCGCCGGCCATCGCCATGCCCCGGGTGATCGACATGCCCTGCCAGCAGGCGAAACAGCTCCTGGAGAGCCAGGGCCTGCCCGTCGGGGTGCAGTTCAACCCGAACGGTACGGTCCGGTTCCAGAACCCGAACGAGAACACTCCGGTACCGCCAGGGACCCAGGTTGTCATCACCTGCCTCTGACAGTGAGGATGTAGGAGCGGGTCACCCGGCCGGTCTGACTCAGCCTCTGACTGACCTTGGGTGTCTTCTAGGGGATTCGTCGGTCTGCCCGGGTGACCCGTTCCTGCACTCACCGACCGGGCGCCAAACAAGGACTCAGCAAGAAAGAGATCATGCGCTGCCTCAAGCGCTACATCGTCCGCGAGGTCCACACCGCCCTCCTCGCCGACTTCACCGCCCTCAACACCCCTTGACTTCCATAGGAGCATCCGGCCACCCCGGCCACGCCCTCGGGTCGACTGGGGGCGGCCGGGTCAGTCGGCGAGGCGGGCCGGGAAGCCGCCGGTGGCGACCGGGCCCCAACTGTCGACGGTGACCCGGATCAGCGACTTGCCCTGCCGGCGCATGGCCTCGCGGTACTCGTCCCAGTCCGGGTGTTCGCCGGAGATGCACCGGAAGTACTCGACCAGCGGCTCCAGCGCCTCCGGCAGGTCGAGCACCTCGGCGGTACCGTCGACGTGCACCCACGGCCCGTTCCAGTCCTCGGAGAGGACGCAGAGCGAGACCCGGGGATCCCGGCGGGCGTTGGTCGCCTTCGCCCGTTCCGGATAGGTCGAGACGACGATCCGGCCCTCCGGGTCCACGCCGCAGGTCACCGGCGAGGACTGCGGCCGGCCGTCCGGGCGGGTCGTCATCAGGACGGCGCGGTGCCGGGGTCGGAGGAATTCGAGGAGTTCGGCACGGTCGACACGGGTGTTGGTGGCGATGCTGCGGGTCATTGACCGTTTCTACCAGGCTCGGGCGGTGCTATCAGGCTCGGGCGGGACGGGGTCCCGACGGCCGGTCAGCCTCCGGCCCCGGATCGGCCGTCGCCGGTGGCGGCCTTGAGCGCCCGCAGCACCGACAGCTCCGACCCGGTCGGCGGCGCGCCGGTACGCAGGTCGTCGGCGACCCGCAACCGCCAACCGGTCGCCGCCCGGGCCTGCTCGACCGTGGCGCCGGGGTGCAGCTCGGTCAGCACCAGCTCCCGGCTGGACGGGTCGGGCCGGAGTACGCCGAGGTCGGTGATCACCACCTGTGGTCCGGCCCCGCGCAGCCCGAGCCGCTCCCGGTCACCGGGCCCGGTGCCGTACCCGAAGGAGGTGACGAAGTCGACCCGCTCGACGAAGGTACGCGGACTCTGCCGCATGATGACGATGACCTCGCGGCAGGAGGCGGCGATCTCGGGTGCCCCACCGGCCCCGGGCAGCCGTACCGCCGGGTCGCCGTAGTCGTCGCCGATGACCGTGGTGTTGATGTTGCCGTACCGGTCGAGCTGGGCACCGCCGAGGAATCCGACGTCGATGTTGCCGGGCTGGAGCCAGTAGTTGAAGACCTCCGGGACGCTGACCACGGCGTCGGCGGTGTCGGCGAGGATGCCGTCGCCGATCGAGAGCGGCAGGCGGTCGGGCTTTGCGCCGAGGCACCCGGACTCGTAGATGAGCACGAGCCGGGGTGCGTGGGTCGCCCGGGCGAGGTTGGCGGCGGTACTCGGCAGGCCGATCCCGACGAAGCACGCGGTGCCGTCCCGCAGTTGCCGGGCGGCGGCGACGGTCATCATCTCGTCGGCGGTCCACTCCGCACTCATCGCCGCCACCTCCCGGGGTCGAGAACGTGCTGCCGCATCCAGGCGGTGAAGGTGTCCCGATCGCGGCTGATCGCGTCCCAGGCCTGGTAGAAGTCGTTGTCCCGGACCGAGTAGCCCTGGGCGTAGGAGGGGTGCGCGCCACCGGGCGCGAGGGCGACCGCGTTGACCGCCCAGGTCGGCAGTACCACCTGGGTGGGCATCGGCTCCAGGGAGTCGACGATCTCCTCGACGGTGACCAGGGACCGCTTGGCGGCCAGTACGGCCTCCTTCTGCACTCCGGTGATGCCCCACATCTGCACGTTGCCGGCCCGGTCGGCCCGCTGGGCGTGCACGATCGCGACGTCGGGGTTCAACGCCGGCACGGCGGTGAGCACCTCGCCGGTGAACGGGCAGGTGATGGGCCTGATGGTGGCGGTGTGCCGGGGCAGGTCGGTGCCGGTGTAGCCGCGCAGCACCGCGAACGGCAGCCCGGAGGCTCCGGCGACGTAGCGGTTCGCCATCCCGGCGTGGCTGTGCTCCTCGATCTCCAGCGGGGTGGGCCAGCCGCGCTCCACCGCGTCCCGGAACCGGTGCAGCGAGCCGACGCCCGGATTGCCGCCCCAGGAGAAGACCAGCCGGCGGGCGCAGCCCATCCCGATGAGCTGGTCGTAGATGACGTCCGGGGTCATCCGGACCAGTTCCAGGTCGCGTCGCCGCTGCCGGACGATCTCGTGGCCGGCGGCGAACGGAATCAGGTGGGTGAATCCCTCCAGCGCCACCGTGTCACCGTCGTTGACCAGTTCGGCGACACCTTCGGTCAACGAGACGATCTCAGCCATCCGTCCCCAGTCTCCTGATCGCGCGTCGTCGCCCTGCCGAGCGCGGCGACGGCAGACGGGCGCAGTCGTTCGTTTTGCGTACGCCTGTTCTGATAACGAACGTAGCGTGACGCCTCCCACCCGTCAACGCCACCGGAGCCCGGACAGTTGCGATCTTCGCTGCGCCGGGAGTACGGTGAGGGCATAATTCATCGCCTGTTGAATAAGGTGGTCGCGGTGGACGGACGTACGACCTGCGTCGTCGTCGGCGGTGGACCGGCCGGAATGGTGCTCGGGCTGCTACTGGCCCGGGCCGGCGTCGACGTGACGGTGCTGGAGAAACACGGCGACTTCCTGCGGGACTTCCGGGGCGACACGGTGCACCCGTCCACCCTGCAACTCCTCGACGAGCTGGGCCTCGGCGAGCGGTTCGCCGCCCTGCCGCAGAGCCGGCTGGACGAGGTCGCCTTTCCGGTGGCGCCGGGGCGGCAGATCGTCGTCGCCGACTTCCGCCGGCTGAAGACCCGTTATCCGTACGTCGCGATGGTGCCGCAGTGGGACCTGCTCAACCTGCTCGCCGAGGCGGGCGCCGCCGAGCCCTCCTTCACGCTGCGGATGCGCACCGAGGTGACCGAACTGATCCGGGAGAACGGCCAGGTCCGAGGCGTCCGCTACCGGGGACCGGACGGCGAGACCGGCGAGTTGCGGGCGGAGCTGACCGTGGCCTGCGACGGCCGGTGGTCGATCGCCCGGGCCCAGGCCAACCTGCCGGTCCGGGAGTTCCCGGTGCCGATCGACGCCTGGTGGTTCCGGCTGCCCCGCGACCCGCACGACGACCCGGCCGGGCTCACCCCCCGGGTGGCTCCGGGCCGGTTCGCCGTGGTGATCCCCCGGGAGGACTACCTCCAGGTCGCCTACATCGCCCGGAAGGGCAGCGACGCGCGGCTGCGCGCCCAGGGGGTCGAGCAGTTCCGCCGGGACATCGCGGAACTCGCTCCCGGCTTCGCCGGCCGGGTCGACGCGATCGCCTCGATGGACGACGTCAAGCATCTCGACGTACGGCTGAACCGGCTCGACCGCTGGCACGTGCCCGGACTGCTCTGCCTCGGCGACGCCGCGCACGCGATGTCACCGGTCGGCGGCGTCGGGATCAACCTCGCCGTGCAGGACGCGGTCGCCGCCGCCACGCTGCTCGCCGAGCCGCTCCGGCGGGGCACGGTCAGCGAGGCCGATCTGGCGCGTGTCCGGGCCCGGCGACTGTTGCCGACGATCCTGGTGCAGCGACTACAGCGGCTCATGCACCGGGGCCTGGTCGCGCCGATCCTGGACGGGCGTCGGGCCGGGCCGCCCCGGCCGGTGCTGGCGCTGCTGCGGCGGTTCCCGTTCGCCTCCCTCGGCCCGGCCTACCTGATCGGCATCGGCGTGCGCCCCGAGCACGCGCCGCCGTTCGCCCGCCGCCCACCGGCCCCGGTCGGCACCGAGGGCCAGGCCGGCTGAGCACGACCGGGACCGGGCCGGCGACAACCGGGCCAGCCCCACCGCGCCCGGCTGGCCGCGGCGGTCAGCCACGGTCGGAGCCGCCCGGGTCGGCGTAGGCGGTGAGGCCGGTGGCGAGCAGCCGGAACCCGCCGTCGGCGGCGGCCACCGCCTCCGGGTACACCTCGGCGGCCGTACGTCCGGCGCTGAGCCGCTGCCAGTTCTCCCGGGCGAGTATCCGCTGTACCGCCACGACCTGACCGGCGGCGAGTCGGGCGTCGAGTACGCCGGTCGCCGGTGCCGCCTCGCCGAACGCCTCGGCCAGCGCCTCCTCGTCGTCGGCCGAGTCGGGCCAACCCCTGGTCATCGACTGGCGGGCACCGGTCTCCCGCGCCTTCTACCGGGCCAGCGCCCGGGACCCGCTCGGCGTACGCGAGCGTCGCCGGTACGGCTGGACCAGCCGGCAGCCCGCCGAACTGACCGGTTACGAGGACGAACGCCTCGAACGTGCCGGGGAGGCCGGGCGGCTCGGCGCCGAACCCGGCGACGGGTTGAGCCGGTTGGTCGCCGCCGAGATCGAGCGTCCCCGGGAGGGGCCGATGCGCGACATCGTCGCCACCATCCAGCCCGAGCAGGACGACCTGGTCCGGGCGGATCTCGACCGCTCGGTCTGCGTACAGGGCGGACCGGGCACCGGAAAGACCGCCGTCGGCCTGCACCGGGCCGCGTACCTGCTCTACACCCACCGGCAGCGGCTGCGCCGGGGCGGCGTACTGGTGGTCGGGCCGAACGCGGCGTTCCTGCGCTACATCTCCGCCGTACTGCCCGCGCTCGGCGAGGTGGACGTCGAGCAGTGCACCCTCGCCGAGTTGCTGCCGGAACACCCGGTCGGCGCCGTGGACAGCGCCGAGACGGCGGCCCTGAAACACGACCCTCGGATGGTCACGGTGCTGCGCCGGGCGCTGTACGACCGGATCGCCGAGCCGACCGAGCCGCTGGTGGTCCCGGACGGCTCGTACCGGTGGCGACTGCCGGTGGCGTGGCTGCGCCGCACCGTCCAGGACGTACGCGCCGAGGAGCCGCCGTACGCGATCGGCCGGGAACGGCTCCGCGCCCGGATCGTCGGCCTGCTGCAAACCCGGGCCGAGACCCGGGCGGAGACGCCCAGCGGCGCGTGGTTGCGCAGGATGGCCCGGTGCCGTCCGGTCACCGCCTTCCTCGACGCGGTCTGGCCGACGACCCGGCCGGTGGAACTGCTGGCGTCGCTGCTCGGCGACCCGACCGTGCTGGCCCGGGCGGCGGCCGGGCTGCTCACGCCCGCCGAGCAGTCCACACTCGCCTGGCCCCGGCCACCCCGGACGGTCCGGGCCGCGACCTGGTCCGCGGCCGACCTGGTCCTCCTCGACGAGCTGGGCGGGCTGCTCGACCATCCGGCCGGCTACCGGCACGTCGTGGTGGACGAGGCGCAGGACCTCTCGCCGCTGGAGTGCCGGGTGATCGCCCGGCGTAGCCGGCACGGCTCGCTGACCGTCCTCGGCGACCTCGCCCAGGGCACCACCCCGTGGGCGGCGTCGGACTGGCGGGACCAGTTGGCGTACCTCGGTCGGCCCGACGCCGCCATCGTGCCGTTGACCGCCGGGTTCCGGGTGCCGGCGGCCGTACTCGGCCTGGCGAACCGGCTGCTGCCCGGGTTGGGGGTCGCGGTGGCGCGGACGCGCTCGGTGCGTACCGACGGAGAGGTCCGGGTCCGCGCGGCGGACGACCTGCCGGCCGCGACCGTCGCCGCGGTGCGGGCCGCACTGGTCCGCCCGGGTTCCGTCGCGGTGGTTGCCGCCGACGCCGCGCTGCCCGGACTGGCCGGGGCGCTGCGGTCCGCCGGGATCGCCGTCGGCCGGGCGGACGCGCCCGACCAGGACGCCCGGGTCGCCCTGCTGCCCTCGACCCTGGCGAAGGGCCTGGAGTACGACCACGTGATCGTCGTCGAGCCCGCCGAGATCGTCGAGGCGGAGCCGCGCGGCCTGCACCGCCTCTACGTGGTGCTGACCCGGGCCGTGTCGCGACTCGACGTGCTGCATCACCGGGCGCTCCCGGCCGAGCTGGCGGACCGGGGTAACGGGTCCCTGAAGTGCTGACTTGTCCCACTTTCCGGTGTGGATTTGGCGACATCGAGGGATAGGACTACGGTCAAGGCCGGCTGATGCCGCGAAATGGGGCCAACACGACCGACGGGATCATGGTGACTGTCCTCAACTTTCGGCGTACCCGATCAGACGCCGCGCTCGCCGTGGCGTGCGCGGTGGTCCTGACCCTCTCGGCAGCCTGCGCGGGCGGCGGCGTCGAGCGTCCACAGTGGTCGGACGGGGTGCCGGCCACCGAGCCCTCGTCGGCCGCGCCCAGCCCGACCGAGGCGACCCCGACTCCGCCCCCGACCCCGACGCCCCGGCCCACGGCGGCCCGCAGCACCCGGCCACCGACCACCACCGCACCCACCCGCCGCGCCCGCACCATGGGCGAGCAGACGACCGTGACGGTCAGGGTGACCGGCGGGTTCGGCCAGGCGCAGAACTTCTCCGGCCTGCACCAGGAGGGGTGTGGCAACCCCAGTTTCGGGCTGGTGCAGATCCGGGTGGGCGCGGCCGGCAACGTCTCGTCGGTGTCGTTCCGCTACCGGGTGAGCACCGCCGTACCGTTCGACGGCAGCGGATCCGCCCGGACCATCGGCAGCGACCGGGGGACCTGGCTGGCCAGCCTGGGGCCGTTCCGGGCCGAGCCGCGCAACTCGGCGGGCGGCACGATCACCATCACCGCCACGGCGAAGTTCAAGGACGGCTCGACCCGCACCGCCCGGACCAGCACCCCGCTGAAGGCCTGCCAACGCTGACCCGCGCCCTGCCGACCCCGGCCCCGGCCCTGCTGACCCGCGCCCGCCTTCGCCGACTCTCGCCCCAGCCGGTGCCAGGACGTTGACTTCAACCGAGCTTGAACTTGCAAGCTGTTGAGCATGGCGGACTTCACCCTCGACGAGGCGTACGAGCGGCTTCGGCACACCGGGCCCGAGCGTGACGGCTGGTTGTCGAACCACGCCCCGATGGCGGCGGAGGCCCTGGTCCGACACGGGTACGGAGACCGGGTCCACACCTGGTTGGACCGCTACGCGGACCGGCTGACGGACCGGCCCCGGGGGATCTCGCCGATCCCGGTCGCGCAGTGGCGGGATCCGCTCGGCGACCCCAGCCGGGCCGGCGACTGGCTGGACTACTTCACCCGGGAACTGAGCGGCGAGTCCTGGCAGACAGTGCTGGTCCGCTGGTGGCCCCGGTTGCTGCCCGGTATCGCCGCCGGAGCCACCCACGGGGTGATCCGGGTGGGGCACGCCGTACGCGCGCTGCGCGACGCCGAGACGCCGCCCCGGATCGCCGAACTCGGCGCGGGACTCGCCTACTGGGCCGCCCGGTGGCAGCCGCTCGCCCCGCCCGGCACCGCGCCGTACCCGGTCCTCGATCCGAGGCGGGCGCTCGACCGGGTGCCGAGAGTGCCCGACCAGCGGTTCGGAATCCGGGCCCGACTGGCCCAGCTCGCCGGATCGGCCGAGTGGCCGGCCGCCGCCGGAGCGGTCCCCGGAGACCCCGGCGCGACCGTCCCGGAGCGGCTGGCGGCCATCGTCGACGCCGCCGTCGTCCGGTACGGCAGCCACGGTTATGCCAGCCCGGTCATGCTGGTGCACGCGGCGACCGCCCCGAACGCGGTGCTGCGTACCCTGCCCGCGCTGCCGACGGAACTATGGCAGCCGAGTCTTGCCGCCGCCTGGGCAGCCACGGCCGCGGTCACCGCCGCCTACGCGCCGGCGGAGGCACGCGCCGTACCGGCCGTCCGGCCCGACCAGGCGTGCGACGAGGTGTGGAGCCGGGCGGTGCACTCCGGGGACGAGCACGCGATCAAGTTCGTCGACACGGCGATCGACACCTACGGCCGCAGCGGTGACCGGGCACTGCCCGGCCTGGTCGCCGAGTCGATCCGGCCGCTGACCGGCGACTGACCTCGTCGGTCCGACACCGGAGCCACCACCTCAACCAGTGGACGCCGGGGGTGGCCGGGCCCGGACCGGGTTGGGCATGATCGAGGGTGATGTCCTTCGTCCTGCACGAGCCGGCCCGGCTCGACCTCTGCTACGACAGCCTGCACGGGCTCTCCGTCGGTGACGCGCTCGGCGCACAGTTCTTCATGGTCGGCCGGTCACCCGCCGACCTGGCGGCGGGTCGACCCCCGGCCGCCCCATGGGAGTGGACCGACGACACTGAGATGTCCTGCTCGGTGGTTGCCGAACTCGCCGCGCACGGCGAGATCCGGTCCGACCGGCTCGCCGCCGTGTTCGCGGAGCGCTGTGAACCGTACCGGGGCTACGGGGCGGGCGCGGTGGTGATCCTGCACCAGATCCGCGACGGGGTGCCGTGGCGGGACGCCGCCCGCGAGGCGTTCGGCGGAGAGGGCTCCTGCGGCAACGGGGCGGCGATGCGGGTCGCTCCGCTCGGCGCGTACCACGCCGACCGGCCCCGCCTGGCGGCCGAGCAGGCGATCCGGTCCGCCGAGGTGACCCACGCCCACCCGGAGGGGATCGCCGGGGCCGTACTGGTCGCGGTCGCCGCCGCGCACGCCGCCGCGGCCCGGCTCACCGGGGTACGCCCCTCCGCGCCCGAGTTCGTCGACCGGCTGGAGCCGTACCTGGTCGACGGGCAGGTACGCCGGGGAGTCGAGCGGGCCCGTCGGCTGCTCAGTGCTGCGGCGGTGACCGTCGAGGAGGCGGCGTACGAGTTGGGCAACGGGTCACGGGTGACTGCCCAGGACACCGTCCCGTTCGCGCTCTGGGTCGCCGCGACGCATCTCGGCGACTATCCGGCCGGGATCAGCGCGTGTGTGACCGCCGGTGGGGACATCGACACGACCGGGGCGATCGTCGGGGGCGTGTTGGCCGCGTACACCGGGATCGGGGACCGGCCCGACGCGGTCGGCGTGCCGGCGACCTGGCTGGCCGCCCGGGAGGCGCTGCCCGACTGGGTCGACCGGCGCCTGTTCGACGAGCCGGGCTCTGCTCCCGGCTCCGTTCAGGGCTCCATTCCTGGCTCTGCTCCGGGCTCCGATCCGGGCTCCGCTCCTGGCTCTGATCCGCGATAGGCGGTCACCGACGACGGCCCGGGAACCGCCGCCTCGGTCCGGTGGCCGAGCCGGAGCCTGAGCCCGTGGTGGCGGTGGCGGTGGCGGTGGCAGCCGCTCAGCGGGACCCGTTGGCCCCGGGGTGCCGGTCGGCCGGCCTGCCGGGCGGACTGCCCGGCCCGCCCTTGTCGCGGGGTTTGTCCGGGGCGCCGCCACGCTTGGGATCGGCGGCCAGCAGCCGTCGGCAGTAGTCTTCGACCTCGGCGCGGCCGCCGGCCGCCCGGACCAGCGCGGCGGACGCCGGGCGGCGGGCGGCGGGACCGGAACCGTGGCCACCCTTCACAAAGGCGCGACACTGCGCCACGAGCGCCTGGGGCGGCAGAGCGCGGCCGGACGGGCCGGGCCCGGTGGCCGGAGGTGCGGTGCGGTGCGGTGCGGGCGTCGGTGCCGGTGCGGTGGTCGGCGGTGCGGTCGTCCGCCCGCCGTTCGGGCCCGCGTCCACGCTCGGTGTGCTGCGCGGTGGACCGGCGGGACGCAGCGCGGGGATCTCCGCGGCCAATGCCACCCCGGCGGTGAGGGTGGCGACGAGCGCGGCGAGCCAGCCGAAGGCGCCGGCCGTCAGCCGTCGGCGGCGGCCCGGCGGCCGGGTCGACGCACCGGCCGGGGTGTCGGGGATCTCGGATGTCCGGGCTGTCGCCGCCGGGCCCGCCGTCGCCCGGGCGTCACGGACCGCCCGGAACGCCGCCACCGCCGCGTCCTCGCCCTGGAGTTCTCCGGGCCGGGCCGGCGCCGCCGCCACGGCGAGCAGCTCGGCCACCGGATCGCCGAACGAACCGCCCACCGGATCGGCCAGCGGACCGGCGACCCGATCGGCCACCGAAGCGGCCACCGAAGCGGCCACCGGATCGGTCACCGGATCATCGGCCCGATCGCCGACCGGTTCGCGGACGTCGCCGTGCGCCTGCCGGGCCGCTGCGGCGCCGGCCGCGACGGCGTCGAGCAGCCGCTCGGCCGCTTCCGGACCAGGCCGGCGGCGTCGACGGAAAGCCATGCTCATCTCTCTCAGCGCCATCCCTGTCCAGCCTCGACATCCTCGCTGGACCGTACGTCGGCGACCGGTGCGACCGCCGGTCCGCCGTCGGCCGCCGACTCCGTCGCCCCGTCCCGCCCGTTCTGCTCGTTCTGCGCCAGGACGCGGGCCAGTCGCCGCAGCCCGCGGTGCGCGGCGGTACGGACGGCTCCGGGTCGCTTGCCGAGCACCCGCGCGGTGCTCTCGGCGTCCAACCCGATCACGGTACGCAGCAGCACCGCCTCGGCCTCGGTACGCGGCAGGGAGGCGATCAGCGCGACGGCGGTGTCGGTACCCAGCCCCTCGTCGACGCTCGCGGCGGTGTCCTCGGCGCCCGGCAACTCGGAGAGCGCCTCGACCGGTACCGACACGGTCGGCCGGCGGCGCTGGTGACGGAGGTGGTCCAGTGCCCGGTTGCGGGCGATCCGGGTGGCCCAGGCCCGGAACCCCGGCCCGCCGGCGAAGGTTGCCAGGTCACGGGCGATCTGCAACCAGGTCTCCGACGCCACGTCCTCGGCGTCCGAGCCGACCAGCACGGTCAGGTAACGCAGCAGCCCGGGCTGGAGTTCCCGGTAGAGCATCCGGAACGCGTACTCGTCGCCCTGCTGCGCCGACCGGACCAGGGCACTCAGCTCGGCCGGCACGGTTCGACTCCGTTACGGGACGCCCCGGTCCCGCCCGTCCGGGGTGCCGTCCGGAACTGGTGACGGGATACCGGAGCGCTTTCCGCAGCGTCTCGTCGTACCGTGCGCCGTCGTCGGATCCCGATCCGCACCGGTCGTCCCCCGTCCACGTGATCGCCGTCCCACGCTAGGGGCGGGCCGAGCCCGCAGGCAAGTTGTCGCCCCGTCGGAACGAGTGAGATATCTCTGCCGGCCGGCCCGGTGCGTCCCGGTAACACGATTCCACCGTCCGGCGCTGTCGTGGTGCGTTCCGGTCCGCTTTCGCCAGCGTGTGCCCCGCCGGTCGAGGCTCGCCTTCCGCCCGGGTCCCGTTGCCCGGTAACCTCTGCGCTTCGACAACGGGGAATGCGCGTCGAGTCCGGCACACGGGTCGACGACGGGGGAGGGGAAACGGTGGTCTGGCCGTTCCGTAGAAAGCAGGCCGCGGCGGTGTCGGGGGCTCCGGCCAGCACCGCGCCGCCGATCGACAAGGCCAAGGGCGATCCGGGGGCGGCCCGGCTGCGCGCCGCGCTCGCCCAGCGGGACTGGGTGACCGCCCGCGACTTCCTCGACTCGGTCGGGCACCCCGACGACCGGGCGTTCTATCTCGGCGTCTGCGCGGACGTCGAGGGGGTGCAGGACTGGATCGGGGACTGGATCGCCGCCGAGCCGCACTCCACGCTGCCGATGCTGGTACGCGGCTGCCACGGCGTCTACTGGGCCTGGGAGGCGCGCGGCGGCGCCACCGCCGAGCACACCAGCCAGAGCCAGTTCAAGGGCTTCTTCGACCGGTTGCGGATGGCCGAGAACTGCCTCGACGAGGTGGTGGACCGGGACCCCGACGACACGACCGCGTGGACCTTCCTGGTGACCGCGGCCCGGGGCCGCCAGGTCGGCCGGGAGGAGGCGATGCGCCGCTTCGCCCAGGTGGTCGCCCGGCACCCCACGCACCAGACGGCACACCAGCAGATGTTGCAGTACCTCTGCAAGAAGTGGTTCGGCAGTACGGAGGAGATGTTCGACTTCGCGCGTACGGCGGCGGCCAAGGCACCGGCCGGGAGCCTGCTGCACGAACTGGTGGTGGTGGCGCACATCGAGCACTGGCTCGGCCTGCCCAGCGAGGAGAAGGACCCGTACATCATGAGCCCGGCGGTACGGGCCGAACTGCGGGCGGCGGCGGAGCAGTCGATCTGGCACCCGGAGCACCAGCGCCGGCCGGGCTGGCCCAGCCCGTACAACTCGTTCGCGCTCGCCTTCTCCTTCGCCGAGGACTATCCGGCGGCGGCGGCCGTCTTCGACGCGATCGGCGACAACGTGACCGAGTGGCCGTGGTACTACTCCAGCGGCAGTGACCCGGCCGGGCGGTTCGCCACCTGGCGGGACATCGCGTTCGCCCAGCGGCACGAGCAGCCGCGGTAGCGCCGGTAACGCCTGCGGGGTGTCACCGGAAGCACCCGCTTCCGGCGACACCCCGCCCGGCCGTCGTCAGGGGTTGACGGTGATGGTGAAGGTGGACGTGGTGTTCCGGATGTTCTGGTAGTTGTTGCTCATCCGCAGGTTGTTGAAGACCGCCGAGCCGACCGCCGGACCCTGACCCGGCTCCGGCATCTCGTTCGCCCAGATGCCGAACCCGGACTTCGCGTCGTACGCGTCGCCGCTGCGCTGCGCCCCGCTGATGGAGATGTTGGTGAACACGGTGTCGGTCACCGGGTTCTCCGGACTGCTGCCGTTGTATTTCGTCTGGAACATGATGCCGTGATAGGTCGGGTCCACGATGTCGACGTCACTGACCCGGATTCCGCGCATCTCCTTGGAGGCGGAGAAGACCCAGATCGCGGGGAAGGTCTGCGCGCCCCAGAAGTGGCCGCCGGACCGGACTATCGAGGCGTTCTCCACCCGGGTGATCCCCGGCCCGAACCCGACAAACGGATAACCGAAGTCGAGTGAGCTGATGGTGATCCCGGAGTAGACGAGCTGGTCGGCGATGTACATGTTGCGGAAGGTGTTGTTCTGTCCGCCGTACACCGCGACCCCGGCGGCCCGCCAGGTCAGCGTCGCCGTCAGGTTCTCGAAGACGTTGCCGGTGTTCGCCCCGCCACCGGCGTCGGTGGCGGAGAAGAGCGCGAACGCGTCGTCCCCGTTGCCGCGCCCCTCGACGTTGCTGACCAGGTTGTTGGTGCTGCCGTTGGTCATGTTGACCGCGTCGGCGAAGGTGTTGCGGATCCGCGAGTTCTTGATGGTGACGTTGCTGACGTGCACGCCCCAGAACATGCAGACGGTGTGTTCGACCCAGACGTTGTCGAAGGTCAGGTTGGAGACGTTCGACAGCTCACCCCAGACCTTGCCGGGGCCGTCGATCCGGGACGTGTAGTTGCCGAAGAAGGCGAGGTGCTCGAAGGACGAGCCGTTCGCCGTACCCTCGACCCGGAAGCCGGCGTCGGTGTTCTCCTGGCCCGGCGGGGTCTGGAACCGGGTGTACCACATGCCGGCGCCGACCACCTTGACCGCCTTGCCGTACACCTGGAACTTGTTCGAGGTGCTGTAGGTGCCGGCGGGCAGGTAGACCCCGACCAGGTTGCCGGTGGTGTCCATTCGGACCCGGTCCAGCGCGTTCTGCACGTCCTGGTGGCCGGTGCCGGTCGGCGTGGTGTAGCGGGCCGGGTCCGGGTTCGGTCGCGGTGAGACCTGCTCGGTGTTGACGAAGTCGATCGCGTACGTGGTGCTGTTGGCCGGATCCTTCTGCAACCTGATCCGGCTGCCGGCCGGGATCGACGAGTTGAGCATCACGTTCGCCTCGTCGTAGATGTGCCGGGGGCCGCCGGAGCCGGGCGAGTTGTTCGGGCTCGCCTCGGCACCGTAGAGCCAGGCGTACCGGCTGGTCAGGTCGATGGCCTTGTGGAAGGTGCCGTTGACGTAGATGTTCAGCGTCGAGTTGGTGCCGCCGCCGCCCGGGGCGTCCGGCATGGAGAAGCGGGTCACCAGGGTGTTGGTCGGGGCCCGGGTGGTCCACTCGACGTAGGCGCCGGTGCTGTTCAGGGTCACCGCGCGCCGGCCGGACGCCTCACCGGCGAGGTCGCCGACGGTCCGGTTCGGTCCGACGATCGCCGCGCCGCCGCCGAGCGTGCCGTCCTCGGCCTCGTACATCTCGTACGGCATGTTGGCGCCGCGCCCGACGAAGAACGGCGTGTCGCTGGTGTTGTTGCCCTGCTTCACCGGCAGTTCGTTGGCGTCGGCGGCGAGTACGGTCCGGACCGTGTACCGGCCGTTGGCCGCGATCCAGGTGCCGAGGCTGACCGGCGCGGTGCTGGCCCCGGCCGCGATGGTGCCGGTGTACGAGCCGGTCAGCGTGCGTACCGCCGTGCCGCTGGCGTTGAGCACGGTCACCGTGATGCCGTGCGCGCCGCCGGCCGAGGCGCTGGTGCCCTGGTTGCGGATCGCCACCGTGAAGGTGACCGTCTGGCCGTTCGCCGGGGTGCTCGGCGACCAGCTCGGGATCGCCACCAGGTCCGAACTGGCCACCGGGGCGACGGTCAGCGTGGACGGGTTGGTGAAGCTGTTGTTGGTTTCGCTCTGCTCGACGACCGAGTTCGCCTCGTCGACCTTGGCGGTCAACTGGTACGTGCCGGCGTTGCGCGGCCCCGCGTTCGCGGTGACGGTACTGCTGGCCCCGGCGGCGAGCCCACCGACGGCGGCGGTGCCGACCAGGGTCGTACCCAGGTAGAAGTTGACGTTCGTGGCGCCGGAGGCGGCGGTGCCGGCGTTGCGGACGGTGGCCGAGACGGTGATCGCGGTGGTCTCGACCGGCGCTGCCGGGCTCCAGGTGGCGGCGGTGACCGTCAGGTCCGGGTTCGGCGCCGGCACTCCGAAGACCTGGAACTCGGCGACCTGACCGGCGGGCGCCCCGCTGTTGGAGGTGATCGAGAGCCGGATGTCGGCGACGTTGCCGCTGACCGGGATGGTGACGCTGTTGCCGCTGCCCGGGTTGAAGTTGTAGAGCGTCGCCGCCGACAGGGTGCCGAACGACGAGCCGCTCTGCTCGCGGCCGAGCACCGCGATGGTCTGGCTGCGCGGGCCCCAGGCCGGGTCCGGGTTCAGCCGGACGACCACCGAGCTGACCGTGGCGTTCGCGCCGAGCTGCACGGTGAGCACGCTCGGGTACGCCCCGCCGGCTCCCTCCCAGTACGTCGCCACGTTGTCGTCGTTGGCGTTGGCCGCGACGAAGGTGTGCACGGTCGACGAGGCGGTGATCGGCCTGCCGACCGCCAGGTTCGTCCCGGCCGGCGGGTTCCCGGTGCCGGTGCGGGTCACCGTGTTGCTGTTCGGCGACACGTTCCCGGCGGCGTCCCGGGCCCGTACGTGGTAGGAGACCGTCGCGCTGGCCGGCTGGTTGTCGGTGTACGTCAGCACGTTGCCGAGGTTGGCCCGGAGCGTGCCGTTGGCGTAGACGTCGTAGCCGGTGACGCCGACGTTGTCGCTGGCGGCGTTCCACGTCAGCCGGATCTGCCCGCTGGCCGGCTGGGTGTAGGCCAGGTTGGTCGGCGCGGTCGGGGCCTGGCTGTCCGGGCCGCCGGTCGGGCCGTGCACCTCCAGCTCGGAGAGTTGACCGGCCGGCCAGCCGTTGTTGGCGGTGATGTGCAGCCGCAGGTAGCGGGTGTTGGTGGCCGGCAGGTTGATGGTGACGGTGTTGCCGCTGGCCGGGTTGAAGGTGTAGCCGGTGGCGGCGACGAGGGTGCTGAACGTCGAGCCGTTGCTGCTGTTCTGCACGGAGAGGGTCTGGGTCCGGGTGCCCCAGCCGAGCGGCAGTTTGAGCACCAGCCGGTTCACCTCGGCGGCGGAGCCGAGGTCGGCCTGGATCCACTGTGGGAACGCGTTGTTGTTGCTCTCCCAATAGGTTGCCGGGTTGCCGTCGCCCGCGTTGCCCGCCGGGTACTCCGGGTGGGAGCTGCTGGCGCTGAGGGTGGCGGCGACCGCGACCTCGGCCCGCGCGGGTCCGGTGTCGGGGCGGGCGGCGGCCGGGGTCGGGAAGAGCGATCCGGCGGCCACCAGCAGTCCGGTGGCGAGCGTCGCCGCGATCAGGCGGGGTCTTGGTGGTAGCTGTCTCATCGTGTTCCCTTGGCGCTCGTCGGAACCGACTGGGAGGTGCTGCGAGCGGCCGGGCCTGGTCGGCGGCTGGCCCGGCTGCCGCCCGCCGCCGAAGGCGAGCGGTGGCGCCGTCCGTCCGCCTGTCCACCGCCGCCGCGACCCCGCCGAGGGTCGATCCCCGTGGGCAGCCGGGGAAGGAGCACAGAGAACGCCTGTCCAGAAATTCCGGGATGTAGAAAGCTATCTAGCAACTAGTGACCCGAAACTTGCGTGGTGTCGTCGTAATGTTGCAGACGCGCTACGGCCGCGTCAACACCTCGGCCGGATCAGGCCGGATCGATGCGGGGGGAGTGGGGCGATTTACCCGGATCGATATTATTTGCGGGCCCCGGCTGCTGGCCCCGGCGGCGGGCTCCGGCTGGCGGCCACGGGTCACCGGTCGACGCCGGGCCGGTTCAGCCGAGCCGGTTGCTGTGCGCGGCGAGAAGCGCCCGCAGCGGTGCCGGGTCGGCGCCGCCCAACCCGCGCTTCGGCAGCACCAGTACGGCCGCGCCCCGGCGCCGGGAGGCGAGCAGCACGAAGGAGCGCTCCGTCTCGACGTACAGCGGGTGCATCACCCAGCCGCTGCGCATCTCCCCGCTGACGTTGCACACCCGGACCCCGGTCTCGTCGACGACGGCGGTCATCGGCTGGGTCAGCGCCGGGTTCGCCCGGACGAGCAGCCCGACGTGCAGCCGGTAGATCAGTCGGGGATTGCGGAGGAACCGGCGCAGCAGGAAGTCGACGCCGGCCACGATCGGCATCAGCACCACCAGGAGGGCGAGCACCGCCAGTGCCACGACCGTGGAGAAGTCCCCGGCCAGCGCGGCCCGGACGAGGACGGCCGCGACGACCACCGGAGTCAGGATGGTGGTTGGCCAGCGGAGGTACCAGGGGTGGTGAAAGCTCCGGGAATGCGCGGCGAACCCGTCGAGCAGGTCGTCGACGGTCAGCGTGTACCGCAGCGTCAGCTCGCCGGTCATCACCTTCTCCGAAGCCATGGCGGTGCAGCGTAGTCGGTCCGCCCCAACTCCCCGGGCTGGCTGGTGGGGTGGGAGGTCACCGGCTCGACGGTCGGCGAACAGGGGTCGCCGGCCGGGAATGCGATCATCTACACTCCGCGATCATGCGACGTGCCGGTGTCCATCCCGTCTTTATCGTGTTGATGCTCTTCTCGTTCGTCGGCCTGCTGGTCGCACCAGCCATCGGCATGTGGGCGATCGAGGTCTGCATGCCGAACCCGCGCGAGACCCTCGACCCCAACTGCCAGTTCGAGGCCGAGGGCCTGGAGACGCTGGCGATCGTGACGGCGATCGGCAGCCTGACCACGATGCTCGCGGCGGTCGGCTTCCAGGTGGGGCGCAACGTCGTCGCGGCGCCGGCGCAACCCGGCGTCTTCGCGCCGCCGCCGGCACCGCAGCCGGGACCGGGACGCCCCGGGTACGCCCCGGCCGGCCGGCCCGTCTCCGGCCCGGGTCAACCGCAGGGGTGATCAGCGGTCCGACAGGTGGCGGACGAAGGCCCGCCAGGCGTGCGGGGTGAAGCTCAACGTGCCGGCCTCGCGATCCTTGCTGTCCCGCACGAGTACGACCCCAGCCAGGTTGTCCGCCACCTCGACGCAGTCGCCGCCCTGCGCCCCGCTCCGGCGGGACGTACGCCAACGAGCACCATTCACGGCGTCCATGGCCTCATCACATCCTTGATCAGTTCTACGGACTGCCAGGTGGGCAACGCGACGTTGCGAACGCTCTCCCACCTCGAAAGCAGAGTCGCCACGTCCTCGCTGCGATCCACGGAGTTGCCGAAGATCTGGTTGTCCAGAAAACCCACCCAGCCGCCTTCGTCGGATTGTGCCAGCACGAACGGTCCGCTCAGCCCGATGTGCAGACCGACCCGGTTGGGGACGACATGGACGCTCACATTCGGACGCTTGGCGCAGGAGATCAGATGCCCGAGCTGTCCGGCCATCACCTCGACGTAGTCCTCGGCGAACCGGTGCAGCGCCGACTCGTCGAGAACGGCGACCAACTGCGGTGGCTGCTCCTGGTCCAGGATGCTCTGCCGGGCCAACCGGGCGGCCGTCAACCTGTCGATCTCGTTCTCGGTCAGCGTGACGTCGCTCCGGAAGACGGCTCGTGCGTAGCCTTCGGTCTGCAACAGCCCGGGCACCAGGGTCGGATGGAAGCAGCGAAGCTGCCTGGCAGCACGTTCGGCGTCGAACCATGGTCGTACCCAGACGGGCTCGCCGTCCCGCTCGGCGAGCTTGAGTAGCGAGACGAAGAGGTTGCCGGTGCCGAAGACGGCGTCGGCGCGGGCCAGGTAGACCCGATCAAGGGGGCGTTGACCCAGCTCGACCGCCGACACCATCGACGCCGAATAGTTCGACCGGCGGCCGTACTCGTCCTGGCTGAGTCCGCCGTTGGTGCGCATCAGGCGTAGCTGGGTGCGGATCAGGTCCGCCGTGGGCTGCTGCTCGCTCTCCACAGTTCCTCCACAGTCCCTCTCTCGCCTCCACTGGACACGGTGTGTGACGACCGATGTGGCCACTGAAAAGCCGAGGCCACGGCCGGCGCCTTCCGACAGTAGGGCAACCACAGCAGAGTGTCACCAGTGGAACGGGAAAGGAGTCCTCGTGATGGCGGACGAGCCAGATGTCGGTACCGACGAGGTGCGCTCGGCAGGAGAGTCGTCCCCGCAGACCGTCGAGCCGGGCGCACAAGCGGGGCAGCTCGACAGTCTGCGAATCGAGTACTCCTCCCGCCGACCCGACCGCGGCACGGCGGCGACCGACCGGCTCGGCTGGTCGCACCTGCCCCGACGTCCGCTCTGGCTCTGCCGGGTCTGCGCCACCGACTGGCCCTGCCTGACCGCCCGGACCCTGCTGCCGCTGGACTACGTCGCCGACCCGGTCGGGCTGGCCGTCTTCCTCGCCGGCCTGATGCAGGAGGCGATGGCCGACCTGCACCGGCTGCACCCGAGCCGCCGCCCGGATCCGAAGCTCATGCACGCGCGCTTCCTCGGCTGGGCGGCACCCCGGCTGCGCATCGCCCGGGATCGCCTCCGCCTAAGCTCCGAGGAGGGGCGGCACGAGCAGACCTGGAAGGGGCACGGGATGCCGGAGACGATCGTCGCGGACTTCTGGTTCGACCCCTCCTGCCCGTACACCTGGACGACCTCGCGCTGGCTGCTGGAGGTGGCGAAGGTCCGGCCGGTCGAGCCGCGCTGGCACCTGATGAGCCTCTCGGTGCTCAACGAGGGCCGGGACGACGACCCGGAAGGCGACCCCGAGGGCTACCTCTGGGTTCCGGTGCGGATCTGCGCGGCCGTCCGCCAGCAGCACGGTCCGGAGGCATTGGCCCGGCTCTACACCGCGATGTGGACCACCGCCCGGGGCGACGGGGACTGGCTCGGCGACCTGCACACCGCGCTGGACGCCGCCGGCCTGCCGCGCGAGCTGGTCGAGGCCGGCATGTCGACCGGGTACGACGACGCGGTGCGCGCCTCGCACGCCGAGGCGATCGCGCTGGTCGGTACGCACGTCGGCACCCCGATCATCGCGGTGACCGGCACCGACGGCCGCCGGATCGCCTTCTTCGGCCCGGTCATCTCCCGGATCCCCACCGGCGAGCAGGCCGGCCGGCTCTGGGACGGCACCCTGCTCGTCGCCGGTGTGCCCGGCTTCCACGAACTGAAAGGCGCCCCGCACGCCGAGCCGCAGCTCGACTATCCGGGCTGACCGGCGCCGCCCTCGGCGCGGTCCCGCTGCCAGGCGAGCAGCCGGTGGTACGCGGCCAGCCCGTCCGGCACCCACTCCCACTCGGTCAGCCGCCGGGCCAGCTCCTCGTCGGTGAGGAACGCGTGCCAGGCCACCTCCTCGACCTGCGGGTCGACCGGAATCGCGCAGCTCACCTCGTAGACGGCGGACCACCAGGCGTGCTCGGGCGTCTCGTAGCGGAACCTGAACAGCGGGGTCGGCGCCGGCAGGCCGGAGACGCCCAACTCCTCCTCGGCCTCCCGCCGGGCCGCCTCGTCGTAGGACTCGCCAGCGCCGACGACCCCGCCGACGAACATGTCGTAGCGGGACGGGAAGACGAGCTTCTGCGCCGTACGCCGGTGCACGAAGATCCGCCCCGACGGGTCGCGGGCCAGTACGAAGACGGCCCGGTGCCGCAGCCGCCGCGCGTACGCCACGCCGCGTGGGGCCTGCCCGACCACCCGGTCCCGCTCGTCGACGATGTCCAGGATCTCGTCCGCCGACCGTGCCACGGGACTACTCCACCTCCACCGCCTCGTAGGTCAGCACCAGCTTCTCGGTGAGCACACCGGTACCGCCGCTGGTGATCGTACTGACCTCCAGGTGCTTGGGCGTGGCGCCGAGGAGTTTGTAGCGCTTGACCGGCGTACCCTCGGCGTCGAGGACGAGCACGGCGGCGGCGGACCCGCCCCCGGCGCCCCGGCCGGCGCGGACGTCGGCGATCCAGCTCTCGAAGCTGTCGCCGCCGTCCCGCGGCCGGACGACGGTCAGTTCGCCCTCCCGGGGCCGGCCGGGCAGCGTGCGGACCACATACTCGCCGTCGGATGCGCTCGACTTGAACTCGACGACGTCCTGGCCCAGGCGCAGCCCGGAGACCTCGGTGATCTGCGGTATCACTGTCCCGTCCACCTCCAGGGCGAACGAGTGGCCGGCGGCGGAGTCCTGGTCCGGAAGTGGCATGTCTGCCTCCTCTACGTGCCGGTGCCGGCGAGGGGAAGCACCGGCTGCCACCAGATAACCAAATCACCCGCTCCCGGTCAGCCTCCTTGCCGACGGTTCGCGCACCCTGCTGCCGGCTCAGCCCGGCCACTGCCACTGCGCGACCATCGGATGGTCCTCGCCGCACCGTCGGGTGTGATCCCGGCACTCCTGCCGGGCGTCGACCATCACCTGCCGCAGGTCGGCGGCCCGGACGGCCAGCCCGGGTACCCGGTCGATCACGTCCATGACCAGGTGGAACCGGTCCAGGTCGTTCAGCATCACCATGTCGAACGGCGTCGTGGTGGTGCCCTCCTCCTGATAGCCCCGGACGTGCAGGTTGGCATGGTTGGTCCGACGGTAGGTGAGCCGGTGGATCAACCAGGGATAGCCGTGGTAGGCGAAGATGACCGGCCGGTCCCGGGTGAAGAGGGCGTCGAACTGCGCGTCGGCCAGCCCGTGCGGGTGCACGCTCGCGGGTTGCAGGCGCATCAGGTCCACCACGTTGACCACCCGTACCCTCAGCTCGGGCAGGTGCCGCCGGAGCAGGTCGGCGGCGGCCAGCGTCTCCAGCGTCGGTACGTCGCCGGCACACCCGAGCACCACGTCCGGCTCGGCCCCGGCGTCGGTACTGGCCCAGGCCCAGATCCCGAGCCCGCGCCGGCAGTGCAGCTCCGCCTGCTTCATCGGCAACCAGGTCGGGGCGGCCTGCTTGCCCGAGATCACCACGTTGACGTGGTGCCGGCTGCGCAGGCAGTGGTCCATGGTGCAGAGCAGCGTGTTGGCGTCCGGCGGCAGGTAGACCCGGACGATCTCGGCCTTCTTGTTGGTGACGTGGTCGATGAAGCCCGGATCCTGGTGGGAGAAGCCGTTGTGGTCCTGCCGCCAGACATGGCTGGAGAGCAGGTAGTTGAGCGAGGCGACCGGGCGGCGCCACGGGATGTCCCGGGTGACCTTGAGCCACTTGGCGTGCTGGTTGAGCATCGAGTCGACGATGTGGATGAACGCCTCGTAGCTGGTGAAGATGCCGTGCCGGCCGGTCAGCAGGTACGCCTCCAGCCAGCCCTGGCAGAGGTGTTCGGAGAGCACCTCCATCACCCGGCCGCCGGGGGCGAGGTGGTCGTCGCCGGGCTCGATCGTGCCCAGGAACGTCCGGTCGGTGACCTCGAAGACCGAGGCCAGCCCGTTCGACTCCACCTCGTCCGCGCCGAAGAGCCGGAACCGGTCCGGGTTCGCCGCGATGACGTCCCGGAGCCAGCCGCCGAGCACCCCGGTGGCACCGGTCGCCGGGCTGCCCGGCCGGTCCACCTCGACGGCGTGCTCCCGGAAGTCGGGCAGGACCAGGTCGCGGAGTACGACGCCGCCGTTGGTGTGCGGGTTCGCGCTCATCCGCCGGTCGCCGCGCGGCGCCAGCCCGGCCAGCGCCGGCAGCGGCGCGCCGGTCGCGTCGAAGAGCTCCTCCGGACGGTACGACCGCAGCCAGCGCTCCAACTGCGCCAGGTGGTCGGGATTGTCGCGTACCCCCTCCAGCGGCACCTGGTGGGACCGGAACGTCCCGGCGACCTGCTCGCCGTCGACCTCGGCCGGGCCCGTCCAGCCCTTCGGGGTCCGCAGCACCAGCATCGGCCAGCGTGGCCGCTCGACCGGCCCGCCGCGACGGGCCCGCCGCTGGATCTCGGCGATCTCGTCCAGCGCCCGGTCCAGGCAGGCCGCCAACTCCCGGTGCACCCGGGCCGGCTCGTCCCCGGCCACCACGTACGGCCGGTAGCCGTAGCCGCCCAACATGCCCAGCAGGTCCTCCTCGGGCATCCGGGCCAGCACCGTCGGGTTGGCGATCTTGTAGCCGTTGAGGTGCAGGATCGGCAGCACCGCACCGTCCCGGGCCGGGTCGAGGAACATCGTGGAGAGCCAGCTCCCGGCCAGCGGACCGGTCTCCGCCTCGCCGTCGCCGACCACGCAGGCCACCAGCAGGTCCGGGTTGTCGAACGCGGCCCCGTAGGCGTGCGCCAGCGCGTAGCCCAGCTCGCCACCCTCGTGGATCGAGCCCGGCACCTCGGCGGCGACATGGCTCGGGATCCCGCCCGGGAAGGAGAACTGCCGGAACAGCCGGGCCATCCCGGCCTCGTCCCGGCTCACCGACGGGTACAGCTCGGTGAGGGTCCCCTCCAGCCACGTGTTCGCGATGATCGCCGGGGCGCCGTGTCCCGGGCCGGTCACCAGCATCGCGTTCAGGTCGCGGGCCACGATCAGCCGGTTCAGGTGTACGTAGACCAGGTTCAGCCCCGGGTCCGTCCCCCAGTGGCCCAGCAGGCGCGGCTTGACGTGCTCCGGCCGCAGCGGCTCACGGAGCAGCGGATTCGCCAGCAGATAGATCTGCCCGGCGCTCAGATAGTTGGCGGCCCGCCAGTACGCGTCGATCCGGCCCAGTTCCTCGTCGGTCAGTCGAGCCTGCGGGTCCAGCGCAATTTCCATCACCCGAGCCTGCCCCGAGCCGGCCCGACCCGCGACCGGAACGCCCGATCTCGGCCGGCTCGCTCACTCCTGGATGTAGACGCCGTGCGCGCCGCGTACCACGACCACCGGCGAGACCGAGTGGTAGAGCATCGCCTGGCTGACCGAGCCGAGCATGCCGCGCCAGGGCTCGTCACCGCGCGCGCTGACCACCACGAGTTCGGCCCGGCGGGTCTCCTGGGCCAGCGTCGACTCCGGGTCGCCGGTCCGGACCTGCTGGCTCACCCGGACCGAGGGGTACTTCCGCTGCCACGGCGCGACCGCCTCGGCGAGCTGCTCGACGACCTCGGGCGGCGGTGCGCCGTCCGCGCCGTCCGGGTCGCAGACCTGCACCACGACCAGGTCGGTGCAGTGCCGCTCGGCGGTGTCGAAGGCGAAGTCGAGGGCGCTCAGCGAGCTGGCCGAGCCGTCCACCCCGACCAGTACCGGCCCGGTCAGCGGAAGCTGTTCCCGGGCGACCAGCACGGTGCATCCGGCCCGGGCGGCGAGCTGCACGGCGGTGGCGTCGGAGGGGGTCGGCACGTCGGAACCCGCCGACAGCCCGCCGTCGCCGATGACCAGCAGCGCGGCGGAACCCGACTCCCGGAGCAGGGTGGTGATCACCGGTCCCTCGACGAGCGCGCAGGAGACCTCGACGCCCCGCTGCGCCTCGAACGCGACGGCGCCGGCCCGTTGCAGCAACTCCTCGGCGGGACGGCGGGGCTCCTCCGGCATCGGTTCGGAGGGGTCCGCGACCCAGTTGAACGCGTGCACGATGCGCAGCGGGCGGGAGTGCAGGACCGCCTCGCGGGCCGCCAGCCGGACCGCGGTCATGCTCAGCCGGGAGTCGTCGACCCCGACGACCACCAGCGCGTCCGGGGGAGCGTTCACCGTCGCCCCGGGGGCATGGCGGCGATCGGCCCGCCATCGGTTACCTGGGGTATCCCTCGCACCAGCCGAGAGTATCCGGGCGGTACGGGGGCCGTCGGCGGATTCGGCCAGTACGGCCGCCGGATGCCGGTCCGGTCAGTGCTCGACCCGCAGTACGGCGGCGGTGGCGTTGTCCCGGCCGCCCGCGACCAGGGTGTCGGCGAGTATCCCCCGGACCGTCTCGGCGAGGCTGCCGGTCGCGCCGAGCCGGCTGGCCAGCCGCTGGTAGTCGAGCTGTTCGGCGACCCCGTCGGTGCAGAGGCAGTAGACGTCGCCGGGCCGCAACGTGACGTGGAGCAGGTCCGGCTCGGGCATGGCCGGGTGCCCCACGTAACGGGTGAGCTGGTAGCGGGCGGCGGCCGCCGCCGGGGAGTCCGCCGGGTACCAGCCGTAGACGGCACCGAGCCAGGCGGCCGTGTGGTCGACGGTGAGCAGTTCGAGCAACCCGTCCCGCAGCCGGTACGCGCGGGAGTCGCCGATCTGCACGATCCAGCCGGAAAGCTCGGCAGCCACCGCCGCCGGATCCGGTGTGCTGCCGCCCGGGGCGGCGCGGGCGGTCGGCGCGGTACGCCGTGCCCCGCCACCGTGCCCCTCGTCGACCGGCCCGGTGGCGGGCGGGACGACGACCAGGCCGGTGAAGGTGCAGCCGGTCAGCTCGTTCAGCTCGGCACCGGCCGCCCGGACCAGGGACTGTGCCCGGGCCATCGCGGCGCGGAGCGGACCGGGGCCGAGGTCGGGCGCTGCCGCGCGTACTCCGGCGACCATCGTCTCCATGGTGGTACCGCCGGCGACGGTGCTGCCCCGGCCGTCGCCCATCCCGTCGGCGACCGCCAGGAACGGCAGCACCGGATCGACGTGCAGCACGTCGAAGTTGGCCGAGTAGCGCTGGCCGACCCGGCTGCCCCCGGCGACGTCGAGCCGGTGGCCGGCGAGTGGGTAGCTGCGGCTGACGTCGCCCTCGGCGGGCATCCGGTCCGGACCCGTCACGGGGCTTCGGTGCATGGCCGGGAGGTTAGCAGGATTTGCCAAGTCGCCCAGGCGGTATATGCGAATCACCGCAAATCTCCGCCGCTGCCGGTTCTGCGGTGCTTCGGCCCGGTCCCGTTGTGCCGCGCGGGGCGGGCCCGACTGCGAGGATGGGGCGGTGAACCTGCCCGACGTGCTGCGCCGGCACCGGCTGCTCGCCGTCGTGCGGGGCGACGACCCGGATGCGGCGCTGGCCAGCGTACTGGCGCTGGCGGAGGCGGGCATCGCCCTGGTCGAGGTGTCGCTGACCTCCCGGGACGAGGCCGGGGTGCTGGTCCGGGCCCGGGCGGCGTTGGGGCCGGACGCGCCGCTGGGCGCCGGTACGGTGCTCACCGAGTCCGACGTGGTGCAGGCGGAGCAGGCCGGTGCGTCGTTCGTGGTGACGCCGGGGCTGGTGCCGGCGGTCGCCGAGGCGGTCCGGCTCGGGCTGCCCGTGCTGGTCGGCGCGCTGACCCCGACCGAGGTGGTCGCGGCCAGCCTGGCCGGGGCGGCGGCGGTGAAGCTCTTTCCCGCGTCGCTCGGTGGCCCGGCCTATCTCCGGGCGCTCCGGGAGCCGTTTCCGGACGTGCCGTTCGTACCGTTCGGCGGGGTGGACGTCGAGTCGGCTCCGGAGTACCTCTCGGCGGGTGCCGTCGCGGTGAGCGCCTCCGAGTCCCTGCTCGGTACGGCGCCCCAGGGCGGTGACCTGGCGGCCCTGCGCCTGCGGGCCACGGCGTTCCGCGCCGCTCTCTCCTGACCGGCCCGCGCTGCGGTGTCCGGGCCACGGGTCTCCGTCCCGGGTCGTGTCAACTGGGGTTGACAACGGTGGCCCTGTCAACCTAAGTTGACAGTATGAGTCAGGCAACGGATCTGGCGGCGGCGGCCGGCAGCACCGATCCACGGATCGGGCTGCGCGCGGTGGTGGCCCTGCGCCGGCTGTTGGAACGCCTGGAGGTCGTCCAGGTCGACAACGCCCGGCGCCAGGGCTGGTCCTGGCAGGAGATCGCCGACGCACTCGAGGTCAGCAGGCAGGGAGTACACAAGAAGCACGCCGGCCGGGCGTCGGCGCGTAGCCAGGGAGGGGCATGATGTTCGAGCGGTTCACGGTGCAGGCCCGGGACGTGGTCCGGGGAGCGGTGGCGGCCCGCGAGCGGCTGGGGCACCGCAACGTCGGCACCGAGCACCTGCTGCTCGCCCTGCTCGACGCGGAGAGCGGCTCGGTCGCCGGGCTGCTCAACCAGGCCGGCGTGGACGCCGCGCGGGTGACCGAGGCGATCGACCGGAAGATCGGCCGCGGCACCGACGAACTCGGCGACCGCGACGCGGAGGCGCTCCGCTCGATCGGCATCGACCTGGCGGCGGTCCGCTCCAAGCTCGAGGAGTCGTTCGGCGAGGGCGCCCTCGAATCGCCGCCGGCCCGGTCGGCGCGGCGGGGCATCTTCGGCGGCTGGGACCTCTCCAGCCGCTTCTCCGCCCGGGCGAAGAAGGTGCTGGAGTTGGCCCTGCGCGAGGCGGTCCAGCTCCGGCACCGGGAGATCGGCGCCGAGCACATCCTGCTCGGGCTGCTCCGCGAGGGAAACGGACTGGCCGCACTGGTGCTGACCGAGGCCGGGCTCGACCTCGCCGAGCTGCGCCGCCGTACCCTCGACTCGCTCCGCAGGGCCGCCTGACCGGTTCCGGCCTCAGCCGCTCGCGGCGTGTCCCGGGCAAACCCGCCCGGCATGCGCGATTGGTCACGTCCGTCCGGCTCGCTGACGGCGGCAAGCTGCTGCACACTGGCGGCCGTGAAGGCGCACGAGGAGAGCACGGACGGCGTCCCGGCGGATCTCCGGACCAGCGGAGCCGGGGATTCCCGGACCAGCGGAGCCGGGGGTCCCCGGTCGGCGGTGGTGGTCAACCCGGTGAAGCAGACCGACCTGGACGGGCTGCGGCGTACCGTCACCGACACGCTGTCGGCCGCCGGCTGGCCCGAACCGGCCTGGTACAGCACCACAGTGGACGACCCGGGCGAGGGTCAGGCCCGGCAGGCGATCGAGGCCGGCGCCGAGGTGGTCTTCGTCTGCGGCGGCGACGGCACCGTGATGTCCTGCGTCGGTGCCCTGGTCGGCACCGACGTGGCGATGGCCATCCTGCCGTCCGGCACCGGCAACCTGCTCGCCGCCAACCTCGGGCTCTCCAACGACCTGGCCGCCGGGCTGGAGGTGGCGATCGAACAGGGCCGGCGGCGCATCGACGTCGGCGCCTGCGGGCACCAGTACTTCACCGTGATGGCCGGGATGGGCTTCGACGCGAAGATGCTCGAAGCCACCTCCGAGACCACCAAGGCCCGGGTCGGCTGGCCCGCGTACGTGATGGGAGCGCTGCGACACCTGCGGGACCGGCCGATGCGGGTCTCGATCCGGATCGACGACCAGCCGCCCCGACGGCGCCGGGCCAAGACGGTACTGGTGGCCAACGTCGGGCGGTTGCAGGGCGGGGTACGACTGCTCGCCGACGCCGAGCCGGACGACGGCTACCTGGACGTCGCCGTGCTCACCCCGAGGACGCTCAACCACTGGCTCTCGCTCGGCTGGGCGGTGCTGCGGCGCCGCCGCCGGGTGCCCGGGATGGAGGTGCTGCGCGGCCGGCAGGTCACCATCACCAGCAACCGGGCCCAGCCGCGCGAACTGGACGGGGACGTCATCCCGGCCGGTCGCGCGCTGAAGGTGTCGGTGCGCCCGCAGGCGCTCTGGCTCTGCGTACCGAAGCCGGAGACCGAGCCCGACCTGGCGGTGGACGCCGACGCGGTCGCCGAGCGCGGGGAGCGGCGGGTGGAGGAGGCGCAGTGAGCAGTACCCGGCTGGTTCCCGAGACCCGCTGCATGGCGGACGACGAACTCTCGGCCGACGACGCCTGGCACACCCTGCGCCGGCACGGCGGCTGGCACCTGGTCCGGGACGCCTTCATCCGGTTCCGCTACGGCGACGCGTTCAGCCACGCCCGGGCGCTGGCCCTGCAACTCTGCCTCGCCGTGGTGCCGTTCCTGATCGCGCTCGCCGGTCTGATCAGCGACCTCGGGGCGGACCAGGGCGGCCTGGTGGTCGCCGACACCGTGATCGCGCTGACGCCGGGCGCCAGCGACGCGGTGGTCAAGGAGCTGCTGGTCGACTCGGAGCAGACCGAGGACGCCGGCGAACTGGCCCTGGCCCTCGGCCTGCTCACCGGGCTCGTCGCGCTGACCACCACGATGGCCCAGGTGGAGCGCGGGGCGAACCGGATCTACGGGGTGGAGCGGGACCGGCCGGCACTGTGGAAGTACTTCCGGGCCGCCGTACTCGCGCTCACCGCCGGCGCACCCGCGCTGGCCGGCTTCCTCATCCTGGTCGGCGGCGGTGAACTGGGCCGCTCGATGGGCCGGTACTACGACTGGTGGGGGCCGTCCGCCAGCCTCGCCTGGGACGTGCTGCGCTGGCCGTTGAGCCTCGGGTTGACCGTCTTCGCCGTCGCGGTGCTGTTCCGGCACGCGCCGCGCCGCCGGCAGCCGGGCCTGTCCTGGCTGCTCTTCGGCGCCGGGTTCAGCATCGTGCTGTGGTGGCTGGCCAGCGTCCTGCTCGCCGGCTACGTGTCCTACAGCGACGCGTTCGGTGCCACCTACGGCGCGCTGACCGGGATGATGGCGCTGCTGCTCTGGGCCAACCTGACCGGCATAGCGCTCTTCGGCGGCCTCGCCTTCGCCGCCCAGTTGGAGGCGCTGCGGATCGGCGAGCACGAGCCGGCCGAGCCGGACCGGTGGGAGCCGGACCGGACCGACCCGGGGCAGGCCGACACGGCGGGCGTCGATCCGGCGGAGCCGCTCGGCCGGATCGTGCCCGGACCACGGGCCACCGGAGGGCGGGTGGTCGACACGGTCGGCTCCGGCACGGAGCCGCGCGACGGCTGACGGGTGTACGCCGCCCGCGGCGCGGGTACCGGGCAGGCCAGAACCGAGAAGGGAGTTCTGGCGTGGCGACGGTCAGCGAACAGTTGCGGCGGCCCCTCGGACACTTCGCCGAACGTAGCCTGGCCGGGCTCGCCCTGGTCGCGGGCACCGGCGTCGGCTTCGGCGTGCTGTTGCTGCTGGTCCGATTCCACTGGGAGCCGCTGCACCGGGCCGACCACGGCACGGCGGCCTGGTTCAACGAGCTGGTCTCGGCCAACGACGGCCTGGTCACCGTACTCCGGGCGATCACCTCGCTGGGCGGCCGACCGATCATGATCTGGCTGGTCACCATCGCGGTGGTGGGCCTGCTGATCCGCCGGCAGGGCCGGCTCGCGGTCTATCTGATCGTCACCGGTCTCGGCGCACTTGTGCTCGACCCGTCGCTGAAGGAACTGGTCGGCCGGCTCCGTCCGGTGGTCGACATCCCGGTCGCCTCGGCGCCGGGCAACAGCTTCCCCAGCGGGCACGCCCTCGGGTCGATGGTCGCCTACGGCGCCCTGCTGCTGGTCTTCCTGCCGGCGATGCGACGCGGGTGGCGCCGGGCGGCCGTCGGGGTCGTCGTCGCGGTGGTACTCGCGGTCGGGGTGACCCGGGTCGCGCTCGGCGTGCACTACCTCTCCGACGTCCTCGCCGGCTGGCTGCTCGGCCTCGCCTGGCTGGGCGTCACCGCGTACGCCTTCCGACTGTGGCGCCGCGAGCGGGGTCGCCCGGTCCGGCCGCTGGCCGAGGGGCTGGAGCCGGAGGCGGGTCGGGAGATCAGCCCGGCACCGGCCGAGGACCACCTGCTGCCGCACCCCCGGGCGGCCGTCGCCGAGGTGCTCACCGGCTGGGTACTGGTCTTCGGCGCGCTGTACGCCTTCGGCATGCTGGTCAGCTATCACCTGAAGGGCAGCTTCGTCGAGACCCTCGACCGGGAGGTGCCGGAGTGGTTCGCCGCGCACCGGACCGAGTTCCTCAACGACCTCAGCTACCTGGCGAGCAAGGCGGGCGACACCCACGCCATCCTGCTGGTATCGCTGGTCTTCTGCCCGTTGGCGCTGGCCTTCTGGCGGCGCTGGCGGCCGGTGCTCTTCCTCGCGTTGACCATGTTCGGCGAGCTGACCCTCTTCCTGGCGTCGGCCCGGGCGGTCGACCGGCCCCGTCCCCCGGTCGAGCACCTGGACGGCCACCTGCCGACCGCGTCCTTCCCGTCCGGGCACATCGCGGCGACCATGTGCCTGTGGGTGGCGATCGCCCTGCTGGTGATGCCGCGCACCGACCGGTGGTGGCGCTGGCTCACCGTACTGGCCGCGGTCGTCATGCCGCTGGCGGTGGCCACCTCCCGGATGTACCGGGGGATGCACCATCCGAGTGACTTCGCCGGGGCCACGCTGCTCACCACACTCTGGATCGGCCTGCTCTGGCTGGTGGTGCGCCCGAACGCGGAACTCTCCGAGGACGGCCGGCGGCAGGGCGGCGGCGATGCCGGCGCGGAGGCGGCCGGGTCGAGCCGCCCGACCGACGGGACGCGGCCGGCGGAGACCGTGCCGGGCAGCCCGGCCGAGCTGTCGCGCCTCGACGACGAACTGGCCCGGGCGGCCCGGCCGGACTGAGGCCGGCGGTCACCCGGAACCGGACGAGGACGAGGACGGGGGTGCGGCCGGGGTGCGGGCGATGACCTACAACATCAAGAACGGCGGCCGCGACGGCACCGACCAGGGCCGGCTCGACCGGGTACTCCAGGTCGTCGCCGAGCAGCGGCCGGACGTGCTGGCGTTGCAGGAACTCCGGGGCCTGCGCCGGGACCGCGACCGGCTCGACACGGTGGCGCGGCGGCTCGGCATGCGGGCGTACCTGGCCGGCGGCTGGTTCGGGCAACCGGTGGCGATCCTGGTCCGGCCGCCGGTCGAGGCGGTCGCGGTGGCGCCGGTCCGCCGGCCGTTCCACCACGGGGCACAGCGGGTCGTGCTGGCGACCGACCGGGGGCCGCTGACCGTGCTCGGCACGCACCTGAATCCGTACTCCGGGCGGCGCCGGCTGCGGGAGGCCGGCTGGCTGGTCGGGGCGGCCGGTCGGGGCGGACCGGACCGGAGTCCGTTACCGGAGCGGCTGGTCCTGCTGATGGGTGACCTGAACACGCTCGACCCGGGCGACCGGCACGACGGGCGGATCGGCCGGCTCCTGCCGGAGTACCGGGCGCGGCACCTGATGCCGGACGGGGTGACCGTGGACAGCCGGGCGGTCGCCGCGCTGTACCGGGCGGGCTTCGTGGACCTGTTCCGGCCGGAGGGTTCCGGCACCCCGGCCGACCGGGCGGAGCCGCCGCAGACCGTGCCGACCAGCGCGGGCGGCGGGGCGGAGTTCACCGGAATGCGACTCGACTACCTGCTCGGCACGCCGCCGCTCGCCCGGTTGGCGCACGATCCTCGGGTGGTCACCGGTGATGCGGCGGAATCCGCCTCGGACCACTACCCGGTCACCGTCGAGTTCGACCTGCACCCGCGCTGAGCACCGGGAGACGCCCCAGACACTGGCAGGCGACCGCCACCGAGGCCCGCTCGGGCGCCGAGTCCGCTCAGCCGCCGAGTCCACTCAACCGAACCGGCTCAGGCGCCGAGTCCGACGTCGCGGGCGAGCAGGGCCGCCTGGACGCGGTCGGCGACACCCAGCTTCGCGAAGATCGCGGAGAGCTGGTTGCGTACCGTCTTCTCGCTGAGCCCGAAGTGTCGCGCGATCTTGGCGTTGGTGTCGCCGAAGGCGAGCCGGCCGAGGATGTCCCGCTCCCGGGCGGTGAGCTGGTTGAACGGGGCGGGCAGCTCGACCGGCCCCCGGTTGAGGGTGGTGAGCACCGACGGCCCGATGCCCGGACCCAGCACGACACCGCCCTGCGCGACCGTACGCAGCGCGTCGATGACGGCGTCCGGATCCGTGTCCTTGAGCACGTAGCCCCGGGCGCCCGCCCGCAGCGCCCGGGCCACGATCTCCTCGTCGTTGGCCATCGTCAGCATCAGCACCTTGGTCTCCGGGCAGGACTGGACGATCCGGGCGGTGGCGTCGACTCCGTCGCCGTCCGGCAGCGTCACGTCCATCGCGATCACCTCGACCCGCTCGGTGACCGCGGTGCTGATCGCCTCGGCGGTGGTCGCCGCCTCGAAGACCTCGCTCACCCACGACTCGCCCTCGAGCATGGTGCGCAGCCCCCGGCGCACCACCGGGTGGTCGTCGACGATGAGGATCCGTCCACCGTGCACCATGCTCGTCGCCGCCTCTGCCCGCACACCGCGTCCTGTGCGCTGCCAGCGGGCGGCGGAATGGCACCGCGGAGCCGGGCTGCGCATCGCGGGTTCAGCGTAGCGGGCTAGCCGGTCCGGCCCGCGTCGCTGTCCGGACTCTGGTTGCCGGCGGCCTGCGGGGCGGTGCCGGCGGGCTGTGCCGTGGTGCTCCGCGGCTGCGGCACCTCCGACTCCGGGCCGGTGTCGACGGATCGGTGGGCGACCCCCCAGCAGCCGTCCGGGCCGCCGGAACCGGGATCGGTCCCGGAGTCCCCGGCCGTACGGTCGGGGGCGGCGGCATCTACGGCCGGTGCGCCGGTAGCCGCTCGTCCGAGAGTGGCTGGGCTGTCCTGTGCCACCGCACCGGTCGGCTGGTCGGGTACGGCCGGCTGGAACGGCAGACGCACCCGGATGGACGTACCATGTGGACTGCTCGGGGTGATGTCGAACTCGCCGCCGAGTTCGGTGGCCCGTTCCCGCATCGAGTCGAGGCCGACCCCGCCGGGCCGGCGCGGGCCGAGCCCCACCCCGTCGTCCACGATCTCCACCGTCAGCGCCCGGTCCCGGTGCACGTTCACCCGGCAGCTGCTGGCCCGGGAGTGCCGGGTCGCGTTGTTCAACGCCTCGGCGACGATCCGGTACGCGGCCACCTCGATCGCCGCCGGCAGCCCCTGGAGGTTCCCGTCGACCTGCAACCGGACCGAGAGCGTCGGGCTGTCGAACCGGGCGCACTCGTTGCGCAGCGCGGCGGCGAGCCCCCGGTCCAGCGCCGGTGGCCGGAGCTGGTCGACGAGTTGGCGTACCTCGGCGGTGCAGGTTTGCAGGTCCGCGGCGAGCGCGTCGAGGATCCGACCGGTGCGGGGCTGCCCGGCGACGAGCTTGTGCGCCGCCCGGACCTGCATGGCCATCCCGGCCAGCGTCGGGCCGAGCCCGTCGTGCAGGTCGCGGCGGAGTCGCCGACGCTCCTCCTCACGGGCGGTGATCAGGCGCTCCCGCGACTCCTGGAGGTCGTGGATGAGTCGGACGGCGTCGGCCGCCACGGCCGCGTGCAGTGCCAGGTCGCCCAGCAGCCGCCGTTCCACCGGGGTGAACCGGCTCGCCGCGCTCCGGTTGGCGACCAGCAGCCGGCCGACCCGGTCCCCCCGGGTCACCATGTCGAACGCCTCGACCGGGGTGTTCGCGGTGCCGTGCGCGGCGAGGACGCGCGGCCCCTCCCGCCCCTCGACCTCCACCGCCACGTGCGGCACCCGCAGCGACCGGGCGATGGTGTCGGTCAGCAGCGGCAGCACCGCGCCGGGCTCGACGGTACGGCCGAGCAGCTCGCCGAGCCGGGCCATCACCTGGTACGGGTCGTCCCGGTCGCCGTAGAGCAGCCGGTTGACCCCCCGCTGCACCCGGCCCCGGGCCGGCTCGAAGGCGACCGCGATCAGCCCGGTCGCGACCAGCGAGGCGTTCGAGGTGCTGCCCGCCATCAGCAGGTCCCGGAGCAGGGTGATCAGCCCGACGAACGCGGCGATCACCAGCAGGCTCATCACCAGCCAGACGATGGTCCGGTTGATGACCTGGTCCAGCCCGTACAGCCGGTAGCGCAGCACCGCGACGGCCATCCCGACCGGAAGTGCGACCACCATGATCACCCAGGCTCCGGGCAGGTCGATGGTCTCCAGCACGAGGCCGAGCAGCAGCAGGATCGCGCTTGCCAGTAGGCAGGCCAACTGCGCCCGGGTCTCACCGTCGGCCCGTCGCCAGCGCAACACCAGCGCGACCAGTGCCGCCACCAGGCCGAGCACGGTGACCCCGATGCCGAGCAGTCCGACCAGCACCAGCGTGCGGGCCCGCTGGGTCGGCGCCGCCTCGGCGACGCTGACCAGGCTGTAGGGGTCGTCCAGGGCGGCCACCGCGTAGGCGAGCGAGGCGACGGTGATGCCGACGACCATCAGCACCGCGACCGGTCGCCACCGCCGGGACGGCAGGCGGCCGTCCGGGAAGACCAGCAGGGCAAGGAAGATCAGTCCGTACGGCGGCCACCAGGCCCACTGGCTCAGCCAGGCGGCGGGCAGAACGTTTCCCCAGCTCTCCGCGAGCGTGGCCATGCTCGCCGCCCCCCCGGCGGCGAGCATGAGCCGGCCCACGAGATGTCCGGGTATGCCTACCAGGACCAACGCGCCCATGGCGGTGAACGCGACCGCGATCACCGCGGTCTCTCCGGTCAGTTGGACCGTCGTGTCACCAATGTTGATCACTTGCCCGATCACCGCGAGCGCGACGACAACGGCTGCCCCGACCAGCACGGCGACCCGACGTGCGGGCCACCGCCCGGTGTCCTCGGTGGACGTCACCCCTTCGACCCCTGTCCGATCAAGTGCTCAGTGTGTCCAGCCGGCCGCGTGCAGGGAGTTGTGGAACCAACCACCCTGCGTCATCAGCCTGACGCCACCGGAGGGCGAGTCGCCACCCGGGAAGTGCGCCGCGTCCTCGGCGAGCGTGCCGCCGCCGAGCTGCGGCAGCGCGGCGATCGCCTCGTCCACGGTCAACCCGGAGTCGGCGACGGTCTCCGGGTGCCGGCGGATGTAGTCGCCGACGTGCTGGACGACGGCCTGTAGCCGGCCCTGGACCAGCTCCGGGTCGGGATCCTCCAGCGTCGGTACCAGCCCCTCCAGCTCCCAGGCGTGGCTGAGTACCGGCGCGAGCCGACGGCCCGCCTTGTCGAAGAACTCAAGGCCGCCCTGGGCCTTGGCGCCGATGTCCTTCTCGCTCAGCATCTCCGCGACGCTGCCGTAGGCGTGCGCGAAGCTGTTGTCGCTGGCGATGACGATCGGTTCGATCTCGGTACGGCGAACCGGGCGAATCGGCTTAGCGGTCATGACACTCCCCTCGTAATCCAATCTCGACGGTTCTCGGCGCTGGTGGGCGACGGTTCCTCCGCAGCCTAGGCCCGCTGTTCAACGGGGCGCGGAACGGTCCGTCGGACTGACGCATCATGTCCCGTCGGGGGTCCCGCAGGCCCGGGACCGGTGTCCCAGTCCACTCGGGAAAATCCGGCGTGTCTCCGTACGGTCCGGTACCCGACCGGATCTGGTGCACGACTCTCCGATCGAAGCCACCGCTGCGGGGCCCGGCCGGAGGTACTCGATGTCGGGTCGATGGCCACTCGATGCGCCGGCCCGGCACTCTCGTCGGCGGTGCCAGCCGCCACTCACCACGGCCGGCACTTCACCAATCGCCAAACCGGGGAGACCTATGACGCCCGAGTCGTCGGCAACCGCGAGCCGGAGTTCCGGCCTCGCCATGCCGCTGCGTGGGCAGACCTCGGCTCCCGCCCGCCACCCGGCGTGGTCCGGGCAGCCTGAGCCGGCCGACCTGGTCGGCGAGCTGCTGGACCGGATCAGCCTCGCCGGCTGGACCGTGCGACAACGGGCCGGGCGGACCGTGGTCACCCCGGCGCTGCCGGTCAACCGCCTGCAGGGCTGGAAGCTGCACGTCTCGGCGACGCCCGCGAACGCGCCGCTGGTGCTCGCGGCCTGCGCGCCGACGCTGGTCGAGACCGGTACCGAATTCAGTTTCGTCGCCACCGCAGCGGGGCTCGCCGAACTCAACGGTCCCCGGGCACCGAGGGCCCGGGCCGGAAAGTTCCTCACCGTGCACCCCGCGACCGACGAACTCTTCCGGGAACTGGCGAGACGTCTCGACGAGGCGACCGCCGGCTATGTGGGGCCGGCCGTCCTCTCCGACCGGCCGTACCAGTGGGGCGGGGTGGTGCACTACCGGTACGGCGCCTTCGGCGGGGTCGGCGTACTGGACGACGACGGCCGGTACCGGCGCTGCCTGGTCGATCCGGAGGGGAACCTGGTCGAGGACCGGTGCGAGCCGGTCTTCCGGCCACCGGCCTGGGCCGAGCCGCCGTTCGACTCCGCGCCGGGGCGATCGGCCCCGGCGGTGCCCGGGGCGCCGGTGTGGCCGACCAACCGGGCCGGCCCGACCGGGCCCAGCTGGTCGGTGGCGTCGATGCAGATCTTGGGGACGTCCACCGCCGAACCGGTCTTCGGTTCGGCGGGGACGGCCGGGTCCGTGGGGGGCGGACCGGGGGGCCCGGCCGGGCCCGCAGTACCTGCTCGGTCGGGGGGCTCGACCGAGTCGGAGGGCCCGGCCGGGTCGGGGGAAACCACGCGGGTGGGGGAATCCGCGGGGTTCGGGGGAACCGTGCGGTTCGGGGGAGCCGCGCGGGTGGGGGGACCTGCCGGGTCGGGGAACCCGGTCGGGCCGGCGGGGGCGGCCGGGTCAACGGGGGCGGTCGGGTCGACGGGGACGTGGGGGCCCGTCGACCCGACCGGACCGGCCGAGGTCCTGATCGGCGGCAGGTACGCGGTCACCGGGGCTATCCGGCAGGCGAACAAGGGGGGCGTCTACCGGGCCCGGGACCTGCGTACCGGCGTCGAGGTCCTGATCAAGGAGGCCCGGCCGTACGTGGGGGTCGACGCGTACGACCGGGACGTCCGGGACCTGCTCGGGCACGAGGCGCGGGTGTTGCGCCACCTGCTCCCGCTCGGCGTGACGCCCCGGCCACTGCGCGAGTTCGTCCAGGGCGACCACCGGTTCCTCGTCGAGGAACTACTCCCGGGGCGGCCACTCTCCGCCGACCTGCCGGACGTACGGGTGGTCGGTCCGGGCCGGCCCGGCTGGCATCACCTGCTCGGCCGGCTGGCCCGGCTGCTCGGCGCGGTGCACCCGGTCGGCGTGGTACTCCGGGACCTGGCTCCGGAGAACGTGCTGCTGCTGCCGGACGGGGAACTCCGGCTGGTCGACCTGGAGCTGGCCGCGTTACGCACCGGCGGGCCGGACGACTGGTCCTACCTCGACCTGCGGCTCTCCGGCGCGGCCGGCTTCGTCGCTCCGGAACTGTGGCGGGGCGCGGCACCGGACCCGGCGGCCGACCTGTTCAGCCTGGGCGTGCTGGCTCTCTGGCTGGCCGGCCGGGTCTCCCCGGCCGGCCTCGACGTGGCGGGTACCGGCTCGTGGGCCGGATCCGCCGGCCTGCCGGTACGGTGGCCGGAGGACTGGGTGGCGGCGCTGCTGGCGCCGTCGTTCCGCGGGCCGCCGGTTCCGGCGCCGTTGCGCCGGATCGTCACCGGCCTGCTGCGGGCGGAGCCGGCCGACCGGATCGGGCTGGACGAGGTGGTCGGGCTCTGCGCCGAGGCTTCCGGTCCGGTCGTTCCGTCGGCCTCCGCGACCACCCGGCTGCCGACCCGTGCACCGGACGGCACCGCCAAGCCGTCGCCGTAACCGGCTGGACGCCATACGACGACCGACCCGGTCCAGCCAGATCCGACCTCTCGCGGCCGCGCCGATCGGCGGGCGGCACGCTCCCGGTCACTCGCTCCCGGCCAGGGCCGGGTCGGGCGGGCGTACCTGGCCCGGGATGACCGCCACGACGTCCGGCGGGCGCTGGGCCGATCCACGGCGCGGCGCCGGAGCGCCACCGACCGGCCGCCGTGCCACCGGCTCGGGCTGGTCGGCGGGGCAGAGGATCGGGGTGGCCCGGGGCGCGACCCCGATCCGTCGGATCACCCCGCGCAGCGTTCCCGTCCTCCGCAGCGGAGCCGGCTCGTCGGTGCCGCGCCGCGCCCCGACCCCGACCGGGCTCGCCGCCGGAGCGGGACGCTGCCCGGCCAGCCACTGGACGGCCGCGCAGGCCGCCGCCCGGTCCGGATCACCCAGCTCGTCGAAGAGCCGCCGGGCGGCCCGCGCCGCCGTCCAGGCCGCGCCGGACTCGGCCCGGGAGAGCAGCAGCAGGGCGTTGCCGAGCGACAGCAGCGCCCGGCCGCGATCGACACCGCCCCGGTCCCGCAGCGCGGCGCGACCGTGCGCGACCGCGCGCTGCCACAGCTCGGTCAGGCCGCGCTGGTGCAGGAAGTTCGTCGGTGCCACCGCCAGCCGCCAGGCCAGCTCGGTGTCGCCGAGTCCGGCGGCCTGCTCGGCGGCGCCGACCAGCAGGTGCCGTTCCGCGCCGAGCCAGCCGAGCGGGTCGGCGTCGACGGCGCGCAGGAGTTCCTCGCCCGGACCGAACCCGCGCGGCAGGCCGATCGCACCGGCCGGGAAGACCTGCTCGGGTACCTGCCGGTCGGCGCGCAGCGCCAGGTCCAGCAGCCACCAGTACGCCCGGCGGTGCGCCGTCGCCCGGGTCGGCGGTGGATCGTCGACGCCGACCCGTTCCGCCGCGTACAGCCGGACGAGTTCCGGCATCCGGTAGCGGGACAGCCCGGTACGCCGGTCCGGCACGGGCCACACCAGACCGGCGTCGGTCAGGGCGGCCAGAGCCTGCTCGGCGCTGCTCTCGTCGGTGTCCAGCAGCGGGACGGCGAGCCAACCGGGGAACTCGGCCACCGGCAGCGCGCCGAGCCGCCGCAGCAGGGTCGCGGGTTGCGGCGCCAGCCGCTGGTACGCCCCGGCCAGTCCGCGCCGCACGTCCCGGTCGCCGTCGACGAGCCGGTCGAGCCGGCGCGTACCGTCGGTGAGCCGGTCGACGGCCTGGGGCAGCGACCGGTCGGCCCCGACCGCGAGCCGATTTCCGGTGACCCGGATCGCCAGCGGGAGCCGGTCACAGAGCTGCACCATCCGGTGCACGGCCGGCAGGTCACCGGCGACCCGGTCCGGCAGCATGCCGGTGAGCAGCCGGACCGCCGGCTCGACCGGCAGCACGTCGAGGGTGACCCGGTGGGCGCCGTCCAGGCCGGCCAGCGGGCGCCGGGCGGTCACCAGCGCCGCCGAGGCCGGCCCGGTGGGCAGCAGCGGGCGTACCTGCGCCTCGTCGGCGGCACCGTCGAGCAGGACCAGGATCCGGCGCCGTGCCACCAGCGACCGGTAGAGGTCACGCCGCTCGGTACGCCCGTCCGGAACCGCGGCCCCGGGTACGCCGAGCGCGCGGAGGAACCCGCCGAGTACCTCGTGCGGGTCCACCGGCACGCCCTGACCGCCGTCGACGAGTTCGGCGTAGAGGCAGCCGTCCGGGTGTCCGGGGCCGACGTCCCAGCCGGCCCGGATCGCCAGTGCCGTCTTGCCGACCCCGGGCAGGCCGGAGACGACCACCACGGCCGGTCCGGTCCGGCCGGTGCCGTCGCCGAGGGCGCGGCGGATCCGGGTCAGTTCGGCGTCCCGCCCGACGAAGTCGGCGACGGCGGGCGGAAGCTGCCACGGGACATCCCCGGTGCGTCCGGTCGTACCGTCCCGGCCGCTGGGTCGACGGCGGGCCGGGCCGCCCGGTTGCCCGCCGGGCCGTCGACCGGGCAGCCCACCCGGTCGACGAGCCGGTCGTCCGGCCACCCGACGGCGGGCCGGTGGCCCGCCCGGGCGCCGTCCCGGCCGGTTCGCATCGGTGCTCCCCGAGTCGACGGCGGCCGCCAACGACGCACCCGGCCCCGCCAACGGAGCTTCCGGCCCCGCCAACGAGGCACCCGGCCCCGCCAACGGAGCTTCCGGCCCCGCCAACGGCGCACCCGGCCCCGCCAACGGAGTTTCCGGGCTCGCCAGCGAGGCGCCCGGCCCCGCCAACGGAGCTTCCGGGCTCGCCAGCGAGGCGCCCGGCCCCGCCAACGGAGCTTCCGGCGGGAGGTCGAGCGCGGGATCGCGGTTGAGGATCCGGTGCTGGAGTTCGGTCAGGCGGGGGCCGGGCTCGATCCCGACCTCGTCGGCGAGTCGCCGACGGAAGTCCTGCAATCCGGTGAGCGCCTCGGTGACCCGGCCGCAGCGATAGAGCGCGAGTACCAGATTCTCCCGGAAGCGTTCGTTGAACGGATCCGTGGCAACCAGCCCGACCAGTTCGGTGACCAGGTCGGCGTGCCGGCCGAGCGCGAGTTCGAGTTCGACGCAGCGGGCCCGGATCGCGGCCCGCCGCTCGGTGAGCAGGGTGGCCGCCGTCCCGACCAGTTGCCCGGGCACCCCGGCCAGCGCGGAGCCGCGCCACAGGTCGAGCGCGGACCTCAGCCGTGCGACGGCATCGGCGGGCCGGCCGGTGGAGGCCGCCCGCTCCGCCTCGGCGACGTACCGCTCGAACAGCAGCGCGTCGAGTTCGTCGGTCGTCACGGCGAGCCGGTAACCGGCCGACTCGGTGAGTACCATCGGCCGCTGCGCGCCGGCCCGGGCGAGCAGCCGGCGCAGTTGGGACACCACGATGGTCAGTTGGCTGCGGGCGGTCGGCGGCGCGTGCCAGCCCCACACCGCCTCGATCAGCCGGTCGGTCGGCACCGTCCGGTTGGCCTCCAGGAGCAGGGTCGCGAGCAGGGTCGAGACCCGGGCGCTCCGGATCCGGAGTGGAGCACCGGCAACCTCGACCGACAGGGGACCCAGGATTCTGAACCGCATACTCGTCTCCGCCGCGTCGCCGCGCGACAGCCGTACGACTGCCTGGGGCCGAGCCTGCTGCACCGCCCGAGGCCGAGCCAGGGACAGCTGACCCGGCTGTCCGGGAGGAATGCCCGACACGCCGGGCACGCCCCGACACGTCGGCCGGTCGGTCGAGCGCCGGCCGGCCGATCAGAGGAGCAGATTGACGAGTACGGTCAGGACGATCGAGCCGACGATCGAGATCAGGATCATCAGCAGGCAGCCCAGTCCGCCACCGAGCGGGCGGACCTCGACACGGCCGAATCGCATCCCGGTCAGAGCTCCCGCAGCCGGGGCAGCAGCTCGTGCTCGGCCCAGTCCAGGAACCTCGGCTGGCCCTCGACGCCGACCTGCACGAACGCCACGTCGGTGAAGCCGGCGTCGACGTACTTGCGGAACGCCTCGACGTGCGGGTCCAGGTCCGGTCCGCAGGGTACGAGCTGCGCGATGTCCTCGGGACGGATGGCCTCGCTGGCGCTGACGAAGGACTCCGGCCCGGGCAGCTCGGCCTTGACCGTCCAGTTCAGGGCGGCCCACCGCCACTGGTCGTGCACCGTCTTGCGGCAGTCGTCGGCGTCCGGGCCGTAACAGACCGCCGCCTGCCCGTAACGGGGCTTGCCGGCGCCGCCGCGTTCGTCGTACATCCTGACCACGGCCGCGTCCGGGTTGTCGCAGACCAGCGCGTCGGCGTACTCGCATGCCAGCTCGACCGAGTGCGGCCCGGAGGCCGCGAGGGCGATCGGGATGGGGCCCTCCGGCCGGTCCCAGAGGTACGCCTCGGGCACCTCGAAGTGGTTGCCGGAGTAGGAGAGGTTGTCGCCGTCGAGCAGCGGCCGGATGATCTGCAACGCCTCCTCCAGCATCTCGTGCCGCTGGTGCACGTAGGGCCAGGCGCCCGCCACGTGTTCGTTGAGGTTCTCCCCGGCGCCGAGCGAGAGGGTGAACCGGCCGTCGGACATCACCCCGATCGTCGCGGCCTTCTGCGCCACCACCGCCGGGTGGTAACGCCGGATCGGGCAGGTCACGTAGGTCATCAGTTTGATCCGGGAGGTGGCGTGCGCGACCGCGCCGAGTACGGCCCAGGCGTAGGGCGAGTGGCCCTGCGAGGCGAGCCAGGGGGAGTAGTGGTCGGAGATGACCAGATAGTCGAAGCCGGCCTGTTCCGCCCGGACCGCCTGGTCGACCAGGTCCTTCGGTCCGGTCTGTTCACACATCAGCGTGTAGCCCACCCCGACCATGCCGGCCTCCTCCGTCGTCCGATTCCGGTTGTCTACCCCTCCTGGCGCCGGTAAACCCCGGTCGTCCGGCGTGAAGTGCAGTGACGTCCTTGACTATTTCCCGACCGTGGAGGTAGGTTCGTCCTTAACCGGTTAAGAATGGCCGGTGCATCATCCTTGTGGTGGGGATGACGGCGCCCGTGGCGGTCGGTCACCGCACCGCCCGGGCGCCGCCGGCGGAGTTCGGTTCTTCCCCCCGGTCAACGGCCGTATTAACGTGTCCGACCATGGTGATCTCTCGACGGCTCGGTGCCGTGCTGGCGGCGACGACCGTCACCCTCTCGCTCGGTGCCACCCCCGCGTCGGCCACCGGGCGGGGTCACGGTCACGGCGGTGCCGGGAAGCCGGGTGCGCCGGGGGTCGGTGACGGCTATTTCCCGGCGGCCGGCAACGGCGGGTACGACGTCCTCCACTACGGACTGGAGATCCGCTACGAACCGACCAGCCGGGCCTTCGCCGGGGTCGCCACGATCAGCGCCCGGGCCACCGACCGGCTCTCCCGGTTCAACCTCGACCTGCGCGGCTTCGAGGTGCGGTCGGTGACCGTCGACGGCCGGGCCGCCCGGTACGACCGGGACGGCCAGGAGCTGCGCATCTCGCCGAGGAACGGCCTGTCCCGGGGCGAGCGGTTCACCGTCGTCGTCCGGTACGACGGCACCACCGGCCGCCCGACCGACATCGAGGGCGCCCTCTACGGCTGGGTCTCCACGCCGGACGGCTCCTTCGTGGCGAACGAGCCCGACGGCGCCGCCACCTGGTATCCGGTCAACGACCACCCGACCGACAAGGCCAGCTACGACTTCCGGATCACGGTGCCGGCCGGCAAGACCGCGGTCGCCAACGGCGAACTCGTCGAGCAGCGCACGAGGAACGGCTGGACGACCTTCGTCTGGCGGGCCCGCGACCCGATGGCGAGCTACCTCTCCACCGCCTCGGTCGGCGACTACGACCTGCGCCGCAGCACCGGCCCGCGCGGCCTGCCGATCATCGACGCGGTCGACCGGGACCTCGGCCCGGACGCCGCCGACGGGCTGGCCCGGACCAGGGAGATGATCGAGTACTTCTCCGACCTCTTCGGCCGGTACCCGTTCACCTCCTACGGGGCGATCGTCGACGACGACGAGGACGCCGGGTACGCGCTGGAGACGCAGACCCGGCCGATCTACTCAGGACCGCCCGGCGAGGGCACGGTGGCGCACGAGCTGGCCCACCAGTGGTACGGCAACAGCGTCAGCCCGGCCCGCTGGCAGGAGATCTGGCTCAACGAGGGGTTCGCCAGCTACGCCGAGTGGCTCTGGGAGGAGCACACCGGCGGGCGTACCGCGCAGGCGCGGTTCGACACCAACTACGCCCGGCCGGAGACGGCGAGCTTCTGGAACCCGCCGCCCGGCGACCCGGGTGCGACCAACCTCTTCGCCGGCTCGGTCTACACCAAGGGCGCGATGACGCTGCACGCGCTGCGTACGAAGATCGGTGACCGGGCCTTCTTCGCCCTGCTCCGCGCCTGGTACGCGGCGAACCGCGACGACACGGTGACCACCGCCGACTTCGTCCGGCTCGCCGAGAAGGTCAGCGGGCGGCAGCTCGACGCCTTCTTCCAGACCTGGCTCTACACCCCGGGCAAGCCCACCGCCTGGTGACGATCCGGCACCGCCCCTCCGCCCGGTACCGGGCGGAGGGGTTACTTAACCGGTTGCGTTAACCGGTTCATCGGCCTACCCTGATCCGTGCCGTCGCAGGGAGTTGGGTGGCAACTGTCGGGCAACAGTTGCCGGTCCCCTCACTTCTGTCCCCGTCCCGGGACCCTCCCTGAGGTAGGTCATGAAAAGACGAATCTACGCCGTCGCATCGGCGCTGCTCGCGCTCGTCGCCGCCACTGCCGTCTCGCTCTTCGTGGTGACCCCGTCGGCACAGGCGGCGGCCGGCTTCACGATCAGCGGCGGGCGGCTCATCGACGCGCGCGGCAACGAGTTCATCATGCGTGGGGTCAGCCACGCGCACACCTGGTACGCCAGCCAAACCGGTTCATTCCGCGACATCAAATCGCTGGGCGCGAACACCGTACGGGTGGTGCTGAGCAGCGGTGCCCGGTGGACCCAGAACAGCGCCAGCGACGTCGCCAACGTCATCTCGCTGTGCAAGGCCAACCGGCTGATCTGCGTCCTGGAGGTGCACGACACCACCGGGTACGGCGAGGAGGGCGCGGCGATCACCCTCGACCAGGCGGTGAGCTACTGGATCAGCATCCAGAGCGCACTGGCCGGCCAGGAGAACTACGTCATCCTCAACATCGGCAACGAGCCGTTCGGCAACAACGAGGCGACCAGCGCCAACTGGCCGACGCACACCCGTAACGCGATCACCCGGCTGCGCAACGCCGGCTTCGACCACACCATCATGGTCGACGCGCCGATGTGGGGTCAGGACTGGCGCTTCATAATGCGGGACAACGCGCAGAGCGTCTTCAACGCCGACCCGGACCGGAACACCATCTTCTCGATCCACATGTACGGCGTCTTCGACACCGCCGCCGAGATCACCGACTACCTCGGCCGGTTCCGCAGCGCCAACCTGCCGATCGTGGTGGGGGAGTTCGGGCACAACCACTCGGACGGCAACCCGGACGAGGACACCATCATGTCGTACGCCCAGCAGAACGGGATCGGCTACATCGGCTGGTCGTGGAGCGGTAACGGCGGCGGCGTCGAGTACCTCGACATGGTGACGAACTTCAACGTGAGCCAGTTGACCTCGTGGGGGCAGCGGATCTTCAACGGGGCGAACGGGATCCGGCAGACCGCCCGGGAGGCGACCGTCTACAGCGGCGGCAACCCGACGACTCCGCCGACGACCCGGCCCCCGACCGGTACCCCGACCACCCGCCCACCGACGACTCCGCCGACCACGTCACCGGGCGGTACCCGGGGCTGCACCGCCACGTACGCCGTCACCGGGCAGTGGCAGGGCGGCTTCCAGGGCGAGGTCCGGGTGACCGCCGGCAGCGCGGCGATCAGCGGCTGGACCGTCACCTGGACCTTCGCCAACGGGCAGCAGGTCAACCAGGCGTGGAACGCGACGCTCAGCAGCAGCGGGTCGACCGTGACCGCGCGGAACGTCTCGCACAACGGCAGCCTCGGCGCCGGGGCGAGTACCGCGTTCGGGTTCATCGGAACCTGGAACGGCAGCAACACCACGCCGACGCTGAGCTGCACCGCCAGCTGACCTGTCGGCTTCCGCCGGTGGCCGGGCCCGCGTCCGCGGGCCCGGCCACGCGTTCCTGCGGCGACCGGTCGGCAACCACCCGCCGGCGTCTCCGCCGTCTCCGGGGCCTCCGGCGTCTCCGCCGGTTCCCGAGGGGACGGTCAGCTCCGGCCCGGTAGCCGGGGCAGCACCTCGGTGGCCACCTCCGCGAGGACCGCCTCGTCCCCGGCGTACCAGCTCGACTCGCGCGGCCAGTGCGTGACGACGTCGGTGAAGCCCAGCTCGGCGGCCCGGCCGACCGCCTCGGCGAAGTGCCCCGCGCTGGAGAGCGAGAAGACCGGGGCGGAGTCGAGGGAGAGATAGCGGTCCAGGCTGCCGGGCTCCCGGCCGGCGGCGGCGAGGATCTCGTCCATCCGGCCGGCGAGGTCGGCGACGGAGCGCCACCACGCCGCCATGTCGTCGCCGTCCGGGATGCCGGTGGTGACCCAGCCCTGGCCGTACCGGGCGGCGAGCCGCATCGAGCGCGGCCCGTTCGCGGCGACCACGAACGGCACCCGGGGCTGCTGGACGCAGCCGGGGTTGCTCCGCGCGTCGACCGCCGCGTAGTAGTCGCCCCGCCAGGTGACCCCGTCGGTCCGGAGCAGCAGGTCGAGCAGCTCGGTGAACTCGGTGAACCGGTCGACCCGGTGTCGGGGGGAGAGCGCCCGGGCACCGAGTACGTCCGAGTCGAACCCGATCCCGCCGGCGCCGATGCCGAGCAGTACCCGGCCGTCCGAGACGTCGTCCAGCCCGGTGATCTGCCGGGCGAAGTGCACCGGGTGCCGGAAGTTGGGCGAGGCGACCAGGGTGCCCAACCGGATCCGGGAGGTGACCATCGCGGCCGAGGTCAGCGTGCCCATGGCGTCGAACCACGGCCCGTCGACCAGGTCACGCCAGCCGAGGTGGTCGTAGGTCCAGGCGTGGTCGAAGCCCCACTCCTCGGCCTGGCGCCACCGGCGCTCGGCCACGGACCACCGCTGGTCGGGAAGGATCACGATACCCACGCGCATGGTCTGGAGAGCTTACGTCCCGCCCGCCGCCGCCAGCCTCCCGGCCGGCGGCCCGGTGTGTCCGGGCACTCGTCGCGGGCCCGGCTCCGTCACCCGAATCGGTGACGGGCGAACGCTCCCAGCCACCTCACAGCTACGGTGAATAGGGTCACCGGAGTGCGCGTCGATCCATCGTGGAAAATGCGCGCCGACACCAGCGGCACATATCCGCCGTAAACAGGAGTATCTCTATGGTCTTCAAGAAGATGTTGAGCGCCTTCGGCGTCGGCGGTCCGAGCGTGGACACCGTGCTGACGAACCCGAACACCCGGCCCGGCCTGGTGCTCGACGGGCAGGTCAACCTGCGCGGCGGGGATTCCGCGGCCGACATCGAGCAGGTCACCGTCGCGCTGGTCACCCGGGTCGAGATGGAGGCCGGAGACAGCGAGTACGCCGGCACCATGGAGTTCTACCGTCTCCCGGTCAGCGGCGCCATGCGCCTGGAAGCCAAGCAGGAACTGGCGATCCCGTTCCAGCTCCCGGTGCCCTGGGAGACCCCGATCACCGACGTCTACGGTCAGCGGCTGCGCGGCATGACGATGGGGCTGCGTACCGAACTCGCGATCGCCCGGGCGGTGGACAAGGGCGACCTGGACGCCATCGCGGTACACCCGCTGCCGGTGCACGAGAAGATCCTGGAGGCGTTCGCCCAACTCGGCTTCCAGTTCAAGAGCGCCGACCTGGAGCGCGGGCAGATCTACGGCGTGCAGCAGACGCTGCCGTTCTACCAGGAGATCGAGTTCTTCGCCGCCCCGCAGTACGCGCACGCGATCCGCGAGGTCGAGCTGACCTTCGTCACCAACCAGCACGGCGTCGACGTCATCATCGAGTGCGACAAGCGCGGCGGAATGTTCAGCGGCGGGCACGACAGCGTGGGCCGGTACACCGCCGAGCACGCCGGTGTCGACCAGGTCGACTGGCGGCAGCGGGTCGAGGGCTGGCTGGCGCAGACGGTGCAGAGCTACGGCCGGCACGGCGGGGCGGGACAGCACTACGGACACCCCGGCAAGCAGGGGCACCACGGCGGGCACGGCATGGGCGGCATGGTCGCCGGTGCGGCGCTCGGGCTGGCCGGCGGCATGATCGCCGGTGAGATGCTGGAGGACGCCTTCGAGGGCGACTTCGGCGAGGAGTGACCCGGCCGACGGCCACGGACGAGGAAAAGGCCGCGGTCCCCGCCGTTGTCGGCGGGGACCGCGACCCCCCGTGGCAAGTCGCCACTGCTCGGGACACTCCGGTACACCGGTCCTCAGCGGAGACCGCGCTCCGCCGCTACGGCGTCCGGAGCATCGTCACCGTTTGCCGTGTCGCCAGGCGTTACCCAGCTTCGCCAGACCACGGCTACCCAGGTAGGCGATGGTCATCAGGGTGATGAAGAACCAGGCCTGCTGAGCCCGGAACGGGTCGACGCCGGTCGCGTCCGTACCGACCAGGTCCGCAGCCAGCAAGGTGAAGCCGACCGCCGCCAGATAGATGTAGAACTCGGTACTCAGCCAGGCGGGCTTGGTCTCGTTACCAGGATTCCGCCGTACCGGCTCGTCCATCCGGCGCTGCATCTCCGACAGAGTCTGCTGTATCTGCTGGTTGGAGATGTTCTGGGCACCCATCTCCCGGGTCGGTGCCGACTGCATGTCCGTCACCTGCTGGCCCATCGGCTGCCTGGACGGGGTCTGCGTGCTCATCTTTTCCTCCTCGGATTCGATGAGATCTCTTCCGACCGCCAACGGTCACGGCACTTCCGCGCCCGTGGCACCCGTTGGCTACCCGACCGGCCCTGCCACAAACAGCCGCTGACCAGCGGACTATCGATCCCGCGCCGCCCGGGGTGGCCGGTGGCGTTTGCCGACCCGGGCACCGGGGACACCCGGGACGACGACAACGGACAACTCGGCGAGGTGGTGGACGTGCGCGGCGAGGACGAACGGCGGGAGTCGGCACGGCGGACCGAAGACCGGATCGGGCGCGGCAAGTACGGCCCCGGCGCGATGGAGGAGGTCACCCTCCCGGTCGACGAGGGCCGCGAGGCGCACGAACGCGACATCGAGGACCCCGCGGACCGGGCGCGGGATCCGGACGTACTGCGGGACGGCGGTCCGACCCGGAACCGGGGGGTCAGCACCACCACCGGTACCGACCGGCGGGCCGGGTCGGCGAACGCGCGCCGCCAACCCCGCCGGCCGGGCGGAAAGGTGGCACCGACCACCACCGGGGACGCGACCACCGGCGGGATCAACCCGTCGGCGGCCGGGTCCACCAGCGACGCCTCCGGACAGGCGCGGCAGATCGGTAACTTCACGGACAAGTGACCCGGCCGCCGGGCCGGCGACGCGCTCGCCGGCACGGTCCAGCGCACCGGGTGGGGCTCAGCCGACCCGGAGGATGCCCAGTCGCTGGGTCGCCCGGGTGAGCGCGACGTAGAGGTCGCTGCGCCCACGGGTGGACTCGGCGACGATCCGGTCCGGATCGACCACCAGCACCGAGTCGAACTCCAGCCCCTTGGCCTGGGCGACGGTCAGCAGGACCACCCGGCTGGTCAACTCCGGATCGTCGCCGAGCGCCACCTCGGGCTCCGCCTCGGTGACCCCGGGACCCAGTTCGTCGACGAGTCCGGCCGGCACGATCACCCCGACCCGGCCGGTGCCGACCCCGGCCACCTCGGTCCGGATCGCCTCGACCAGCCGCCCGACCAGCTCACCGGTACCGACCTGGACGTCCCAGGGCTCTTCGCCGGTGTCGCGTACCGCTCGGGGTGGGGTGAGCGTCGGGTCGATCTCCGCCAGCACCTTGGCGGCGACCGCCAGGATCTCCGACGGCGTACGGTAGCTGACCGTCAGCTCCTCCAGCCGCCACCGGTCACCGACGTACGGCTCCAGCACCGGCCACCACGACGAGGCGCCGGCCAGCGATCCGGTCTGGGCCACGTCGCCGACCAGCGTCATCGAGCGGCTCGGGCAGCGGCGCATGAGCACCCGCCAGGCCATCGGGGAGAGTTCCTGCGCCTCGTCCACGATCACGTGCCCGAAGGCCCAGCTCCGGTCCGCCGCCGCCCGCTCGGCGGTGCTCAGCTGGTCCCCGTCGGCCTGCCGCTCGGCCAGCCGGTCGGCGACGAGCAGGTCGGTGACGTCCAGCATCCCGTCCTCGGCCTCGGGCTCGTCCTCGAAGTCGATCGACTTGGAGCCGGCGGCGATCTCCAGCACGCCCTCGGCGTACTCGATCTCGGCCTGGCGCTGCCGGGCGGCCCTGGCCCGGACCGCGCGGTCGTCCTCGCCCAGCAGCTCCGCCGCCTCGTCCAGCAGCGGTACGTCGGCCGGGCTCCAGCCGCCCCACGGCTCCCGCCGCAGCGCCGCCCGCTCGGTCTCGTCCAGCTTCGGCGCCGCCACCGCGAGCCGCTGCTCCGAGGCGAACAGCCCGGCCACCACCTGCTGCGGGGTGAGGATCGGCCAGAGCCAGTCCAGCACCGCCTGCACCTCGGGCTCGGCCCGCAGCTCCCGCCGGAACTCGGCGAGGTCGGCCTCGTCGAGCAGGTTCTCCCCGCCCAGCGGGTCGGCGCCGATCCGCTCGGCGAGCTGGTCGGCGAGGGCGTGGATGATCTCGATGTCGAAGAGTGGCCGGGCCAGGTTGTGCGGCCGGTCGGTGCGGCGGACCCGGTCCCGGGCGGCGGCGACGGTGGCCGGATCCAGCACCAGGCTGTCCCGCTCGATGTTGATCTCGATCGGCTCCTCCGGTACCCGCTGCCGGTCCCGGATCGCGGCGGCCAGCACCTCGACCATGTCGAGCCGGCCCTTCAGCTCGGCGACCTCCGCCGGCTCGGGCCGGGTCGCGGTGATCCCGGGGAAGAGTTCCCCGACGGTACGCAGCAGCACGCCGGTCTCGGCGAGCGTCGGCAACACCTGCGAGATGTAGCGCAGGAAGGTCGCGTTCGGGCCGACCAGCAGCACACCCCGGGTGGAGAGGATCTGCCGGTGCGTGTAGAGCAGGTACGCCGCCCGGTGCAGCGCCACGGCCGTCTTTCCGGTGCCGGGGCCGCCCTGCACCACCAGCACCCCGTCCAGGTCGGCCCGGATCACCCGGTCCTGTTCGGCCTGGATGGTCCGGACGATGTCGGTCATCCGGCCGGTACGGCTGGCGTTCACCGCCGCCAGCAGCGCCGCCTCGCCGGTCAACCCGCCCCGGTCGCCGGCCTGGCCGGCCGCGTTCAGGTCCAGCACCTCGTCGTCGAGGCCGACCACCTCGCGATCCCGGGTCCGGATGTGCCGGCGTCGGCGTACCCCGTCCGGGGCGGCGGCGGTGGCGAGATAGAAGGGCCGGGCGGCCGGGGCGCGCCAGTCCAGCAGCACCGGTTCGTACTCGCCGTCGCCGTCGAAGATGCCGATCCGGCCGATGTAGCGGCGGGTGCCGTCGTCGAGGTCCAGTCGACCGAAGCAGAGGCCCTGTTCGACCGCGCCGAGCCGGTCGAGCTGCTCGGCGTACATCTGGACGGTGCCGTCGCGCTGCGAGCGCTCCTGCTGGGTGCCGCCGGCGTTGCGCAGCGCGGTGCGCAGTCGCCGGGTGGCCTGGGTACGCAGTTCGTCGAGGCGCCCGTAGAGCATGGAGACGTACCGCTGCTCGCCGGGGAGGTCGTCCCCGCTCGGGGCGGCGGGCCGGGACTGCCCTGCGGCCACCGACCCGTCGGCGCCGGAGGGTACGGCACGTCCGATCGGTTCGTCGGCCGGCTCGTCGAGACGCTGGTCGGGCGAAACACCGGATTGCTTTGACAAACCGTCTCCCCATTGTTAGGCTTTGCGCGGAACGGCATTATGCCGTTCTTTTTTATTTCCGAACTGAGAAACGATAGCGCGTTTCTTTACCGGCATCCATCGGCCGCGCGACCCGACGGACACACCGCGCTCGACTGATCGGCGTCCGGGATCGGGCGTCGGGGAGACGAAGAACCCGACCGGGCGCCGGCAGAGGGGCCTTGTCGCATGGCAACGGACGAGCGCCCTGCCGCCGTCGCGGCGTCACCGCGATGGCCGGGTGGCAGAGCGCCCGTCCGAGAGCCGATCACCTACCGGTCTGGGCGACCTCGTACAGCCGTTCCGGCTTCACCGCGCCGACGAGTACCCGGCCGTCGTCGGTGAGCAGGGCGGTGAAGAGCTTGCCGGTGACGAGCCGGCCGCTGCCCCACTCGCCACTCACCTCGGGGAGCCCGCCGAGCAGGCCCCGGAGCAGGCCGGCTTCCGAGCCCTCCGACCGTGTGCCGCCGCTCTGCCCCTGGGTGAATCCGGCGAGCTGCGGAACCTCGGCGACCAGTACGCTCGTCCACCCGCTGCCGACCACCGTCGGCCGCTGCACGCCGGCCGGCAGCGCCGGGCGGCCCTCCGGTCGGGTCGCCTCGGTCACCTCCGCACCCGGCGGCGGGTTGAAGGCGAACTGGGCCGGGTCGGGGCGCTCGAAGTTGACCTGGGTGAAGGCCACCTCGAAGGCGGGCTTGCTGGTGCCCTCCGGTACCACCTGGAAACGCAGCGGTACGTGCTCGGCGGCGTCGATCGCGATCGTGATCTGGCCCACCAGCGAGGTGTCGTCCCGAGGTTCGAGTACCAGTTCGTAGGCGTCCCGGCCGGCGATCGAGGCCGACCGCCCGACGCTGACCCGGGTGGTCGGATCCACCGCCGCCAACGCCTGCTCGGCGGCCTCCTGCGGGGTGCTCGGCAGGTGACCCGGTACGCCGGAGGACCTGCCGGAGCCGTCCAGGGTGGTGTGCTCGGCCCGGTTGGCCTGGCTGTCCCAGATCCAGACGTCCTTGCCGTTGCGGATGACGTCGGTCTCGCCGAGCGTGCCGAGCAACGCGACCCGGGTCTGGTCCGGGCCGGCGTGCCAGACCCGCATGGTGTGCGTACCGGAGACCAGCGAGGTGAGTTCGGCACTGCCCCGTCCGCCGATGCCGGGCAGGCTCGGCAGGCCGAGGTCGGCGCGCTTGATCACCGTTCCGGAGAGGCCGTCCAGGCGGGCGGTCTGCAGGTCGACGAGGAGCTGTGCGGCGCTGCGCTCGGGCAGGTTCGGCTCGGCGGCCGAGGCGAAGGTGCCGACCGCCGCACCTCCGCCGAGGATCGCCAGGGCCGCCCCGGTCGGGAGCAGCCACCGCAGCGCGGGGCGGGATTGCAAAACCGACATGTTCGTACCTCCTGGTCCCCATCCTGCGCCTGCCGGGCTGTGAAGCCACTGAGAACCGCTGTGGCCTCACTCAGCCGGGTGTGGTTGTGGGCGGTGGGGGATGGCACGCTTGTCCGGTGCGGTTGCTGGTGGTAGAGGACGAGGCGCGACTGGCCTCGGCGTTGCAGCGCGGCCTCCAGGCCGAGGGCTTCGTCGTCGACGTGGCCGCGAGCGGGCCGGAGGGGCTCGACCTGGCCCGGCACGGCGGGTACGACGCGATGATCCTGGACGTGATGCTGCCGGGGCTCTCCGGCTATCGCGTGGTGCGGCAGTTGCGGGCCGAGCGGCACTGGCTTCCGGTGCTCATGCTCTCGGCCAAGGACGGCGAGTACGACCAGGCCGACGGGCTGGACTGCGGCGCCGACGACTACCTGACCAAACCCTTCTCGTACGTGGTGCTGCTGGCCCGGCTGCGCGCCCTGCTGCGCCGGGGCGCGCCGCGCCGCCCGGTGGTGCTGGTCGCCGGTGACCTGCGGCTCGACCCGGCCCGCCGCCGGGTGACCCGGGACGGGGCGGAGGTGGAACTCACCGCTCGGGAGTACGCCCTGCTGGAGTACCTGCTCCGCCGGGCCGGCGAGGTCGTCTCCAAGACGGAGCTGCTGGACCACGTCTGGGACGCGAGCGTGCACACCGCGCCGAACGCCGTCGAGGTCTACGTCGGCTACCTGCGCCGCAAGATCGGCCGGGACCGGCTGGAGACGATCCGAGGGGCCGGCTACCGGCTGGTGACGTGACCCGGGCGGAGGGCGGTGACGGGGCCCGGGCGGGGCGAGGTCGGCGGCTGCGCGGCTGGCGACGGCCGTGGCTGAAGCTGAGCCTGCGGGCCCGACTCACCATCATCAGCGCGGCGGGTCTGGCCGTCGGTCTCGCCGTCGGCGGGCTGGTGCTGCTCGGCGCGCTCGGCTACGCGCTCCAGCGCACCGTCGACACCGAGGCGCTGAAGACCGCCGAGGCGGTGGCCCTGCTCGCCGGCCAGAACGCCCTGCCGGACCCGCTACCGGTCGCCGGTGGCCAGGTACGCGTCCAGGTGGTCGACGGGCAGGGCCGGATCCGGGCCGCCTCGATCGACGCCGACCGGCTGGTCCCGATGCTCTACCCGGACGAGCTGCGACGCTTCCAGGCCGGGGAACGGGACCGGTTCTACCTGCCCGGCCGGCGACTCGGCCTGGACGGACCGATCCGGGTCGTGGCGGTACCCGCCGGACCGGCCGCCGATCCGCAGACGGTACTCGTGGCGAAGTCGACGGCGGACGTACGGCACAGCGTGACCGTGGTCCGCACGATCCTGCTGGTCAGCTTTCCGCTGCTCCTGGTCGCGTTGGCCGCGGTCGCCTGGCGGGTGATCGGCGCGACCCTCCGCCCGGTCGAGACGTTGCGGGCCGGCGCGGAGGAGATCACCGGCGGGGCCCGGCCGGGCAGGTTGCCGCTGCCGGCCTCGCACGACGAGATCCACCGGTTGGCGGTGACCCTGAACGGCATGCTGGGCCGGCTGGAGTCGGCCCGGGCCCGGCAGCGCGCCTTCGTCGCCGACGCCGCGCACGAGCTGCGCAGCCCGCTGGCCAACCTGCGCACCCAGCTCGAGGTCGCGCAGCGGCTCGGTCCGGCGACGGAGTGGCCGGCGGTCGCCGACGACCTGCTCGCCGACACCCAGCGACTCAGCCGGCTCGTCGACGACCTGCTGCTGCTCGCCCGCCTCGACGACGCGGGTGGCCGGCCGCCCCGGGCCGCCGAACCGGTCGAGCTGGGGGAGTTGCTGGCCGAGGTCGCCGAGCGGTACCCGGCGCCGCCGGTGCGGGTGGTGGCGCCGAGGTTCCCGCTCTGGGTGTTGGCCGAGCCGGACGCGCTGACCCGGATCCTTGGCAACCTGCTGGACAACGCGGTCCGGCACACCAGCAGCGAGGTGGTGCTGGAGGCCGGTCCGGGCGGTCCGACCGGTCCGGCGTACCACCTGGTGACCGTGACCGACGACGGGCCCGGCATCCCGGCCGCGGACCGGGACCGGGTCTTCGACCGCTTCACCCGGCTGGACGACGCGCGGGCCCGGGACGCGGGCGGCGCCGGTCTCGGCCTGGCCATCGTCCGCGAACTGGTACGCCGCCAGGGCGGCACGGTGACCCTCGGCGACGCCGGACCCGGACTGCGGGTCGAGGTACGCCTGCCCGCCGAGCGTCCGGTCCCGGACGGCCAGGACGACGCGCTACCGACCCGGCCGGCGCCGGTCGCTCAGCGGGCCGAGGGCGACCTGCCGGGCCGCTCGGTGCAGACCGGTTCGGCCTCGCCGACGACGCTCTCCGAATAGACGACCGCGACCGAGAAGCAGTAGTTGCCCCGGGTGTCCAGGCCGTAGACCACGTAGCCGGTGGAGCCGGCCGGCAGCTCCTGGAACGGCCGGAGTTCCTGCCCGGTCCGCCCACCGGCCAGCACCACCGGTCCGGTCGCGCCGACCGGATAGCTCCAGCCCAGCGTCACGCTGCTCTGGTTGTCGGCCAGGGTCACCGAGCCGGGCGGGGTGCCGGCGGCGGCCGGCGGCGGTGTGCTCGGCGGCGCGGCCGGGGTGCCGGTGGTCGGGCCGGGCGCCGGTGGCTCCGGCTCGTCCTCCCCGGTCAGCCCGAACCCGAGCACCACGGCCACGGTGCCGAGCAGGACCAGCACCACCAGGCCGGCCACGAAGAGCGGCGGCAGTCGTCGCCCCACGGGTTGCGGCCGGTGGATCCGGACCGGCAACCGGGACGACCGCCGTTCCGGCAGGTGCCGGACCTCGGGTACGCCCCCGGCGCCGCCGAGGTCACCGGGGTGGCCCTCCGGGAGTTCCCGGTGCGGTCGCTCGACGACGGAGGTGGAGTCGAAGGCGACCTCCGGCCGCCAAGGCTCGGCGGAGGCCGGTCCGACCCGCCGCCCGAGCTCCGGGTCGTCGTCGCCGTCGGGGGTGCGGCGGGCCACGTCCGGCGGCCACCAGCCGTGTTCCGGATCGTCGTCCGCGTCGCCGCCCGGCCCGGCACCGGTGAAGGTTCCCGGCCCGGACCGGTTCGCCGCGTTGCGGGGTGTCGGGACCGGTGGCCCGGCCGGCGGCGGGCCGGCCCACCGGGGCGGCGGCTCGACGAGCGGGGCGGGAGGCAGCCGGGGCGGCGGCACCGGCGGGGCGTCGGTGCCGGTCCGGGCGGACCGGGGCGGCGGTGGCGGCGGAAAGCGCAACGGCGGCAACTCGTCACGCGGTGGCAGCTCCGCGTCCGGCGGATGCTCTCCGCCGTCCGGAAAACCCCCCGGCACCCCGTCCCGGTACGGCTGGTCGTGCTGCCCGGCCCTGCCCGGGTACGCCGACGCCGCCGCCCCGCCAGCCTGCGGCGGTACGGCGGAGTGCTGCGGGTGGTGCGGGTGCGCCCTACTCCCGCCGTGCTCCGGGTGCTCGGGGTACGGATCGGGCTCGGGGTACGGATCGGGCTCGGCGTACGGGTCCGGCTCGGCGTACGGGTCCGGTTCGGGGTACGGGTCGGGTTCGGCGTGCCGGGGTTCGGGGTGCCACGGCTCGGCGTACTCCGGGGCGTGCTGGGTCCGGCCGGTCGGCGCGTGCGGGTCGTCGGCGGATTCCGGCTCCGGGTCCGCGCAGACGTGGTCGGGATCCGCCGCCGCCCGGGCGAGGGCCGCCACCTGCGCCGCCAGCGGATGGTCGGCCGGCAGGTGTTCCCGGCACAACTCCAGGGCCAGGGCCAGGTGCTCGTGCGCCCGGGTGAAGAGCCCGCAGTCGCGCTGCATCGCGCCGAGCCGGGCGAGCATCCGGATCCCGCCGGGATGCCCGTCACCGTAGACCTCCCGGTGCAGCTCCCAGGCGTCCTCCAGCCGGTTGCGGGCCAGCGTGCACTCGCCCTGGGCGTACTCGACGGTGGCCAGGTCGGCGTGCGCGGCGAGTACCCGCAGCGACTCCGGCCCGTCGTTGGCGGTGAGTTCGATGATCACGTCCCGGTACAGCCGGGCGGCCCGGGTGTGGTTGCCGGTCCGGTGCAGTACGGCGGCGAGGGTCGCCGCGGTGGCGACGGTCCGCTGGTCGGCCGTCCCGTGGAGCCGGGTGGCCGCGGAGTAGGCGAACGCGGCCCAGCCCCGGGCGGCGTGCGGGTCGCCGAGCGCCACCAGCACCCGGGCGTGCAGTCCGGCCGCCTCGGCCAACTCGACGGAGGCGTGCGCCGGGCTCGGGTCGGCGGCGTCCAGCGGCGGGCCGAGCAGATTTCGGGCCCCGGTCAGGTCGCCGGCTGCCACGAGCGCGTTCGCCTGCTGGGTGAGTTCACCGAAGCCGGAAGCCACGCCCCATCGTGCTCGCCCGGCGACGTTCAGTACAAGAGGGCAGGTGGGGCAGTTTGGTCGTCATACCGGGCGTCCGGCTCGGACGGCTACCGTGGAGCGATGGGGATCCACCGGCTCAACCACGCCGTACTCTTCGTCCGCGACCTCGCCCGCAGTGTCGCCTTCTACCGGGACGTCCTCGGTTTCCGGCAGGTGCCGATGACGCCGGAGGGTTTCGACGGGGCCGCCTTCCTCCAGGCGCCCGGTTCCACCAACGACCACGACCTCGGCCTCTTCGAGGTGGGTGCCGCCGCCGGCCCGTCCGGTGCCGGGCGGAGCACGGTCGGCCTCTACCACCTGGCCTGGGAGGTGGACACCCTCGACGAGTTGTCGGCGCTCGCCGGGCGGCTCTCCGAGGCCGGCGCGTTGGCCGGCAGCTCCGACCACGGCAGCACCAAGAGCCTCTACGGCAAGGATCCGGACGGGCTGGAGTTCGAGGTGGTCTGGTTGGTTCCGGCCGACGGGCTCGACGAGCAGACCCTCGCCGCGCGCCGCCGGATCTCGCGGCTCGACCTCGACCGGGAGAAGCAGCGGTACGGCGGGCAGACCCGGGGCGGAGTCGGCGTCTCCGTCCCGTCCTGACCGGCGCCCGGGGGCCGGGGCGGCTTCCGTCGACGGTCGGTACCGGGACGGCGACCGTCGAGGTGACAGGGGCGGGCCGGGCAGGGTAGAACCGCAGCATGTCCACGGACCCGATCGGCGTCGTCAAACGGGAACTGCTGGTACGCCAGCTCGACTCCTGGGCGCCGGCCGCGCTGCACCGGTCCCGGCGGGCAACCTTCGCGCAGGCGTACGCCGGGGCGGACGGCGGGACCGCCGACGCCGCGCTGCGGGTCCTGGTCGAGTTCGCCGACCTGCTGCGGGGTGGGCGGATGACGGCGCTGACGCTCGGTCGGGCCGACGACCACGACCTCGCGGCACGGCACGCGACGGCGCAGGCGGAGTTGCCGGCCGGGCTGGCCGCGCACCTGATGCCGGGCGGGGTCGACCGGGTGCCGGTGGCGCTCAAGGCTGCCGTCGCGAACGGTGCTCCGGTCTTCGCCTACCTGGACGGCACCGGCGGCCCGGAGCCGGCCGTCGAGGTGCTCGCGGCGGTCGCCGGTGGCCGCCCCGCCGAACTGCTGCTGGTGCTCGATCCGCCGGTCTGGTCCGGGGCCGACCACCGACGCCGACTGGCCGGGGTCGGGCTGCCGCTGGTGACCGAGGTGGAGCTGGTCGCCGACGACCGGGCCGAGGTTCTCGTCTTCGCCACCGCCGCCGGCAAGCGGCTGGACGCCTTCAAGAACGCGCTCTGGGCGGTCGACGAGTACGCCGGGGTGCGCTACCGGGATCCCGGCGACCCGGAGGGACACCTGCTGGACATCTCGCTGGCACCGCATCCGGGGCCACTACGGCGGGAACTCCTGGCCCGGCTGGCGTCGGTCGGCGCCGCGTCCGTCACCGAGCTGCGGCAGTTCACCGCCGAGCGGACCGTCTATCGTCCGGCGGACACCAACCGGGTGCTCACCGCGTTGCTGGCGGCCGGGGTGGTGCGCCGGGAACCCGAGGCGGGCCGGCTCGCCGGGGACGTGACGATCACCGCCACACCCTCCACCTGAGCCTGCCGCCCGGTCGACGGGCCGTGGCCGGGTGCCAAACAGGGACGCCGACGACCTCGCCGGCATCCCCGTCCGTCACCGCTTCCTCAGGACCGCGACTTGTCCTGCTTCCAGGACAGCGGGCCGGGCAGGTCGACCCGGTGCGCCCGGGCCCGGGAGTTCCACGACCAACGTCCGATCTTGATACTCCACGACGAGAAGCCGTTCTCGGTGAAGTTGAGGATCAGTGGACCGAACTTCTTGCGCTTACGGAACATCAGACCCACGGTCCTGCTCCCTTCGGGACGACTGTTTCGGTGACCGGCAAGTCAACTGCTTGGGTGACCGGGAAAATGCCCCGTACGGATGTTCGGCAAACGTGCACCGGCGTCGGCGGGACCGCGTCCGGTCCGGTGAGGACGGTCCGGGATGGCCGGTGCCGCCCCGTCGCTCAGCGCGGCTGCCAGGCGTCCGGCCTGGTGGTCAGCTTGCGTACGTGCGCCGGCATCCGGCCGCTGATCAGTTCGGCGAGACTCACCTCGTCGACGACGTCCCGTACCGCCGCCCGGACGGCGACCCAGAGCCGGGGCAGGTTCTCGGCCGCCCCGTCGTACCGGGTCTGCTCGGGGCGCATCCCGCGGATTCCGGCGAGGGGGCCGTCCACGGCACGCAGGATCATGCCGACGGTCACCTCCCGCGGCGACCGGGCCAGCGTGTAGCCGCCCTCCGCCCCCCGCTGCGCCCTGACGATCCCGGCCCGACGCAGGTCGCCGAGGACCGCCTCCAGGAACTTCCGGGGCAGGTCCTGCTCGGCGGCGAGCGCCTGGGCGGACATCAACGCCGGGTACGCCGCCGCGAGGCTGAGGCCGGCCCGTACCGCGTAGTCACCGCGCGCCGAGATCTGCACGCCTCCATCATCCACGCCCCGGTGTGGCGGGCCGACGGCGGCGGGTCGGGGCCGGACGGCGGCGGCCGGTCAGCCCGGCAGGGCGGTGGTCCGGCCGGAGAGTCCGGCCCGGAAGGCGCCGGGACTGTGCCCGACCTCCCGGTGGAAGAACCGGCCGAAGTTGGTCGGCTCCGGGAAGCCGAGCCGCCGGCCGACCTCGGCGACCGGGAGGTCGGTCGCGGCGAGCAGCCGTCGGGCCTCCAACGCCACCCGCTCGTCGATCACCTGTTTGGCGCTGCGGCCGGTGGCGGCCAGGCAGGCCCGGGTCAGGGTACGGACGGAGCAGTCGAGCCGGCCGGCGTAGTCCTCGACCCGCCGGGTCTGCCCGTACGAGCGCTCGACCTCGTGGCGGAGCCGCCAGAAGGTGCCGGTCGGGTCCGCACCGTGCGGGTCGGCATCGGCATCGGCAGCGTCCACCACCTGCCGGGCGGGGGGCAGCGCGCCGGGGTCGGCCGGGTCGCGGGGCAGCAGGGCCAGGCGCAGCAGCAGTACGGCGAGCTGGTGCCGGAGCAGTTCGGTGGCGAGGGTGCCGCCGCCGTGCCGCTGGCAGTCGACCACCAGTTGACTGACCTCGTTGATCACCGCGTCCTCGTCCTCGCCGGCGAGCTGCCAGTAGCCGGCGGTGAACGGCGGCCCGATCGGCGACACGCCCAGGTCGTGCATGGTCTCCGGGGTCCAGCAGACCATCACGGCATCGAGTCCGCTCTGCCCGCCGTGCTGGACGACCTGGCCGGGCCGGACCCAGAGCAGCGACCCGGGCCGGCACGGGTACGTCCGGAAGTCGATCTCCTGGGTGCCGTGTCCGACGGTGACCAGGATGAGCAGGTGTCGATCGACCAGCAGTGGCCCCCGCCGGGCCGGGTCGAGGAGGTAGTCACGCAGGGTGAAGGTGCGGATGCCGGCCCAGCCGGGCGGGGCCGGCAACTCGCCCGACGTACCGGGAAGTTGACCGAATCGGACCATCACCTGCGACGTTAGCCGTCGGCGGCCCGCCGCGCACCCCTCGGGGGGCCCGTGTCCGGCGTCGACCGCGCGGCGGGAACCGCTGCTGGCGGGGGTCGCCGTGCCGACCGGATCCGCGCCGGGGCCGGACGGCCAGACATCGACGTACGACGTTGACCGTCGGCTCGGTTGATCGGTAACCTGGCCCCGGTCCGGGCCACGACCAACGCGCGCGGGACAGCGACGGGTGCACGCGAGACACACCGAACTTGCCACGTCCGCCCTTTCCGGGCCGGACATCCGAGGAGTTCCGGAGATCCCGCATGCGCCGTACCACCATCACGCGTCGTAGATCAATCCTGTCCGCCGCCGTCAGCGCCGCGCTCGTCGCCACCGGGGCGCCGGTGGTCGCCGCCCCGCCCCCGGGGTTCGCCGAACCGGGCCCGGCACTGGAGGTCGACGTCGCCGCCGACCGGCATCCGATCAGCCCGCACATCTACGGGATGAACTTCGTCGACGAGGCCCTGGCCGAGGAGTTGGCCCTGCCGGTACGCCGCTGGGGCGGCAACGCCACCACCCGCTACCACTACCGCTACGACACCACCAACCGCGCCTCGGACTGGTTCTTCGAGAACATCGCCGAGGAGAACGCCGACCCGGCGGCGCTGCCGGACGGATCGTCCACGGACCGTTTCGTCGAGCAGGACCGGCGTACCGGCACGGACACCGTGCTGACGGTGCCGCTGATCGGCTGGGCGCCGAAGGCCCGGGACGGCTCGTGCGGCTTCTCGGTCGCCAAGTACGGGCCGCAGGAGCGTACCGACGAGTGGCGTCCCGACTGCGGCAACGGCGTACGGCCGGACGGCTCCCTGGTCACCGGCAACGACCCGCACGACACCAGTGTGGAGGTCGGCCCGGAGTACGTCCGGGAGTGGCTGCGCCACCTCACCGGCAAGTACGGCACGGCGGCCGAGGGCGGGGTGAAGTTCTACAACCTCGACAACGAGCCGGACATCTGGCACTCCACCCACCGGGACGTGCACCCGACCGGGGCGAGTTCGGCGGAGCTGCGCGACCAGGCGTACGCGATCGGTGCGGCGGTCAAGGAGGTCGACCCGTCGGCGGCGACGCTCGGCCCGGTCGGCTGGGGCTGGACCTCCTGGGACCACTCCGGGCTCGACCAGGAGGTGTGCGGGCGTACCGGGTGCTGGGCGAACCCGCCGGACCGGCCGGCCCGGGACGGGCTGCCCTTCGCCACCTGGTACCTCCAGCAGATGCGCGACTACGAGGAGGCGCACGGGCAGCGGGTGCTCGACTACTTCGACATGCACTTCTATCCGCAGGCCTCCGGGGTGGCGTTCGGCAACGGCACCGACCCGGCGACCAACGCGCTGCGGCTGCGCTCCACCCGGGCGCTCTGGGACCCGACCTACACCGACGAGAGCTGGATCAACACCCAGGTCCGGCTGGTGCCCCGGATGAAGGAGCTGGTGGCGGCGAACTATCCGGGGACGAGGACGGCGATCACCGAGTACAACTGGGGGGCGCTGGACCACGTCAACGGGGCGCTGGCCCAGGCCGACGTACTCGGGATCTTCGGTCGGGAGGGGTTGGACCTGGCGACCCTCTGGGCGCCGCCGGCCGCGAGCCAGCCGGGCGCGTACGCCTTCCGGATGTACCGCAACTACGACGGCGCCGGCGGCCGGTTCGGCGAGGTCGGGGTCCGGGCGACCTCCGCCGACCAGGAGGCCCTCTCGGTGTACGCGGCCGAGCGCGGCTCGGACGGCGCGCTGACCGTGATGGTGGTGAACAAGAGCGGGGTGGAGCGGACCAGTTCGCTGGCGCTGCGCGGCCGGTCCGCCGCGACCACCCAGGTCTACCGGTACGGCGCCGGCAACCTCGGCGCGATCGTCCGGGAGGCGGACCAGCGGATCCTGGTGCCGCCGCCGGTGGCCGGCGCGCCGAACGGCACCCTGTCGCACACCTTCCCGGCCGACTCGGTGACGCTCTTCGTGATCGGGGCGCCGGAGAGCCCGCCGCCGCTGGCGGTGCTGCACCGCAACCTGGACCGGTCGGCCACGGACGCCCGGATCCGTCCGGCGTTCGAGCTGGAGAATCCCGGCCGGGTGCCGGTCGAGCTGTCCCGGCTGACCGTGCGGTACTGGTTCACCCGGGACGGTGGGCGCGGCGCGGTGCAGGCGGCCTGCGTGCAGGCCACGATCGACTGCGCCAACGTGACCCGGTGGCTGGTGACGCTGCCGAGATCCCGGCGTGGCGCGGACGGCTATCTGGAGGTCGGGTTCGGTCGGGGTGCCGGGACGTTGCCGGCGGCCGGGAGGACCGGCCCGATCGAGTTGCGGTTGACCAAGGCGGACCGGTCGCGGTTCGTCGAGACCGACGACCACAGCTGGCGGCCGGCGGGGCCGGGCTACCAGCCCAGTACCCGGATCACGGTCCACCTGGACGGCGTACGCATCGCCGGGACCGAGCCGTGACTCCGGCGGGCTCGCCATCAGCCGGGCGCTGAGCGATGATCATCGGGACCCGGTCGTGACCGTCTGCTCGACCGGGCCGTAGCGCAGCCGTGCCGGCCGGAGTTGTCGGGTCGGGGCGGTCAGGATTAAGTTACCGAACAGTACGTGAAACGGGTCGGCCGGCGCCCCGGTGCCGGCCGCCCACAACCTGCAGAGGTGTGCATGCCAGGTCTCTTCTCGGTCGAGGGCAAGGCGGTGCTGGTCACCGGCGGCACCCGGGGGATCGGGCTCATGATCGCCCGGGGATTCGTCGAGGCGGGCGCCCAGGTGATCATCTCGTCGCGCAAGGCGGACGTCTGCGCGGAGATCGCCGAGCAGCTCTCCGACCTCGGCCGCTGCGAGGCGATCCCGGCGGACATCTCCAACGCGGCCGGGGCGGCCCGGCTCGCCGAACAGGTCCTGGCCCGGGTGCCGGCGCTGGACGTACTGGTCAACAACGCCGGTGCGACCTGGGGCGCGCCGCTGGAGGCGTACCCGGAGAGCGCCTTCGACAAGCTCTGGGCGGTCAACGTCAAGGCGGTCTTCCAGTTGACCACCGCCCTGCTGCCGGCGTTGCGCGCCTCGGCCAGCGCCGACGACCCGGCCCGAGTGATCAACATCGGCTCGATCGACGGCATCCGGGTGCCGTGGATGGAGGTGTACGCCTACTCGGCCACCAAGGCGGCGGTACACATGCTGACCCGGAGCCTGGCCCACCAGCTCGCCCCGGAGCACATCACGGTGAACGCGATCGCACCCGGCCCGTTCGAGAGCAAGATGATGGCGTTCGCGCTGGACGACCCGGCGACCCGGGCGACGATCGAGCACCAGGTGCCGCTCGGCCGGATCGGTCGGCCCGACGACATGGCCGGCGCCGCGATCTACCTCGCGTCCCGGGCCGGGGCGTACCTGACCGGAGCGGTCATCCCGGTCGACGGCGGCATCACCACGCACGGCTGACCCCGACCGGAGCCCGCGCACGGCTGCCCGGACACGCACGCCCTGCCGGACCGGAGGCCCCGCACGGCTGCCCGGACCGGAGGTCACCTCGCCGACCGGGTGCCGGCCCACCGACCAGACGTCGCCGCGCGGACCTCGGCAGGGTCCGCGCGGCGTGGCGTTCCAGCGGCGTGACGTGCCCGCGAGGCCGTCGCGGGGAACGGTCAGCGACCGGCCAGTAGTCGGTTGACCGCCGTGTCGACGTCGAGGTGGTCGCCTTCCCGGCCCCGGGGGACCACCACGTACGTCCTGCGCAGGAACCTGACCAGGACGCTACGTGGCACCTCGAACAGTGCGTTACCGTCCGGTGATGAGAGCGCGAGCGCGACGAAGTCGCCCCGGGGTGTGGCCCAGGGCCAGACCCGGACGTCGCCGATCCCGGCCGGCTCATCGAGGCCGGTGACGAGCAGTTCCCGCGCGAAGGACCAGCTCACCGCTTCGCCCCCGGCGGATTCGGCATGGAACAGGACATGGACCGCATACGGGTCGGCTGGGTCGTAACGCAGGCTGGCACGCACGGGCAGAGCCGTGGCGTCAGGTGCAACGAGCCTTAACGACGTCTCGACCTCGACCGTGGTCGGTCGGATGACACTCATGGACGTTCTCCCCCCGGCACCGCTGCGGGACGTATGTGTCCCGCCTTTCCCATCCTCAGGTGCTACTCATGGTTACGCTCCGCCATACGCTGATATCACCCAGTAGTGGGAAGAGGCTTCCTAGTCACCGATCGAAATCGAATCTTTATGTAGGATGTCCAGTTCTGCCCAGGTACTCGATCCCACCCGATGCCGGATGGTTCAGCCGTCGACTCACTCCGGTAACGTCCAGTCGTCCTGTTGAGTGACGGGCCGGGCCACACTGGGGGATGAAATGGCTACGAATCCATCCTCAATGGAGAAAGCGGCTCTGTCGGGCGCATCGAGGGTGAACGGGGTCGGCGCCGGGGCCCGCTCCGGCGTCGCGGGGGCGGTCGAGGAGCGGAGGTACGACGTGCCGGAGGACGAGCGCGTCCCACGGGGGGACTGGTCCGGACCTGCGACGGAGTCGCCGACGGGCGTCGGTGCGGAGGCTCCGCTCGAACCCTTCGTGACGCAGACCCGGCGGCAACGGGTACGCCGGACGCTGGAGATGATCCGAGCGAATCCGACCGGTCGGATCGCGTTGAAGGTCTTCGTGGCGGTCGCGGGTGCGATCGTCGTCACACTCGGCCTCGCGTTGATTCCGCTCCCGGGGCCCGGCTGGCTGATCGTGATCGGCGGGCTGGGCATCTGGGCGGTGGAGTTCCACTGGGCCAAACGGCTACTCGGCTTCACCCGTCGGCACGTACAGAGCTGGGCACGCTGGGTACGTGAACAGTCACTGCTGGTCCGGATCGTCCTCGGCTCGGTCGGGCTGGTCTTCGTGGCGCTGGTGGTCTGGCTGTCGGTACGGGCCAGCCTCGGCATCGACCTGATCGCCCGGTTCATGCACTACATCGCGACGCACTGACCCCTAGGTCGCGCGGACTCCGGCCGATCGGGTACAGTCGTCCGCGCTGAGGGCGATTAGCTCAGCGGGAGAGCGCTTCGTTCACACCGAAGAGGTCACTGGTTCGATCCCAGTATCGCCCACCGAAGTTGGCACCGCGCGAACCACGTGTTCGCTGTCCAAGAGGGCTGGTCCGTCGAGGGCCAGCCCTCCGTCGTTGCCCCCTGCCCCCTGCCCCCTGCCTCCTCGCCGGTGCCGGCGAGTCGAAGATCGGCCGGACACCGCCGTCGGCGATGGGGGCGACCGCGGCCGGGCTGATCCCTGCCCTGGCCGGCGGGGATACGCTCGCCCAGACCCGGGTCGAGCCGGCCACCAAGCTCGTCGTACCCGGGAGCGGCGCGCCGCCGCCCCGCCGGTGACCGGTCGCCGGGATCCCGCCCGGTCCGTGCCGGGTCGGTTCGCCGCCTCCCCGCCGGTCCATCCGGGAGTGCCGTTTTCCCGGGTACGTCCCGGATCCGGGCGACGTGCAGAGACGTTTCCTTGTGCTTTCACATTGCTTCTGGGATTCTAGTTCATCGATGGATTGGCATCCCTGGACAGGTCGGATCGGAGCAGGCGGCGCGCGGAGTCGGCCCCGTTCGGTCCAGGAGGGCGGAAGCCAACCACGACGTCGCCGGCCGCACACCCGCCGACCCACCGCCGGGATGAGACTCCGCACGCCCGGCTGACCCCAGCGGGTCCGGCAGATCGTCCTCGGTGGTGAGGAACGGGCCCTGCCCGTCGACCCGCAAGGCTGTCGCCGCACGAGCCAGTGGAGTAGACCATGAAACAGTCCCGGATTCTGTGGGTGGCCGCGGCGACCGCGCTGGTCACCGTGGCAGGAGTCCTGACCGCCCCGTCGCTGTCGGCCGCAACCCCCGACATCACGGTCAACACCGCCACGGCGTACCAGACGATCGACGGGTTCGGGGCCGCGACCCCGATCTTCGGTGGTTCCGGTAGCCCGTGGACGACAAGCGAAACCCAGACCCTCGTCGGTACCGGCCAGGGCCAACTCGGCCTGTCGATCGTCCGGACCGTGGTGTCGCCGGTGTCGAGCGAGTGGGGCCTGTACGCGAGCAGCCTGCAGACGGCGAAGGCGTACGGCTCCGACGTCAAGATTCTCGCCTCGCCCTGGACGGCCCCGGCCAACTTCAAGACGAACAACAGCAGGACCAACGGCGGCAAGCTGCGGACCGACTACTACGACGACTATGCCGAGCACCTGAACAGTTACGTGCAGTACATGAAGAACCAGGGCGTCGCGATCGACGTGACCTCGGTCCAGAACGAGCCGGACTGGCACCCCGACTACGACTCGATGGACTGGACCGGCACCGAGTTGCGAAACTGGGTCCGCGACCAGGGCGCCAAGGTCAGGGACACCCGGCTGATGGTCGGCGAGTCCCTGAGATTCAACCGCGCCTACTCCGACCCCACGCTCCAGGACGCCGCCGCGCGCAACAACATCGGCTACGTCGGCGGGCACCTGTACGACGCCGAGAACAGCGGCAACCTCTCCCCGTACCCGCTCGCGGCCCAGTACGGCAAGAACCAGTGGATGACCGAGTGGAACCTGCACGCGGCGGACGGCGGTGGGTCGAACATCTGGGGGAACCCCGGCAACGCGACCGTCTGGAACGAGACCCTCGACGACATCATCCGGACCGTGCACAGATCGATGGAGGCGAGTTGGAGCGCCTACGTCTGGTGGTACGGCCGCCGCTTCTACTCCTTCATCGGTGACGGCGACTCGCAGTACGGGACCACGAAGGGCGCGGTCCTCAAGCGCGGTCACGCGTTCGCGCAGTACTCCAAGCATGTCCGGCCGGGGGACAGGCGGGTCGCCCTCTCGAAGAGTTCGCGGGCTTCCTCTCTGGAGGTCACCGCCTACCAGGGGAGGGGCAAGGTGGTGCTGGTGATTCTCAACCGCTCGAACAGCGCCGTCGACAACGCCGTCGTCCAGACACCGCAGAGCATCTCGAAGGCGGAATACTCCGTCACCTCACAGAGTCTCAGCGGGGCGTCCCAGCCCGCGACCGTGAGCGGCGGACAGGTGACCGTCAACGTCCCCGCACGGAGCATCTCCACGATCACCGTCACCGAGGGACCGGCCGCCAGCAACCCGCCGACCACTCCACCCAGTACGGCACCGACCACTCCACCGACCACCGCACCGACCACTCCGCCCACCACCGGTCCGCCGGTCGGCGGCGGAACCTGTCGGGTGACCAACTCGATCACCGCCTGGGACACCGGCCTGGTCGACAACGTCACCATCACCAACACCGGTACGAGCGCCATCGACGGCTGGTCGCTGAGATTCGTCCTCCGACCCGGGCAGACCATCACCTCCGGCTGGAACGCCACGTACTCGACGGTCAGCGGTCAGGCGACCGCGACGAACGTCGGCCACAACGCCGGCATACCACCGGGTGGCTCGATCACCATCGGCTTCCAGGCCAGTCACGGCGGCGACAGCGCCGCACCGACCAACTTCACCCTCAACGGCACCGCCTGTAGCTGACCGCCCTGTTCCGCCGGATCCCCGGTCTCTGCGGCCAGATCGACGGATGTTAGCGCTCACGCTTCCTGAGTGTCGAGGTTGCCGACGGGTGCGCGCGTCGTGGGTCGCGGGTGCACCCGAAGGCCGTAAGCGGTTGCCTGTTATGGGTTTGGCGTTCGATCGTACGCGCCCGTACCGGCCACAGTGGACGGATCTCCGCACCCCGGTCGGTCGCTGAGGGCACTTGACGTGCGAGTCACACCATGTTTACCGTCGTCAATGTAAACGTTTGGCCCGATCTCGTGGTGAACTGCTCTCCGGCGCTGGCCAGGGGCAGCCACCTGGCTCGGGCCGGGTTCAGGAGCGCGGACCGAGCGGCACGTCCTGCTCGACACCGGGGCACGCTTGTTAGCGCTCACGTAAAGGCCATCCTCGTCAGCACGATTCCGGACCGGCTGCCGCGACGTTCTGCATCCGGGCAGGCAACACCGAACGTCACGCGCACCCCGGTACGGGCCAGGGCCATTCCACCGGTGCCGCCTCCCCGCGCACCCCTACCCAGGACGGTTCAATGAAACGTATCAACCACCACCCCGCGCCGGCCGGTCTGTCGCGCGCCCGCCGGTCGGCGCCGCGGCTGGTACTCGCCGCCGCCACCGCCCTCACCGTCGGCGCTGCCGGCGTCGTCACCCCGACCGGCGCGTACGCCGGCACCGACCCGCTCCCCGCCAGCGGCGCCGCCGCACCGGCCGACGCCCACGGGACCACGGAGAAGCTGAACCGCGGACTGATCGCGATCCGTTCGGACAAGGGCAACTTCGTGTCCTGGCGGTTGCTGCGCAGCGATCCGGCCGGGATCGCCTTCAACGTCTACCGGGGCGCACTGAAGGTCAACGCCACCCCGATCACCAAGGCCACCAGCTACCTCGACGCCGGCGCGCCCGCGGACGCCAGCTACTCGGTCCGCCCGGTCACCGGCGGGGTGGAGTTGCTCTCCGCCGCCGAGTCCGAGGTCGTACCGTTCGCCACCTCGCGTGACGTGCCGTTGCAGATCCCGCCCGGCGGCTCCACGCCCAGCGGCGAGTCGTACAGCTACTCGGCCAACGACGCCAGCGTCGGGGACCTGGACGGCGACGGCGAGTACGAGATCGTGCTCAAGTGGGACCCGTCCAACGCCAAGGACAACTCACAGTCTGGCTACACCGGCAACGTCTACATCGACGCGTACAAGCTCAACGGCACCCGGCTGTGGCGGATCGACCTCGGCCGCAACATCCGGGCCGGTGCGCACTACACCCAGTTCCAGGTCTTCGACTACGACGGCGACGGCCGCGCGGAAGTGGCGATGAAGACCGCCGACGGCACCCGCTCCGGTACCGGACAGGTGATCGGCAACGCCAACGCCGACCACCGCAACTCCAGCGGCTACATCCTCGCCGGCCCGGAGTTCCTGACCATGTTCAACGGCCAGACCGGCGCCGTGCTCTCCACCGTGAACTACGAGCCGGCGCGCGGCAACGTCTCCTCCTGGGGAGACAACTACGGCAACCGGGTGGACCGGTTCCTGGCCGCGACCGCGTACGTCGACGGGCAGCGACCGTCTCTGATCATGGCCAGGGGCTACTACACCCGGGCCGTCATCGTCGCCTGGGACTTCCGCAACGGCAGCCTGACCCGGCGCTGGACGTACGACTCCGGCAACAGCGGCGGCGCCTACGGTCAGGGCAACCACAACCTCTCCGTGGCCGACGTCGACTCCGACGGCCGTGACGAGATCATCTACGGGGCGGCCACCATCAACGACAACGGCAGCCTGATGTACTCCACCGGCTTCGGGCACGGCGACGCGCTGCACGTCGGCGACCTGATCCCCAGCCGGGCCGGCATCGAGGTGTTCACCATCCACGAGTCCGGCAACCAGCCGGCCGCCGACGTACACGCCGGCAGCAACGGCCAGGTCATCTGGCAGCGGCCGAACAACGGGGGATCCGAGGGTCCCGGCCGTGGCGTGGCCGCCGACATCTACGCCGGCAACCCCGGCGCGGAGTTCTGGGGCTCGGGCACCAACATGGGCAACCTCTACAACAGCTCCGGCGCCTCGATCGGCCGGAACCCGTCCTCGGCGAACTTCGTCATCTGGTGGGACGGCGACGCGCAGCGGGAGCTGCTCGACGGCACCCGCATCGACAAGTACGGCACCGGTGGCGACACCCGGCTGCTCACCGGCTCCGGGGTCGCCTCGAACAACGGCACCAAGTCCACCCCGGCGCTCTCCGCCGACATCCTCGGTGACTGGCGTGAGGAGGTCATCTGGCGTACGTCGAACAACTCGGCGCTGCGCATCTACTCCACGACCGATTCGACCAGCATCTCCCGGCCCTCGCTGATGCAGGACCGGCAGTACCGGGTCGCCGTCGCCTGGCAGAACACCGCGTACAACCAACCGCCGCACCCCAGCTTCTCGATGGGATAGTCGGTCGAGACCGACCGCCGACGACCGGCGGGAACACCCCTGGCTCCCGCTGGTCGTCGGTGGTGCTGGTCGGCGACTCCCGGGGCCGGCGGCCGGTAGGGTCGGGACCCGGAAGGTCTCGCAGCACGCCGGCAGCCGGGGGAGTCAGTGGTGGATCGACCCGTCCTTTTCGATGTCGACGGCACGCTGGTGGACTCGGCGCAGGCGGTCACCACCGTCTGGCGCGAGGTGGCTTCCCGCTACGGCGTCGACGGCGACGACATCCTGCGGGTCTGCCACGGGCGGCGCGACGAGGACGTGGTCCCGGAGTTCTTTCCGGCCGATGCGGTCGGCGCGGTCGTGCGGGAGATAGCGGAGCTGGAGCTTCGGCACGCCACCCTGGTCGAGCCGATCCCCGGGGCCGCTGCGCTGCTCGACGGGGTCGCCGCAGACCGGTGGGCCGTCGTCACGTCCGGATCCCGCGCCCTCATGACCGCTCGGATGCGCGGCGCCGGGCTGCGGATTCCGGCCGTCTTCGTGGCGGCCGACGATGTGCGCCGGGGCAAGCCCGACCCGGAGGGATATCTGCTGGCCGCGGGTCAACTGGGCGTCGACGCCGTGTCCTGTGTCGTCGTCGAGGATTCCCCTGCTGGAGTCGCCGCGGGCAGGGCGGCGGGGGCCAGCGTCGTGGCGCTTGCCGGCACCCACGCCCCGGACGCGCTGACCGATGCGGACGTCGTCATCGAGGATCTCGGCGAGCTGGCCCGGGCGATCGAGTCGTTGCCGTCCCGGTGAGCCCGACGATGAGCCGGGGGCGCTAGCCCGAGCGGTACCCGGTGACCACGAGTTCCCACTCGACCTCGCCGTCGGCCGGTACCACGGCGGCGTTGCCGGCCGCAGCGGTGTCGCCGCCGTCGGAATCCGCCTCGGCCAGGTCGAAGACCGCGCCGAGCATCGGCTCCACCCCGATGCTCCGGTACGGCGCCGCCGCCGGCCAGCCCCGCAGGTTGCGCCACAGCGCGACGGAACGGGGCTGGTCCGGGCAGTGCAGGCGCAGCCGGAGCGCGTCGGTCCCGTCCACCACCCGTACGTCGTCGGCACCGACCAGCACGGCGCCGAGCGCGGTACCGTCGTCCGGGCCGAGCCGGTCGAGCGGCAACCCGGCCGGGTCGGGCCAGCCGGCGGTGTGCCACCGGTCCCCGGCCCGCCACGTCCCGGGCGGCAGCAGCTCGGCGGCCTCCGGGTAGAGCCGGGTGGGGGTGCCGGCCGGCGCGACCAGTCGGGCCGCCGGTGACAGGTCGAGCAGGGCGTGTGCCGCCCAGACGAACCGGTAGCCCGGCTCGGCCGCGAGCCGGTAACGGGCCACCACCGCGCCCGTCTCCTCGGTGATCCGGCGGGCGAGGGTGAAGTCGGCACAGTCGACGACCGCGCTCCGCGGACCGGTCGTCCGCCAGGGACGGGACCAGGCGGCGCCGTGGTCCGGCCTGCCGCGTACCGTCGGCACGCACTCCTCCAGGCCGCCCGCGTCGACGAAGGCGTCGCCGGGGGCGACCCGCTCCCGGCCGGTCGCGCCGCCCCGCCAGAGCCACTCGCGCCCGCCACCGGCCAGGCTGGTCCACCGTCCACCGTGTCGGTGGTCGACGGCGACCCGCAGCGGCACGGCGACCGGTGCGGGGAGGTCGGGTCGGCTCACCATTCCGCGAAGGAGCCGTCGTCGTGCCGCCAGACCGGGTTGCGCCAGGCGTGCCCGTGCCGGGCGGCGGCGCGTACGGCCCGCTCGTCGACGGTGATGCCGAGCCCGGGCGCCTCCGGCCGGCGCAGGTGCCCGTCGACGAACCGGAACGGCTCCCGGTCGACCACGTAGTCGAGCAGTTCCGAGCCGGCGTGGTAGTGGATGCCGATGCTCTGCTCCTGGATCAGGAAGTTCGGCGTGGCGAAGGCGACCTGGAGGCTGGCGGCGAGCGAGATCGGCCCGAGTGGGCAGTGCGGGGCCAGCACCGCGCCGTACGTCTCGGCCAGCGCGGCGATCCGGCGTACCTCGGAGATGCCACCGGCGTGCGAGAGGTCGGGCTGCACCACCGCCACGCCCGCGCGCAGCGGCCCGAGGAACTCGTGCCGGGCGAAGAGCCGCTCACCGGTGGCGATCGGCACCGGTGAGGCGCCGACGAGGTCACCGAGCTGGTGGTTGTGCTCGGGGAGTACCGGTTCCTCGACGAAGAGCGGACGCAGCGGGGCGAGTTCCGGCAGGATGCGGCGGGCCGCCGCCGGGGTGGCCCGACCGTGGAAGTCCAGCGCGATGTCCCGGTCGTCGCCGAGCACCTCCCGGGCGGCGGCGACCCGGCGCACCACGGCCGCCACCTCGCGGGCGCTGGGGATGGCGGCGAGCAGGCCGGAGGCGTTCATCTTGATCGCCGTCATCCCGGCCTCGACCTGTGCGGCGGCGGCGGCGGCCAGCTCGGCCGGTTCGTCGCCGCCGATCCAGGAGTAGACCCGGACCCGCTCCCGGACGGGGCCGCCGAGCAGCGCGTGCACCGGGGCGCCGTACGCCTGGCCGGCGATGTCCCAGAGTGCCTGGTCGATCCCGGCGACGGCGCTGGAGAGTACCGGGCCGCCTCGGTAGAAGCCGCCCTTGGTGAGGATCTGCCAGTGCTGTTCGATCCGCAGCGGGTCCTCGCCGAGCAGATACTCGGCGAGCACCTCGACGGCGGCCCGGACCACCTCGGCCCGGCCCTCCACCACCGGTTCACCCCAGCCGACCAGCCCTTCGTCGGTCTCCACCCGGCAGAAGAGCCACCGGGGTGGGACGAGGAAGGTCTCGATTCGGACGATCTTCACTGGACGCCTCTCTGTAATGGCTCAGCCCGTGCCCACCCGACGAGGACAGCGACGCTCACCGCCTGTCGCCCGGGCGCCGGCGTAGCTTCTGGACGTCCCGGATGGCCTTGTCCAGCAGGTCGCGCATGGCCTGCTCGGCGCCGGTCGCGTCGGTGCGCCGGATTGCCTCGACCACCGCGCGGTGGCTGGGTACCGGGTCGTCGTCGGGTGCCCCGCCGTGCACCAGGCGGTCCCGTTCGGCCAGTCCGGTCTCCATCACCACCTCCATGCGCTGCACCAGCTCGTTGTGGGTGGCGGCGAGCAGCGCGCGGTGGAAGGCGAGGTCGGCCCGGACGGCGGTGACCGGGTCGGTGGCGGCGGACATCTCGGCCAGCGCCTCGTCGAGGGCGGCCAGGTCGGCCCCGGTCGCGCGGGTGGCGGCGAGTCGGGCGGCGGCCGGCTCGACGATGGTACGCACCTCGTGCAGCTGGTCGAGGAGGTGCTGTCCGGCGCCCTCGGCGAACTGCCAGCGGATCACGTCGCCGTCGAGCAGGTGCCAGTCGGCCCGGGGGCGTACGAAGGTGCCCCGCTTCTGCCGGGCGTCGACGATGCCCTTGGCGGTGAGGACCTTGAGTGCCTCGCGCAGCGCGGTGAGGCTGACGTCGAGCTCCTGTTGGAGTGCGGCCAGGTTCAGGGTGGCGCCCTCGGCGATCTCACCGGCGAGGATGCGCCGGGCGATGACCTCGACGGTCTGCCCGTGGACGCCGCGGCGTGCGTACTGTGCCAATGCTCTCCGTGCCTTCTCGTTGGTCCGACGGGGGTGGTCCGGGTCAGGCCGAGGCTTTCACCGCGGTCCAACCGCCGTCCACCACCAGCGTGGTGCCGGTGACGTAGCCGGCGTCCGGTGAGGCGAGGAAGGCGATCGCCGCCGCCACCTCGTCCGGGGTGCCGAACCGGCCGGCCACAGTCTCCGCGACGCTGCGCTGCCGGTCGACTTCGGACACTCTGTCCCAGGCGGCGGTGAGGATCGGGCCGGGCAGCACGGTGTTGACCCGCACCTCGGGGCCGTACTCGACGGCGAGCTGGCGGCCGAGCGCGACCAGCCCGCCCTTGGCGGCCGCGTAGGCGGGGTGACCGGGGAGCCCGACCAGCGCGTGCACGGAGGAGACGAGCACCGCCGCGCCCCGGCCGGCGCGCAGGTCGGCCAGGCACGCCCGCAGGCCGAGGAAGCTGCCGGTGAGGCTCACCGCGAGCTGCCGGTCCCAGGACTGCCGGCTGGTCTCGTGCGCCGGGGCGACCTCGCTGAGGTAGGCGTTGCTGACCAGGATGTCGACCGGGCCGAACAGATCACGGAGCGTGGTTACCGCACCGGCCCAGGCGGTCTCGTCGGAGACGTCGGCGACGATCGGGCGGGCCCGGCCGCCGGCTGCGGTGATCTCCTCGGCGACCTGCTCGGCCGGCCGGAGGTCGAGCAGGCCGACGGCCGCGCCCTCGGCGGCGAGCCGTCGGGCGGTGGCCGCGCCGATGCCGCCGTAAGCCCCTGTGACCAGGGCGACCTTACCGTCCAGTCGTCGCGTCCGCTGGCTCTCCACCCGTCACCGTCCCGCAGATCAAAACATTAATTAGGAAGAAATCTTGACAGCCGCGACCCGTGGATGCAACCTTCTGGATCACACCGTTTACCTGAGTGACACACCCGCGACCCGAGCACGGGTCGATGAGGAAGGGATACTCCCCGTGAGCGACTTCGACCCCGGTCGTCGCCGGTTCCTCGGCCACCTCGGACTCGCCGGCCTCGGCGCGCTCGGCATGGGCGGCCTGGTCGGTTGCGCCAGTTCCGCCAGCACCTCCTCCGGCGGGGGCGGGAGCGACGGCCCGGTCGCCGTGCAGTCCAATCTCTCCTCCCCGCAGGCGAAGGCCGCGATGGAGAAGATCATCGAGACCTTCAACAAGCAGGGCAAGGGCAGCGCGACGCTGAACACGATCGCCGCCGAGACCTACCGTACCCAGCTTCCGACGTACCTGACCTCGGCGAACCCGCCGGACCTCTACACCTGGTACGCCGGCTCGGTCGCCGACGACTACGCCAGCAAGGGCCTGCTGCTGGACGTCTCCGACGTCTGGCAGGGACTGGCCGACTACCCCGAGGCGCTGCGCACCATCTCCACCGACGCCTCCGGCAAGCAGGTCTTCGTGCCGATGACCAACTACTGGTGGGGCTTCTTCTACCGCAAGTCGAACTTCGCCAGGTGGAACGTGCAGGAGCCGAAGAACTGGACCGACTTCGTCGCGCTCTGCCAGACGCTCAAGGGCAAGGGGATTCCGCCGATCGGCATCGGACTCGGCGACACCCCGTGGGTGGCGTCGGCCTGGTTCGACTACCTGAACATCCGGATCAACGGCGCGCCGTTCCACCGTGAGCTGCTCGCCGGCAAGCAGCGCTTCGACGACCCGAAGGTGAAGGCGGTCTTCACCCGCTGGCGCGAGGTGCTGCCGTACTTCGACCCGAAGGGCAAGGCGTACCCGTTCCAGGAGGCCACCGCCGCGCTGCTGGCGGGCAAGACCGGGATGTTCCTGATCGGCACCTTCTTCGCCGACGCCGCCCCGAAGGACGCCCTCGGCGACCTCGACTTCTTCCGGTTCCCGATCATCGACCCGGCGGTGCCGGTCGCCGAGGAGGGCCCGACCGACGGCTTCTTCGCCAGCGCCAAGACCGGCAACCCGACCGGCACCAAGGCGCTGCTGAGCCACCTGGCCTCGGTCGAGGCGCAAGAGGAGTACATCAGGCACAGCTCCGGCATCGTGCTGCCGGCCAACCCGAAGGCGAAGGCCGCCGACTCCCCGCTGGTCGCCAAGGGCAAGGCGATGCTGGAGAGCGCGCAGGAGCTGACCCAGTTCTTCAACCGGGACTCCAGCGACGCGCTCCAGCCGACCGCCGACACCGCGCTGACCAAGTTCATGGACAAGCCCGACCAGATCGACGCGATCCTGCGCGAGTGGCAGGCGGGAGCGGAAAAGGTCTTCAAGGGCTGATGACCGTACTCGCCCCGACCGAGAGCCCCCGGCAGCGGCCGGCGCCGGACCGGAAGCCGTCCCGGCGGCGACCTGCCCGGCGGATGTCGCCGCTGCTGGTGGCCTTCGTGCTCGTACCCTTCGCGGTGGAGAGCATCTGGGTCTTCTGGCCGGCCCTACAGGGCTTCTACTTCTCGCTCACCCGCTGGGACGGGCTCGAACCGCCGCAGTTCATCGGTCTCGACAACTACGCCGAGATGGCCGGCGACTCGGTCTTCCGGGGCGCCCTGCTCAACACCGTGATCTGGCTGCTGCTCTTCGGCGGGCTCTCGGTGGTCGGCGGGTTCGGCATGGCGCTGCTGTTGCAGAAGGAGCGGCGCGGCATCGGCTTCTACCGGGCCGCGCTCTTCACTCCGGTGGTCTTCTCGCTGGTGGTGACCGGGCTGGTCTGGCGGGTCTTCTACCAGCCCGACGGGCTCGCCGACCAGGTGCTCCGGACGATCGGCCTGGAGCACCTGATCCGGCCCTGGCTGGCCGACCCGCAGACCGCCCTCTACGCGGTCATCCTGCCCGCCCTGTGGCGGCAGATCGGGTACGTCATGGTGCTCTACCTCGCCGGCCTGAAGGCCATCGACCCGGCGCTGCACGAGGCGGCCCGGGTGGACGGCGCCAACGGCTGGCAGCGGCTCTGGAACGTCACCGTCCCGCAGTTGCGCGGGGTCAACGCGGTGGTGCTCTCGGTCATCGTGATCGACTCGCTCCGCTCCTTCGACATCGTCTGGGCGCTGACCCGGGGCGGGCCGTACCACTCCTCCGAGCTGCTCAGCACCTACATGTACTCGACCGCGTTCCAGAGCCTGCGGCTCGGCTACGGCTCGGCGATCGCCGTCGTCATCTTCGGGTTGGCGCTGGCGGTCATCCTCGGCTATCTCGTCCGCGCGTTCCGGGAGGACTGATGATCCGCAAGCTCCGGACCGGCGGCTTCCACCTCGGGATGAGCCTGGTGGCGCTGCTCTGGCTCGGCCCGATCCTCTGGGTCGTCAGCATGTCGCTCCGCTCCTTCGACGACATCGCCGCGAACGGGGTGGGCAGCCTGCCGCACTCGTTCACCCTGGACACCTACCGCCAGGCGTGGACCGACGGCGGTCAGATGCGGGCGCTGGTCAACAGCATGCTGGTGACCGTACCGTCGGTGCTGCTCAGCCTGGCGCTGGCCGCGGTGGCGGCCTTCGCGCTGGCCCGGTTCCGGATCCCGGGCCGGCGCACGATCCTGCTGCTGATGCTCGCCGGCAACCTGCTGCCGCCGCAGATCCTGCTCATCCCGGTGAACAAGTTCAGCGAGCTGATCGGCCTCTACGACACCCTCTGGGCGCTGATCGCGGTCCAGGTCGGCTTCGGACTCGGCTTCTACACGTTCGTGCTGCACGGCTTCATGCGCGACCTGCCGGGCGAGATCCAGGAGGCGGCCATGATCGACGGTGCCGGGCCGGGGCAGATCTTCGGTCGGGTGATCCTGCCGCTGACCCGGCCGGCGCTGGCCGCCCTCGGCGCGCTCTCCTTCACCTGGATCTTCAACGACCTGCTCTGGGCCATCACGGTGCTGCGTACCGACGACCGGATGCCGGTCACCCCGGCCCTGCTGGGCCTCCAGGGGCAGTTCGTCTCGTCCTGGAACGTCATCGCCGCCGGTACCGTGATCGCGGCGGTGCCGACCGTACTGGTCTTCCTCCGCTTCCAGCGGCACTTCGTCTCCGGCCTCGCGATCGGAGCCGTCAAGTGACCGCCCCGCGGGCGCGCCGGTGGACGCTGCGCGGGGCGCGCACCGAATACACGGTGGCGGTACCCGAGCACGGGCGTTGGCTCGAACTGGTGGCCTGGGGGCCGCACGGGGTGACCGAGGGTCCCTCGCCGGTGGAGTACACCGGACCGGTGCCGTTCCTCACCGCCGGTGACGCCGCCCCGGTCGAGTACGCCACCGACGCCGCCCGGCCGTTCACCGGGGCCGACCTGGTGGTGGAGACCGCCGGGGGAGACCGTCGGGTCGGCCTCGACTACGTCGACGCCGAGGGTGTCCCGGGCGGGCTGGTGGTGACCTTCGCCGACCCGGTGACCGGGCTGCGGGTCGGGCTGCACTACGAGATCCCGGACGACACCGACGTGCTGCGCCGGTGGGTCGAGCTGACCAACACCGGCCCGGAGCCGCTGCGGCTGCACCGGGCCGACTCCGCCGGATTCTGCGTACCCACCCCGCACGGTGCCCGGCTGAGTTACCAGTGGGGGCAGTGGGCGCAGGAGTTCCAACTCGACCACGTCGACCTCGGGCACGGTGAGTTCACCGTCGGCAGCGCGCAGGGCGTACCGGGGCACGCGTACGTGCCGTGGCTCGTCGTGCGGGACCGGGCCGAACCGGACGGCTCCGCCTGGGCGGTGGCGGTGGACTGGACCGGCTCGTGGGAGATCAGCGCGACCCGGGACACCGGCGGGCTGACCCGGGTACGCGCCGGCCGGCGCCTCGTCGACGGCCCGCTCGACCTGCCCGCCGGGGCGCGGCTGACGCTGCCGGCGGTCACCGGCGCCTACAGCCCGGACGGGCTCGACGGGCTGGCCCGGGTCTGGCACGACTACCAGCGCCGGCTCGCCGGGGAGCGGCTGCGGCCCCGTCCGGTCCTCTACAACTCGTGGGAGGCGACCTACTTCGCGGTCGACGCGGAGAACCAGCTCGCGCTGGCCCGGATCGCCGCCGACCTCGGCGTCGAGACCTTCGTGGTCGACGACGGCTGGTTCGTCGGCCGCGACGACGACACCGCCGGACTGGGGGACTGGACCCCGGACCCGGCGAAGTTCCCGGACGGCTTCGACACCTTCGTCGACGAGATCCGTGGCCTCGGGATGAACTTCGGGCTCTGGGTCGAACCGGAGTGCGTCAACCCGCGCTCCAAGCTCTACGCCGAACACCCGGACTGGGTCTACCAGGTGCGGGGCCGTCCGCTGACCCCGATCCGCAACCAGTACCTGCTGGACCTGGGCCGCCCCGAGGTGGCCGAGTTCGTGCACTCCACGGTGGACGGACTGCTCCGCCGGTACGACATCGGCTATCTGAAGTGGGACTTCAACCGGCCGCGTACCGAAGCGGGCCGGAGCTTTCCCACGGCGGCGGTTGCGGCCGGGCGGATCGACCTCGACGGCGCGCACGTGGCGAACCTGCACCGGATCTACGAGCGGCTGCGCCGCGACCACCCGCACGTGCTGCTCGAAGCCTGCGCCGGCGGCGGAGCCCGGACCGACCTCGGCATGGCGGCCCGGGCCGACGTCTTCTGGCCGAGCGACAACACCGGCCCGCTGGACCGGCTCGCCATCCAGCACGGCTTCCTGCACGCCAACGCCCCGCACCTGCTCAGCTCCTGGGTGACCGACTCGCCCGGCCTCTTCGACCCGCGCCCCCGGTCGCTGGCCTTCCGGTTCGTGCTGGCGATGGCCGGCGTGCTCGGCATCGGCGCCGACATCCGGCACTGGACGCCGGAGCAGCGCCGCGAGGCGGCCGGCTGGATCACCCGGTACAAGGAGATCCGGGACGTCGTCACGCACGGCACCGTGCACCTGATCGGCGGCCCGGACCAGCCCCGCTGCGCCGTGCAGTACACCGCGCCCGACGAGGAGACGGTGGTGGTCCTCGCCTGGCACACCGGCCGGCTCGACGGCGCCGGCCTGCTGCCGTCCCGCCCGGTCCGGCTCCCGCTGGCCGGTCTCGACCCGGCCGCCGCCTACCGACACCACGAACGGCGCTACTCCGGCAGCCACCTGAGCACCGTCGGTCTGCCGGTCCGGTGGACACCCGAGCACGACGCGGAACTCGTCGTCCTCCGGCGCGCCTGACCCAGCACCCCCGTCCCCCAACAGCGAAGGAAACGATGTGAGACGACATGCGTACGTCGGCGTGCTCGCCCTCGCCGCCGGCCTGCTGGTCGCACCCGTCCCGGCCCAGGCACAGCCTTTCGCCGCCGCGCCGCCGGTGACCCGGCAGGTGCTCAGCCCCACCCCCTACCAGGGCTGGAACACCTACTACGGGCTCGGTGGGGAGTTCTCCGAGGAGTCGGTGAAGCAGGTCGCCGACGCCCTGGTCGAGCGCGGCTTCGTCAAGGCCGGCTACGACATCGTCTGGCTCGACGGCGGCTGGCAGGACCCGGAGCCGCGTACCGCCGCCGGTGACCTCCAGGCCGACCGGACCCGGTTCCCGAACGGGCTGAAGCCGCTGGTCGACTACATCCACGGCAAGGGCCTGCGGGCCGGCATCTACACCGACGCCGGACCGTACATCCCGGGGAAGTGCGGGCTCGGCAGCCACGGCTACTACCAGCGGGACGCCGACCAGTTCGCCGCCTGGGAGTTCGACGCGGTCAAGGTGGACTATCTCTGCGGAATCGCCGCCGGCCTCGACCCGAAGACCGTCTACACCGAGTTCGCCGCCGCGCTGCGCAACAACGCCAGCAAGCGGCCGATCATCTTCAACCTCTGCAACCCGGTGACCTCGCCCGACTGGGGCGACTACCCGGAGGAGCAGCAGTCCACGTACTCCTGGAGCTACGCCCCGGCGATCGCGCAGTCCTGGCGTACGTACACCGACGTCGGGTTCGTCGGCGAGGTGAAGTACAAGGACGTACTGCGTAACTTCGACGCGAACGCGCGGCACCCGGAGGTCGCCGGGCCGGGGCACTTCAACGACCCGGACTACCTCGGGCCGGAACTCGGGATGACCGACGAGGAGTTCCGGACCCAGATGACGCTCTGGACGGTCGCCGCCGCGCCACTGGTGATCGCCAGCGACGTACGCAAGATCAGCCAGACCTCGGTCGACATCCTCACCGACCCCGAGGTGCTGGCGATCAACCAGGACCCGGCCGGGGTGCAGGCGGTCCGGGTCGGCCCGGCCGGCAGCACCGAGACCTGGGTGAAGCGGCTCGCCGACGGCGACCGGGCGGTGGTGCTGCTCAACCGGGGTGACAGCCCGGAGACCCTGACCACCACGGCGAAGGCGGTCGGCCTGACCGGCCACCGGTTCACCGTCGAGAACGCCTGGACCAACCAGGTCACCGAGAGCGCCGGCACCATCAGCGCAGCCGTACCGGCGCACGGCGCGGCGCTGTTCCGGGTCGGCACGCACCGGGGGCTGCCCGGGGTACCGCACGTCACCGCCGGACTTCCGCAGGTGACCCAGGTCGGCGGCCTCAGCACGCCGGACGGTTCGGCGCCGGTCGCGGCCGGCGGGGACCAGGCGCGGGTCGAGGTCACCGTCCGCAACGACGGCCTGCTGCCGGTACTCGCACCGCAGGTGACCCTGACGGCACCCGCCGGCTGGACGGTACGGCCGGTGGGCCGGGCGGCGGTGCCGGTACTGGCCGGCGGGCAGCGCAGAAGCTTCGGCTTCACGGTGACGCTGCCGGCCGGTGCCGCACCCGGTGCCGCGAAGCTGACCGCCACCACCTCCTACCAGGTACCCGGGCACGGCCGGCTGCGACAGTCGACGGTCGGCACCCTGACGGTCGCCCCGGCGCCGCCGGACGGCGCGGTGGTGCTCTCGCACCACGACTGGATCAGCGCCACCAGCGGTTGGATGAGCCCGACGGTCGACGCCAGCGTCGGCGGCGGCTCCCCGATCAGCGTCGTCGGCCAAGTCCACCCGACCGGGATCGGGGTCGCCTCGCCCTCCACGGTCCGCTACTACCTCGGCGGCCGGTGCACCCGGCTCTCCGCCCTGGTCGGGCTGGACGACGCGGTCCGCAACGTCGGACCCGAGGGCGCGACGGTGACCTTCCAGGTGGTCGGCGACGGCCGGATCCGGTACGACAGCGGCGTGCTGACCCGGGACGACCCGCGCCAGGTCGACGTGGACCTGACCGGGGTACGGGTCCTCGACCTGGTGGTCGGCGACGCGGGCGACGGCGGCTACAACGACCGGGCCGACTGGGCGGGCCTGACCGCCACCTGCTGACAGGGACGACGGACGGTTCGCGCCCGGGTGGCACCGCCATCCGGGCCCGGACCGTCCGGTGGGCGAGAGCCGCTGCCACTCTTTGGGGCGGCTGATCTGACCCTGTAGTCAGGTGCGGTCGAACTGATCACAGTGGACTTCAGTCGGTGAGGGGTGGAATCGACCGGCCCGGCGGACTGGCGGCCCGGGGTGGGTGTTGGGTGATGAGGCGAGCTGGTCATCGTCGGTGCGGAGCGACCCGGCGGCGGAGCCGGGGGTAGTTGGCGCGGAGACTGTCGAGCTGGGTGCACAGGCGGGGCACGGAAACCGGGGTTGTCGAGGGCGTGCTGCGGTTCGCCGTCGACCGGCCGGGCGAGACCGGGGTTCGGGCAGGGCAGGGTCGGTTCGGGCAGGGCGGGGTCGGTTCGGGCAGGGCGGGGCCGGTTCGGGCAGGGCGGGGCCGGTTCGGGCAGGGCGGGGCCGGTTCGGGCAGGGCGGGGTCCGGGCAGCCCGGGAGGGTGGGCGCACAAGCGGGGCAGCTCGACAGTCTCCTCGGCGAGTGTCCCCACCCCGCTCCCCACCCGACGTCAGGAGATCGCCGGCTCGGAGACACCTGGAAGCACCGGGTTGCACGATCAACCTGCAAAGACAGGGCGCCAGCAGCGCCCCGTCGCCGGATTTCGAGAGGCGACGTCGGCGGCATCTATCTCCTCGCCTGCCCGGATCGCCCGGATCGCCCGTTCGACTGCCGGTTCGACTGCCGGTTCGACTGCGCCTGACCGGACCCCGTCAAGGCCCGACCCTGCGCGTTGTGGCCCAGACCCGTCAGCGGCCATACTGACAGCCTTCCGCCGGTCGCGAGACCGACACGCTTTCCGGATCGGCCGGCGCGGCCGCGTTCCGGGGGTCGGCGGCGAGCACAGGAGGTGGCGGCATCAGCGCCCGCAGGGTTCTCTTCGTCGGCGGCAGCGGGATCATCAGCTCCGCCTGTTCCCGGCTCGCGGTCGAGCACGGCATCGAGTTGACGGTGCTCAACCGGGGCACCACCACCCGGCGACCGCTGCCGGCCGGGGTCACGGCGCTCCGGGCCGACATCCGCGACCCGGACTCGGTCCGGGCGGCACTGGGCGGCCGGGAGTTCGACGCGGTCGTCGACTGGATCGCCTTCACCCCGGCACACCTGCGGACCAGCATGGAGTTGTTCCGGGACCGGACCGGCCAGTACGTCTTCATCAGCTCGGCGTCGGCCTACCAGACTCCGCCGGCCCGGCTGCCGATCGTGGAGTCGACGCCGCTGCGCAACCCGTACTGGCGGTACTCGCGGGACAAGATTGCTTGTGAGGACCTGCTCGTCCGGGCGTACCGCGAGGACGCGTTCCCGGCCACCATCGTGCGCCCGTCGCACACCTACGACCGGACCCTGGTGCCGTTCGACGGCGGCTGGACGGTGGTCGACCGGATGCGCCGGGGCCGGGAGATCGTCGTACACGGCGACGGTACCTCACTGTGGACACTGACCCACCACTCGGACTTCGCCCGGGGCTTCGTGCCGCTGCTCGGGCATCCGGCCGCGATCGGGGACACCTTCCACATCACCTCCGACGAGGCGCTCACCTGGAACCAGATCGCCGAGACGCTGGCGTCGGCGGCCGGCGTACCGGCCCGGATCGTGCACGTGCCCTCGGACGCGATAGCCGCGGCGGATCCGGAGTGGGGTGCCGCGCTGCTCGGCGACAAGACACACTCGATGGTCTTCGACAACAGCAAGCTGCGCCGGCTGGTGCCGGACTTCGTCGCCACCGTCCCGTTCGCACAGGGCGCCCGGGAGATCGTCGATTGGTACGACGCCGACCCGACCCGGCAGCGGATCGACGCCCGGCTCGACGCGCTGCACGACCGCCTGGTCGAGACGTACCGGATCCGCGACCTGGTCGGGGCCGGCTCGGAGGACTAACGGCCGGGCACGGTGGCCAACCGGATCCGGACCAGCAGGTCGTGCAGGGCGGGCTCCGCTGCCGGCCGCTCCGGGAGCCGGGACGCCAACTGCGCCTCGTCCAGCGCCGCGTGCAGGGCGGTCAGGTCGGCGTCCAGCCGGTCGGCTCCGGGCGCCTCGGGGACTCCGGCGAGCAGGTCGTGCTCGCCGGCCGCCTTGGCCGCGACCAGCGTGCCGAGGTAGCCCGGCGCCTCGGGCAGCTCCGCCCGCAGGGTCGGCAGGTGGGCCTCCAACCGGCCGGTCCGCATCAGATGGATGCCGGTGAGCAGGGTCCGGAACGTGTAGAGCAGCGGCTTCAACTCTCCGGTGCGGTCGAAGAGCCGGCGCTGGGTCTGCGCGAAACCCCGGTAGTGGTGCGCGTGGTGCCGGGTCAGGCAGGCCGGGGCCAGCGCGACCAGTTCGGCGTGCGCCTCCCCGGTCAGCACGACCAGCGGGGAGAGGAGCTGTTCCAGTACGTAGCCGTTGCGCCGGAGCAGCAGGTGGCCGAACTTCACCGCGTCGTGAGTGACCAGGTCGATCTCGACGCCGTCCCTGGTCCAGCTCCGGTCCACCGTGGCCGGCCCGTGCCGCAGCCCGACCACCTCGGCGGCCGGCAGCAGGTGCACGCCGCGCAGGTCGACGTCGGAGTCCCGGGACGGGAAGCCGTAGAGGTGCGCCCCGGAGACGGTGGCGAAGAGCAGCGGATAGGGCTGGTCGGCCACGACGTCGCGCAGCGCGGCCGGGTCCAGCCGGGTCAGGTCGGGTGCCGGGGGAGTGCGGCCGGTGTCGCCGGTCGTCGGGGTGGGTTCCGGGTGGCTCATCCGAGTGCCTCCCGGGCGCTGCGGGCGCGTACCGAATAGAGCCAGGCGTCGACCCGGGCCGCGTCCGGCGCCGCCGGCAGCGGGGTGTGCGTGACGGCGTCGTCGAGGTCGGCGTGCAGGGCCAGCCGCCAGCGTTCTACCTCGGTCCAGCCGACCTCGCCCCGGCGTACGGCGAGCAGCCGTTCGCGGTGCTGTCCCACGTCCAGCTCCAGCCGGCCGTGCCGGAGCAGGTCACCGGCGGCGATCAGCAGCCGGAGCAGGTGCATGACGTGCTTCCACCGGGGTTCGCCGTGCTGCCGCAGATCCGCCTCCAGCTTCTTGAACTGACTCAGCACGTAGCCGGAGTAGGTCTGGTAGGCGAGCTGGGAGAGGAACGCCGGCCGCAGGTCGAGGAGTTCCTCGCCGACCGGGGTGACGGTGAGCACGGTGCGGGAGTGCAGCACCTCCAGCAGGTTCGGGTTGGCCTTCAGGGCCAGCTCGCAGAAGCGCTCCACCTCCCAGGAGAACCGTTCCGGCTCCGGGCCGTCGAGATGGCTCGGCGGCTTGGCCAGCGACCAGAAGGCGGCGGCGGGCGCGGCGTAGACGCCCCGGACGTCGGTGTCGGACTCCTCGGTGGCCAGCCCGAACGCGCGGGAGCCGACCACCGCGGCGTAGATGGTGTGCCGGACGACCAGGTCGGGGCCGTCGACCGCCGCCGTGCCCGCCTCGACCGCCAGGTTCTGCTGGTACGCCTTGCGGAGCGCGAGCTGCCCGCGCGGGCTGCGCAGCCGCCGCCCGTCGGTGAGCTGGACCAGGTAGTCGTCGCCGGTCGGGTCGTGGTCGAGCACCCGGCCGGTGGCGCCGCGCTGCACCCGGGTGCCGGCCAGGTCGACGCCGGTCTCCCGCAGCACCACCTGGGTTCCGTCGGGTAACCGGGGAGACGTCGATCGCCTGGACACGACGGACATCCTGCCGTACCGGAGGTCCCGCCGGCACCGGAGATCACGCCGGCACCGCTGGCACCAGGCGTGCCCGGCGCGGCGCGGCGGGCCCTCGGTCGACTCCTGTCACACCCTGCGGCGACAATCGGGTGATGTTCCTCGCCACGCGGCCCGGCCCGGCCGGACGGTGCCGCCCCCCGGCCGGCCCAGTGGGTACGCTCGCTACCGGCGTGGGGTCCGCCCCGGCGCCCAGCCCGCCGACCAGCGGCGCACGACCGGCAACCCTGGGAGTTCACCTCGTTGACTGCACAGCCTGAAATCCTGTACGGGGCCGACGACCTCACCCACCTGGAGGGTCTGGACGCGGTCCGGAAGCGCCCCGGCATGTACATCGGGTCGACCGACAGCCGTGGCGTGGGTCACCTGTTCAACGAGATCGTGGACAACTCCACCGACGAGGGGGTCGCCGGCCACGCGACCCGGGTCGAGGTCACCCTGCACGCCGACGGCTCGGTGCAGGTCGACGACGACGGCCGGGGGATCCCGACGGACGTGCACGCCAAGTCCGGGCTCTCCGGCGTCGAGCTGGTGCTGACCCGGCTGCACGCGGGTGGCAAGTTCGGCAACTCCGGCTACAAGACCTCCGGCGGCCTGCACGGGGTGGGCGCCTCGGCGGTCAACGCCCTCTCCCGGCGGTTCGACGTGACGGTGCGCCGGGACGGCAAGATCCACCAGATGTCGTTCCAGCACGGCGTACCGGGAATATTCGACGGCGCCGGCGCCGGGGCGACCTTCGCCGCGCACCCCGGGCTGCGCCTGCTCGGCAAGATGAAGCGGGGCGAGCGGACCGGCACCTCGATCCGCTACTGGCACGACGCGCGTTACTTCGAGAGCGGCGCGACCCTCGACGTCGAGGCGGTCCGGACCAAGCTGCGGCACACCGCGTTCCTGGTGCCGGGCGTGACCTACGTGCTGCGGGACGCCACCGGCGGGGCGATCAGCGCCGAGACGTTCCACTTCCCGAACGGCCTGGCCGACATGGTCGACTACCTGGCGCCGGCCGCCGAGAAGCCGGTCTCCGGCACGCTGCTGGTCACCGGCGAGGGCACCTACCGGGAGAACGCCGCCGACGCCAACGGCGTGATGCGCAGCAACGTCGAGCGCCGCGCCGAGGTCGAGGTGGCGTTCCGCTGGGGCACCGGCTACGAGCGGACCGTCGAGTGCTTCACCAACACCATCCGCAACGTGCACGGCGGCACCCACCGCCGGGGCTTCGAGCGGGGCGCCACCCGGGCCCTGGTCGACGCGATCCGCAACGCTCGCGGCCTGCTCAAGCCGAAGGAGGACGCCCCGGTCCTGGACGACATCCTCGAGGGCCTCACCGCCGTCGTGCACGTCCGGATCCCGGAGCCGCAGTTCACCTCGCAGACCAAGGACGAGCTCTCCACCGCCCCGGTGACCAAGGTGGTGCAGGCCGTCGTCGAGCAGCACATCAAGGCCTGGCTGGAGGACCGCAGGACCCGGGCCGAGGCGCGTACGGTGCTGCAGAAGATCGTCGACGCGGCCCGGGTCCGGCTGACCCAGAAGCAGCAGAAGGACGCCGCCCGGCGCAAGACCGCGCTGGAGGGCGCGGCGATGCCGCCGAAGCTGGTCGACTGCCGCTCCACCGGGGTCGAGCGGAGCGAGCTGTTCATCGTCGAGGGAGACAGTGCGCTCGGCACCGCCCGGCTGGCCCGCTCCAGCGAATACCAGGCGCTGCTGCCGATCCGGGGCAAGATCCTCAACGTGCAGAAGGCCAGCCTCCAGCAGGTGCTGGACAACGCCGAGTGCTCGGCGATCATCCAGGTGCTCGGGGCGGGTTCCGGGCGCACCTTCGATCTCGGCTCGCTGCGCTACGGCCGCATCCTGATCATGGCGGACGCGGACGTCGACGGCTCGCACATCCGTACCCTGCTGATCACGCTCTTCGCGAAGTACATGCGGCCGGTGATCGAGGCGGGTCGGCTCTACGCCGCCGTGCCGCCGCTGCACAAGATCAGCACCAAGGGGAAGAACCCGGAGACCTTCTACACCTACACCCAGGCCGAGATGGAGGCCACGGTCGGCCGGCTGGAAAAGGCGAAGAAGCAGGTGGTGACCCCGATTCCCCGGTTCAAGGGTCTCGGTGAGATGGACGCCGACGAGCTGTGGGACACCACGATGAACCCGGCCAGCCGGATGGTCCGACGGATCACCATGGACGACGCCGAGGCGGCCGAGCAGGTCCTCGAACTGCTGATGGGCGAGAAGGTCGAGCCCCGGAAGAACTGGCTGATCGACTCGGCGAACCGGGTCGACCAGGAGGCGATCGACGCCTGATCCGTCCGCACGGACGGGCACGCGGAACCGACAGCGGCCGGGCATCCCCGGCCGGCGAGGAAAGGCAGCGCTGCACACCATGGCACGCCGTACGGGCAAGGGACCCAAGGTCGACCTCTCCGCCTTCGACCAGGCGGGGGCAAGGGTCCTGGACAACCCACTGGCCACCGAGGTCGAGGACTCCTACCTGGAGTACGCCTTCTCGGTGATCCACTCCCGTGCGCTGCCGGACGCGCGGGACGGCCTCAAGCCGGTGCACCGGCGCATCCTCTACTCGATGAACGAGCAGGGGCACCGGCCCGACCGGGCACACGTGAAGTCGGCCCGGGTCATCGGTGACGTGATGGGTAAGTACCATCCGCACGGCGACACCGCGATCTACGACGCGATGGTCCGGCTGGCCCAGGACTTCTCGCTGAACGTGCCGCTCATCGACGGTCATGGAAACTTCGGTTCCCAGGACGACGGACCGGCTGCCGCGCGTTACACCGAGGCCCGGATGTCCCGCGAGGCGATGCTGCTGGTCGGCGAGCTGGGCGAGGGGACCGTCGACTTCAAGCCGAACTACGACGGTTCGCTGACCGAGCCCTCGGTGCTGCCGGCCGCCTTCCCGAACCTGCTGGTCAACGGCACCTCCGGGATCGCGGTCGGGATGGCCACCAACATGATCCCGCACAACCTCGGCGAGGTGGTCGCGGCGGCGCGCTGGCTGATCGACCACCCGGACGCCGACCTGGACAGGCTGATGGAGTTCGTCCCCGGCCCGGACCTGCCGACCGGCGGCCTGCTGCTCGGGCTGGACGAGGTGCGCAAGGCGTACGAGACGGGGCGGGGCGTGGTGCGGATGCGCGCCCGGGTCGAGACCGGTCCGCTGGAGGGGAGCCGGGGCCGGCAGGCGATCACCGTGGTCGAGCTGCCGTACGGGGTCGGCGCCGAGAAGATCATCGAGGCGATCACCGACGAGGTACGCGGCAAGCTGATCACCTCCGGCCCGCGCAAGGGCCAGCGGCAGGCCGCCCGGCTCCAGGGCATCGCCGACGTCAAGGACCTGACCGACCGGGAGAACGGCACCCGACTGGTGATCGAGTGCAAGGTGGGGGTGAACCCGCAGGCGCTGCTCGCCGACCTCTACCGGCTCACCCCGCTGGAGCAGTCCTTCGGGGTCAACAACCTCGTCCTGGTGGACGGCCAGCCGCAGACCCTCGGGCTCAAGCGGTTGCTGGAGGTCTTCCTGGCCCACCGCTACGAGGTGGTGACACGACGTACGACGTTCCGCCGGCGCAAGCGGGCCGACCGGCTGCACCTGGTCGACGGCCTGCTGATGGCGCTGCTCGACATCGACGAGGTGGTCCGGCTGATCCGGGCCAGCGAGAACGCCCAGGCCGCCAAGGACGGGCTGATGAGCCAGTTCGGGCTCTCCGAGATCCAGGCGACCTACATCCTCGACACCCCGCTGCGCCGGCTGACCAAGTTCGACCGGATCGAACTGGAGGTGGAGCGGGAGCGGCTGCGCGAGGAGATCGCCGCGCTGACCGAGATCCTCGACGACGACCGGGTGCTGCGTAAGGTCGTCTCCGACGAGCTGGCCTCGGTGGTGGACGAGTTCGGCACGAGGCGGCGTACCACGCTGATCGACGGGGACCTCAAGGAGGTGCTGGCGGCGTCGGCACCGGCCGGGCCGCTGGAGGTCGCCGACGACCCGTGTCAGGTGATCCTCTCCGCCACCGGGCTGGTCGCCCGGACCGCCGCCGAGTCGGAGGAGGCCGCCGAGGGGCGGCGCCGCAACGGCCGGACCAAGCACGACGCCGTACGCGCCGTCGTGCACACCACCGCACGCGGTCAGGTGCTGCTGGTGACGAGTGCGGGGCGGGCGTTCAAGACCGACGTACTGCCGCTGCCGGTGCTGCCGGAGCAGGCCGGTACGGTCTCGCTCTCCGGCGGGATGTCCACCGCCGAGCTGGTGCCGCTGGAGCCGGGGGAGAGCGTCGTCGGGTTGGCGCCGCTCGGCGAGCGCGGCGCCGGCTCGCCCGGTCTGGCCCTCGGGACCAGGCAGGGTGTGGTCAAGGTCTGCGCCCCGGACTGGCCGGTCCGGTCCGACGAGTTCGAGGTGATCGGGCTGCGCGACGGCGACGAGGTGGTCGGGGCGACCTGGCTCACCGACGGTGCCGAGACGCTCGCCTTCATCGCCTCGGACGCCTCGCTGCTGCGCTTCCCGGCCAAGCTGGTCCGGCCGCAGGGCGTCAAGGGCGGCGGGATGGCCGGGATCAACCTCGGCTCCGGTGCCGAGGTGGTCTTCTTCGGCGCGGTCCGCACCGACGAGGCGGAGCACGGCGAGCCGATGGTGGTCACCTCGACCGGCAGCGGCGTGAAGGTGACCCCGTTCGCGCTCTATCCGGCGAAGGGTCGGGCCACCGGCGGGGTACGCGCACAGCGCTTCCTCAAGGGCGAGGCCAGACTGGTCGTCGCCTGGATCGGGCCGCGACCGGTGGGCATCAGCAAGCGCGGCGAGCCGATGGCGCTGCCCGAGCCGGACCAGCGCCGGGACGGCTCCGGGGTGGCGATGTTCGGCCCGGACAGGGTGGGGCACCTGATCGAACGCGGCTGAGCGCCGTACGGCCGGGTTCGACTGTCCTTTTTCGTCGACTTCGGTTGTGGACCACCGGTCTGGCGGGAATGAGGGGGAGTACCCCCTCTTCCGGCACCCGAGCAGACCGATGGAGGTTGTCGTGGCCACCACCAGCGACAGCAGCGACACCGCCCCTGCCAAGACCGACACCGCCCCTGCCAAGACCGACACCGCCCCTGCCAGGACCGATGTGGACAGGGCGTTACTCGGCGGAGGCACCTACCGGAGCCTCGGGGAGCAGCGGCTCTCCCCGGCCGAGGAACGGTTCGAGCGCGGCCGCCGGACCACCGGCCTCTGGCTCGCCCCGCTCGTCTCGGTGATCTTCCTGGCCCTGCCGCTCGACATGCCCGGCAACCAGCAGACCCTGGCCGGCATCCTGCTCGGCGTCATCGTGCTCTGGGTCACCGAGCCGGTACCCATTCCGATCGGCGGGCTGCTCGGCGTCGCCGCCGTCGTCGTACTCGGAGTGGCGCCCGCCGACGACGTGCTCGGACCGTTCGGTTCCTCGACGGTCTTCACCTTCATCGGCGCGTTCATCCTCGCCCAGGCGATGCTCAAGCACGGCCTGGCCCGGCGGTTCGCGTTCCGGATGCTGTCGCTGCCCGGCGTCGGTCGGACCACCGGCCGGGTGGTCGTCACCTTCGGCCTGATCACCGCGCTGCTCTCCGCCTTCGTCTCGAACACGGCCACCGTGGCGATGCTGTTGCCGACCGCGCTGGGCATCCTCGCGGTGATCGCGAAGCTGTTGCAGGAGCGCGGCATCGCCAAGGCCGACTTCGACCCGACCCGGCTGCGGGTCGGCGTCGCGCTGATGCTCATGCTCGCCTACGGTGCCAGCGTCGGCGGCCTGCTCACCCCGGTCGGCACGCCACCGAACCTGATCGGCCGGGACCTGATCGCGGAGGCGACCGGGGAGCGGATCTCGTTCGCCGAGTGGATGGCGGTCGCCTTCCCGATCTGCGCGCTGATGTTCGTCGCGCTCGCCGTGGTGCTGCTGCTGTTGAACAAGCCGGAGATCCGCCGGATCGACGGCGTCGCCGAGTACGTCGCCGCCGAGCGCGCCCAACTCGGCCGGCTCTCCAGGGCCGAACGCAACACCCTGGTCGCCTTCACCGTCACGGTGGTGCTCTGGATCACCCCGGGTGTGGTGGCGCTGATCTGGGGCAGCGACTCCGGCCAGTACGAGTGGATCGGCGGCCGGCTCGACGAGGGGATCGTGGCGGTCTTCGGCGCCTCGCTGCTCTTCCTGCTCCCCACCGACTGGCAGAGCCGCTCGTTCACCCTCACCTGGTCCGACGCGGCCAGGATCGACTGGGGCACGATCCTGCTCTTCGGCACCGGCATCATCTTCGGCGCGCTGCTGGAGGGGAGCGGACTGGCCAAGACGATCGGCGACGGCAGCGCCGACCTGTTCGGGCTGAGCAGCACCTTCGCGATCACCGCCTTCGCGGTCCTGCTGGCGATCGTCATCTCGGAGACGACCAGCAACACCGCCTCGGCCGCGGTGGTGGTACCGATCATCATCCCGGTCGCCGTGGCCGCCGGGATCAACCCGTTCGTACCCGCGCTGGCGGCGACCTTCGCGGCCTCGTTCGGCTTCATGCTGCCGGTCTCCACCCCGCAGAACGCGATCGTCTACGGCTCGGGCGTCGTACCGATCACCAAGATGATCCGCTCCGGCTTCTCCTTCGACATCCTGGGGGCGATCCTGATCCTGTTGATCCTTCCGCTGATGATCGCGCTCGTCGGGCTGGGTAGCTGATGGCGGCCCCGAAGTCCGGCGCGGACGTGCGACGGATCGCGGTGATTCCCGGTGACGGCATCGGCGTCGAGGTGACCGAGGCGGCCCGGCAGGTGCTCGACGCGGTGGCCCGGCGGCACCGGATCCCGCTGGCCTACGACGAGTACGACTGGTCCTGCCGGCGTTACCTCACCGAGGGCGCGATGATGCCGGCCGACGGCCTCGACCGGCTCCGCCCGGCGGACGCGATCCTGCTCGGCGCGGTCGGCTGGCCGGGGGTACCCGACCATGTCTCGCTCTGGGGGCTGCTGATCCCGATCCGCCGGACGTTCCGGCAGTACGTCAACCTGCGCCCGGTCCGGGTCTTCCCCGGGGTGTCCAGTCCGGTCCGGGGCGCCCGGCCGGGCGCGGTCGACCTGGTGGTGGTCCGGGAGAACGTGGAGGGCGAGTACAGCGAGATCGGTGGCCGGTTCAACCGGGGATTCCCGGACGAGATGGCGGTGCAGGAGTCGGTCTTCACCCGGGCCGGGGTGAGCAGGATCGTCGACTACGCGTTCGCGCTGGCCCGGACCCGCCGGTCGTACGTCACCTCGGCCACCAAGTCGAACGGGATCGTGCACACCATGCCGTTCTGGGACGAGGTCGTCGCCGAGCGGGCCGCCGAGCACCCGGACGTGCGGTGGGACGCCGAGCACATCGACGCGCTCGCCGCTAAGCTGGTGCTGCAACCCGACCGGTTCGACGTCATCGTCGGCTCGAACCTCTTCGGTGACATCCTCAGCGACCTCGCGGCGGCGGTGGCCGGCAGCATCGGGATCGCGCCGTCGGCGAACCTGGATCCGACCGGTACCTTTCCGTCGATGTTCGAGCCGGTGCACGGCTCGGCGCCGGACATCGCCGGGCAGGGGATCGCCAACCCGCTCGGCGCGGTCTGGTCGGCCGCGCTGATGCTCGACCACCTGGGGCATCCGGAGGCGGCGGCCGAGGTGGTCAGCGCGATCGAGGCGTGCCTCGCCGATCCGGCGACCCGGACCCGGGACCTGGCCGGCACCGCCACCACCCGGGAGGTGGTGTCCGCCCTGCTCGCGCAGCTCGACTGAGCGCGTACCCGCTCGGGGTGCCGGTCGGGGCCGGTCGGGGTGCCGGTCAGGGTCGGGGTCGCGGTCGGCGTTGGGGTCAGGGTTCAGCGTGGCGGTTCCGGGTCGGTGACGTCGGCGACCCGGCCGTCCAGGGCGGCCACCGCCGCGTCGGCGTCCAGCGCCACGGCAGTGCCGCGCTCGCCGGTGCCGAGCGTGATGGTGCGGCCCCGGATCCGCTCGTCGGCCACCACCGGCCACGCCGTCCGGGAGCCGAACGGGGTGATGGTGCCGCGCTCGTAGCCGGTCGCCGACCTGGCCTCGTCGGCGTCCGGCAGGGCGAGCCGGTTGACCCCGAGCAGGGTACGCAGCTTCGGCCAGGAGATCACCCTGTCGCCGGGGACCAGGACGAAGACGAAGTCCTGCGCACCCCGACGTACCACGATGGTCTTCACCACGTCCGGAACCTCGACGCCGATCGCCTCGGCGGCCTCGGCGACGCTGCGGACCGGCCCGTGCCGGATCACCCGGTGCGGGAGGCCGGCCGAGGTCAGGGCGGTGATCGCGGACATGGCGCCACCGTACCCGCCGGCCGGGTGTCGTCTGGGCCGGTCCGGCGACCCGGCCCCGTGACGAGGCGGTCAACGGCGCCGGGGGACCCAGTAGAGGATCTGCCCGGCGATCAGCGCGGGGTGCGTGTCGGGCATCGCTTGCAGTGCGCGGGTGAGGTGCGCGCCGAGGTACATCATCAACCCCACCCGGTCGCCGTTGAAGCCGATGAGCAGGGCCAAGCGGGCCGGCGCGCACGGCCACGGATCCTGGCAGGTCTGGCAGTGGTACGACCGCGCCGGAGTGTGCGGGCCGATCGGGTACCGCCGCCGGGAGAGTCGTCGCATGTGCCGGTACCAGCGCTCCTGGGGCCCGATCACGGCTAGCTCCGACCGGCTCGCTCGGCATTCCACTCCCGGTCGCCGTGACGGCCTCGGGAATTCCGCGCGGGCGCGAAAGCGCTGGCCCGGCCGACCTGGTGTCGACCGGACGGTGGGTTCCGGAGCGGATCCCTGTCGTCCCTGCCGCTCCTCCCGTCCCTGCCCTCCCGCGCCCACCGCGTGTCCGGCGGCGGGCCGATCGGGTCCAGGCGTAAGACGACTTCGGGTACGGGCGACGAGGCGCGCATGCCGGCTCGGTACTCCTCGTCGGTCATCGGCCGAATCAACGGTGTGTACGGCTTCGGGGCGCGGCGGGCCGCGTCCGGACAGATCCACCGAAAGCCGCATCGGCAGTACCGCCAGAGTCGGCGCCAGTCGCGGCGGTGAATCGAGCGGGATTTGCGAAACCATCTCATCTGTTTGTCTCCCGTCGCCAAATCGTGGACGGCCTGGAAAGGCCGCCAGTTCCACCATGGACGGAAAGCGCATAGCCTCGATAGGGGTTCGGAAAGCAGTGGTAGGGGACTGGTGACCAGTCGTCCGTAATCCGCCGTGGTTAGGGAGTAGTGTGTGAGTGATCTTCGAGAGAAACTCCGCCGGGAGCGGGCCAGACTCGGAATGACGCAGGACCAGACCGGCGCCGTGATCAACGTGAGTGCGTCGTCGGTCGGTGCCTTCGAGAACGGTCGGATGGTTCCGATGCCCGACACCGCGAAGGCGCTGGATGAGCTCTTCAATACCGGTGACGAGATCCAGCGGTTGTCAACCGAGGCGCGGGCCGAGGCGCAGGCGCCGTGGCTGCGTCCGTGGACCGACAACGAACGGCGGGCGACCCTGCTCCGCTGGTTCGAGCACAGTCTGATACCGGGGCTGTTGCAAACCGCCGACTATGCCCGCGCCATTCTCTCCGCCGGTCCGAACCGCCCTGCCGTGGTGGAGGAATGGACAGCGAGCAGGCTGGCCCGACAGGCGGCTGTCTTCGACCGCGACGATCCACCAACGCTCTCGGCGATCATCGGCGAATCGGCGCTACGGTTCGGCAACCAGTCGATCATGAAGGATCAGCTTGAGCATTTGGTCGACATCGGGCACCGGTCGACCGTCCATATCCGCGTCGTTCCCCAGGGCGCCGGTCTACATGCTGGGCTGACCGGGGCCTTCGTCGTGGCCACCCTGCCCGGTGGGTCGCGCCTCGGCTATCTCGACGACCAGTTGCGCGGGCGGGTGGTCGCGGACGCCGACGAGGTAGGCGATCTGGACCTGACGTGGGAGAGTTTGAGTGCGGTCGCGCTTCCGCGTGACCAGTCCCGCGACGTGATCCTGAGGGTGATCGATGATTACACCTGAGCCGACCTGGCGGAAATCCAGTCGCAGCGGTTCGAACGGCGGCGCGTGTGTGGAGGTGGCCGGGAACCTGCCGGGCCGGGTGCTGGTCCGGGACAGCAAGGACCAGGCAGGCCCGGCGCTCAGCTTCGCCCCGGACGCCTGGCGCACCTTCGTCGGCGAGCTGACCCGCCGCCCGTAGCCGCGCCACCGACCCGACAGCGCCTCGCCCCCCGGTCGACCCGGGGGCGAGGCGCTGCGTCGTCCGTGCGCGGCCACCGCACCCGAGGTGGCGGGTCTCACGGCATGGAGACCCGCCATCGGGTACGACAACACTGGCAGGCCGAGCAACAATCGCGCGGCTAGCAGCAGACAGCACCGGAAGGAACAGCCAGCATGTCGATCGACGCCAGCGCAGCAGACCCGGAGAACCGTGGCGGGACCGGTCCGGCCGGCCCGGGACTGACCAGTCGGGAGATCCGGCTGGCCGCCCGGCCGCACGGTGAACCCGGCCCGGAGAACTTCGAACTGGTCAGCACCGATGTGCCCGCACCCGGGCCGGGGCAGATCCTGGTGCGGAACACCTGGATGTCGGTCGACCCGTACATGCGGGGGCGGATGGACAACCGGAAGTCGTACATGCCGCCGTTCCGGGTCGGCGTCGCCCTGGACGGTGGCGCGATCGGCGAGGTCGTCGCCTCCGAGGCCCCGGCGGTACCGGTCGGGGCGACCGTGTCGCACGGGTACGGCTGGCGCGAGTACGCCGTACTCGACGCCGCCGCCGCGACCGTGGTCGACACCGCGCTCGCGCCCGCCGAGGCGTACCTCGGGGTGCTCGGCACGACCGGGCTGACCGCGTACGTCGCGCTCACCGACACCGCCCCGGTCCGTCCCGGGGACGTGGTCTTCGTCTCCGCCGCCGCCGGAGCGGTCGGCTCGGTCGCCGGCCAGTTCGCCCGCAAGCTCGGCGCGTCCCGGGTGATCGGCTCGGCCGGCGGCCCGGAGAAGGCGAGGCGGCTGGTCGAGGAGTTCGGCTACGACGCGGCGATCGACTACCGGGCCGGTTCGGTCGGCGCGCAGTTGGCGACGGCGGCGCCGGACGGGATCGACGTCTACCTGGACAACGTCGGCACCGACCACCTGGCCGCCGCGCTGGACGCCCTGCACATCGGCGGCCGGGTGGCGCTGGTCGGCGCGATCAGCATCTACAACGCGACCGCGCCGGTGCCCGGCCCGAGCAACCTGGTGCTGGCGCTGACCAAGCGGCTCAGCCTGCGCGGCATGCTGGTCACCGACCACCTGGACCGGTTCCCCGAGTATCTTCCGCTGGCGGCGGGCTGGCTGGCCGACGGCTCGCTGCGGACCGCCAGCACGGTCCGGGAGGGGATCGAGGCGGCTCCGGGCGCCTTCCTGGAGATGCTCCGGGGCGGCAACGTCGGCAAGATGCTGGTCCGGCTCGCCGACGGGACCTGAGCGGGGGCGGTGGGAGAATCGCAGCTCGGTTCCGTGGGCGTGACGACGGGGCGGCGAGGAGACGGCATGAACGAGCAGGACCGGTCCACGGTCAGCCGGCGTGGCTTTCTCCGTGCGGTCGGTGTCAGCGGCGGGGCGGGCGCGATGCTCGCCACGATGGGCGCGCTCGGGCTCGTCGCGACCGCCGACGCACCGGCGCCGCCGTTCCGGGCACCGGCCCGCTCCGACTTCAGCCTGACCGGCCGGGCCGGCGCCCGGGTGCTGGTGCTCGGCGGTGGCGTCGCCGGCCTCACGGTCGCCTACGAGCTGGGCAAGGCCGGATACCACTGCACGGTGCTGGAGGCGCGTGCCCGGGCCGGTGGCCGGAACCTGACGGTCCGGGGCGGCACGGTGGAGACAGACCTCGACGGGCATACCCAGCGGGCCGAGTTCTCCGACGGGATCTACCTCAACGCCGGGCCGGGCCGGATCGCCCAGTGGATGCTCACCATGGACTACTGCCGCGAGCTGGCCGTACCGGTGGAGGTGTTCGCCAACGCCAACGCGGACGCGCTGCTCTACAACGCCTCGGCCGGGATGACCGCGCCGGTCCGCTACCGCACGGCCAGGGCGGACGTGCACGGCTACGTCTCGGAGCTGCTGGCCAAAGCGACCGACCAGGGAGCACTGGACCACCGGCTGACCGCCGAGGACAAGCAGCGGCTGCTCTCGTTCCTGGAGCAGTACGGCGCGATCGGTGGGCGCACCAGCGGCTGGGCCTACACCGGAAGCAGCCGGCGGGGCTACGCCAGCTATCCCGGTGCGGGTAACGACGGCGGCGTACCGCTGGGTGCCCCGCCGCCGCTGGCCGACGTCTTCGCCAGCAACGTCGGCCGGTACTTCTCCTTCGAGGTCGAGTACGACCAGGCGATGCTGATGTTCCAGCCGGTTGGCGGGATGGACCGGATCACCCGGGCGCTGGCGAAGGCGATCGGCACCCACCGGATCCGCCTCGGCGCGGAGGTGACCGGGGTGACCGACCGGGGCGGTCAGGTCGAGGTGACCTACCGGCAGGGTGGCCGGGACCGCCTGGTCCGGGGCGACTTCTGCGTGACGACGCTGCCGCCACGGTTGATGGCCCGGGTGCCGCACAACCTCGGCGCCGACGTGACGGCGGCACTGGACAGCTTCCCGGCCACTGCCTCCGGGAAGATCGGTCTGGAGTACCGGAGCCGCTGGTGGGAACTTGACCAGCGGATCTACGGGGGCATCACGGAGACCGACCTCGACCTGACGAACATCTGGTACCCGTCGTACGGCTTCCACGGCGAGCGCGGCCTGATCGTCGGCTACTACAACGCCGGGGCGGCGGCGCGGGTGTACAGCGTGCTGACCCCGGCACAGCGGTGGGAGCGGGCGGTCACCCAGGGCGTGAGAATCCACGGTGCGAAGTACCGTTCCGAGCTGGTGACGGCGTATTCGCAGGCATGGGACCGGACCCGCTATCTGGAGGGCGCCTGGACCCTGCCGCCGTACGGCAGCGCCGGCTACACCCTGTTGCTCCGGCCGGCTGGCCGGGTCTACTTCGCCGGAGACTGGCTGAGCCGCGCGGTCGCCTGGCAACACGGCGCCTTCGTCTCGGCCCGATCGGTGGTCACCGCGCTGCACCAGCGGGTGATGGCGGGCTGAGTCACCGTCGGGGCGATGCCCGGGGTGCACGACGGTCTCCGGTTCGATCCGCCGTCGTCGAATTGGTTCGCCAGCTTCCCGGGTCCGGAGACGCCGCTGGCCGGGTCCCCTGTGGTGGGGACCCGGCCAGCGGGTTCGGTTGTGTTGTTTGGTTGTCTTAGCTGTTGTTCCAGGTGTTGGCGACCAGGTCGGCGGCCAGGTCCTCCCACTGCGCGTACGCGTCGGGGTAGGCCGAGACCTGTACCTTCTGCGCGGCCACGGTCAGCGGCAGGTCCTGCCAACCGTCAACCTGCTTCAGCCCCTTGAGGAACGCGATGGTCGAGTACTCCGGATCGGTGATCTGCTCCGGCGAACCCCAACCCGACGACGGTCGCTGCTGGAACAGGCCCAGCGAGTCGTGGTCGTTGCGGTCACCCAGGTGACCCAGGTTCTCCAACTTCGACTCCTGCAACGAGGTACCCACGGCGATCACCGCGGCACGCTCGTCCAGACCCGCCTTCTTCGTGGCCTTCACGATCGCCTTGACGTTGTCGGACTGCTCACCCGACAGCGCAATCCGCGACTGCTTACCCTGCGCACCGTGCGGGACCAGCTTGTCCCGCGACGGCTTACGATCCTTACCCTCGCGCTTGTCACGCTTCTCGCTCTTACGGTCCTTCTCGTTCTTGTCGCTCTTGTGGTCGTTGCCCTTGTCGGCCATGACCGACTGCGACACCGGCGAGGCGACATGCTCGGGGGCGGCGTGGGCGGCCACGGCGGGACCGGCGACAGCGCCACCGACGAACGCCAGGCCAGCGACACCCAGAGCGGTCTTACGAACCAGGGAAGTCTGCTCGATGGCCGGGAGCCATCGGCTGAACAGAGTCGTGTTCATGATGGTCTGCCTTCCAATCGGGGGAACAACACCCCACGGGGGAAACTGGGGTGTCATTGGAAATCACACGTCCCGAGACTGTCGAAGCCTCCAGGGACAGAAGAAGGTTCGCCTGGCACTACATGCACGGGGGGTGCTGGTACTCAGGCGAACACCATATGTAACGACCGGCGGCCCCGGATCATTCCCCGAGGCCCGGCCACCAGCCCAGGTCACGGGCGGTGCTACTCGGCCGTACGCGAGATGTAACGACCGGCAGGCAGCCGGCATTCCGCCGTCAGCAATCGATCATGAGATCGGCGAAGGTCTCCGACCCGACGGGCCGGATCGGCGATCATGGGCGGGACCGCCCGGACTCGTGCCGACCACCCCGATGTCCCGTTCAGCCGGTATCAGCCGTTCAGCTCCGGCCCTGGCGGAATCGGACGGGCCGCACCTCGATCCCCGACCACGGCCGTGGCGGTCGGCGGCCGGCGGTCGGCGGTCAGAGCAGCGGGGCGACGTCCCGGGTGATCGGTACGGCCAGCACGGTCGGACTCTCCGTGCCGAGCGCCGCCCGGAACGCCGCCCGGAACTCGTCCACCGATTCCACCTGGTGTGCGACACAGCCGTAGCCGCGGGCGATGCTCGGGATGTCCAGGCCGGGCAGGTCGAGTCCGGGCACCCCCGGCGCGTCCTCCAACTCGGCGAAGGCCTTCAGCACCCCGTACGCCTGGTTGACCGGCACCACGAAGACGACCGGCAGCCGGTGCTGGGCGGCGGTCCAGAGCGCCTGCGGCGAGTACTGGAACGAGCCGTCCCCGATCACCGCTACCACCGGCCGGTGCTGCCCGGTGTCGCGCTGGGCGAGCGCGATGCCGACCGCCGCAGGCAGCGCGAAGCCCAGGCCGCCGCTGGCCATCTTGAAGTACGAGCCCGGTCGGGTGATGGTCAGTTGCCGGTGCAGCACGCTGAGGTTGGAGGGGGATTCGGGGACCACGATGCCGTCCGCCGGCCATTCCGCGGCGAGCGCCCCGAAGAGTGCCTCCGGGGTCAGCGGGGTGCCGGGGTCCGCGTCGGGCACGGCGGGGCGGGTCGGCGGCATCGGCCGGTCGGTGGCCGGCAGCCGCTCGGTCAGCCCGGCGCAGGCCAGCGTCACGTCGCCGACGAGGCTGTCGCCGACCGGTGCCCGGGCCGCCTCGGCCGGGTCGTCGGTGACGTGCAGCAGCCGGGTACCGTCCGGCAGGTAGCCTCGCCGACCGGGGACGTACGGGTAGTAACGGAATACCGGGGCACCGATCACCAGTACGGTGTCGTGGCCGACCAGTTTCTCGGCCAGCGGGCCGATCGCCGGCGGCAGCAGTCCCTGGAACTGCGGGTGGTCCTGGGGGAAGCCGACCCGGTCGGCGAAGGGCGGCTGCCAGACGGGTGCCCGGGTCCGTTCGGCGAGGGCGACCGCCTCGGCCCAGCCGGCGCTGCGGTCGACGCCTGAGCCGATCACCAGCATGGGGTGTCGGCTGGCCGCCAGGATCTCGGCGAACCGGTCGAGTTCGGCCGGGTCGGGGGCGACCCGGGTGCTGACCCGGCGTACCGGCGCCGTGCCGGTGGCCGGCTCGTCCCAGTCGTCCAGCGGCAGGGAGAGGTAGACCGGCCCGGCCGGCGGCTGTACGGCGGTGGCGAGCGCCCGCATGAACGCCTCGGGAATGTCCTGCGCGCGCAGTGGCTCGTGACTCCATTTGACGTACGGCTCGGGCAGTTGGGTGGGGCGCACGTTGGTCAGCATCGGCTCGGACAGATTCATCGTCCGGGTCTGCTGACCGGCGGTCACGATCATGGGTGTCTTGTTGTGCCAGGCGGTGACGAGGCTGCCCATTCCGTTTCCGGTGCCGGGTGCGGTGTGCAGGTTGACGTGCACCGGCCGGCCGCTGGCCTGGGCGTAGCCGTCCGCCATCGCGACCGCGGAGGCCTCCTGGAGAGCCAGAACGTAGCTGAAGTCGGCCGGAAAGTTCTTCAGGAATGGCTCCTCGGTGGAGCCGGGGTTGCCGAACAGGGTGGTCAGGCCGAGGGAACGGAGCAGGTCGTAGGTAGCTTCGTGCACCGTCGTCATCGGAAGGAGCCTCCTGCGGTCTTCGTCCCCATGTTCGAGCCACCGGACCAAGCCGGCATTTCCGTCATACCGTACGCGTACATGATCATGCCGGTTTATCCGCCGGTCGCCTCCCGGCCCGGCTGCCCGGCCGACGCTGTCCCAATCGCGCTCCGAGTCACTGTTTTCGCTGTTCAGTGGGGTTGGCAACGACAGAAGTCGACCAGTAATCTCGGCGAGTCTGGTCCGGCCCCTTGGTCGCCGTACGGGTGACACCGGAGCAGACCCGCCGAGTCGTTACGTAACGAGCCGGGGACCCACAGTTATCTGGGGTGAATCCGCGAGCCGCTGTGGCCCGCGGTAGGGCGGCCTTCCTGCCCGAATCCGTCAGCTAACCCGGTAGGCGGTGTCGGAAGGAGTAGCTGTTCGTGCGGCACCACCCGGGCCCCGGCCCATCCCCCCAGTTCCCTCGCTGCGTCGCGCCCCCGCCCCCGGCCGTCGCGGCCGTCCCGGACCACCCGGTCCCCGGCGGCCACCCCAACCTGGCCCGATAGCGGTCCGTGACGCCGAAGTCGTCGACGCGCGGGCACCCCGCCGGCCCGCTGGCCGGCAGTTTCCGGTGAGGCCGCCGGTCGGCCGCGACGGATCGTGGTGGCGCTGATTCCACCGGTACGCCGATAGCGGCGCCAACCCGGTCGGCACACCCTCGGTCCGTCCCGCCGAATGCGTATCGGCGGACCTTTTCCCGTGCGATTCCGTGCGATTTCGCGTCACGTTTCCCCGCAGCAGCGAAAGAAACGTCGCGTCATTTCTCGCCCCCCGGTGATAGTGGCGCGCATTTCCTCTGGAGGACAACGTTGAAGCACGCAATTAACGGGCGGTTCCGGACCGTCATGTCGGGCCGACGTAACCGGCTCGCGCTCGCCTCGGCAGCGGTGCTCGCCGCCGCCGCGTCCACCGGGGTCGTGCTGACCTCGGACGGTTCGGCCGAGGCACCGCAGCCCTCGACCGTCGCCGTCGCCGACCTCGGCGCCCCGGCGGCGGGTCAGGCCGGAGCGGCGGTCACCACCGCACCGGAGACGACCGCACCCGCGACGACCGCACCGGCGACCCCGTCGCAGCCGGCCACCAGCGCGCCGGGCACCTCCACGCCCAGCGCGGCGGCGAAGGCGGCTGCGGCCAGCACCCCGAGCAAGCGCCCGGCACCCCCGGAGTCGAAGCTGCTGGACTACCAGTTCCAGGCCCAGATCAACGGCTGGTACTGCGGCCCGGCCGCCACCCGGATCGCGCTGACCGTCCGGGACAAGAAGCCCAGCCAGGACGCCGTCGCCGCCGACCTCGGCACCACGATGAGCGGCACGAACTCGGCCCAGGACACCACCCGGGTACTCAACAAGATCATCGGTACCGACTTCTACCGCACCACCGCCATCCCCGGCGGCGCGGCCACCCCGGCGCAGATGGACCGGCTCCAGGCGGACGTCGTGCACGCCGTCACCAGCGGGTACGCCGTGGTCGTCAACATCGCCGGCTCGGCCACCGACCTCGCGGGCGGCTGGCACAGCTACCCCGGCGGGCACTACCTGACCGTCGTCGGCTACCGCGACGACGGCCGTACGGTGAAGATCGCCGACCCGGCCATCCCGGGCGAGGACAGCAACTACTGGATGACCACCATCGACCTGGCGAACTGGGCGGCCACCCGGGGCTACTCGTCCTGATCCGCCCCGTCCGCCGGTAGCAGCACCGACGACCCGCCGGTAGCAGCACCGACGACGCCGGCCCGACCCACCCACCCGGACGACCCGTGCCGACCGGGGGCGTGGGACGGGCCGGCGTCGTCGTCGCGAGCGGTTCCGCGCCCGGCCTCGGTCAGTTGCGGATCACTGGCCCTGCCACACCGCCTGGGCGCCGGTGTCACCGGTACGGAACACGTAGTACAGGGTGATCCCGGCCGCCGCCAGGGAGAGCACCCCGAGCACCAGGGTCAGCACCGGTGACCCCTTGGCGGTCGCGGCGGCGGTCCCCTCCGTGCCATCGGCGCCACCCTCGACCCCGGCGGTCACCGGTGCGGGGGCGGCGGTCCGGGGCCTGACGAGGAAGACCAGCGCCAGGGCCAGCACCCCGAGCACGAGCGTCGCGTACAGGGTGTTGGTGCCGAGGTCCTGGTGCTCCGCCAACCTCGGGACGTACTCCGGGCTGACCCGGTTACGGGACTCCAGCCGGGCGAGGAAACGGTCGCCGGAGAGCTTGGCCATCAGCGCGGCGAGCGGGGTGGCGACCGCGAGCAGTCCCAGCACCCAGCGCAGGTGCGGGCGGACGAACGGCAGGAACGCGTACCCGACCGCGGTCAACGCGAGCAGTGGCACGAAGACCACCGCGGCATGGACCAGGAACGGGTGGGCGGGAATGCCCATGAACTCCTCGAGCACCGGCGCCTCCTCGGCGACAGATCGGCTGGCGACAGACAGGGATGGACGACAGGCGTACGGGCCGGTGGACGGCGGCCCGGCAGCCTGGCGGATCGGCGGGCTTTCCAGAACGTTGACATGGTGCCCGGGGTGCGCACCCTTGACAAGGGCGACACCGTAACGCGGTGGTGGTGCTGTTCAAAGAGGACGGACGTCCGGGTCGGGCGGCGGCTCGCCGACGACGTACTCGGCGTACTCGGCGACCGGGGTGAAGCCGAGCCGGTCGTAGAGCTTGTACGCCGCCGTGTTCTCCGCGACGACGTTCAGCGCCACCGTGTCGACGGTCTCCAGCAGCCGCCGGCAGAGCGTCGCCACCGCCGTACTGGCCAGCCCCTGTCCCCGGTACGCCGGAGCCGTCGTCACGTTGCCCAGCGCGCTCACCCGGTATCGCGGCGACCAGACGTGCACCCCGGCGACGGAGACCAGTTCGCCGTCCCGGCGCAGCCCGACGTAGTGACCGGTCTCGACCATCCGGGGGTCGAACCAGTTGTCCGGATAGGCCGTCCGGTAGAAGGCCGTCAGTTCCGGTATGTCGGCCTCGGTCAGCACCTCGCCGCCGGACGCCACCCGGGCCAGCCGGTCCGGGTCGGTGAGCGCCATCTTCAGGTGCGCGCCGCGCGACCTGAGCGGGTACTCCCGGGCCAGCACCGCCTCGCCACCGGGGGAGAGGTGTGCCTCGAAGTGCCGGGGCAGCAGCGGGAGAAGACCGGTGAGCAGCTCGGTCAGCACCGCCGGTGAGCGGTGCAGCGCCAGCAGCACCGGAGTGGACCCACCGTGGTAGAGCAGCGCCACCGCGTCGTCGCGCCGATACCAGGTGGTGTACGGCCAGTAGAAGTCGTCCAGGTCGCCGAGCTCGTACGCGTGCAGGTGCGGGTCGCGGCGCAGCAGACCGGCCAGTTCGTTCCGGTCGTGGCTGGTCCTGATCATCGTCACCGACGCATCATGGCACAGCCCTCGCGCCGGGAGCGTGCGCTCAGGGGACCGGCGCGGGGCGGGGCGACGGTACGGACTGGGCAGCCCCGGCACCGTCCAACTGCCGGCGGGCCTCGTCGAGGAAGCCGTCGGCGTAGCGCTGCTCCGGGAAGTCCCCGAGATAGCGGGTACGGGTCCGCCACCGCACCTCGGCCAGCGGATCGGTCTCCAGCAGCCGGTCCAGTACGTCGTCCAGATTGGACATCTGCGAGTCCAGCACGTAACCCGAGCCGGCCAGCGGGAAGCCCTCGACGAACCGCTCGCCCTCGCCGACCCGGTCGGTCACCGCGTACGGCTTGCCGGAGTAGAGGTAGTCGGAGATCACCGCCGAGACGTCCGAGACCAGCGCGTCGGAGGCGTTGACGCAGTCGACCAGGCTCATCTTCTTCGCCGCGTCGGCGCCGAAGACGTGCCGCCGTCCCGTGCTGGCCCGGTGCTCGGCGAGGAGCTGCTCGATCCGGGCGAGCTGCCGGGCCGACGCCGGGTTCTGCGAGGTGTACGGGTGGGCCCGCAGGATCACCGTCACGCCCCGGTCCAGCAGCCGGCGGACCAGGGTCTCGCCCACCGGCAGCGAGCAGTGGTCGACGTCGGCGTTGTGCCCGGTCCAGGTCGGCGTGTAGAGCACCACCTTGTCGGCCCGGTCCCGGATCGGCTCCCGGCGCACCGCGATCGACTCCACCTGCGGGCGGCCGACGATGGCGAACTTCTCCCGGGGGATGGTCACGCCGTTGCGGGCGTACCGGTCGATCGCCGCCTGCCCGGCGACGAAGATCCGGTCGAAGATCGCGGAGACCGGGTTGGCGCTCGGCGCCTTGTCGCTGTCGCCGTGGTGCAGCTGGATGTGTGTGAGGTGCGCGAAGCGGATGCAGTGGCTGTTCTTCGCGCCGTGGTTGACGTAGAACGCCACCCGCAGGCTCGGCACGATCGCCTCGTCGATCGAGCGCGGCGTCGGGCAGACCACCACCGGCGCCCTGGTGGCGGCCGAGATCGCCGGCAGGAAGTTCGGCTCCCGGAGCAGCACCATGAACGGCCGGCCGATCCGCTCCAGGTACGGCAGCCACATCATGACCTGGTATTCCGAGCCGGGCGGCGCGGAGAAGTAGAGCAGGAACTCCGGCTGGTGCCGGCGCAGCGCCTGGGTGACCGCACTCTGCCCGCCGGAGGGCCGCAGCCGGCGCAGCGCGATCGGCCCGACCGCGCCGACCGCGGCGGCCGCGCCGACCAGCACGGTCAGCACGAGGGCGGGCCAGACCGGCAGGGTGAACGCGGCGCTGCCGGCGAGCAGCACCAGCAGGACCAGCACCGCCGGCCCGAGCCGGTCGGCGACGAGCAGCGGCGACGACCGTACGCCGAGATTGGCCGAGCGGACCTCCAGCTCGGCGGCGTCGCGCAGCGGCCGCTCGGCCAGGGTCAACCCGAGCAGGCCCGTACCGGTGAGCGCCAGCGCCACCGAGTTCCACCCGGACCCGGGCAGCCGGTGGGCGTATCCGACCAGTACCCCGGCGATCAGCAGGACCGGCTCGGCGACCAGCTCGGCGCGGGGGTTGACCCGGCGCTCCAGCCAGAGCGCGACCGCACCGGCCCCGGCCAGGGCGAGGCCCGCCAGCTCGGCCGAGGTGAGGGCGAGGAGCAGGAAGGACAGCACGGCCAGGCCGGCACTCAGACACCGGACGGTCAGTTTCCTGACCAGATCGCCACGCATGCGCTTCCTTCCTCGGATCGCCGGACCGTGGTCCCGACAGTGCGGGAGCTGGCTAGGGAGTGCCGACCCGGGGCGGCGGCACCAGTTCGGTGGAGCGTTGCCGGCCGATCCGGCCGACCCCGGGCTCCCGCTCCGGACCGTCCGGGGACCGGCCGTTCGACTCGGCGCCGGTGGGCTCACCCGGCTGCGCAACCGGCTCCGCGACCGGGTCGCCGGGGGAGCGGCGCACGTCGACCACCTGCCCGGTCAGCCCGGAGAGCAGCACGTCCAGTGAGACCCGGGCCACCGTGTCGGCCGCCAGCAGGGTGTGCTCCGGCTCCTCCCCGAAGGCTCGGGTCCGCATCGGGGTCGCGGTCCGCTCGGGGTTGACGCAGTTCACCCGTACGCCGAATTCGGACCACTCGTCGGCGAGCGCCTGGGTGAGATTGACCACGGCGGCCTTGGTGGCGGAGTAGAGGGCGTACCGGGCCCGGCCCCGGGTGTAGGAGCTGGAGGTGTAGAGCAGCAGCTGCCCCCGGGTCTGCTTCAGGTAGGGCAGCGCCTGCCGGGCGATGTCCACCGGGGCGACCAGGTTGACCTGGAGCATCTGCGCGATGGTCGCCTCGTCCATCTCGGCGAGCGCGCCCATCCGGAGCACCCCGGCGGTCACCACCACGTGGTCGATCCGGCCGGTCGCCTCGAACGCGCCGCGCAGTGCGGCGGCGACGTCCTCGCCCCGCTCCACGTGGGTGCCGGTGCTGGACCGGCTGACCGGGAAGACGTCCGCCCCGTAGCCCCGGGCGACCTCGGCCAGCCGTTGGCCGATGCCCTCGCTCCCGCCGAAGACCACCACGGTCCGGCCGCTCAGCTCCTCGACGTACGCCCGCTCGTCAACAAGCCGGGGCGCCTGGGCGGCGGCGAGCTGGAACAGCTTGTCCGCCAGGTGTACGTCGACCGGGTGGGTGACCTTGATGTTCTCGTCCGAGCCCTCGATGACCTTGATCGGCACCTCGGGCAGGTAACGGAGCACCACTCCGCAGTCGTCGGTGGCGCTGAACTCCGGGTCCTGCCCGGCCAGTTCGTAGGCGGCCCGGATGGTGCGGGACCGGAACGCCTGCGGGGTCTGCCCCCGGCGCAGCCGGGACCGCACCGGGATGTCGGTGATGCAGTCGTCGTCGTCCACCTGGATGATCGTGTCGGCGGACGGGATGGCCACGTCGACGGCGGAGTGCGTCCAGAGCGCGTTGACGCACTCCCGGACGATCCGGGGGCTCAGCAGCGGCCGTACCGCGTCGTGGAAGAGCACGTTGCAGTCGTCCGGGCCGATCGCCGCCAGCGCCAGCCGGGTGGTGGCGTTGCGGGTGTCACCGCCCTCGATCACCTGGCTGACCTTGCGGAAGCCGGCCTTCTCGACGATCTGCCGCGCCTCGTCGAGGAAGCCGGGCGCCATCAGCACGATGATGTCGTCGATCTCGGGCGCGTTCTCGAAGACCGCGACGGTGTGTTCGAGGATCGGCTTGCCGGCGATCTTGAGTAGCTGCTTGGGGATGCCGAGCCCGACCCGGGTCCCGGTGCCGCCGGCCAGCACCACGGCGACGGTCCGGGTGGGCCGCCAGGGGGCGGCGTCCGGCTCGCCGGCCGGCCGCGTCGCCGGGTTCTGCACCATTGCCGATCCTCACTGACTGTGCTGGTCGATGGGTGTTTCCCTGCGTCGTCGCGCCCCTCGCGCCGCCGACGGCGCCGTCGCGCGGATCCGATCGGGTCGCGGGCGACCCCTAGGACCCTAGCGCGGCGGGGGCGGGGCAGGTCGCCCGTGACGCTGCCGCCGCCCGAGGTCCTCCGCCGTTGTCCGGACTACGTCCGGTTCATGTACTTCTCGTACTCCGGTACCACCTCGTCGGTGGGGCCGTCCGCCCGGATCACCCCGGACTCCAGCCAGATCGACCGCTCGCAGGTGGTCCGGATCGTGTCGATGCTGTGGCTGACCAGGAAGACCGTGCCGGCCTCGGCGCGCAGCTCGCGGACCCGCTGCTCGCTGCGGCGCCGGAACCGGGCGTCACCGGTGGCCAGCGCCTCGTCGATCAGCAGCACGTCGTGCTTCTTCGCCGCCGCGATCGAGAAGCGCAGCCGGGCCGCCATGCCGGAGGAGTACGTCCGCATCGGCAGCGAGCTGAAGTCGCCCCGGTCGTTGATCCCGGAGAACTTGACGATCTCCGGCGTGACCTGCTTCACCTGGGCCGGGGTCATCCCCATCGCCAGGCAGCCGAGCGCGACGTTGCGCTCGCCGGAGAGGTCGTTGAGCAGCGCGGCGTTGACCCCGAGCAGCGAGGGCTGGCCCTGGGTGTAGACGGCGCCCCGGCTCGCCGGCAGCAGCCCGGCGATCGCCCGCAGCAGGGTCGACTTGCCGGAGCCGTTGCTGCCGATCAGGCCGACCGCCTCACCCCGGTACGCGGTGAAGCTGACGCCCTTGACCGCGTGCACCTCGCGGACCGCGGGGGACTTGGTGCCGGTCAGCATCCGCTTCAGGGCGGCGACCGGGCTGCCGTTGCCGCCCGCGCCGGCCCCGTAGACCCGGTAGATCACGTGTACGTCGTCGACGACGACGGTGGGGATCCGGGGACCGCCGACCGTGGTGGTGGTCGCCGAGAGGTTGGTCTTGGGATCGATCGGTTCAGCCACGGCCGTACTCCTTCTCACCACGCCAGAAGTAGATGAACCCGAGGACGCCGGCCAGGAGTGCCCAGCCGATGCCGAGCAGCCAGGACTGGGTCTGGGACGCGGTCACCGGCGCCGTCTCCATCAGCGCGTGCCGCATCAGCTCGATGTAGACCAGCAGCGGGTTGAGCTGCACCAGCGAGGCCGCCCACTCGGGCAGGTGCCGCTCGAAGTTCTCCACGCTGTAGAGCACGCCGGAGGCGTACATCCAGGTGCGCATCACGAACGGGACGAGCTGCTTCAGGTCGGTGATCTTCGACCCGAACCGGGCCATCGCCATCGCCAGCCCGGCGTTGAAGACCGACTGGAGCAGCATGACCGGGACCAGCAGCAGCCACTCGACGGTCAGCGGCTCCCCGTCGATCAGCACGATCCCGGCGAGTACGACGATCGAGGCGAGCAGGTGCTGGAACTGGGTGAGCGTGATCGCGATCGGCAGGCTCGCCCGGGGGAAGTGCAGGGCCCGGATCAGCCCGAGGTTGCCGCTGATCGCCGTCACCCCGCCGCTGACCACCGACTGGGTGAAGGTGAAGACGAAGAGCCCGGTGCAGAGGTAGGCGATGAAGTTCTCGACATCCCGGCTGGTGCCGAGGATCACGCCGAAGATCAGGTAGTAGACCGCCGCGTTGGTCAGCGGGGTCAGCACCTGCCAGACCCGACCCAGCCGGGCGGTGCTGAACGAGGCCGCCAGCTTGGCGTTGGCGTAGGCGGTGATGAAGTGCCGATACGACCAGAGCTGTTTGACGTACCCCCCGAGGCTGGGTCGCGCCCCGGCGACGGAGAGTCCGTAGCGGGCGGCCAGTTCTGCCTGGGTCAGCTCTGAATCGGGATGTGCTACCGCCGTGCTGGCCATAGCTGGGCGCTCCGATCTGTCCGGGCTCGAAAGAGTGCGCGACTTCCGGGCCGGAACCGTTGCGGGCAAATGCCGTCCGGGGCGTCGCTGCGTGGCAAGGTAGTCCAAACTACGTCGGGACGCAACCGTACCGTCGTCGCGCTATATTGGCCCACGTGGCGACCGACAACCGGCGTGCTCCGGCGGGAGCGGCGGTACTCCGTGGGGAGATAACCGACGCACTCCGCCGAGCCGTGATGCAGGAACTCGCCGCGGTCGGATACGGGCGTCTCTCGATCGAGGCGGTCGCGCGCCGGGCCGGCGTCGGCAAGACGGCGATCTATCGCCGATGGAGCTCGAAGCTGGAGATGGTGCTGGAGATCGTGTCCCGGGTTGCCGGGCAGAGCCTACCCTTACCGGACACCGGCAGCCTAAAGGGTGACCTGGAGGTGCTGCTGCGGATCGTGGCCCGGGCGCTGCGACACCCGCTGGCCTCGCAGATCGTCCCGGACCTGCTGGCCGAGGCGGCCCGCAACCCGGAGATCGCCGAGACCCTCCAGCAGGCCCTGCGGACGAACCAGCGCGACGTCGGCATACTCTTGCTCGACCGGGCGGTCGGTCGCGGTGAGCTTCCCGCCGAGGCGGATCCGGACGTCGCGGTCGACCTGATCATCGGTCCCCTCTACTGGCGGCTCGCCGTCGCCCGCACCCCGTTCCCGGAGGACTACCTGCCTCGAATGGCCGCCGCGATCGCGGCCGGGCTCGGCGCGCGGGGCCCGATGCCGGTGGGAGGGGGCCTCGACGTCGTACTCCCCGGCTGACCGGCGGCCGGCACCCGATCCGGCCCCGCCCAGCCGCACCGCCCCCGGCACCCCCCGGGACCCCGATCCACCCCGTGACCAGAACCCCACCACCCATTTCATCGACCGCGTCAAGAGCTAGCATCGCTGCCGGACGCGATCCCCTCGTCGACAGGAGGATGCCCATGACTGGGCAGCAAGACCTGATTCCATCCGCGAAACCAGTTATCGGAGAAGCTGAGATCGAGGCCGCCGTACGGGTGCTCCGCAGCGGCCGGGTGGTCCAGGGGCCGGAGGTGGCCGCGTTCGAGGAGGAGTTCTCCGAGCTGGTCGCCGGACGGCACTGTGTCGCAGTCAACTCGGGCACCTCCGCCCTGCAACTGACCCTGATGGCGCTGGGGATCGGCCCCGGCGACGAGGTCGTGGTGCCGTCGTTCTCCTTCGCGGCGAGCGCGAACGCGGTCCGCCTGGTCGGCGCCGAGCCGGTCTTCGCCGACATCGAGGCCGGCAGCTTCTGCCTGGACCCGGCCGCCGTCGAGGCCGCGATCACCCCGCGCACCGTGGCGATCATGCCGGTGCACCTCTACGGCCACCCCGCCGCGATGGACCGGCTGGTGCCGATCGCGCAGCGGCACAACCTGGCCGTCGTGGAGGACGCCGCCCAGGCGCACGCCGCGGCCCTGAACGGGCAGCCGGTCGGCAGCTTCGGCACCGCCGGGTGCTTCAGCTTCTACCCCACCAAGAACATGCACTCGCTCGAGGGCGGCATGATCACCACCGCCGACGCCGAGCTGGCCCGGACGCTGCGGCTGCTGCGCAACCAGGGCATGGAGCAGCGGTACGCGAACGAGATCGTCGGGGCCAACATGCGGCTCACCGACGTGGCGGCGGCGATCGGCCGGGTGCAGCTCAAGCAGCTCCCGGAGTGGACCGAGCAGCGGCGGTCGAACGCCAAGTTCCTCGACTCCCGGATCACCGCCGCGGTCACCCCGCCGGTGGCCGACGCGGCCCGGCACGTCTACCACCAGTACACGATCCGGGTCACCGGGGACCGGGACGCCGCCCAGCAGAAGCTGCTGGACCGTGGCGTCGGTAACGCCGTGTACTATCCGACTCCGATCCACCGGTTGAAGCCGTATCTCGGCAAGGACGGCCAGCCGGGTCCGTGGACCCTGCCGGAGACCGAGCGCGCCGCCCGCGAGGTGGTCTCGCTGCCGATCCACCCGTCGCTGAGCGCGACCGACCTGGAGCGGATCGCCGACGCCGTGAACAGCCTGGAGGGCTCACAGTGAGTGTCGTCAGCGGCCAGGGGCGTACCCTGCGCGCCGGCCTGATCGGGCTGGGCGCGATGGGGCGCAACCACGCCCGGGTGCTGTCCAACCTGGACGGTGTGGAGCTGGTCGGCGTCGCCGACCCGGCCGGCGACTCGACCGGCACGGTCCGGGCGCCCGTGGTGGCGACCCTGGCCGAGCTGATCGCGATGAAGCTCGACTACGCGGTGGTGGCCTGCCCGACCGCGCTGCACGAGCAGGTCGGTCTGGAACTCGCGGCCAACGGGATCAGCGCGCTGATCGAGAAGCCGCTCGCCCAGTCCGTCGAGACCGCGCAGCGGCTGGTGGCGGCCTTCGAGGCGGCCGGGCTGGTCGCCGGGGTCGGGCACATCGAGCGGTACAACCCGGCGTTGCAGAACCTGCGCAGCCGGCTGGAAGCGGGCGAGCTGGGCGAGGTCTTCCAGGTCGTCACCCGCCGGCAGGGGCCGTTCCCGCACCGGATCGCCGACGTCGGCGTGGTGATGGACCTGGCCACCCACGACATCGACCTGACGAGCTGGGTGACCGGCCAGGAATACACCTCGGTCTCGGCCCGCACGGTCTCCCGCAGCGGCCGGCTGCACGAGGACATGGTGGCCGCGGTCGGCCAGCTCGCCGACGGCACGATGGTCAACCACCTGGTGAACTGGCTGAGCCCGCTGAAGGAGCGGTCGACGGTGATCACCGGCGACCGGGGGTGCTTCGTCGCCGACACCCTCACCGCGGACCTCACCTTCTATGCCAACGCCGCGATCGACACCGAGTGGGAGGCGCTGCGCGCGTTCCGTGGGGTGGCCGAGGGCGACATGGTGCGGTACGCCATCCCGAAGCGCGAGCCGCTGCTCGTCGAGCACGAGCGGTTCCGTGACGCGGTGGAGGGCAAGGAGAGCGACATCGTGACGCTGCGCCAGGGCCTGCGTACGGTCCAGGTGGCGGCGGCGGTGCTCCAGTCCGCCACCGACGGCAGCACGGTGTCGGTGGCACCGGGCGACCGGACCGTCGACGACCTCTCCACGACCGGCTGATTCCGCGCGCGGCCCGGTGCCGCGCGCGGTTTCCGCGAAAGACACCCGGGATCCGGTGGTGTTCGCACAGGCCCGCCACAGTCGGGCAAGAGTCAGCTCGTCTTATCTGGAGGATCGCGCATGACACCGCCCGCTCGCCGACCGCGACTGGCAGTGATCGTCGGAAACGGCATCACCGGGGACTCCCGGGTACAGAAAACCGCCATCTCGGCGGCGCGGGCCGGCTGGGAGGTGCTGCTGATCGGCGCCGGGCGGGGACGCGCCGTCAAGTCGACCATGGGCGCGGTCCAGGTCGTCCGGGTCGGCGTCGCCGCGCACATGCGGGCGAAGCAGAAGGGGCACAAGCTCCGCCGGATCGTCACCCAGTTCGGGATCGCCGACAAGGAGGCGCTGGCGCGTACCCGGGCGGCCAACCAGACCTGGGTGCGGCAGACCACCGCCCGGATCGGCCGGATGCGGTCCACCGAGGGCCGGTCGGCGGCGGCGAACGCGATCGTCGTACCGGCCAGCCGGGCGCTGGGCGCACTGGTCCGGGCCCGCCGGCTCACCCACAAGCTGCGGGTCCGGGCCTTCCAGTGGGAACAGCGCTACCAGGCCGCGCCGACCGGGCAGTGGGCCAAGGACTGGCCGTACCTGCTCGACCTCGACCTCGCGTTCGGGCCGGCGATCGAGGAGTTCAAGCCGGACGTCATCCACGCCAACGACATCACGATGATCGGCACGGCGGCGCAGAGCGTGGCCCGGATGCGCAACCGGGGGGAGAAGGTCCGGTGGCTCTACGACGCGCACGAGTACGTGCGCGGCGTGGACTGGCCCGACCCGTTGCAGGCCAGCGCCTTCAACGCGCTGGAGAAGGAGTTCATCGGCTTCGCCGATGCGGTGGTGACGGTCTCCCCGGAGATCGCCGAGCTGCTGCGCAAGGACTACAAGCTCAAGAAGACCCCGCTGGTGGTCCGGAACGTGCCGATCCGGGAGACGGTGAACACCGGCCGGGAGACCTATTCGGTACGCCGGGCCTGCGGCCTGGAGCCGGACGTGCCGCTGCTGGTCTACTCCGGCTGGCTCGCCGCCGAGCGGGGGCTCGGGGTGGCCGTCGACGCCCTGCCGGAGCTGCCCGAGTTCCACCTCGCGATCGTCTCCGGCCGGACCAGCCCGGACCTGACGATGCTGCTGGAGAAGGCCGACAAGCTGGCTGTGCGGGACCGGATCCACGTGGTGCCGTACGTGCCGCAGCACGCCGTACCCGACTATCTCTCCTCGGCGGACCTCGGCCTGATCTGCTCCAAGCGGACGCTGAACTACGAGATCTCGCTGCCGACCAAGCTGGCGGAATACCTGCACGGCGGGCTGCCGGTGGTGGTCAGCGACGTGAAGACGCTCAGCGCGTACGTCCGGAAGCACAGGGTCGGCGAGGTCTTCCGCTCCGACGACGCGGCGAGTTTCGTGGCGACGGTGACGCACGCGATGGCGAACCGGAAGCAGCTGGCCGACGCGATCACCGAGGAGATCCTCACCGACCTCTCCTGGGAGACGCAGAGCGCCGGCCTGATGCGGCTCTACTCGGAGATCTCCGGGATCACCCCGCCGAACCCGCGTCCCGAGGTGCGCTGGTCGCTGACCGAGCAGCCGGTGCCGGTCGCCGGCCCGGCCACCGAGCCGGGACCGCTGCCCCGGTGGCGTCCGCTGGACAACACCAGGGTCCGGCTGGGCCTCGGCCCGGCCAACTACGCCGGCCAGCTCGCCACCTTCGCCCAGGCGATCTGCCGGAGCAACCCGGAGGTCTCGGCCGAGGTCGTGATGGTGAAGACCTCGCCGACCCTGCTCTATCCGGCGGACGTCTACGTCGACCAGGCCCGGCTGCCCGACCTGGACTGCCAGCTCGAACAGGTGCAGCGGGCGATCGGCCGCTACACCCACCTGGTGGCGGACGCCTTCCTGCCGTTCTTCGGGCACCTGAACGGCAACAACATCGAGGGTGACCTGCCGGCGCTGCAACGGGCCAAGATCAAGGTCGCGCTGCTCGGCCACGGCAGCGAGGTACGCCACCCCAGGCGGCACCTGGCCCGGCACGAGTACTCGCTGTTCCGGGACGCCCCGGACGGCTACGTCGAGCGGTACACGGCGCGGGCCGAGCGCAACCGGAAGGTGGCCGAGGAGACCGGGCTGCCGCTCTTCGTCACCACCCCGGACCTGCTCGACGACCTGCCCTGGGCGACCTGGGCGCCGCTGGTGGTGGACCTGGACGCCTGGGCCACCGACCAGCCGGTGATGGAGCGGCCCCGGCCGGTGGTGCTGCACGGCCCGTCGAAGCGCTGGACCAAGGGGACCGACCGGATCCTGCCGGTGCTGAACGACCTGCACGAGCGGGGCGCGATCGAGCTGAAACTGGCCGAGAACGTCGCCTGGAAGGACATGACCGAGCTGGTCAAGACCAGCGACATCGTGATCGACCAGTTCACCACCGGCAGCTACGGGACGTTCGCCGTCGAGGCGATGGCCGCCGGCAAGCCGGTGGTCGCCTACCTGAGCGACAGCGTGGCGGCGACGGTCGGCAGCACCCCGCCGATCGTGAACGCCACCCCGGCCAACCTCCGCCAGGTGCTGGAGTCCCTCCTGGACGACCGGGCCGGCACCGCCCGCCGGGGCGCCGAGTCGGTGGCCTACGTCCGGGAGTACCACGACGGTCGGCGTACCGCGGCGGCGTTCGCGAGCTTCCTAGCCAGCTGACGTGCGAGGAACGGCCCCTTCTCGTCCCGAAGAGGGATGAGAAGGGGCCGTTCCTTACCCCACGTCTTTACAGTACGGCACCGACGTCGAAGCAGAGCGTGGGTGCGACGTTGCGCGCCGTCAGGTCGGCCAGGATGGTGGCGGCGGCCGGCATCGAGCCCGGATCGCTCACCACCAGGACGTCGAACCGACCCGGCTGGAGCACGTACCGGTCCAGCAGCCGCAGCCGGGGGTCGCCCTTCTTCGCGTAGAGCGGCTGGAAGAGCCGCCGGTAGACCGGCAGGCCGACCCGGCGGTGCACCCGGTCCGCGAACGCCCGCTGGTACGCCCGGTTGGCCTTCTTCGACCTGCCGGCCAGCGGCCCCCGGCCGACCGCCTTGAACAGGAAGCCCGGTCCCCGGACCAGCACCATCTGCTCCACGGCGAGCGGTGCCAGCCGGAGTTCGAGCTTGGTCAGGTCCACCACCCGGAGCTGCTTGGGCAGCTTCTCCCGGCGCCACTTGCCGATGTCGTTGACCACCAGGGTGGCGCTGCCACCGGCGGCGATCACCCGCTCGACGTCGGCCAGCACGGCGAGCCGGCGGGAGCCCTCCAGGGCCAGGATCAACACCTGCGGTTCAGCCATCGGTGCGGGCATCCCATCCGGTCGTGGTCGACGTCCCCGGGCCCGGCGTGCCGAACCACGCCTCGCGGTGGCTGCGGGCGACGGCGGGATAGCTGTACCTGTCGGCGAGTTCCCGACGGGCGCGGTCCAGGTCCAGGCCGTGCGGGAAGCGGTCCCGCAACCGGCGATAGCCGTCCACGATGGACTCCGCGTTCTCCTCCACCGGGATCAGCTCGCCGGCCGCCTCCTCCAGCCCGGCCAGCGTCTCCTCCGGTCCGCCACAGCGGGTGACCAGCACCGGCGTCCCGGCGGCGATCGCCTCGACGATCGTCATGCCGAAGGTCTCGAACCGGCTCGGGTGCACCAGCAGGTCGTGCTCGCGCATCATCCGCAGCGCCTCGTCCGGCGCCACGGCACCGGCGAAGGTGACCGCCTCGGCGACGCCGAGTTCGCCGGCCCGCCGGGTCAGGTCCTTGCGCAGCTGTCCCTCGCCGACGAAGGTGAGGGACAGCGCCGGCTCCTCGGCCCGGCACTTGGCGAACGCCTCGAGCAGCCAGGAGACGCCCTTGCGGGGGAGCAGGCCGCCGACGAAGAGCCAGCGGTGCAGCGCGCTGACCGGGGTGGCCCGGGGCTGGTCGAACGAGATCGGGTTCGGGATGAAGCCGATCCGGTCGGCGTGGTGCGGAAACGCCTCGACCAGCGGGTTGCGTACGGCGTCGCCGACGGCGAAGAAGCCGGCGCAGCGGTGCAGCAGGTCGTCGTACATCGCGCGCGCCTCGGGCTGTTCCAGCACCAGGTTGAGGAAGGTGGCGTGCTCGGTCACGAAGACCCGCGCGTCCGGCCGGGCGTTCTGCAACGCCGCCCAGCCGCCGGGCAGCCCGACGTGGGCGTGCACCACCGGGGCGTCGATCGGGGCGTTGCCGAGCGCCGCCCGGAGCGCCTCGGTGTGGTTGCGGGAGATCGTCGCGTAGTCCGGGGTCACCGGCATCACCACCGGCAGGTGCACCAGGTCGGCGCCGCCGACGGTGGGGCGGCGGTGCACGCCCTGCGGCAGCAGCGCCCGGAACGCCTCGTCGATCGCGGCGGTGGTCTCCGCCGGCAGCCGGTGCCCCCACTCGTCGGTGTGGTAGACGGTGACCTGCTGGTATTCCGGTGCGGTCGCCTCCACCATCGCCTGCACGAAGGCGCCCCGAAACGGGCGCTGGCCGGTCGGATACCACGGGGTGACGACGGCGACGTCGCTGGCGGGATTCGTCTGCACCTGCTTCGGTCCTCGGTTCGCCGGGCGGTCTCGGTCAGGCATGCCGCTCGAGGATCTCGACGACCCGCTGCGCGGCGGTGCCGTCGCCGTACGGGGCGGCGCGCTCGGTCGTCGGCGTCGGCCGGGTCGCCGTGGCGACCCAGTCGGGAGTACCGGCCGGGTCCGGGACGAGCCGGTTCCAGTCGCCGTCCAGCGTCTCGACCCACTCGGTCTCCGGGCGCAGCGTGGTGCAGACCCGGCCGAGCAGGAACGCCTCCTTCTGCAACCCGCCCGAGTCGGTGACCACGCCGGCCGAGCCGAGCACCGCCGCGACCATGGCGGCGTAGCCGACCGGGCGGCCGACGTGCAGGGCGCCCTGGGCGAGCTTCAGACCGTATTGTTCGGCGCGGGCCAGCAGCCGGGGGTGGGCCAGCAGGGCGACCGGTACCGGCAGCGCGGCCAGCGCCGCGACCAGCCCGGCGAGCCGCTCCGGGTCGTCGGTGTTCTCCGCCCGGTGCAGCGTGGCGAGCAGGTACGGCGCGGTCGGGTCGATCCCCTCCGGCAAGACCGGCCGGGGGTGCTCGCCGGCGAGTACGGCGTCCCGGATCCGCAGGCAGACGTCGACCATCACGTCTCCGGCCAGCACGGAGCGGGCCGCCAGCCCCTCGTCGGCGAGGTGCCGCATGGCCTCCTCGGTCGGGGCCAGCAGCAGGTCGGCGGCGTGGTCGGTGAGCACCCGGTTGTGCTCCTCCGGCATCCGCCGGTTGAACGAGCGCAGCCCGGCCTCCAGGTGGGCGACCTTGAGGTGCTGCTTGACCGCCGAGACCGCGCCGGCCAGCGTCGAGTTGGTGTCGCCGTAGACCAGTACCCAGTCCGGGTTCTGCTCGGCCAGCACCGGGTCGATGCCGGCCAGCACCGCGCCGGTCTGCACGCCGTGGCTGCCGGAGCCGACCCCGAGGTGGACGTCCGGGTCGGGGATGCCCAGGCCGGAGAAGAAGACGTCGGAGAGGTCGGCGTCGTAGTGCTGACCGGTGTGCACGATGACGTGCTCGTGATCCGTTCGGGCGAAGGCCGCCGCGATCGGCGCGAGTTTCACCAACTGCGGGCGGGCTCCGACAACGCTGACAACCTTCACTGCGGATTACTCCCGGCGTCGATCGACGGTGGAATGCGGGGCATCGTGCTGACTCGTACGCTTCCGGCCGCGCACGCTTCGCGCGACAAGGCGGGAATGGTACAGCAGCCCCCGGTGCCCACACGATACGTCACTCCGTGGGTGATCTCCCAGCCGACCGCTGCCGGCGTCCGCGCCAGGCCCGGGCGAGTTCCCGGGGTACGTCGACCAGCGCGCGGGCCGGTTCCCGGGCTCCCCGGGCGAAGGCGCTGCCGAGCCGTAACCCGGCCGAGGACTCGACCTCGGCGAGCCGGCGCCGCGCCTCGCGCAGCTCGGTGTCCCGCTCGGCGAGCAGCCGCTCCTGCGCCTCGACCCGCCCGGTCAGTTCGGCCAGCCGTCGCCGCACCGGCCGGCTCACCAGGTCGGCGAGCTGGTACTCGTTGACCACCCGCAGCAGGGTGGTCAGCTCCGTCGCGTCACCGCCGTCCGGTTCCGGCTCCTGCCCCGGACCGGTCCCGGCCGGCTCGACCGGGGTACGGGCGTCGACCAGATAGCCGCGCAGCGGGGCGAGCCGCTCCACCCGCTCGACGACCAGCGCGGCGGAGACCCCTCGGATGGCGGCCCGGTCCAGCGGGGAGACCTCGCGGATCTGGCATCCTCCGGCCACCAGCGGCCCGACCAGCCGGTGGTACGGCAGCTCCTCGACCGGCCAGCCGATCAGCAGCGCCGCCCGGGTGCCGGGGCGGGCCCGGCGCAGCATCGGGGTCAGCGCGTCCGGGTCGGTGTGCGCGGGCGAGTCGGCGCCGAGCAGGCAGAGCGGCAGCGACTCGGGGCCGAACTCGGCGCCGGCCGCCTCGTCGAGCGGCTGGCGGCGGTAGGCCACCTCCGGCGGCAGTCGCAGTTGCCGCTCCAGCCTGACGTCCGGGTGGCTGACGTCGACCACCTCGCGTACCCCGTCGAGATAGCGCGGGAGGATCTCGGAGATCCGCATCGGTGCGTTTCCTCCTCAGCCGGTCCGGGTGAAGACGTGGAACCCGTTGGGGTTGCCGCGGAACGCGTACGGGCGCCACCCCTCGAATCTCAGGCCGCACTCCCGGGCCAGCCGGACGTACCGGTCCCGGCCCCGGACGACCTGGTAGTTCCCGTACCTCCGGTCGCCGTCGCCGCCCCAGTCGGCGAGGACGAGCCGGCCCCGGAGCCGGACCAGCGAGGCGAGGTTGCGTACCGAGCGCTCCCACTCGGCGTCGTCGAGTACGTGGAAGAGCACGTCGACCGAGAGCACCACGTCGTACGGCCACGGGCTGCGCCAGCCCGACAGTGTGGACCGGAAGTACCGGGCACCGCCGCCGCGCTCCCGGCAGTACGCCAGCGCGCTCTCGCTGGCGTCGATCCCGTCGACCTGGTGGCCGAACCGGGCCAGCTCCCGGCTGAACCAGCCCTTGCCGCAGCCGGCGTCGAGCAGGAACAGCGGCGCGACCGGGTCGGACTGGTGGCCGATGATGTCCAGCAGGAGGCTGAGGCGCAGGATGTAGAACATCCGGTTCGTCGGCTCGTCGAAGGACATGTCGCCGCCGGAGCGCAGGTCGCCCTCCCGCCGGTGCCGGTCGTTCCAGTAGGCGTCGTTCTCCTCGGCGGAGAGCAGCTCCACCCTCGCTCACCATCCCTCGCCTCGGGCCCGGCGTACCTGTTCGGTGGCTCCGGCGGCGACGCTAACACGCCATCGTCCGGACAGAACCGAACGACCCGGCAGAGGTGGGGCGAAACCGCTCAAACGATGGCGCGTAGGTACGGCACCCGGGCGGCGCCGAGCGAGGCCGCGAACGAGACGACCAGGATCACCAGGTACGCGCCGAGCATCAGCGGCAGCGAGCGTCCCTCGGCCACCCCGGGAACGGTCTGCCGGAGCAGCTCCAGCACCAGCAGGTGGACCAGGAACACCCCGAAGGAGGCGTCGGAGAGCCGGACGAGGAGCCGGCCGGACCGCTCCGACGGGGTGACCCGGGCACCGATCCCGACGGCGAGCAGGAAGAGGCAGATCGCCGCGGCCGCCACCGTGCCGCCGAGGTAGCCGACCGGCAGGAGCGTCTGGAGCCAGCGGTGTTCCGGTGAGACGCCCCACTGCCAGACCGCCTCGGCCATCAGCAGCACCGCGAGCACCCCGGCCAGCAGCAGGCCGCGCCGGCCGAGCACCACCCGGTGCAGCGCCCAGCCGGCCAGGAAGTATCCGACGTACGGCCACCACATGGTCAGCGCGCCGAGGTGGATCGGGCGGGGCGCGCCGATCATCGCGGCCATCCCGGAGGAGGCGAAGGTGACCAGGGTGAAGGCCAGGGCCACCCCGGCGAGGATCATCGCCCGGCGCCGCCCGCCGTCTTTCAGGAACGCCGCCAGCACCGGGGCGACCAGGTAGAGCCCGGCGATCAGCCAGAGGAAGTAGAGCGCGGTGAAGACCCTGGCGTCCATCAGGTTGCGGGCCAGCAGGGTCGGGGTCAGCTCCTCGCCCCGCCAGAGCATGCGTACCCCGACCAGGTAGACGAGGTGCCAGACGACCAGGGCGGGGACGATCCGGACGAAGCGCTTGCGGTAGAAGGCGACCGGCCCGGCGGCGTGTGCCCGGGGCGCCAGGGTGAGCGCGCCGCTGATCATGACGAAGACGGGTACGGTCCAGGTCGCACCGAGGTCGATGGCGGCGGCGGTCCACCAGCTCAGGGTGTGCCGCAGGTCGTCGTGTCCGAGTACCAGCCCGATCACGTGGATCGCGACCACCCCGCAGACGGCGAGCACCCGGAGCGCGTCCAGCCCGTACTGCCGGACCGGCCGGCCGCCGCCCGCTGCGACGCCAGCGGTGACCGGGGCGTCGGCGGGGGGTGTCGGGGTGGATGCGCCGGTCTCCGTCACGGAGGCGCCCTGGGTCGGCAGTTCCGGTTGGGCCGGCATCCTCATCGCGCGAATACTAGTGGTACCGGGGATGCCGGTGAATTCGGCCGAGCCGATGGAATCTCCACCGGTTGCCGTACACTCGTCGCGTCCTCGGGCCCCTTGGAAGGCGGGAAGGCCAAAGATGGTGGTTGACGGCGCGGCCGGGATCTCCGACTCCCGTCGGCGGATTGTCATGTTGGTCGACAACGGGGTCACCGGTGACTCCCGGGTGCAGAAGGTCGCCCGTTCGGCCGCCGAGGCCGGCTGGGACGTCATCCTGCTCGGCTGCTCGCCGACCGGTCAGTCGCAGACCTGGCAGCTCGGCCAGGCCGAGGTCCGGCTGGTGCCGTTCCCGCAGCCGCTGGCGAAGAAGCGGCACGAGTTCCGCCGGGTCTTCCGGCGCGGGCCGCTGGCGTACCCGCCGAGCGGCATCGCCGAGCACCGCGCGCAGTGGGTGCGGGCCTGGCAGGCCGACCTGCGGGTCCGGGCCGCGCAGCTCGCCGTCGCGAAGCGCACCGGCGGGCCGGTGCCGCCCGGTGGCGCCCGGCGGCTGCGCCTGGAGGAGCGGGCGGCGGCGGTACTGAAGAAGTGGGTCTCGTTCCGCTACTGGCAGCTCACCAGCGCCCAGCGGGCCCGGCGCAGGCTGGCGGGCCCGATCGACCGCTTCTACACCTGGTTCTGGCCGGCAGTGCAGGGCGACCGCAGCTGGCGGCGGCTGGAGCCCGGACTCTGGGACTACGAGCTGGCCTTCGGTCCGGTGATCGACGAGCTGGCCCCCGACCTGATCCACGCGCACGACTACCGGATGGTCGGGGTGGGTGCCCGGGCGACGGTCCGGGCCCGGGCCGCCGGCCGGGACGTGAAACTGGTCTGGGACGCCCACGAGTTCCTGCCGGGGCTCAGCTCGGCGACCAAGCGGGGCCGCTGGCTGAAGGCGCACGTCGCGCACGAGCGGGAGTACGCGCCCTTCGCCGACGAGGTGCTGACCGTCTCCGAGGGGCTCGCCGAGCTGCTGAAGGAGTCGCACGGGCTGGCCGAACTGCCCACCGTGGTGATGAACGCGCCGGACGTGACGGTGCGGGACCGGTCGACCGAGTCCGGGGCGGACGAGCCGGTCACGGACATCCGCACCCGGTGCGGGCTGGGCCCGGAGACGCCGCTGCTGGCGTACTCCGGCGGGATCGCCCCGGTGCGCGGCGTCGACGTCATGATCGACGCCCTGCCGACGCTGACCGACGTGCACGTCGCGCTCGTCTCGGTGCCGCCGGGGAAGCGCTCGACCGCCTCGATCGACAAGCTGCTGGACCGGGCCGCCAAGCTCGGCGTGGCCGACCGGGTGCACCTGCTGCCGTACGTCCCGCACTGGCAGGTCTCCGAGTTCCTCTCCACCGCCAACGCCGCGGTGAGCCCGCTGGTGCACCTGACCAACCACGAGATCGCGCTCAGCAACAAGTTCTTCGAGTACTCCCAGGCGCGGCTGCCGATGGTGGTCAGCGACGTGCGGACGATGGCCGCGACGGTCCGCTCCACCGGGCAGGGCGAAATCTTCAAGGCCCAGGACGTGCAGGACTACATCCGGGCGGTCCGGGCGGTGCTGGCCGACCCGGCGCGCTACCGGGCCGCCTACGACCGTCCGGGGCTGCTGGAGAGCTGGACCTGGGAGGCGCAGGCCCGGGTGCTGGAGGGGGTCTACCGGCGGCTGCTGCCCGGTCGTCCGCCCACCGTGCAACCGGATGTTCCGGGTCACCTCGTCACTACCGGTACGCAACGCACGCTCGAAACCACCGGCTGACCCGAGCGGCCCGCACCGGCGCCACCTGCGGGATCACCCCTCCGGCCGGTTGCCGTCGCGGTGCCGACGATGATCGATACGGGTCGACGGTCACGATCGGCAACCATGGCCGGGATTGCCGTACACTCGCCGGAGTCCTCTGGAAAGCCCCGACCGGAAGGGCAGCGAAGACACAGTCATGGAGTTCGACGGCGCCGCCGAGGCGCGGAGCGCGCGTGGGCGCGTGGTGATGCTGGTCGACAACGGGGTGAACGGTGACTCCCGGGTGCAGAAGGCGGCCCGTTCGGCCGCCGCCGCCGGCTGGGAGGTGATCCTGCTCGGCCGGTCCCCGCACGGGCAGCCGCAGAGCTGGCGGCTCGGCGACGCCGAGGTCCGGCTGCTGCCGATGCCGGATCCGCTGGCCCGGCGCCGCCACGACTACCGGCGCGCCTGGTTGCGCTGGCCGCTCGCCTATCCGCCGAACGGCATCGCGCCGTGGCGGGCGCAGGCGGCCAAGGCCCGCCAGGCCGACCTGCGGTTCCGCGCGGCGCAGCTCACCCTGGCGGCCCGCTCCGGCCGTCCCGACCCGCTCGGGCAGCGGCTGCTCCGGCTGCGGCTGCTGGCGGCCCAGCTGCGCCGTCGCTGGGTCTCGTTCCGCTACTGGCAGCTCACCCGGGCGCAGCACGGTCGCCGGTTCCGCAACCCGTGGGACCGCACCTACACCTGGTTCTGGCAGCGGATGCGCGGCGACGGGGCGTGGCGCCGGCTCGAACCGGGACTCTGGGACTGGGAGCTGGCGTACGGGCCGGTCGTCGACGAACTGGCGCCGGACCTGATCCACGCCAACGACTTCCGGATGCTGGGGGTGGCCGCCCGAGCCAAGATCAGGGCACAGGCCGCCGGCCGGACGATCAAGCTGGTCTGGGACGCCCACGAGTTCCTGCCCGGCCTCAAGCCGTGGCGGGACAACGCCCGCTGGCTGCCGGCGAACGTCGGGCACGAGCGGGAGTACGCCCCGTACGCCGACGCCGTGGTGACCGTCTCCGAGGCGCTCGGCGACCTGCTGCGCGGGCAGCACGGCCTGACCGAACGTCCGGCCGTGGTCTTCAACGCGCCGGCCGTCGGTGACCGGCCGACCCGGGTCGACGAGCCGCAGCCGGAGATCCGCCGGCTCTGCGGGGTCGGGCCGGAGGTGCCGCTGCTGGTCTACAGCGGCGCGGCGAGCAGCCAGCGCGGCATCGACATCACCGTGGCGGCGCTGCCGAAGCTGCCCGGGGTGCACGTCGCGCTGGTGGTGAACAAGCCGGCCGGCCCGCAGATGCAGGAGGTGCTGCGCCGGGCCGCCCGGCTCGGGGTGACCGACCGGGTGCACGTACTGCCGTACGTGGCGCACTGGCAGGTGGTGCCGTTCCTCTCCGGCGCCGACGTCGGGGTGATCCCGATCCACCACTGGCCCAACCACGAGATCGCGTTGATCACCAAGTTCTTCGAGTACTCGCACGCCCGGCTGCCGATCGTCGTCAGCGACGTGAAGACGATGGCCGAGACGGTCCGGTCGACCGGGCAGGGTGAGGTGTTCCGGGCCGAGGACGTGGCCGACTACGTCCGGGCCGTGCAGGCCGTACTCGCCGACCCGGCGCGCTACCGGGCCGCGTACGACCGGCCCGGCCTGCTGGAGAGCTGGACCTGGGAGGCGCAGGCCGGGACCCTCGACGAGGTCTACACCCGGCTGCTGCCCGGTTCTGCCCGCGCCGGGGTCGGCTCGCCGACGCCGGAGCCGCTGGCCGGTGCCCCGGGCGGCGACTCCCGGCCGGCCGTCGGGCTGCCGGCGTGAGGACGGCGGTGGTCTGATGGGTACCCCCGACGTCAGCGTGGTGGTGGCGGTCTACAACACCATGCCCTACCTCACGAAGTGCCTGAACTCCCTGCTCCGGCAGAGCATCGGCCGGGACCGGATGGAGATCGTCGCGGTGGACGACGGCTCCACCGACGGCAGCGGCCGGGAACTCGACCGCTTCGCCAAGCTCCATCCGGAGACGGTGAAGGTGGTCCACCAGGCGAACTCGGGTGGCCCGGCCGCGCCGAGCAACCGGGGTCTGGAGCTGGCCACGGGTCGCTACGTCTTCTTCATCGGCGCCGACGACTACCTCGGCGACGAGGCGCTGGAGCGGCTGGTGGCCGCCGCCGACGAGTACGGCTCGGACGTGGTGCTCGGCAAGACGGTCGGGGTCAACAGCCGCAACATCCACCAGGCGGTCTTCGCCCGCAACGAGACCGACCTCGACCTCTTCGACTCGGCGCTGCCCTGGGCGCTGTCGAACACCAAGCTCTTCCGGCGCGAGCTGATCGAGCGGCACGGGCTGCGCTATCCGGAGGACATGCCGGTCGGCAGCGACCAGCCGTTCACCCTGGAGGCGTGCTACCGGGCGAAGCGGATCTCCGTACTCGCCGACTACCGCTTCTACCACGCCGTACGCCGGCTCAACGCGCACAACATCACCTACCGCTCCCGGCACGAGGAGCGGCTGCGCTGCGCCGAGCAGTTGGTGGAGTTCGTGGCCCGGCTGATCGAGCCGGGCAAGCAGCGGGACGCGGTGCTGATCCGGCACTTCGCCTGGGAGGTCGCCCGGCTGCTGGAGGACGACTTCCTCGGGCTCGACCGGGCGGTGCAGGAGCGGCTGGTGGCCGGCATCCGTACGCTGGCGGACCGCTATCTCACCGACGACATCCGGGACCGGCTGGAGATCGAGGCGCGGCTGCGGATCTCCACCGCCCAGCGCGGCACCGTCGACGACCTGCTCGCGGTGATCCGGCAGGACGCCGAGGAGGGCGTACCGCCGACGATCGTCGACGGCGACCGCTGGTACGCCGGTTATCCCGGCTTCCGGGACGCCCGGCTGGAGATGCCGGACCGCTGGTTCGACGTCTCGGACACCGCGGCCGACTGGCTCGCCCGGATGGACGCGGTCGACCTGGCCTGGGAGACCGGCCCGGACGGCAGCCGGGGCCTGACCGTCACCGCGCACACGCCGCGGCGCAACCTGGCCAGCCTCACCTCCGGCCCGATCGGGCTGGCCGCCGGTGACGTGGTCGGCAGCACCCTGGAGACCACCCGGGACGCCGACGGCACCACGGTGAAGGCCCGGTTCCGGGTGGACCAGTTGCTCGCCGGGGTCGGGGTCGGCGGCACCCTCTGCACGGTCCGGACCCAGTTGACCGCGTTCGGCACCACCGGTTCGAGCCCGCTGCGGATGCCGACCCGGCCCACCGCGCCCCGCATGGTCTTCCGGCGCGGGGTCCGGTTCTTCGTCATCACGCCCACCACGAGTCACCGTGGGCAACTTGTGATCGCAATAGCACCTGTCACGCCCCGCCGGGTCATGGCCCAGCTACGGCGCAGGTTGCCCAAGGGAGGAAAGTAGAAGGCATGAAAATCTGCGTTGTCGCTCTGGGGAAGATCGGCCTGCCGCTGGCCGTGCAGTTCGCCGACAAGGGACACACGGTGATCGGTGCCGACGTCTCCGAGCGGGTCGTGAAGCTCGTCAACGACGGCGCGGTGCCGTTCCCCGGCGAGGCCGACCTGGACGTCAAGCTCAAGGAGGCGGTGGCGGCCGGTCGGCTCTCCGCGACCACCGACACCGCGTCGGCGGTCGCCGAGTCCGAGGCTGTGGTCGTGGTGGTGCCGCTCTTCGTCGACGCCGAGGGGACGCCGGACTTCGGCTGGATGGACGACGCCACCCGGGCGATCGCGGCCGGGCTCAAGCCGGGCACCCTGGTCAGCTACGAGACCACCCTGCCGGTCGGCACCACCCGCAACCGCTGGGCGCCGATGCTGGAGCAGGGCTCGGGGCTCAAGGTCGGCACCGACTTCACCCTGGTCTTCAGCCCCGAGCGGGTGCTGACCGGCCGGGTCTTCGCCGACCTGCGCCGCTACCCGAAGCTGGTCGGCGGGGTGGACGAGGCGTCCGCCAAGCGCGGCGTCGAGTTCTACGAGGCGGTACTCGACTTCGACGAGCGCCCCGACCTGTCCCGCCCGAACGGCGTCTGGGACCTCGGCTCGGCCGAGGCGTCCGAGCTGGCCAAGCTCGCCGAGACGACCTACCGGGACGTCAACATCGGGCTGGCGAACCAGTTCGCCCGGTTCGCCGACACCGTCGGCGTCGACGTGATCAAGGTCATCGAGGCCTGCAACACCCAGCCGTACAGCCACATCCACTCGCCGGGCATCGCCGTCGGCGGGCACTGCATCCCGGTCTACCCCCGGATGTACCTCTGGAACGACCCGTCCGCGACCGTCGTCCGGGCGGCCCGGGAGGCCAACGCCGGGATGCCGGACTACGCCGTCGAGCTGCTCGCCGCCGCCTGGGGCGACCTGACCGACGTCGAGGTGCTGGTGCTCGGTGCGGCGTACCGGGGCGGGGTCAAGGAGACGGCGTTCTCCGGGGTCTTCCCGACCGTCGAGGCGCTGCGCGCCCGGGGCGCCCGGCCGTACGTCTCCGACCCGATGTACACCGCCGAGGAGCTGACCGCGCTCGGGCTGCCCGCCTACCAGGGCGAGCGGGTCGAGGCCGTGGTGGTGCAGGCCGACCACGCCGAGTACCGCACCCTGGCCGAGACCGACCTGCCCGGCGTACGGGTGGTCGTCGACGGCCGCCGGGTGACCGACCCGGCCCGCTGGCCGAACGTACGCCGGATCGTCATCGGCGGCTGAGACCGGTATCCGTCCCCGGCGTCCCCGCCGCTGTCCGACAGGAGTGACTCGCCATCGCCACGCCGTCCGCCCGGGGACGTTCTCGGCCTCCCCGGGTCCTCTATCTGTCGTTCTACTTTCCGCCGAGCCGGGCCAGCGGGGTCTTCCGGGCCCGGGCCACCGCCAACCGGCTGGCCGAGGACGGTTGGGACGTGACCGTCTTCACCGCGCCCCGGGAGTTCTTCGCCGACCACCTCGGTGGGGCCAGCGACGAGACGCTGGAGGCGACCGTCGACCCGCGGGTGCGGGTCGAGCGGGTCAGGCTCGGCGTGCACCACTGGGAGACCGACGTCCGTAAGTTCGGCTTCTTCCGGGGGATGTTCCCGAACGTCAGCGAGCGGATCTACCAGGCCGGGCAGCAGAAGATCTTTCCCGAGCACTACCTCGGCTGGCTGCCCGGCCTGCTCCGCACCGCGCTGAAGCGGCACCTGCGACGCCGCTACGACCTGGTGCTGGCCACCGGCAACCCGTTCGTCTCCTTCGTGGCGGCGTGGGCGCTGGGCCGGATGCTCCGGATCCCGTACGTCGTCGACTATCGGGACGCCTGGACCTTCAACCAGTTCACCGAGGAGCTGATCTTCCCCGAGGGCAGCACGATGATGCGCTGGGAGGCGCGGGTGCTGCGGCACGCGGCGGAGAGCGTCTTCGTCAACGACGGCATGCGGCAGTGGCACGCCGAGCGCTATCCGTTCGCCGCCGACCGGATGAAGGTGGTGCCGAACGGCTGGGAGCCGGAGATCCTCGGCCGGGCGACCTTCCGGGCGCCGGATCCGGAGCAGCCGCTGCGCTTCGGCTATCTGGGTACGGTCACCAACCACATGCCGCTGGACGTGCTCTTCGCCGGTTGGCGGCTGGCCAAGGCGCATCCGCTGCTCGCCACCGCCACCCTTGAGGTGCACGGGCACCTCGGCTTCTTCCCGCACAACATCGCGCCGCTTAAGGCGCGGATCGAGGAGGAGTCGGATCTGGGTGTGCGCTACAGCGGCCCGTTCGGCAAGACCGAGGCCGCCGGGGTGTACGGCCGGACCGACGTGCTGGTCTTCTGCGTACCGGGTGCGAGGTACGTGACCTCCGGCAAGGTCTTCGAGTACATGGCGACCGGCAAGCCGGTGGTCTCGGTGCACATTCCTGAGATCGCCGCCACCGAGGTGCTCTCCGGCTATCCACTGTGGTTCGCCGGCAAGCGGCTGGACGCCGAGAGTGTGGCCCAGTCGCTGATCGCCGCCGCCAAGGCCGCCCGGGATCTCGACGCCGCGACGCACGAGGCGGCGGTCCGGCACGCGGAGACGTACACCCGGGCGGCGACGCTCGGGCCGTGGGAGGCCCGGCTGCGCCGGCTCGCGGAAGGGGCCCGGTGACGATGGCCTACTCGAACGTCCTCTATCTGGCGCTCGGCACCGAGCGGGTCCGGGCCGCGCGCTGGCACGTCGACCGGCTGGTCGAGGGCGGCGTCCGGGTCACGCTGGTGGTGCCGAACCATCCACAGTGGAAGAAGCTGGAGCCCCCGCCCGGGGTCACCGTGCGCAGGCTCGGCGCGACCGAACCACGTGCGGCGCTGCGGGCGGCCCGCCGGCTGCTGCTCGGCCGGAACGGTCCGCTGCGCGAGGTCGACCTGCTGGTGGCCGGCGACCCGCAGGCGCTGCCGGTGGCCTGGGCCGCGCTGCGCCGCCGCCCCGAGCTGGCCGTCCGGCTGGAGCCGGCCGAGGAGCCGGAGCGGCGTACCGGGCTCACCGACCTCGCGGTGGTCACCCCCTGGTACCCCTCGCCGGAGGACCCCGACTCGGAGTTCGTCCCGTCGGCACTGGACGCGGTCGACCCGTCGGTCGAGCGGATCTCGGTGCTGCACACCGAGGAGTGGCCGTACCCGCCGCAGTCGGCGGCCGCGCCGCACATCGACGTCGTGGTCGAGCGGTTCGGTCCGAAGTGGAGCCTGCCGGTGGTGACGGGGACGCTTCGGGGTGAGCTGACCCGGGTCGCGGTGCCGAACCCGGTCCAGTCCCGGGCCTTCGCCGAGCAGGCCGAGGCGAACCTGCGGGCGCTGCGGGCCGCGCTGCCGACCGGGCGGATCGAGGCTCCGCTGGTGCACGCGTACGGCGGGCTCGCCGGTGGGCTGCCGGCCGTCCGGCTGGCCCGGCCGGATGCCCGGGTGGTCGTCTCCGAGCAGTCGGAACGCCTCTCCGAGCTGCTCGCCCAGCCCGCCGCGAAGAAGCTCTACGCCGAGCTGCTCGGCCGGGCGGCGGCGCTGCTCTGCGTCAACCCGCAACTGCGGGACCTGGTCGCCGCCCAGTTCCCGCAGCACGCGGAGAAGCTGCACGTGCTGCCCTACCCGGTGGACCCGGACCGGTTCCCGCTCCGGCCGACCCCGCCGGGCAACCTGCTCCGCTGGCTGCACGTCGGGGAGCTGCCGGACGAGCGGGCCGTCCGGGCCCTGCTGGCCGGCTTCGCCCGCAGCGTCGGCGCGGAGCCGGAGGCGACCCTCACCGTGGTCGGCGCCGGGGCGATGGCCGGGACGGTCCGGGCGCGCGCCCGCGAACTGGACATCGCCGGCAGGGTAACGCTCCGTCCCGCCGTGCCGGCGGAGGAGTACCCGGCGCTGCTGCACGGGCACGACCTGCTGGTGCACCTGGGCCGGCACGACACCTTCAGCACGGTCGTCGCAGCGGCCGTCGTGACCGGGCTGCCGGTCTTCGCCACCCGCAGTCCGGGTGCGGAGGACGTCCTCGGCGGTGTCGAGCCGGCCGCCGGCCTCCTGGTCGACCTGACCAACGATCCGAAGGTGGTCGTCGAGGGCTTCCGGGAACTGCGCGAACGGCTCGGCACGCTCAACCCGGCAGCGGCCCGTACCGCCGTGCTCGCCCGGTACGGCCGCCAGGCCGTCGCGGCGGCGCTGCGCCGGCACCACGGCCTGGATTCAGAGCCGCTCCCGGCCTCGGCACCCCTCGCGGAGCCCGTCGGTGCCGGGGTGCCGGCGCCGGCCGGGAGCCGCTCGGGCCAGCTCCCGGGACCGGTCCCCGGGGACGCCGACCGGGTGGTCGTGGTGGCGATCAGCGCCGGCAACGTACGCCGGAGCAAGGCGTTCACCCACTCGGTGGTGGCCCGGGGCATGCAGGTCGACCTGATCACCGCCGACCCGGGCGCGGCGAACCGGGTGGGGCTGGGGCACAGCGTCCGGATCCACCCGCTGGCCGGGCACGAGGAGCGCCGCCCGCTGCTCCGGGCCGAGCGGTTGCTGCTCCGGAGGGCGCCAGGCAAGATCCTTTCGGTGGCCCGGAGCCGGACCCGGCGCATGTCGGCGCTCCGGCCGGAGCTGACCGTGGCGGTCGCCCAGTGGGCGCACAACCGGGCGGCGGGTGCCTTCCACCAGAAGGTGTTCAACCGGGGGTACCAGGTGGTCCGCCCGCTGGTGCTGTGGCGGATCGCCCGGCGCCAGGCGGTGCCGAAGCTCGACCTCGGGCGTACCCGTCGGGTGGTGGTCTCCGGGGTCGACGGCGTGACCATCGGTTGGAAGCTCGCCCGCCGGCACCCGAAGCTGCCGGTCACCACCTCGCTGGCCTGGGCGGACGACGAGAGCTGATCGGGCGGAGCCGCCACCGGACCGGTATGCCCGGCGGGCGGGATACCACCGGGTCGTCACGATGACCCGGTGGTATCCCGCCCGGAGGACTACAGGTCCGGCGGCGGGTTCTCCCGGTCCCGGGAGACGACCTGGCCCTTGACGTCCACCCAGCCGAGCGGGCGGGCCGGGTTGCCGGCCACCAGCTGGTGCGGCTTGACGTCCTTGGTCACCACCGAGCCGGCGGCGATCATCGCGTACTCGCCGATCTCGATCCCGCAGATGATGGTGGCGTTGGCACCGATCGAGGCGCCCCTGCGGACCACGGTCGGGGTGATCTGCCAGTCCGGGTTCTGGGCCCGTGGCCGGAGGTCGTTGGTGAACACCGCGCAGGGGCCGACGAAGACCTCGTCCTCGATCGTCACGCCCTGGTACACGGAGACGTTGTTCTGGATCTTGACCAGGTCGCCGACCACGACGTTCGCGTCCACGTAGACGTTCCGGCCGATCACACAGTTCGCGCCCACCCGGGCGGTGGAGCGGACGTGGGCGAGATGCCAGACCTTGCTGCCGTCGCCGATCCGCGCGCCCTCGTCGACCTCGGCCGATGGGTGCACGAAGACCGTGTCGGGGAGGGCGGGAGGCTCGTTCATCGCTTGAGTCACGGCTTCGCAGGATACGGGAGTCCTCCGGCCGGTCAGCCCGGGGGACGCAGGGTCGACTCCGGCAGGTAGACGATGTGCCGCCCGACCCGGGTGACCCGGGCCGGCACGCCGGAGCGGCGCAGGTGGGCCTGGAACGCGGCGTCCGCGGGCGCGCCGGCCTCGAAGACGAAGGCCGGCCGGTCGGCGGCGCGGACCCGCCTCGGGTACGCCGGATAGCGGTCCTGCCCCGGCCGCAGGTCTTCGCCGAGTACCGCACAGGCGACCCGTTCCCGGGTGACGAAGACCAACCGGTTGCAGGTCCAGTACTCGGCGTAGACGGCGCTGACCCCGGCCCGTTCCAGGGTGCGGGCGAGTTGCCGCTGCTGCCCCTCCTCGGCCCGGATCGTGCCGATCTCGCCCAGCAGGTGTCCGGTGGTGCCGAGCAGCAGCACCACCAGCAGGGCGAGCAGGGCGGTGCCGACGATCCCGGCGAGCCGGGTCAGCGGGCCGGCGGCGAGCTGCCCGGCCCGGCGGGCGACGAGCCAGAGCGGCCAGAGTACGGCGGGCAGGGATATCTGCAGGATCGACAGGTACCGGGCGCTGGCCAGCGGTGCGCTGCCGGCGAGCGAGCTGCGGGCGTACGCCGCCACGGTGAGCGCGGCGCCGAGCACCAGGGCGAGCTGCGCGGCGTAGCCCACCCGGGCCGGGGTACTGGCACCGGCCCGGACGAGTCCGACCACCGCCAGTACCCCGGCGGCGAGCAGCAGCGCCAGGTAGAGCCCGCCCCAGGACATCTCCACGGCGTCGCAGCCCTCCGGCCGGCAGAGTCCGGTGGCGAGCGGGATGCCGACCAGCAGCGCACCGTGCAGCCGGGCGGTACCCGGGGTCGCCTCCGCCTCGCCCTCGCTGACCTGCCGCAGTACCGAGATCGAGTCCTGTCCGGCCGGCGCGGTGAGGTTGTCCACCAGCAGCGGCGCCACCCCGAGCAGGAACCCGGCGACCAGTACGGCGCCGGCCGGCCCGAGCAGGTCCCGCCAACAGCCGACCAGCAGGACGCCGAAGGCGACCACCAGGTACGGCAGGACCAGCCAGTCGTCCCAGACGCAGAGCCCGGTGACCAGCCCGAAGAGCCCGAAGAGCCCGAGGGTCCGGAGTCGTCCCCGGTCCCGTCGCCGGCCGAGGGCGAGTGCGATCAGCAGCAGGCCCAGCACGGCGGGCTTGACCTCCGGCCGGCCGCCGACGGCGGTGATCTGGTCCCGGATCACCCGCTCACCGCCGAGCGCGAGTATCCCGACGGTGAAGGTGGCCAGCCAGGGGGAGTAGAGCCGCCGGGTGAGCCGGTACGCCAGGTAACCGAAGGCGGCGTAGAGGAAGAGCAGGGGGATCCGCAGCGGGATCCAGCCGGCGCCGAAGAGCAGGAAGAGCGGCGCCGCGAGATAGCTCTGCACGGTACCCATGTAGTGCTGGCCGTAGAGGAAGACCGGCAGTTCGCGGCCGTCGGCGATGTGCAGCGCGGCGAGCCCGAAGGTGGCCTCGTCGCTGTTGGAGCCGGGCACGGTGAGCAGGATCAGCGCGAGCCGGTAGCCCAGGCCGAGCAGGCCGAGGCCGAGCGCCACCGCGCCCGGCCGGTCGAGTGCTCGCCACCGCCGCGCCGCGCGCGGCACCGCCACCGACACCCCCGCGCCCCCGTCGCCGTCCCGCCTCGAAGTCTCGCACGGTGCCCAGCGCCAGAGGTCCGGATCGGCGCAGGTCGCACCGGTTCCACCCGGTCCGTGGGGCCGGTCCGGGAGCCCGGTCCGGGAAGCTTCCCGGCGGGTTAGTTGATCTGTCTCGTAGCCGGACCGGGTGCGCTGTGGCAGGGTGGCTAGGTGTCGCTGATACCCGCTGGCCCGGCGCCCGCGCCCCGGCTGCACCGTGCGGCCCGGATCGAGGACGCGGTGCACCAGTTCATCGAGCGCCGCCTGGGACAGGGCGGGTGGGATGCCACGATCATCCCGTACGCCGGTTACGGCGCTCCGGGCTGGATCCGGGTGCTGGGCCGGGTACTGCTGACCCGGCTGCGTCCCGGCCCTCGCCGCCGGCCGGAGAAGGTGCGCGGGTGGCGTAGTTTCGCCACCCTGCCGGTGCAGAACGCGCCGGTGCTGATCGAGGCCGGTGGCCGCCGGCACGAGGCCCGGTCCGACCGGAGCGGCTTCATCGATCTCGTCGTCGAGGCCGACCTGGCGCCCGGCTGGCAGAGCGTGCGGCTGGTCAGTCCCGGCGCCGAGCCGGTCGACGCGCCGGTCCGGATCGTCGACCCGGCGCTGCGGATCGGGGTCCTCTCCGACATCGACGACACGGTGATGGTGACCGCGCTGCCCCGGCCGCTGCTGGCCGCCTGGAACACCTTCGTGCTCGACGAGCACGCCCGGATGGCGGTACCCGGAATGGCGGTGCTCTACGAGCGCCTCGTCAACGCGCATCCCGGCGCCCCGGTGCTCTACCTCTCCACCGGTGCCTGGAACGTGGCGCCGACGCTGACCCGGTTCCTGTCCCGGCACCTCTATCCGGCCGGCCCGCTGCTGTTGACCAACTGGGGCCCGACGGCGGACCGCTGGTTCCGCAGCGGGCGGGAGCACAAGCGGGCCACCCTGGCCCGGCTGGTCCGGGAGTTCCCGGAGATCCGGTGGCTGCTGATCGGCGACGACGGGCAGCACGACCAGGAGATCTACGCCGAGTTCGCCGCCGAGCACCCGGACAACGTGGCCGGGGTGCTGATCCGGCGGCTCTCCCCGACCCAGGCGGTGCTGGCCGGTGGCTTCCCGGCCCCGGCCGGCGGTGCCGACGCCGGTACCCCGGCGGCCGGGCTGCTGGGGGAGCGCTGGTTCTGCGCGCCGGACGGTGCCGGACTGTGGCGCCTGCTGCGGGAGGCGAACCTGGTCTGAGTCGGCCGGGTCTCAGCCTTCCCGAGGTGACTCCTCCGCCCGGCGGCGTTCGCGCCTGCCCCGGGTGATCTCGGTGCCGAGGGCGTCCAGCCGCTGGGTCCAGAAGCCCCGGTAGCGTTCCAGCCAGCGGTCGATCTCCTGGAGCGGGGTCGGGTCCACCGCGTAGAGCCGCCGGGTGCCGGCGGCGCGTACGGTGGTGAACCCGTTCTCCCGGAGCACCCGCAGGTGTTGCGAGACGCCCGGCTGGGAGATCCCGAACTCCTCCTGGACGACCGCGCTGACCTCGCCCGCCGACCGCTCACCGTCGGCGAGCAGTTCCAGGATCCGCCGCCGGACGGGATCGCCGAGAACGTCGAACGCGTGCACGCCGCCATCCTTTCAGCGCTCACTTATATAACTCAAGTCTAACGTAGATCCGGAGATCGGTCCGGACGACCCTACCGGCCCGACACCGGAGTCGACCCGGCCGCCGCGACCGACGACCCGGCCCGGTACTGGTAGACAGGGGCGATGCGGCTCCGCCTGATCCAGCTCGACGCCTTCGCCGACCGGGTGTTCCAGGGAAACCCGGCGGCCGTGATGCCCCTGCCCGGCTGGCTGCCGGACAGCGTCCTACAGGCCCTCGCCGAGGAGAACAACCTCTCCGAGACCGCCTTCTACACCGCCGGGCTGCCGGCCGACGCCGACCCGCCACCCGGCGACGACCCCGCCTACCACCTGCGCTGGTTCACCCCGGCGGTCGAGGTGGACCTCTGCGGACACGCGACCCTGGCCACCGCCGGGCAACTCTTCGACGACGTGCACCCGGACGCGTCACGCCTGCTCTTCTGGACCCGCAGCGGCTGGCTCCCGGTGCGGCGGACCGACCGCAGTGGCGAACTGGAACTGGACTTCCCGGCCGGACGGCTGCGGACCGTACCGGACGGCGACGAGGTCGACGCCGCCGCCGTGACCGCGCTCGGCATCGAGCCGGAGCACCGGTTCCGGGACACCGACCTGGTCTACGTGCTCCGCAGCGCCGCCGAGGTCCGGGCGGTCACGGCGGACTTCACCACCCTGGCCCGGCTGCCGGTACGCGGCGCGATCGTCACCGCTCCCGGCGACACCGACGGCGTCGACTTCGTCAGCCGGTGGTTCGGCGCCGGTGCGGGTGCCTTCGAGGACCCGGTGACCGGTTCCGCGCACAGCCAGATCGCGCCGTACTGGGCGGAACGGCTCGGCCGGACGACCCTGACCGCCCGGCAGCTCTCCGCCCGGGGCGGCACGGTGCACTGCGCGGTGGACGCCGACCGGGTACGCCTGCGCGGCGCTTACCGCCGCTACCTCGACGGCACCGTCACCATCCCGGACCCGGGCTGAGCACTCCGGATCGGCTGACCATTCCGGACCGGGCGATCGGCCGGTTCCCGGGCGCCTGACCGGACGGCGGTGACCGGTGACAGCGGTCGCGCGGGGGTCCCCCGGGTCAGTGGCCGTGGAAGGCCTCCTCCAGCCACCACGCACCGCGCTCGCTGGTGATCTTCGCGTCGACCACCAGCGGCCGGTCGCGGGGGCCGGCCAGCCAGTCCCGTACCGGGGCGAGGTCGTCGATTCCGCGTACCGTCAGCGCGGCGCAGCCGTACCCCCGGGCGATCGAGGCGAGGTCGGTGTCGGGGAACCGGACCAGGTCCAGCGGGTGGCCGTCCGGGCCGAAGTGGTGCACCTCGGCGCCGTACGCCGCGTCGTCGTAGACCACCACCAGCAGGGGCAGGCCGAGCCGGGTCGCGGTGACGAGTTCGACCGCCGACATCGCGAACCCGCCGTCGCCGAGCGCCGCCACGGTGAGCCGGTCCGGTCGGGCCACGGCGGCACCGAGCGCGCTGGCCAGCCCCAACCCGACGGACTGGAACGCCTGGGTGAAGCAGAACCCGACCACGTCCGGTACGGAGAGGAACATCGACGGGTAGCCCATGAAGTTGCCGGAGTCGACCACCACGGTCCGCTCGGCCGGCAGCAGGTCGTCCAGGGCGATGGTCAGGGTACGCGGGTCGACGTGGCCGTCGACGCTCCCGTCCAGATAGGACACGTCCCGCCAGCGCCCCTCGGTGGCGATGCGCCGACGCAGCTCCGGGGTGCGCTGGGTGCCGACCGGCCGGCCGATGCCCGGTTCCCGCTCCAGCCAGCGCAGCGCGTAACGGGCGACCCGGGCCACGTCGCCGCTGACGTGCCGGTCGACCCGGGGATTCAGGGTGGCGCCGACCGGCAGCTCGTCGACCTGGACCACGGTGGCCGACGGCGAGATCAGCCGGCCGTGCCGGGTCGTCCACATGTTCAGCGTGCTGCCCCAGGCGACCACCAGGTCGGCCTCGCCGATCAGTTCGGCGGCGAGCGGGGTGGCGAAGCCGCCCGAGACGTCGAGATACCACGGATCGCCGGCGAAGAGTCCCTTGGCGGCGGCCGAGACCGCCAGCAGCGCGGCGCACTCGTCGGCCAGCCGGGTCAGCGGCTCCCGGGCACCCCGGGCACCCCGGCCGGCGACGAAGACCGGCCGCCGGGCGGCGACCAGGGCCCGGACCAGCGGCTCGACGTCGGGTACCCAGTCGGCACGGGCGTTACCCCGCTCGACAGGACCGGTCCACGGCGCCACCTCCTGGGTCTGCACGTCCAGCGGCAGCCCCAGCAGCACCGTCGTGCCCGAGGCCGCCCGCCGGTAGGCGTGGCTGACGTCCACCTCGACGTGCTCCAGACGTACCCGTTGGTAGTGGATGTCGAGCGCGGTGGCGGTGTGCGGTAGGTCGATGAAGAAATTGGACCGTGGCTCGGTCGCCTCCGGCGCCAGCACCAGCATCGGGGTCCGGCTCTTGGCCGCCTCGACGATCCCGGTCAGCGCGTTGGTGACCCCCGGCCCCTGGTGCACCGAGAGCACCCCGACCTCGCCCGAGGTGCGCGCGTAGCCGTCCGCCATGCTCGCCGCGCCGCCCTCGTGCGCGGCGGCGACGAACCGGGCACCCCCGGCGACCAGCGCGTTGGTCACGTGGAAGTTGCCGCTGCCGACCACCCCGAAGACGTGCCGTACCCCGTGCGCGGCGAGCACCCGTCCGACCACCTCGGCGACCCGCATGCCCGTCACCCCCGTCCCGTCGCCCGCATCCGTCGCGTCCCGCCGCCCGCTACCACTCGACCCGCTACCGCCCGACCAGCTACCGCTCGACCAGGGCGAGTACCCGGCACGGGCTGCCGGAGCCCTGCACGATCGGCAGCGGCCCGGCGACCAGCACCGCACCCGTCGGCGGGAGCTGCGCCACGTTGCGGAGCTGGGTGAGACCGTACTTGTCCGCGCCGAGCAGGAACGAGTGGCAGGGGAACGGCGGGTCGAACGAGTGCGCCGCCCCGGCGTCGGTCCCCACCGTCTCGACCCCGACGCCCTGCACCGGGGACTCCTCGGCGAGCCACTTCGCGCAGGCGGGGGAGATTCCCGGGGTACGGCCGGCGTTGGCGTACCGCGCCGCGTCGTCACCGTACGCGTCCCAGCCGGTCCGGTAGAGCAGCCAGCCGCCGGCCGGCAGCGGACCGTGCTCCGCCTCCCAGGCCCGGATGTGTTCCACCTCCAGCAGGAAGTCGGGGTCGGCGGCGGCTTCGGCGGTGTGGTCGAGCACCACCGCCGGGGCGATCAGCCGGCTCGGCGGCACCTGCGAGACGTCGTCGCCGTGCTGGCCGCTGACCCAGTGCACCGGCGCGTCGAAGTGCGTACCGGTGTGCTCGCCGGTGGTGAAGTTGTTCCAGTACCAGGCCGGGCCGCGCTCGTCGTAGCGGCTGATCTCGCGGAGCGCGAACGGGACGGTCTGGCCGAACGGTTCGGGGAGGGTGAGGATCGGCGTCTGCGCCGAGAGCGGGGCGGTGAGGTCCACGACCTCGACCCGGCCGGTGGCGAGCGCGGCAACAAGATCTTGCAGCACGGTCATGGCGAGAACCTACCGGAGTTTCCGCCGAATCCGACCCGCGCGATCGGTCAGGAGTTGTCCCCGTCCGGCGGCCGGCCCCGGCGGGCGCGACGGTCGCCTCGGGGGCGTCGTCCGGCTGGTGGGACGACGCCCCCGGGACGGGCCGCCATCGATGGACCAGGAGACCGTCCGGCGGATCGGCGGCGCTCGGCGGTCAGCGCCAGTGCAGCGAGTAGACCTGCGGTGTTCCGCAGTAGCCGGCCGGCGTCGGCAGCGGGGTCGGTGCGTTCGTCGTCGCGGCCCGGCAGACCTGGACGACCAGGGTGTCGACACCGCTGCCGGGCTCTCGGGGACCGAGCTGGAAGCTGTACTTCGTGATGTCGTTGTCCACCTTCGTCGTGCCCTCGGCGATGAGGCGGCCGTTGCCGTACGCGTAGAAGGTGACGAAGCTGAAGAGGCCGTCGTCCCGGCAGATCGGGCCGGGATCGCGCTCGTAGGGGCGGTCGGCGACGGTGCCGGTGACGGTCACCGAGCCGAGCCCGGGAGGTGCGGAGACCGGAAGGAATTCCAGGGTTCCTTCCGCGAGACCGTACCGGCAACTGTCGCCGCTGTCGGCGGTGAACTGTTGCGGTGCGAGGTCGGTGTCGGTGCCGGCCCGGGCGGGGCCGGCCAGGGCGGTGAGGGTGAGCAGGGCGGCGGCGAGTACGACCGCCGACCGGCGGATCGGTCGCGGCATGGCGTACCTCCTGAGTGGATGGACGGTGCGGGTGGCGGTGCCTGCCTCGGTGGCGGTCGGTCGCGGGTCGCGGCGGCCGGAGAGCCTCGTACGCACGTGGTGCGCGGGAGGCGCCGGTCGCCGGTCGGGACGTCGACTCCGCCCGTCCGGCCACCGATCGACATTGTCACACGTCTATCTATCGTTTCGGGGGTCGACTCCGACGGCGGTCCGCCCGGGGTTGACCTCAACCAAGCTAGACATTCGATCCTGTGCAGATGACCGCCACTCCGGAACCCGCCACCCCGGAACCCGCCGGGACGGCCACCCGGCACCGGATCGCGCGCGGCAGCACCGACCGGCCCTCCGTCCCGCCTAGGGGTCCACTCTGGATACTCCTGCTCGCCTCCACCCTCACCGTGCTGGCCGGAGCGGTACTGGCGCCGGTGGTCGAACTGCTCCGCGCGGACCTCGGGGTCAGCGCCGGTGCGGCCGGACTGGTGTTGACCGCGCACGGGCTCTCGCTGGCCCTCGTCGGCCCCCTGGTCGGCCGGGCGGTCGACCGGTGGGGCGTCTCCGGACCGCTCGGCGCCGGACTCGTCCTCTACGGGCTGGCCGGCGGCGCCGGCCTGCTGCTCGACGACTACCTGGCGCTGGTCGCCAGCCGCCTGGTCTTCGGGATCGGCGCCGCCGCGGTCTTCACCGGCAGCACCCTCGGCCTGCTCGACCTCGCGGCCGGGGCGGCGGCCCGGGACCGGATGATGGGCTGGCGAAGCGCCGCGATCAGCCTCGGCGGGGTGCTCTGGCCACTGCTCGGCGGCGCCCTGGGCACCATCTCCTGGCACGCGCCGTTCGCGGTCTACCTGGTCGGTGTCCCGCTCGGTCTGGTCGCCCTCCGCACGCTTTCCACGATGGACAGACATCGGCCGGGGTCGAGCGTCGCGGCGTCCCGCTCGGAATCGACCACCGCCGCGAAGGAGGAGGCGTCGGGCGCCGTCGGCCACGCCGGGCCCGCCCGGCCCGAGCCGCTGCTGCGAGGACGTCCGCGACTGCTCGGAATCTACGCACTCCAGGCCGTCGCCACCGCGCTGCTCTACGGGGTACTCGTGTTCCTGCCGCCGCGCCTCGCCGAGGTCGGTGTCCGGGACAGCTTCCGGGTCGCGCTCTTCGGCGCACTGCTCTCCCTGGTGATGAGCCTGACCGGGCTCCGGTTCGCCCGGGTCCGGGCCCGACTCGGCTGGTCCGGACTGCTGCTGCTCGCCTTCGGCGCCTGGACCGTGGCGCTGGTACTCCTCGCGCTCGGTACGTCGCCGGTCCCGCTGCTGCTCGCACCCGCCGTGTTCGGCTTCGGCATGGGACTGGCCGTGCCGGCCCTGACGGTGCTGGCCGCCGAACACGCCCCGGCCGGTCGACGCGGGCAGGCGACCGCACTGCTCGGTACGGCCACCTTCGGCAGCCAGTTCGGTTCGCCACTGCTCTTCGGGCCGGTCGAGGCGGCCACCTCGACGAGCGGGGTCTTCCTGGCCGCCGCCGCCCTCGCCGCGCTGACCCTGCTGACCCTGCTCGTCACCGGACGCCGCCTCGGCACGGAACCTCCCGGCTAGCCCGGCCCGGCCGCTGTTCAGCGGCTGGCCCGACCGGCCGGTGCTCAGCGGCTGGCCCGCCCCGGCCGGTGCTCAGCCCGGGCGGAGCCAGAGGACGCCGAGCGGCGGCACCCGCAGCGCCACCGAGGCGGGCAGGCCGTGCCACGGCTGGTCGTCGGCGGTGACCGCGCCCAGGTTGCCCACCCCGGAACCGCCGTAGCAGTCCGCGTCGGTGTTCAGGATCTCGGACCACCGCCCGGCCAGCGGGAGTCCGATCCGGTAGCCCTCGCGGGGCAGCGCGGCGAAGTTCGCCACGCAGACCAGTGGGGAGCCGTCGGTGGCGATCCGGACGAACGCCAGGGTGTTGTTGGCGGCGTCGTCCGAGACGATCCACCGGAAGCCGGCCGGCACGGTGTCCTGGGACCAGAGCGCCGGGTTGTCCCGGTAGCCGCGGTTCAGGTCCCGGAGCAGCCGCTGCACGCCGGCCCGGCCCGGATCGTCGGTCAGCCGCCAGTCCAGCCCCCGGGTCTCGCTCCACTCCCGGTCGTCGCCGAGTTCGCAGCCCATGAAGAGCAGTTGCTTGCCCGGGTGCGCCCACATGTACGCCAGCAGGGCGCGTACCCCGGCCAGTTTGCGCCACTGGTCGCCGGGCATCTTGCCGAGCAGCGACCCCTTGCCGTGCACCACCTCGTCGTGGCTGATCGGCAGCAGGTAGTTCTCGCTCCAGGCGTACACCAGGGAGAAGGTCAGCTCGTTGTGGTGGTGCTGCCGGTAGATCGGGTCCCTGCCGAGATAGCTCAGGGTGTCGTGCATCCAGCCCATGTTCCACTTGAAGCCGAAGCCCAGCCCGGCCGAGTCGGTCGACCGGGTCACCCCCGGCCAGGCCGTCGACTCCTCGGCCACCATCAGCACACCCGGATGCTGCCGGTAGACGGTCGCGTTGACCTCCTGGAGCAGCGCGATCGCCTCCAGGTTCTCCCGGCCGCCGTGCTCGTTCGGCAGCCACTCGCCGTCGGAGCGGGAGTAGTCCAGATAGAGCATCGAGGCGACGGCGTCCACCCGCAGACCGTCCACATGGAACTCTTCGCACCAGTAGAGGGCGTTCGCCACCAGGAAGTTGCGGACCTCGGGCCGGCCGTAGTCGAAGACGTAGGTGCCCCAGTCCGGGTGCTCGCCGCGGCGCGGGTCCGGGTGTTCGTAGAGCGGGGTGCCGTCGAACCGGGCCAGCGCCCAGTCGTCGCGGGGGAAGTGTGCCGGTACCCAGTCCAGCAGCACCCCGATGCCGGCGGCGTGCAGCCGGTCCACCAGATAGCGGAAGTCGTCGGGGTCGCCGAAGCGCGCGGTCGGGGCGTAGTAGCCGGTCACCTGGTAGCCCCAGGAGCCGCCGAACGGGTGCTCCATCACCGGCAGGAACTCCACGTGCGTGAAGCCCAGGTCGAGCACGTACGCGGTGAGCTGCTCGGCAAGCTCCCGATAGGACAGACCCGGCCGCCACGAGCCGAGGTGCACCTCGTAGACGCTGATCGGCTCCTGGTGCGGCTGCCGCCGGGCCCGCCGGTCCAGCCAGTCGGCGTCGGACCACTCGTAGCCGGACCGGTCCACCACGGAGGCGGTGGCGGGCGGCACCTCGGTACGCCGGGCCAGCGGGTCCGCCTTGTCCCGCCACTGCCCGTCCCGGGAGAGGATCCGGTATTTGTACCGCTGCCCGGGTGCCGCCTCCGGGACGAAGATCTCCCAGACCCCGCTGCTGCCGAGCGACCGCATCGGCCAGCCCTCGTGCGCGCCCCAGCCGGTGAAGTCGCCGACCACCCGGACGCCCTGGGCGTTCGGCGCCCAGACCGCGAACGACACCCCGCCGCCGTCGGACGGCCGGGCACCGAGCGCCGTCCAGAGCCGCTCGTGCCGGCCCTCGGCGATCAGGTGCAGGTCCAGCTCGCCGACCGACGGCGGAAAGCGGTACGGGTCGTCGCGCGGTTCGCCGCCGTCCACCACCACCCGGTAGTCGCGCGCCGTGCCGGGGACCCTCGCCTCGAAGACCCCCTCGTCGTGCACCCGGCGCATCGGCTGCCGTTCCGCGCCGACCAGCAGCTCGACGGTGCCGGCGCCCCGGCGCAGGGTACGGATCACCGTGCCGTCGCCGTCGGGATGGGCACCGAGCAGGGCGTGCGGGTCGTGCGTCGTACCGGTGATCAGCTCGTCCATCCCAGCCCCTCCGGTCCGGCGGTGGCGTCGGTGGGCTCTGCCCCGGCTTCGGGGGCGTCGCCCGGCGGGCCGTCGTGCCGGTGCACCGTGAAGACGTGCGCGGGGAGGAGGAACGGGTCGAGCCGGACGGCGTTGTGCTGCCCCCAGTCGTAGCGGGCACCGGTCAGCTCGTCGTGCACGGTGAACCGCTCGTGCCAGTCGAAGCCGAGCGCCGGCATGTCCAGCACGGTGTTGCCCCACTGCACCTGCCCGGGATCGACCGAGCAGACCACCAGTACCGTGTTGCCGGTCTGCTCGTCCCGTTTCGACCAGCAGAGCAGCGCCGGGTTGTCGATCTCGTGGAAGACCAGGTTGCGCAGCCAGTGCAGCGCCGGATTCGCCCGCCGGATCGCGTTGAGCCGGGCCAGGAACGGGGCCAGGGACCGCCCCTCCGCCTCGGCCGCCGACCAGTCCCGGGGGCGCAGCTCGAACTTCTCGTTGTCGAGGTACTCCTCGGCGCCCGGCCGGGCCACGTGCTCGAAGAGTTCGTAGCCGGCGTAGATCCCCCAGGAGGGCGAGAGGAGGCTGGCCAGTACCGCCCGGATCTTGAACATCGGCGGCCCGCAGTGCTGGAGGTGCTCCGGCAGGATGTCCGGGGTGTTCGGCCAGAAGTTCGGCCGCATGTGGTCGGCCGCCGCCACCAGCTCGGTGCAGTACTCCCGCAGCTCCGCCGGGCTGGTCCGCCAGGCGAAGTAGGTGTAGGACTGGGTGAAGCCGATCTTGCCGAGCCCGTGCATCACCGCCGGTCGGGTGAACGCCTCGGCCAGGAAGAGCACGTCCGGGTCGTGCCGCTTGACCTCCCAGATCAGCCAGTGCCAGAAGTCGAACGGCTTGGTGTGCGGGTTGTCCACCCGGAAGATCCGGACGCCCTGCCCGACCCAGTGCAGCACCACCCGCAGCACCTCGGCCCGGAGCCCCTCCGGATCGTTGTCGAAGTTGATCGGATAGATGTCCTCGTACTTCTTCGGCGGGTTCTCGGCGTACGCGATCGACCCGTCCGCCCGGGTGGTGAACCACTCCGGATGCGCGGTCACCCACGGGTGGTCCGGCGCGGCCTGGAGCGCGAGGTCCATCGCCACATCCAGGCCGACCTCCTCGGCGGCGGCGACGAACGCCCGGAAGTCGTCGAGCGTGCCGAGGTCCGGGTGGATGGCGTCGTGGCCGCCCTCGGCCGCGCCGATCGCCCACGGCGAGCCGACGTCGTCGGGTCCGGCGACCAGGGCGGCGTTGCGGCCCTTCCGGTTCTTCCGGCCGATCGGGTGGATCGGCGGCAGGTAGAGCACGTCGAAGCCCATCGCGGCGACCCCGGGCAGCCGTTCGGCGGCGGTGCGGAAGGTTCCGGACCGGGCGGGCCGGCCGTCGGCGGCCAGCACCGCCCCCTCGGAGCGCGGGAAGAACTCGTACCAGGCGGAGAAGAGCGCCCTGCGCCGGTCGACCCAGATCGGCTGGGCCGGTGCGTCGGTCAGCAGCGTCCGGACCGGATGGGTCCAGAGCAGGTCCGCCAGGTCCAGCGCGGGCGAGACCCGCTCGGGCAGCGGCCGCTCGTCGTCCCGCAGCGCCGTGGCGGCACCGAGGACCCGGTCCCGGTCCGCCTCCGGTACGCCGTCGGCGGCCCGGTCCAGCAGGTCGGCGCCCTCGGCCAGGTCGTTGGCGAGGTCGGCCACCTGCTGCCCGGCGTCGATCTTCTTGACGACGGCGTTCCGCCAGGTCAGGTAGGGGTCCTCGAACGCCTGCACGGTGAAGCTCCACGCGCCCACCGCATCCGGGCGGATCGTGGCGTGCCACCGGTCGTCGACATGCGGGCCGGGGCGCATCCGGACCACCGGCCGCTCGACACCGTCCGGGCCGCGCCAGGCGACCTGGCAGCCCATCGCCGCGTGGCCCTCCCGGTACGACCGGGCGGTCACCGGGACCAGTTCTCCCACCACCGCCTTGGCCGGGTAGCGACCACCCGCCACGGACGGCGTCACGTCCTCGATCGGGATCCGTCCACTCACCCTGCCCAACCTACTGGCAATGATCGACGCCCGCCCGTCAGACAATTCTCCACCGGCCGGCCGGTGGTCAGCCGCCGAGGGCTTCCCGGTAGACCGCCAGGGTCCGGTCGGCGATGGCGTCCCAGGAGAAGTGTTCGACCGCCCGGCGCCGGCCGGCCCGGCCGAGCTCGACGGCGCGTTTCGGGTCGTCGAGCAGTTCGGTGATCGCGTCGGCGAGGTCGGCGACGAAGCGCTCCGGGTCGAGCGGGGTACCGGTGCCGTCGCTTGCCTGGGCGATCGGCACCAGCAGGCCGGTGGAGCCGTCCGCGACCACCTCGGGAATGCCGCCGGTGGCGGTCGCCACCACCGCCGTCTCGCAGGCCATCGCCTCCAGGTTGACGATGCCCATCGGCTCGTAGACGGAGGGGCAGACGAAGACGGTGCTGTGGCTGAGGATCTGGATCACCTCGGGCTTGGGCAGCATCTCGGCCACCCAGACCACGCCCTCCCGGCTGCCCCGCAGCTCGGTGACCAGCTCCTCCACCTCGGCGGCGATCTCCGCCGTGTCCGGGGCGCCGGCCAGCAGCACGAGCTGGGCCTCCGCCGGCAACCGGCGCGCCGCCCGGAGCAGGTACGGCAGGCCCTTCTGCCGGGTGATCCGGCCGACGTACGTCACGCTGGGCCGGCCCGGGTCGATGCCGAGCCGGTCCAGCACCTCGGTGCCGGAGTCGGGGGCGTACTGGTGGGTGTCGATGCCGTTGTGCACCACGCGTACCCGGTCCGGTGAGACCGCCGGATAGGCGGCCAGCAGGTCGCGCATCATCCCGGCGGAGACCGCGATCACCGCGTCTGCGGCCTCCAGCGCGGTCCGCTCGCACCAGGAGGAGAGCGCGTACCCGCCGCCGAGCTGCTCGGCCTTCCACGGCCGCAGGGGCTCCAGGCTGTGCACGGTCACCACGTGCGGCACCCCGTGCAGCAGCTTGGCGACGTGTCCGGCGAGGTTGGCGTACCAGGTGTGGCTGTGCACCACGTCGGTGCCGGCGGTACCGGCCGCCATCGCCAGGTCCACCCCCATGGTCCGCAGGGCGGCGTTCGCGTGCCCCAGTTCGGCCGGCTCGGGATAGGCGGTGACGCCCGGCTCGGCGTACGGGGGCTGCCGGGGCGCGCCGAAGCAGTGCACCCGGGTGTCGGCGCGGGAACGCAGCTCCCGGGCGAGGTATTCGACGTGCACCCCGGCCCCGCCGTACACCTCCGGGGGGTACTCCCGGGTCAGCAGGTCAACCCGCAGCCGCCGATCATCAGGTGCGAATCCCATCACAGCCGGCACCCTAGCCGAGCGCTGGAGGTAGGTCACGCGTCCAGCAGCAGGCCGAGGCCGATGGTGAGCATGGTCGTCGCGATCAGGGCGTCCAGGATGCGCCAGGCGGCGGGACGGGTGAAGGCGCGGTTGAGGCGGCGGGCGCCGTAGCCGAGTGCGGCGAACCAGACGAGGCTGGCGAGCGCGGCTCCGGCCCCGAACGACCACCGGCCGGACGGGCCGTGGGTGTTGGCGATGGAGCCGAGCAGCAGGACGGTGTCCAGGTAGACGTGCGGATTGAGCCAGGTCATCGCCAGCACGGTGAGTACGGCCGTGCGGAGTGTCACGCCGTTGCCACCGTTGCCGGCCTGGAGGCTCTGGGTGCCGAAGGCCCGGCGGGCGGCGAGCAGGCCGTAGCCGATCAGGAAGGCGGCGCCGGCCCAGCGGACCACGGTGAGCACGACCGGGGCGCGTTCGACCACCGCCCCGATCCCGGTGATGCCGGCCAGGATCAGCACCGCGTCCGAGACGGCGCAGATCAGCACGATCGGCAGGACGTGTTCGGCGCGTACGCCCTGGCGGAGCACGTACGCGTTCTGGGCGCCGATCGCCACGATCAGGGAGAGGCCGACGCCGAATCCGGTGACGAGCAGCGGCGCCGGGCCGGTCGCGGCGGCAGTGGAGGAGAGGATCACGGGCTCGACCATAGGGAAGCCGGCCAGACCACTCCAGCTAATCATTCTTACGATTCATTAGTCTTGCTTAACATGGACCTCCAGTTCGAGCAGCTCCGCACCTTCGTCGCCGTCGTCGACCACGGCTCGTTCGAGGCGGCGGCCCGGCGGCTGCACGTCACCCCGTCGGCGGTCAGCCAGCGGATGAAGGCGCTGGAGAGCACCGTCGGCCGGGTGCTGGTCGAGCGCGGCAAGCCGGCCCGCCCCACGCCGTCGGGGCAGGTCGTGCTCCGGCTGGCCCGCCAGGTCGCGCTGCTGGTCACCGACGCGCTCGGCGAACTGGGGCAGGACCCGGCCGAACCGGCGGAGTTCAGCCGGATCCCGATCGTGGTCAACGGCGACTCGTTGAACACCTGGGTACTCCCGGCGCTGGCCGCCGCCGCCCGCGAGCGGATCTGTGTCGACGTCTACCGCGAGGACCAGGACCACTCCGTCGAACTGCTCCGCCAGGGTACGGCGATGGCGGCGATCACCTCGGAGTCCCGCCCGGTGCAGGGCTGTGCGGTACGCCCGCTCGGCCGGATGTGCTACCGCCCGATGGCCAGTCCGGAGTTCGTCCGGACCTGGCTGCCGGAGGGTCCCACGCTGGATGCGCTGGCCCGCGCCCCGATGGTGGTCTTCGACCGTCGGGACGACCTCCAGGAGCGCTACCTCCGGCAGCGGTCCCGCCGGGCCTGGGCCCCGCCGCGCCACTACGTCCCGTCCTCCGGGGACTTCCCCGAGGCGATCCGGCTCGGCCTCGGCTGGGGGATGGTGCCGCCCCAGCAGAGCGACCGCTACCCGGCCGGCGGCCTGGTGCCGATCGACCCGGCGGCGGTGATCGAGGTTCCGCTCTACTGGCAGCAGTGGCGGCTCGACTCCCGGCTCCTCGGCATCCTGGCCGACCGTGTCGCCGAGGCGGCCGCCGAGGCCCTCGACCGGTAACCGCCCCCGCCCCGTCCCCGGCGCTCGACCGGTAACCGTCACCGAGGCGCCCCGCTTCCGCCCCACCCCGGGCCCGGTGCTCGACCGGTGGGGCGAGTCGGGCGAATCGGGCCGTTGAAGATCTTGGTGGGACGAAGCAGACGAGCCCCGTGCGGCGGACTGCCGGCTCCGTTACCGTCGTGACATGTCAGCCAAGGTCCTCGCGATCGTCCTGGCCGGGGGAGAGGGCAAGCGACTGATGCCCCTGACCGCCGACCGGGCCAAACCCGCCGTCCCGTTCGGCGGCATGTACCGCATGATCGATTTTGTGCTGTCCAACCTGGCCAATGGCGGGTTCCTGAAGATCGTGGTGCTGACGCAGTACAAGTCGCACTCGCTGGACCGGCACGTCACCAAGACCTGGCGGATGTCGAACCTGCTCGGCAACTACGTGACTCCGGTACCGGCGCAGCAGCGCCGCGGACCGTGGTGGTTCGCCGGCTCGGCCGACGCGATCTACCAGAGCTTCAACCTGATCAACGACGAGCAGCCGGACTACGTCATCGTCTTCGGCGCCGACCACATCTACCGGATGGACCCCCGGCAGATGCTGGAGCAGCACATCTCCTCCGGCGCCGGGGTGACGGTCGCCGGCATCCGCCAGCCGCTCGCCTCCGCCGACCAGTTCGGCGTGATCGAGGTCGGCTCGGACGGCCGGCGTATCCAGGCGTTCCGGGAGAAGCCGACCGACGCGAAGGGGCTGCCGGACTCGCCCGACGAGATCTACGCCTCGATGGGCAACTACGTCTTCACCACCAAGCTGCTCTGCGAGGCGGTGGAGACCGACGCGGCCGACCGGACCAGCAAGCACGACATGGGCGGCAGCATCATCCCGATGCTGGTCGAGCGGGGCGAGGCGAACGTCTACGACTTCCGCGACAACGAGGTGCCGGGCAGCACCGACCGGGACCGGGCGTACTGGCGGGACGTGGGGACGCTGGACTCGTTCTACGAGGCGCACATGGACCTGATCGCCGTACACCCGGTCTTCAACCTCTACAACTACGAGTGGCCGATCTACACCGACCACCCGCCGTGGCCGCCGGCCAAGTTCGTGCACGACCTGGAGGAGCGGGTCGGCCGGGCGGTGGATTCGATGATCTCCCCGGGTGTGGTGATCTCGGGCGCGCTGGTGGAGAACTCCGTCGTCTCGCCGAATGTCCGGGTGCACTCCTGGGCCCACGTGGAAGGCTCGGTGGTGATGGAGGGGGTGGAGATCGGCCGGCACGCCGTCGTCCGCAACGCCATCCTGGACAAGAACGTGGTGGTGCCGGAGGGCGCGGAGATCGGCGTGGACCTGGACCGCGACCGTGAGCGGTACACGGTCTCCGACCGTGGCATCGTGGTCGTCGGCAAGGGGCAGCGCGTCGAGCCCTGACCCGCCGGCCACACCGCCCGTCGGCCACCACCGGCGGTGCCGGACCCGCTCCGCCCGCCCACGCCCGTGCCAGAAGGAGGTCACATGTCGGTCCACGCCCGCGCCGGCCAGCCCGCCGAGCCCGAGGACCTGGTAGACGTGCCCCGGCTCGTCACCGCGTACTACGCCGAGCAGCCGGACCCGGCCGACCCGGCGCAGCAGGTCTCGTTCGGCACCTCGGGGCATCGTGGATCGAGCCTGCGGGCCGCCTTCAACGAGCGGCACATCCTGGCGATAACCCAGGCGACCTGCGAATACCGGCGGGACCAGGGCGTCGACGGGCCGCTGTACCTGGCCCGCGACACGCACGCGCTCTCCGAGCCGGCGATGGTCAGCGCGCTGGAGGTGCTGGCCGCCAACGAGGTGACGGTGCTGGTCGACAGCCGGGACGGCTACACCCCGACCCCGGCGCTGTCGCACGCCGTGCTCCGGCACAACTCCGGGCGCACCGGCGGGCTCGCCGACGGGATCGTGATCACCCCGTCGCACAACCCGCCGTCGGACGGGGGCTTCAAATACAACCCGACGCACGGTGGGCCGGCCGACACCGACGCGACCAGGTGGATCCAGGAGCGGGCGAACGCGCTGCTGGCAGACGGACTCCGCGAGGTGAGGCGGATTCCGTACGCGCGGGCGCGCGCCGCCGTCACCACCGGCCGGTACGACTTCCTCGCCGAGTACGTCGACGACCTGCCCTCGGCCCTCGACCTCGCCGCGGTACGGGCCGCCGGGGTGCGGATCGGCGCGGACCCGCTCGGCGGCGCGAGCGTGGCGTACTGGGGCGAGATCGCCGACCGGCACGGCCTGGACCTGACCGTGGTGAACCCGCTGGTCGACCCGACCTGGCGGTTCATGACCCTGGACTGGGACGGCAAGATCCGGATGGACTGCTCGTCCCCGCACGCGATGGCCTCGCTGATCGCCCGGCGCGCCGACTACCAGGTCGCGACCGGCAACGACGCCGACGCGGACCGGCACGGCATCGTCACCCCGGACGGCGGGCTGATGAACCCGAACCACTACCTGGCGGTGTCGATCTCCTATCTATTCGGCCACCGGCCGGACTGGTCCGCCGACGCGGCGGTCGGCAAGACCCTGGTCTCCTCCTCCATGATCGACCGGGTCGCCGCCGACCTGGGCCGGAAACTCCTGGAGGTCCCGGTCGGCTTCAAGTGGTTCGTGCCGGGACTGCTGGACGGCTCGGTCGGGTTCGGCGGCGAGGAGAGCGCCGGGGCGTCGTTCCTGGCCCGCGACGGCCGGACCTGGACCACCGACAAGGACGGCATCCTGCTCTGCCTGCTCGCCGCCGAGATCATCGCGGTGACCGGGCGTACCCCGAGCGAGCACTACGCCGACCTGGTGAGCCGGTTCGGCGAGCCGGCGTACGCCCGGATCGACGCGCCGGCCGACCGGGAACAGAAGGCCGTGCTCGGAAAGCTCTCCCCGGACCAGGTCACCGCCACCGAACTGGCCGGCGAGCCGATCACCGCCACCCTGACCGAGGCGCCGGGCAACGGTGCGGCGATCGGCGGGCTGAAGGTCAGCACCGAGTCCGGCTGGTTCGCCGCCCGCCCCTCCGGCACCGAGGACGTCTACAAGATCTACGCGGAGTCGTTCCGGGGGCCGGAGCATCTCGGCCGGCTCCAGGAGGAGGCCCAGGCCCTGATCACCGACGTGCTGAAGCAGGGCTGACCGGCCGGGTCGGGCCGGGCCCGGATCTGCGGCGGGCGCCGGTCGCGGCGAGCACCCGTCGCGGCGGCCGGCAACGCCTCTCCCGGCTGCTCGGCGGCCGTGCCATCGCGGCGGAGGTCAGTCCCGTGCCGGCGGCGCCGGGGGCTCGGGCCACCGGTCACCGGCGTCCAGCCGCTTGCGCAGCAGCGCCGCCAGCGGCATCGACTGGCCGTCCGGCCCGCCCTCGCCGACGACCAGTTTCGGCGGTTGCGGCTGCGGGGTCGCCCCGGTCAACCGGGCACGCAGGCTGGTCGGCACGGTCAGCAGGTAGAAGTTCCCGGCCGCGTCCACCGCGTGGATCCGGGCGAGGTCCAGATACCAGCCGGTGAGGTTGGTCCGGTATCGGGTACGGCCGTCGTAGCCGAGCGCGGTCAGCCTGGTCTGGCGCAGCCCACGCTCCCGGGCCGCCGCCGCGAACGACTCGACGAGCCGCCGGGCCTCCTCGTGCTCCGCCTCCCGGCGAGCCTGGTCGGCCATCGCCCGGGCGGTGATCGCCTGTCGTCGTTGCTCCGCCCAGTCCCCGGGCCCGCCCTGCCGCATCCCCAGCACGGTACCCCCCACCCCGGCCGGTGCCGGTCGAGCCCCGACCCGGCCGGCTATCCGCCCGGCGGCGGTGCGCCGGGATGCGTCGGCGGGTACGGCGGTCCGGGCGGGCCGTAGCCCGGCGGATGGCCACCCCGGTGCTCCGGCGCCGCCGGAGGAGCGGACGGATACGGGCGGGCACCCGGTGGTCCCGGATACCTCGGCACCGGGGCGGGATGGGCCGGCACCGGCTGCCCGGGTACGGGTGGTGGCCCGGGGCCGCCCTGCCGGCGGCGTCGACCCCGCAGCAGCAACCAGCCGAGTACGCCGACACCGGCCAGCAGCACCAGCAGGCAGGCGCCGCCGATCGCGTACGCGGCGGGGCTGAGCCGGAGTTCGGTCGACCCGTCGCCGGGCGGGGGAGCGGCCACCGCCGGTGAGGTCGGGTCCGTGGTGGGAGTCGGTCCGGTCCCCGGGCTCGGCTGCGCTCCGGCCGGCTCGACGTCGGCGGTCAGTGCCGCGACGAGGTCGAGTACGCCGTGCCCGTACTCCGGATCGCGACCGGGGCTACCCCGGTCGGTGGCGGTGGCGGTGAGCCGGTGCACCACCTCGGCCGCGGGCAGATCCGGGTACCTCGCCCGGACCAGGGCCGCCGCCCCGGCCACGATCGCCGTGGAGTCGCTCGTCCCGGTGCCCGACCGGTACGCCCCGGTCCGGCTGCTGGAGGCGATCTCCACCCCGGGTGCGACCAGCCCGATCGGGTCACCGGTGACGCTGACCGGGGCCAGTTTCCCGTCCCGCCCGGTGGCCCCGACGGCGAGTACTCCCGGGTAGGCCGCCGGATAGCCGACGAAGGCGTCGTTCGGCCGGTTGCCGGCGGCCGCGACCAGGACGATGTCGGCGGCCAGCGCCTCCTGGACCGCCTGCTCCAGGCTCTCGCTGGCGCCGCCGCTCAGCGAGAGCGACAGCACTGCGGGCTTGCGGCGGACCGCCTCCCGGATGGCGCGGGGCAGGTCGTCCCCGGCACCGGACTCGGTACGCATGGCGCGGACCGGCAGGATCTTGGCCTTCGGGGCGATTCCGAGGACGCCGTCGGCATTGCCGGACCCGTGTCCGTGCGCCGCGATCAGTCCCGCCATCGCGGTGCCGTGTCCGTCGGCGTCCTGCCGGCCGTCGGTCTCCGCGCCGGTCACGTCGACACCGGGCAGCACGTTGCCGGTCAGGTCCTTGTGGTCGGCGCGTACCCCGGTGTCGAGCACCGCCACCACGACCCCGGCACCCTGGGTGACCCGGTGCGCCTCGGCGACGCCGAGCGCCCGCAGGTGCCACTGCCGGTCCCGGGCCGAGTCCGCCGACGCCGCGGGCGCGCCGAGCGGCACCGCGAGCAGACCGCAGACGGCTGCCGCGCACCAGCGCGGCAGCCGTGCGTGGAACCGGGTGGCTCCGCTCACCTGTCCTTCCCGAGGATCCCGCCGCCGGGCTCGTGCCGGCCGACGTCCCGGTTCGGCTCGATCTCGGGCGCGACGCCCTGCTCGACCTCCCACGGGTTGTCCGGATCCCACTGCCGCTGCTCCGGCTCGTCGGCGTCCCGCCGGCCACGGGCGCCGCCGGGCACGCCCGAGACGCCGGAACCGGCGGCGCCGGCTCCCGAGCCGGGACGGCGGGTGCCCGCCCTGGCGCCGCCCGGGACCCCACCGGCCCCGCCGGCGGTGCCGGGCCGGCCGCCCTGCGGCCCGATGACGCCACCGACCGGATTCACCCCCCGGGGTACGCCGCCCGGGCGCGGTGTCCCGACGCCGCCCGGTGGCACGCCGGCACCGCCGCCGGGGCGGGCGCCGATCACGCCGCCCGGCGGCACCCCGGTCGGTGCCGAACCGAACGGGCCGACCTTTCCCGTCCCGCCGGGACCGCTTCGTGGGACGTTGCCCAGTCCCGGCCCGGCCCCGGGCGGTCCACCGATGCGGGGCGGAACGCCGATGGTCGGCGGGACGACCGGGGGTGTCGGAGGCGGTACCCCGACCGGTGGGCCGGGCGGAACCGGGGTCACCGGCGGAGGTGGCCCGGCGATCGGCGGGGCGACACCGGTCAGGGTCGGACCGTCGTCCACCGGGGAGGTGGGCGGGGTGACCTGTTCCGGGGTCAGTTCGGTGTGGATGGTCGGTGGCGGCGTACCGTCGACGAAGCCCGGCCCGGAGTCCTCCCGCTCCGCCCGACGGCGCGGCGGCGGGTGGACGATGGGCGGCTGGACGGTCCCGTCCGGGTCGTCGTCGAACTCCCGCCCGTCGTCGCTGATGATCACCGGGGGCTTGTATCCCTCCGGTGGCCGGATCCGGCCGGCGCCGTCCCGTGCCGCCCCGTCCATCTCCGTCTGGACCGCGCGGGCCCGGGCGACCAGCGCCGCCTGCTGGGCATCGCTCACCGGCGGGTCGGTGAGCACCTTCATCGCGCCCTCACCGAGGAAGTCGCCGGCCTTCTGGCCCAGGGCGGTCAGACCGAAGCGCGACGCGGCGGTTCCGCCCACCGTCCCGCCGATGTCGCCGGCCAGTTGCACCTGGCGCTGGTAGTCGGCGAGCTTTCGCTGGTTTTCCAGGTATTCCCGGTAGATCGGCTCCAGCTTGGTCCGGGCCTGCTCGATGGCGTCCGCCACGTGCCCGATGTGCGTGGCGTTGTTCTGGGCCGCGGTCGACGTCTGCCGGCTCGCCTCGATCAGCCGGTCCAGTTCGGCCATGTACGCCGCCGAGGCGGCGTTCTGCTCCGGCGGCCAGAGCGCGGCGAGCTGGTTACGGCAGTTCTGCAACCTGGCGGCATGGCCGCCCAGCATGCCCGACGCCCGTTCCCAGGCCGCCACCTGCTCCCGGCTCGGCTGCAACCTCTGCTGTGCCGCGTCGACGAGCCGCCACAGGCGCGGGATGTACTCCTCAGCCATTGCCGTCGCCTCCCGTCCCGGTGGCCGGTGCGGCCGGGTTCGCCCGGGCCTCCGGCCTGGTCTGCGCGGTCGGCGGCAGGACCTCGTGCACGTCGCTGACGGTGGCGTGCGCGAACGCGTCGGAGCCGCGGTAGTTGGCCGCGATCCGCTCCGCGGCCTGCGCCACCGCCTGGGTCCCCTTGTCCAGGTTGACCAGTGCCTCCAGGCTCTTCTGGATGCACTCGTCGTAGCGGTCCTGGAGCCGCAGCCAGTCGTCGCCCTCGAGCCGGTCGCCGATGGTGGCGCCGTGCTGCATGGCGTCGTGCACCGGCGGGACCTGGGTGCGGTAGCCCTCCTTGAGCTCCTCGCGCATCGCCGCCGCCACGCTCGCCAGACCGTCGATCTCCACATTGATCTGTCCGATGACCGCGGCGGCTGCCGCGCCGATCGCGGCGCCGGCCGCCCCGCCGACCGATGGACCAACCGGGCTCATCGAAACCCCTCCCCGTGGTTGGGTGACATCGTCGCCGCTCATTGTAGCCGAAGCACAACAGGGCGTTGTTGTCAAATCGGACGCGGGCCGGATGCCGAAGTGGACGGTGTGCGCTCCCGTGTGCGGCTCCCGACCGGTCCGGCGTCCCGATCCGCCGGGCCTTTCCGGCACACCCGCTCGAATTCCGGCACACCCGGTCGAGTTCCGGCACACCCGGTCGAGTTCCGTCACACCCGGTCGAGTTCCGTCACACCCGGTCGAGTTCCGTCACACCCGCTCGAAGTAGCCGCGTACCTCGGCGACGACCGTCTCCAGTTGCTCCTGCGTGAGTTCCGGATAGATCGGCAGGGAGAGGCACTCCCGGGCCCACGCCTCGGTCACCGGCAGGTCGCCGGGGCGGTACCCGAGCGAGGCGTACGCCGGTTGCAGGTGCAACGGGATCGGATAGTGCACCCCGGCACCGATGCCGGCGTCCCGCAGGTGGGCCAGCAGACCGTCCCGGTGCCGGGTACGGAGTACGAAGAGGTGGTAGACGCCGCGCCGGTTCGGCGGCTCGGCCGGCAGTACCAGGTCACCGACCCCGTCCAGCCGGGACCGGTACGACGCGGCCAGTTCCCGCCGCCGCTGGTTGCCCTGGGCCAGGGTGCCGAGCTTGACCGCGAGTACGGCCGCCTGGATGGTGTCCAGCCGGGCCGCGTAGCCGACGGTGAGGTGCTCGTACTTGCTGGTGCGCCCGTGGTCGGCCAGCCGCCGGATCCGCTCGGCCAGGGCCGGGTCGGAGGTGGTGACCGCCCCCGCGTCGCCGAACGCGCCGAGGTTCTTGCCGGGATAGAACGAGAAGCAGCCGATCCGGCCGTACGCCCCGGCCCGGACGACCGAACCGTCGTCGTGCAGGTACTCGGCGCCGTGCGCCTGGGCGGCGTCCTCGATCAGCGGTACCCCGGCGGCGGTGGCGAGCGCGCCGATCGCGGTCAGGTCGACCGGCAGGCCGTAGAGGTGCACCGGCAGCACCGCCCGGACCCGGTCGAGGACGGACTTCAGCGCGTCCGGGTCCATCCCGCCGGTCTCGGCGTCCACCTCGACGAAGCGCGGCCGGGCGCCCAGCCAGCTCACCGGTTCGGCGGTGGCCACGAAGGTGTGCGCCGGCACCGCCACCTCGTCGCCGGGCCCGACGCCGAGGGCGGCCAGGCTCAGGTGGATCGCGGCGGTGCCGGAGGCGACCCCGACCGCGTGCGAGGTGCCGCAGAAGGCGGCGAACGCGGACTCGAACTCGCCGACCTCGCGGCCGAGGATGAACCGGGTGTCCTCGACGACGTCGCGGATCGCCGCGTCGATCGCGGCCCGGTGCCGGTCGTACGCGGCGGCCAGGTCGACCAGGGGAATTCCGGGCATGTCACGCTCCTCTGTGCTCAGTGTGCCGCCGTGGTCAGGTCGGGATGCGGGCCGTCCGGGTGCGGGCGCCCGCCGGGCGTCGCGGTGGCGTCCACCGGACCGGGGACCGGCGGCACCGGCACGGTCGCGCCGCCGGCCCGCAGCGAGGCGTCGGCGGCCTCCAGCACCGCCACCACCCGGGCGCCGTTCCATCCGTCGGTCCGGGGGCGTGCCCCGGTCCGCACGCAGTCGAGGAAGTGCCGCAACTCCAGGCTCAGCGGTTCGGCCGGGGAGAGCACGGGTACGTGCACCGCGTCGTCGCGCAGCCGGTAGCGCCGTACGCCGTCCCCGTCGGGCTCCAGCGGTTCCGCCCCCTTGTCGTGCACGGTGAGCCGGGCGTCGGTGTTCAGGTCGTCGTAGACCAGCATCCGCCGGGTGCCCACCACGGTGGTACGCCGGGTCTTCGCCGGGTCGAGCCAGCTCACGTGCATGTGTGCCACCACGTCGCCGGGATAGCCGACGGTGACGAAGGTGACGTCCTCGACGCCGTCGTGCAGGTAGCGCCCGCCCTGGGCGGCGACCCAGCGCGGCTCGGCGTCGAGCAGGTAGTTGGCGATCGAGACGTCGTGCGGACCGATCGACCAGAAGGTGTGCAGGTCGTTCTGGATCCGGCCGAGGTTGAGCCGCTGCGAGTGCAGGTAGAGGACGTCACCGATCTCGCCGGACCGGATGTAGTCGCGCATCCGCTCGACCGCCGGGACGTACTCGAAGGTGTGCCCGACCATCAGCACCAGGCCGTACCGGTCGGCGGTCTCGGCCAGCGCGACCGCGTCGGCGACCGACATCGCCAGCGGCTTCTCGACGAAGACGTGCTTGCCGGCCGCCAGCGCCCGGCGGGCCAGCGGTGCGTGGCTCGGCGCCGGGGTGGCGATCAGGACGGCCCGGACCTCGTCGTCGTCGAGCAGCGCGTCGAGGTCGCCGGTGGCCCGCACCCGCGGGTAGCGCTCGGTGGCCGCCTGCCGCCGTTCGGGGCTGGCGTCCACCAGACAGCGCCACCGGTCACCGGCCAGCTTGTCGAGGTTCCGGGCGAGGTTGGCGCCCCAGTAGCCGAAGCCGATCAGGCCGAACTTCTCGGTCACGGTGGTGTCTCCAGGATGTCGGTGACTGTGGAAACCGTCGCCGAACATCGCGCGGACAATTTCTGTGACGCGAATTCGGTTCGGCGGGAATCACTCGCTTTCGACGGTCGAACAGATGTGTCGACAGGCGGGTGACGCTGGCCGCCCGCTCCGGCGGCAATTTCTCCGAAATCCTGCAACGACCTGCGGCGACCCGCCAGCGGCGTGTCCAGTTCCCGACCGGCCTCACGTCGACCGGGACGAGGAGGGACGAGCGTTTCGGGTGTTCGGCACCAGCGCCACGGGCGGGATGGGACCCTCCGGTTGGGCACAGAGCCAGGCGAGGCGTTCGATCACCTTCTCCGGCTCGTCGAACGGGTCCAGTCCGGTCACCTCGGTCGGGTTCAGCGGCGGGACGCAGACGTGCGAGACGAGCGGGTGCAGCGGCCGTACGTCGACCTCGCCGTCACCGAGCAGATCCTCGTGCAGCTTCTCGCCGGGCCGCAGACCGGTGTAGACGATTCGTGGCTGGCCGGGTGCGTGCGCGGCGAGTTGCCTGGCCAGGTCGTCGATGCGTACCGGGGCGCCCATGTCGAGCACCAGCGCCTCGCCGTCGCGCCCGATCGCCGCGGCCTGGAGCACCAGTTGCACGGCCTCGTGCACGCTCATCAGGTAGCGGGTGACGTCGGGGTGCGTGACGGTGATCGGCAGGCCGGCGTCGATCTGCGCCCGGAACGCGGTCACCACGGATCCCCGACTGCTCAGCACATTGCCGAACCGTACGCTGAGGAATGTGCCGGGACTGTTCGCGGCGGCGTACGCGGTCAGCCGTTCGGTGATCCGCTTGGAATAGCCGAGTACGCTGATCGGGTTCGCCGCCTTGTCGGTTGATATGTTCACGAATCTGGCCACGTCCCGAGCGGCGTTCAGGACCGACAGCGTGCCCCAGATATTCGTCTTGATCGCCTCTCCGGGGTGCCGCTGCAAAAGCGTGAGGTGTTTGAGCGCGGCGGCGTGGAAAATGATGTCCGGGCGCCGTTCGCGAACGATCCGCGCGATTCCCTCGCTGTCGCGCAGGTCGGCCAGGATCAGCTCCGGGCCGTCCAGCAGGGCCCGGCCGGTGACCGAGAGTTGCAGGCTGTGCAGCGCCGACTCGTCCCGGTCGAGCATCATCAGTTCGGCCGGATCGGCCCGGAGGATCTGCCGGCACAGTTCGGCGCCGATCGAGCCGCCGGCGCCGGTCACCAGTACCCGCTGCCCGGTCAGCGTCGAGTCGGCGGTGACCAGGGCGGCGGCCACCTGCCGGCGGCCCAGCAGGTCGTCGATCTCCACGTCGCGTACGTCGGCGACGCCGATCCGGTGGTCGACCAGTTCGGAGACCGGCGGCAGCACCTTGAAGTCGGCGCCGGCCTGGAGCGTGGCGTCCCGGATCTCCCGGATCAGGTCGGCGTCCGCGTTCGCCACCGAGAAGATCACCGTGGTGGCTCCGGTCTGCGCGACCGCCTCCCGGATCTCCCGGCGACCGCCCAGCATCCGGACGCCGTCGATGCGCAGGTTCCGCTTGTCGAGGTCGTCGTCGAGCAGCCCGACCGGCAGGTACCTGCCCTGCGGATCGGTGACCAGGGCGTGCAGCAGGCCCTGACCGGCCGAGCCGAGGCCGAAGAGCAGCACCGGGGTCGCCGACCGGGTGTCCGGGCGCAGCCAGCGGTCCCGGCGGTGCCGGTACGCCACCCGGGCGCAGACCATCAGCAGCAGGGCCACCGCCGAACCGACCAGCGGGGTGCTGGCCGGGACCGGCCGGTCCGGCTGGGCGATGTCGGCCAGGAAGACCAGGATCGCGGTGCCGGCCACCGCGACCGAGAGGGCGCGCAGGTCGGGCAGGCTGCCGAGCGGATGCCGGCCCAGATAGCGGCGGCCGACCGAGGCGATGGTGGCGTGCAGCGCGGCGGCGAGCATGCCGACGGCGAGCGCCCGGACGAGCTGGCTGGTGGTCAGGGCGAACTCGTACCTCGTCCAGGCGCCCGAGCCGAAGCCGATCGTCCAGGCCGCGGCGTCGGTGACCAGGAGGGCGGCCCGGTCGAATCCGGGCCGCCGGCGCCGGGTGGTCGGCGGGCTTCCGGTCGTGGCGGCGGCGCTGGGCGGCATGGAGCCTCCTGGTGTACTGGTGTGAGCGGTATTCGGGCAGCTCAGCGGGGAACTCCCGGCGGGTAAACCACACTTAGTCCCTTGGTGAGGACTAAGGGGCCACTTTCACGTTTTTCGTCTCCTTGGACGTCTTCATCCTCGATGTCCCGACCGGGCCGGCCGGGAATCGGACGGCGACGTAGCCGCGGCGCAGCGCGGCGGCGACCCAGAGCAGGAGCACGAAGAAGAGCACGCCGCGCATCGTCACGAACAGCGCCTGCGGGCCGGCCGAGTAGAGCAGCGCGCACTGCGCCAGCCCCACCCCGAGCAGGAACCGGGCGGTGCTCGCCCGGCGGAGGGCGAACCGCTCGGCGACACCCATCGCCGCGCCGAAGAGCAGCGCCAGCACCGGCAGGCCGAGCGCTCCGAAGTAGCCGAGCATCGCGCCGAAGATCCCCGGGAGCCAGTCGACCCGCTGGTCCAACCCGAACCGGCGGTCGAGGAAGGACTCCTCGCTGCGGCTCTCGACCGTACGCGAGAGCTTGTCGGGATCGAGGAAGCTCGGTACGACGATCAGGAGGTTGTTCCGCGTCGTCTCCAGCCCGACCGGCGGCGTGTGCCGGGAGAGGCTCTCCAGCACCAGCGTGCCGAACGTGTTGGTGTCGAAGCGGTAGACGACGTCGTTCAGCACCGCCTCCCGGCTCTCCGCGGTGGGCAGCGCGGCGACGCCGTCGACCAGCCCGTCGATCCGCCGCTCGGCGCCGATGCCCTGGGTGAAGGTCTCCCGCCCGGCGACGGAGCGGGTCGACGAGATCAGCACGGTGAAGAAGGCCACCACGACCACCACCCAGGCGACCTGCCTGCGCGACAGGCGTACCCCGCAGAGCCGCGCACCGAAGAGCGAGAGGAGGCAGGCGGTCACGATCATCGAGCGGCTGCCCGCCATCGAGAGCAGCGCGCCCTGGACGACGAAGAGCGGGAGCATCCAGCGGCTGCCGTACCGGACCAGGACGACCGCGCCGATCACCGCCAGGAGCGGGACCAGGAACTGACCGGCCAGCCCGACCAGCGCGTAGTTCTCCCGGGACGCGGTCTGCCCGGGCGCCACCGGTTGCAGCGCGCCCCGGCCCTGGAAGGTCGCGAGCAGCAGCGGAGCGGCGAGGAGCAGCAGCCAGCCGAGCCGGAGGCGGGAGATGTGCGCGCTGCTCTTCCCGCCGGCCGTCCCCGCGTCCCGGCGACGGATCCGGAGCACCAGGACGTAGGCGACGGCGTAGCTCAGGATCGCGACCGAGACCAGCCGGATCCAGTTGTCCAGGGCGGCCTGCGAGACGTAGTCCCGGAAGTAGGCGTTCCGGCCGGGCCAGATCCACTGCATCACCTCGGTGATGCCGTGCCCGAGGATCGCCATCAGCAGCATCAGGGCGGCCGGGCGCCGCAGCCAGTCACCCCGGATCGCCACGTGCACGATGACGGCCGCGAGGAACTGCAACACCAGGCCGGTCAGCACCGAGACGGTCACGGCCGGCCCTCGGCGGATGCCGGACCGGCTACCCGGATCCGAGAACCGGGTGGCCGGAGCGGTCGGGTGGGTGCGTTCGGGATCTCCGGCGTCGCATCGGGGGCGACGCCGGTCCCGGCCCGCGACGAACCGGACGAGGTGCCGGTGGGCAGTCCTGCCTCGCGCATCGTGGGAAGTCACCTTCGCGTCTCTGCTGCCCGGGCGCGGTGCCGTGGGTCGGTGTGCGGGATCGGCCCAGGGGGAGGCCAGAGCGGGGGCGGCGGGCCCGACCACCGTCCCGGTGACGGTAATACGCTCTTGCCCAAAATCATCCCTATTTGTACTGAACGCTGCGGCCGGATCGAGGTGACGGGAAAATCGGCAGATCATGCGTGACGGTTCTCCGGCGCCCTCGTTGACCCTGGTGGCCCACGGGGTGTCGACCCTGCCGGTCGACTGGGACAGGGAGGGGACCCGGACCGTTGACGGATGGCCAGAGGCGCCCGGAGCTGCCACCCGAAGGTCGGGGTCACCGCTAGATGGAGATCGTCACCTCCCCGCACCGGGGTGACCCGTCCGTCCCGTACGGGCGGCCCGGCCGGCAGCGCCCACCCGCCACGTCCACACCGGCCGACCCCGGCGGAGCCGACCCCCGGCCGGTACGGCCGCCGCCGGTCCGTACCCGGCTGGTCCGGCTGCTCCAGCGCTATCCGGTCAGCGTGCTGCTGCTGGCGCCGTACCTGATCCTGGTCCTGCCGATGGCGGTGCTGAACCGCAATCCCGACCTCGGGTTCGTACTCGGGCTGCTCGGCCTGGCCCTGGCAGCCTCGGTACTGGTCGAGACGGTGCTCGCGCCGCTGGGTGGGCCGGGGCGCCGCCGCACCGCCCGGGACACCGGCCGGCGGACCCTCGCCGAGGCCAACTCCGGGTACCCGCGGCTCTTCCTCGTCGCCCGCGCGGTGGCCGTGCTCAGCATCGTCGCCGAACTCGTCGGCGGGTACGCCGGCCGAGGCAGCGTCTTCGCCCAGGTCGCCGGGGCGCAGGCGGCGTCGCCGCTGGTGAACGTGGTGGCCCTCGTCTCCGGCTGGAAGTACCTCGCCTTCGCGCTCCTGGTCGCCAGCTTCCACGCTGGCCAGGCCCGGCTGGGCAGCCTCTACCGCTGGACCGCCGCGCTGGTCGGCGTGCAGGTGCTGCTGGTGTTCCTGACCGCCATCTCCGCCACACTCGTCGGCTACCTCACCTTCGTGGCGGCGGCCGGCGCGATCTGCGGGGTGGTCCGGGCCCGCTACGTGCTGGTCGCCGCCGTGCTGCTCTTCCTGGCCTGGCCGACGCTGTTCACGGTGCGCAACACGATCCGCGCGGAGAACGGCGTCAGGGTCTCCAGCGAGGTGACCGCCGCCGACCGGCTCCGGTTCGACCAGCAGATCGGCCGGGCCAGCGCCTACGACGTACCCGTGGACGTCGGCCAGCCCGGCCCCGCCGGGTATCTCCGGTACGGCCTCGTGCCCCGGATCCTCGACCCGGGCCGGCCACCGCTGGCCACCGGGGCGGCGATCAACCGGTTCCTCGGCGGCAGCGACAAGTCCTCGTTCAACTTCCTCACCCTGGGCACCGTCTACTTCGTCGACGGCCGGGCCGGAGTGGTGGTCTACTACGGCGGCTGGGCGCTGGTCACCGGGCTGCTGCTCCGGCTGCGCGGTGCACCCGGACCGCTGCGGCTGAGCCTGTTCTGTTTCGTGGTGGCCGGACCGCTGCTCTGGTCGAACGGCCATCCGGAGTCGACGATCGCGGCGGCCCAGAACACCGTGTCCGCCGCGCCGGTCTTCCTGGTGCTGCTGCTGACCCGGCGTACCCCGGTGGACCGGCCGGTCCCGGCCCGTCCGCCCGGCCGGGTGCCGGTGCCCCGGGCCGGCCGACCGGCCCGGTGACGGCCGGGCCCGGTTGGCGGGCGACACTGCGGGGACTGCGCGGCCGGATCCCCACCGGTGGCCGGGCCCCGATCGCCGTGCTGGTCACCGCGACGTCCAGCCTCGGCAACATGCTGCTCGCCGTCACCGTGGCGCACGGCGGCTCCCTCGGCGAACTGGGCCGGTACGCGCTGGCCTTCTCGCTGTACGTCCTCGTCTCCGGCCTGGCCCGGGCCATGGTCACCGAGTCGGTGCTGGCCGAGGCGGATCGGCGGGACCCGGCGCCGTTCCGCCGTTCCGCGCGGCGGATCTGCCTGCTCGGCGGCACCGCCGGAGTCCTCCTCGGCACGGTCGGGGTACTGGCCGGGAACCGCTACCTGGTCGTCGTCGGCCTGGCGCTGCCCGGACTGGTCCTCTACGACTACCTCAAGGCGTACGGCCTCGGGGTGGCCGACCCCCGACGGATCCTCCGGTACGAGCTGCTCTGGACGTCGGCCAGCGCGGCCGGGGCGGCGCTCGCCCTGGCGGGCCGGATCGACGCCTCGACCGCCTTCGTGGTGTGGGCCGGCTCGGGGGCGTTGGTCGGCTGTCTCGGGGCGGTCCGGCGGCGCTGCGCGCTGCTGCCCGGCTGGCCGGTCGGGCGGGCCGAGACCCGGAGCGCGTTCGCGTTCGGCCTGCACTTCCTGGTCGGCTCGGGGACCGCGCAACTCGCCACCGCCACCCTGGCGGCGGTGGCCGGAACCGCCGTGGTCGGCGCACTGGGCGGGGCGAGGACCGCGCTCGGCCCGATCACCCTGCTGATCGGCGCCGGTTCCGCGCTGCTGATTCCGTACCTCGCCCGGAGCGGGGCCGCCGAGCCACGGATCCGGCTCCGCGCGGCGGGCCGGGTCACCGCCGGCATCGTCGTCCTGGTCGGGCCGCTCGCGCTGGCCCTGCCCGCCCTGCCGGATCCCGTCGGCCGGGCGCTGCTCGGCGGGAACTGGGAGTTCGCCCGCCCGTTGCTGCCCGCGCTCGCCGTCGAGAGCGTCTTCATGGTGGCCACCATGGTCGCCGCGGCCGGGCACCGGATCGAGCGGGCCGGCGCCCGGACCCTGGCCCTGGGTGCGGCTCTCGCCCCGATCCGGGTCGGCGCGGTCGTCGGGGCCGGACACCTGTTCGGGGCGGCCGGAGCGGCCTGGGCGATGGCCGGGGTCGCCTGTTTCGGCGCCGTCGGCTGGTGGTGGAGCTACCGGTCGCTGCTGCGGGTCCGGCACCCGGCGGAACCGGTGCTCGAACCGGTCTGATCCGCCAGCCGGGCCGGACCCGCGATTTCAGGCCGGGCCGGCGGCGGAGAGCCGGGCGAGCGCGGTGCGGACCCGGTCGGCGATGTCCAGCACCTCCGGGTCGGTGAGGTCGGCATAGGTCGGCAGGTTGATGCCCCGCCGGCTCAGGTCGGCGGTGACCGGGAAATCGCAGTCGGACGCCGACCGGTACGGCGGCAGCTCCGGGATCGGCACGAAGAACGGTCGGGTCTCCACGCCGAGCCGGTCGAGTTCCGCCGCCAGCCGGTCCCGGAGCTGGTCGTCGCCGGCCGGGCCGACCAGGAAGGACGCCATCCACGGGGCGCGTTCCACCCCGACGGCCACCGGCTGCGGCGTCAGCGCACCGAGATCCGCGAACGCCTTCTCGTACGTCGCCACGATCTGCTGGCGGCGCTGCACCATCGCCGTACCGCGCTCCAACTGGGCGCAGAGCAGCGCGGCGGCCAGGTTGGTGAGCCGGTAGTTGAAGCCGACCACCGGGAAGTGGTAACGCCGCTGCGGATCCATCCCCTGGTTACGCAGCAGCCGCATCCGCTCGGCCAGTGCCGGGTCGAAGGTGGTGACGCAGCCGCCCTCGCCACTGGTCAGGATCTTGTTGCCGAAGAACGAGAAGGTGGTGACGTCGGCCAGCGCACCGGCACCGGTACCGCCGAGCCGGGCGCCGAAGGACTCGGCCGCGTCGCCGACCAGCAGGATGCCGTGCGCGGCGCAGACCTCCCGCAGCCTCGGGTAGTCGGCCGGATGCCCGTACAGGTCGACCGCGAGGACCGCCCTGGTCCGTTCGGTGATCGCGGCGTCGACCCGGTCGACGTCGAGGCACCAGGTGGCCGGGTCGACGTCCACGAAGACCGGCCGGGCGCCGCAGTAGGTGACCGCGTTGGCGGTGGCCACGTAGGTCAGGGCCGGCACCACCACCTCGTCGCCGGGGCCGATCCCGGCGGCGGCGAGCACCAGGTGCAGGGCCACCGTGCCGTTGCCGGTCGCCACCGCCGTCGGGGTGCCGCAGCGGGCCGCGAACTCCGCCTCGAAGCGGCGCAGGTACGGCCCCTGCGAGGAGATCCAACCGCTGCGCAGGGCGTCCAGCAGGTACGCCTCCTCCAGCTCGGTCAGGGACGGGCGGGCGACCGGATAGCGCAGTGCGGGGTTCACGACGGGTTGCCTCCGACGGCGTCTGGGGTCAGGAACGGTGACTGCGGCACCGGACCGGAACGGCCGCCGGCCACCCAGTCGAGTACCGCGACGTAGTCCCGGGCGGTATCCGTCCAGGTACGCGCCGCCAGCCGGTCGGCCGCGCGCCGGGAGGCCGCCGCGTACCGGGCGCGGTCGGCGAGCAGCCGGCGGATCGCCGCCGCGATGGATTCCGGGTCGTGCGGGTCGAAGAAGCAGACCTCGGCCCCGGCGAACTCGACCTGGGCGCGCAGCGGCTCCACGTCGGCACAGGCCACCGGGAGGCCCCAACTGAACGCCTCGAAGATCGCCCCGCTGGCCGCCTCCCAGAGCGACGGCACGACCACGGCGCTGGCCCGGGCGTAGAGCCGCTCCAGCGCCGGCACCGGGACGAATCCCGGAAAGACGACCCGGGCGCGCAGGTCGGCCGCGCCCGCCCGGGCGGTGAGCTGCCCGGCCTGCGGCTCCACCAGCGGCCCGGGGCAGACGAGCCGGAGTTCCGGCAGCCGGGCGAGCGCCTCCAGCAGGTTCAGGTGGTTCTTGTGCGCGGCGGTCGAGGAGGGATAGAGCAGCAGCCCGGGATCGGGTTCCGCCGGTGCCTCGGCCGGACGGGCGTGGAAGACCGGCAGCGGGATCAGCGCCGTCTTCGCCGCGGCCTCCGGAAACGTCCTCAGGAGCTGCTGGTACGGGTGCGGCCAGGAGGCGACCAGGGCGTCGGCCTCGGCGATGTTCCGGGCGAAGATCTCGGTGATCGGTGCGGAGTCGTAGCGCAGGTGGAACCGGCGCATGTCGTGCACCACCACGACCGAGCGGCGGGCCCGGGCCGGCACGCCGCCGAACGGATAGAGGGTGACCCGGTCGTCGCCGGCCGGCACCGGGTTGGCCCGGCTGCGCAGCAGGGTGACCAGGCGGTGGGCCAGCGGTGCCGACCGGAGTTGCCGGGGCAGCACCCGGCGCAGTCCGCCGCCGAGCGGTGCGTCGGCCCGGAGCGGCTGCCGTACCTCGGTCCAGTGCACCCCCGCGTCGTCGGGTACCTCGCGTCGCCAGCCGCGCCGGGTACCCCGGACGATCGTCACCTCGATCCGGTGTGCCCGGTCCGCCGCGAGTCCCCGGAGCAGGCCGTAGGTGAACGCCTCCACCCCGGCCGAGTGTCCGGGCAGGATCGCGGTGCCGTCGATTCTGATATCCACCTGGTCGTCCTCTCCCGGCGCCGGTTACCGGTCCACCCGGACCAGCCGGCCGGTCCGCTCGTCCTCCAGTAGTTGCCGGTCGGCGTCGACCATGATCCGGACCAGGTCGCCGAAGAGCGTCTTCGGCGCCCAGCCGAGCTGCCGGCGGGCCTTCGCGGCGTCGCCGATCAGCGCGTCCACCTCGGACGGTCGGTAGTACGCCGGGTCGATCGCCACGTACTTCTCCCAGTCCAGGCCGGCATAGCCGAACGCTGCGGTCAGGAACTCCCGTACGGTGTGCCCGGTGCCGGTGGCCACCACGTAGTCGTCGGGCTCGTCCTGCTGGAGCGCGAGCCACATCGCCTCGACGTACTCGGGGGCGTATCCCCAGTCCCGTACCGCGTCGAGGTTGCCGAGGTAGAGCTTCTCCTGCATGCCCGCCTCGATCCGGGCGATCGCCCGAGTGATCTTGCGGGTGACGAAGTTCTCGCCGCGCCGGGGACTCTCGTGGTTGAACAGGATGCCGTTGACCGCGTACATGCCCCACGCCTCGCGGTAGTTGACCGCCGCCCAGTAGCCGAAGACCTTGGCGCAGGCGTACGGGCTGCGCGGGTGGAAGGGGGTGCTCTCCCGCTGCGGCGGCGGGGTGGCGCCGAACATCTCCGACGAGGACGCCTGGTAGTACCGGCAGTCGAGTTTGGCGGTCCGGATCGCGTCGAGCATCCGGATCGCGCCCAGCCCGGTGATGTCGGCGGTGTAGTTGGGGATCTCGAAGGAGACCCGGACGTGGCTCTGCGCGCCGAGGTTGTAGACCTCGTCGGGGCGGATGTCCCGGAGCAGCCCGGTCAGCGCCGCCGGGTCGGCCAGGTCGCCGTAGTGCAGGAAGAGGTGCGCCTCCGGGTCGCGGGGGTGCAGGTCGATCCGGTCGATCCGCTCGGTGTTGAAGCTCGACGAGCGGCGTTTCAGCCCGTGTACGACATAGCCCTTGCCGAGCAGGAGTTCGGCGAGGTAACTCCCGTCCTGCCCGGTGATCCCGGTGATCAGCGCGACTTTCGGCATCGTCTGCCCTCTCGGAGTTGCGGTCCGCGACCGGCCGAAGCGCGACCGGTGCGCGAATCCCTCGGTGACCTGTCGAAACTCAGTGGCCGTGCCGCTCGATCGGCCGGGCCGGCACCCCGACCACCACGGCGCCGTCCGGCACGTCCCGGACCACCGCCGCTCCGGCGCCGACCATCGCCCCGGCGCCGACGGTGATCCCGTCGATCACCGTCGCGCCGGCCCCGACCGTCGCGCCCGGCCCGATCCGGGTGGAGCCGGCGACGGTGCAGCCGGGCAGCAGGGTGGCGAAGTCGGCGAGTACGGCGTCGTGCCCGACGCTGACGTTCGTGCCCACGTGCACGTGCCGGCCGGTCACGATGTCGGCGGTGAGTACGGCCCCGGGCCAGAGCACCGTGCCCGGGCCGAGTTCCACCGCCGGGCCGACCGCCGCCGCCGGGTGCACCAGCCGGGCCGGCGTCCGCGGGTCGAGCCGCCGGTCGAGCCGGGCCCGGACCGCGCCCGAGCCGACGCCGAGCAGGTACCGGACGTGCGCGTCGGCGTCGGCCAGCCAGTCGTCCGGGCCGAGCCAGTCGACCGGCAGCCGGGCCAGTTCCGCGGCGCGGCGCGGCCCGAGACAGCCCAGCAGCTTGTAGCCGCCGGCCGCCTCGGCGATGGCGATGATCTCCCGGGCGTGCCCGGCGGTGCCGAGCACGACCAGGGCGTCGCCGGTCATCGGCCGCCCCGGCCGGCGGCGCGCCCCGGCTCCGGCCCGAGCAGCCAGTCGAAGTAGCCGGTCCGGTCGAACGGGGCCGGATCGGCCACCACCGGCTCCCGGATCCGGGCCACCGCCGCCGCCAGGCTCTCCGGGTCGTCCGGCTGGTATCCCAGCAGTGCCCGGCCGGCGATCTCCCGGGCCTGGGCGGTCTCCGGCGCGATGATCGGGATCCCGCTGGCCCGGGCCTCGGCGAGCGGGTAGCCGAACGACTCCAGTGTGCACGGGTAGTAGACGGCGGTGGCCCGGCGCCAGAACGAGAGGAGTTGGTCGTGCGGGACCACGCCGATCGCCCGGAGCGCCGGATGGGCCGTCACGTCCGGCGGCAGGTCACCGGGGCGGGCGGTGACCCGGACCTCGATGCCGTGCTCCGCCGCCGCGCCGCCCCGACCGGCCGGATCCGGGCCGCCGCGCCCGACCGTGTCGAGCAGCATCCGCAGTTGCGGGACCAGGTTCTTGTAGCCGGCGGCGACGACCGGGACGAGCAGCCAGGCCCGGTCGTCCGGGGCCCAGGCGTCGACCGGGGTCACCGGGTGCGGGCGTACCGCGATCCGGTGCCGCACCGCCGGGACGTGCCGGACGACCCGGTCGGCCATCGCGCCGCACGGGACCACGACGAGGTCGGCCCGGCGGGCCAGCAGGCGGACCATCGGGATCTGCGCCCGGAACGAGCGGGGCAGCCGGCCGAGCAGGTGCTCCTCGTCGGGGTGGAGGAAGTGCAGGGCGTTGCGCAGCAGTACCCGCCGCTCCCGGCCGGCGTAGCCGAACGAGACGTTGTTCGGCGCGATCACCAGCCGGGCGCCCCGGACCAGCCGCTCCCGGCGCAGCAACCAGCCGGGACCGATCCGCTGCCCCCGGCCGATCACCCGGGGCCGGACCGCCGACCCGGCCAGGTAGGCGTCCAGCTCGCCCCGCCACCGGGCGGCTCCGCCCCGGTCCCCGCCGGCCGCGTCCAGCACCACGTCGCCGAGGTCGGCCGGGTCGTCGGTGTCGTCCCGCCCGGCCGGCACGGCACTGCCCGTCGTCGCGGTCACCGCGCCGGTACCCCCTTGACCACCGTGCCGGCCGGCACGTCCCGGACCACGCAGGCGCCCGCGCCCACCGTGGCGTCCCGGCCCACCCGCAACCCCTGGAGTACGGCCGCGGTCGTCCCGACCAGCACCCCGGTCTCCAGGGCACAACTGCCGGAGATCGCGGCCAGCGGGTTCACCGAGACGAAGTCGTCGAGGACGCTGTCGTGCCCGACGGTGCAGTTCTGGTTGAGGTGCACGTGCCGGCCGAGCCGGACGTTGGTGGTGACCCGTGCTCCGGCGAAGACCACCAGCCCGTCCCCGGCCACGGTGTCCGGGCCGACGGTCGCGGCCGGGTGCACCAGCGCGGGAGACGGCAGGGCGTACCCCTCCACCCGGGCGGCGACGGTACGCCGGATCCGCGGGTCGCCGATGCCGAGCGCCACCGAGGTGCCCGGCGGCGCCTGCCGCAGCTCCTCGACCGGCCCGAGGTACGGCACGTCGAGCCGGTGCACCAGTTTGAGGCCCGGTTCGGCGGGGTGGTCGTCGACGAATCCGAGCACCCGCCAGCCGGGCGTACGGCCGGCGGCGGTGATCGCCCGGACGATGTCGAAGACCTCCCGGCCGTGCCCGCCGCAGCCGACGATCACCAGGTCGGCGGTCACGAGTCGACACTCCGGGCCGGCACCGACTCCGCCCCGACGAGTCGACTGCCGGCGAACTCCGGCATCGTCGGGTTGCCCGGTGCGCTGATCCCCTGACGGCGCAGCACCCGCAGTACCGTCTCCAGCAGGATCCGCAGGTCGAGCCGGAGGCACCGCCGGTCGACGTACTCGACGTCGTAGCGGAACTTCTCCTCCCAGCTCAGCTCGTTGCGGCCGCGTACCTGGGCCAGGCCGGTGATGCCGGGCCGCACCTCGTGCCGGCGGGCCTGCTCCGGGGTGTACCGGTCGAGATAGCTGACCAGCAGCGGGCGCGGCCCGACCAGGCTCATGTCGCCGCGCAGTACGTTCCAGAGCGTCGGCAGCTCGTCCAGGCTGGTGGCCCGCAGCCAGCTCCCGAACCGGGTCAGCCGGTCGGCGTCGCTGGTCCGGCCCGGGCCGGCCGGTCGCATGGTGCGGAACTTGCGCAGCTCGAAGAGGTGGCCGTCCCGGCCCGGCCGGCTCTGCCGGAACAGCACCGGCCGGCCCAGCGCCAGCGCCACCGCGGCGGCGCAGCCGAGCAGGACGGGGGAGAGCAGCACCAGCAGCACGGCCGCGACCAGCAGGTCGAGGAGGCGCTTGCGCCGGTCGTACCGTCGGTGGCCGGGGGTCACGCGCGGGCCTCCAGGAAGTTCGCGACGGCGTCGAGCACCCGGCCGGCCTGTGCCTCGGTCAGCCCGGAGCCGCTGGGCAGGGTCAGGCCGTCGGTGAAGAGCCGTTCCGCCGCGCCGGTGATCGCGCCCGGTGTGCCGGCGAACGCGCGTTGCAGGTGCATCGGCTTCCACACCGGACGGGTCTCGATCCGGGCCGCGTGCAGGTGCGCGGCGAGGTCGCCGGCCCGCCAGCCGGCGGTGGCCGGGTCGACCACGATCGTGCTCAGCCAGCAGTTGATCCCCGGATCGCCCTCGGCGAGCAGCCGTACCCCGGGCGCGGTGGCGAAGAGCTTGGCGTAGCGTTCCCGCAGCTCGCGGCGGCGGGCGAGCATCCGGTCCAGCCGGCGGAGCTGGGCCCGGCCGACGGCGGCGAGCAGGTTGCTGAGCCGGTAGTTGTAGCCGATCTCGGTGTGTTCGTAGTGTGGCACCGGTTGCCGGGCCTGGGTGGCCAGGTAGCGGCAGCGGTCGGCGAGGGCGCCGTCGTCGGTGACCAGCATGCCGCCGCCGGAGGTGGTAATGATCTTGTTGCCGTTGAACGAGAAGACGCCGGCCCGGCCGAACGAGCCGGCCGCCCGGCCCGCGTGGCTGGCGCCGAGCGCCTCGGCCGCGTCCTCCAGCACCGGCACCCCGGCGGCGGCGCAGACCGGCGAGAGCCGGGTGTAGTCGACGCAGGCGCCGAACATGTCCACCGGGACCACCGCCGCCACGTCCCGGCCGGCGGCGCGGAGTTCGTCGAGGAGCGCCGCGAGCAGCGGTACGTCGACGTTCCCGGTCGCCGGGTCGCAGTCGACGAAGACCGGCTCCGCGCCGGTGTAGACGACCGCGTTCGCCGTCGCCACGAAGGTCAGCGTGGGCACCACCACCGTCCGGCCGGGGCCGGCACCCAGGCCGAGCAGGCCGAGGTGCAGCGCCGCCGTGCCCGAACTCAGCGCCACCGCGTGCGCCGTGCCGGCCCGGGCCGCGACCTCGCGCTCGAAGGCGTCCACCTCCGGCCCGAGCGGCGCCACCCAGCCGGAGCGCAGCGCCCGGATCAGGTACGACTCCTCCAGTGGTCCGACGTCCGGCGGGGAGAGCAGCACGGGCTCGGGTGGACCGGAGGTCTCGGGCGGGCTGGCCGGTCCCGGCGAAGGCGCGCGTTCAGAAAGATCCACAGGTGGGGCCCTCCAGAGCCGGGACAGCAGCTGACCGGAAGTGTTCTATCAGACTGATAGGACAGAAGTGGGCATCAACCGATATATGAATAAAAATTCAAAGATAAATGAATCAGAGAACCATTGTTCGGCGCGTGACTTGCCGGCCATCCCGTCGTTGACGCAGGTGGCACACCAGACACCAACGGTCCGGACCGGCGGAAGGGCACGGTCGAGCCACAGATCTCGACCCGGCGCCGGGCCGTCCGATCGGCATGCGCGAACGGAGTACCTGTGACATCTCTGCCTGCTGGCCGCCGGGTCCTCATCACCGGCGGCACGGGTTCCTTCGGCCAGACGATGGTGCGCCGGCTGCTCGACCAGGACGTCGGCGAGGTACGCGTACTCAGCCGGGACGAGGCCAAGCAGGATCTGATGCGGCACCGGCTCGGCGACGACCGGGTCCGCTACCACGTCGGGGACGTCCGGGACTACGACAGCATGCTGCGGGCGACCCGGGGCGTCGACTTCGTCTTCCACGCCGCCGCCCTCAAACAGGTGCCGTCCTGCGAGTTCTTCCCGCTGGAGGCGGTCCGCACCAACGTGCTGGGCAGCGCCAACGTCGTCGAGGCGGCCGAGCGCAACGGCGTCGCCTCGGTGGTGGTACTCAGCACCGACAAGGCGGTCTATCCGGTCAACGCGATGGGGATGAGCAAGGCGCTGATGGAGAAGGTCGTCCAGTCGCACGCCCGGCACAACCAGGGCAGCCGGACCACGGTCTCCTGCGTGCGCTACGGCAACGTGATGTACTCCCGGGGCTCGGTCATCCCGCTCTTCGTCGAACAGATCAAGGCCGGCCGGGCGCCGACGGTGACCAACCCGGCGATGACCCGCTTCCTGATGTCCCTGACCGAGTCGGTGGAGCTGGTCGAGCACGCCTTCCTGCACGCCCGGGCCGGGGACATCTTCGTCCGCAAGGCCAGCGCCTGCACCATCGGCGACCTGGCGACCGCGCTCTGCCAGCTCTTCGACGTGCCGGCCAAGCTCGACCTGATCGGGGTCCGGCACGGCGAGAAGCTGGACGAGACGCTGGCCAGCCGGGAGGAGGTCGCCGAGGCGGAGGACTTCGGCGAGTTCTTCCGGATCCCGCTGGACGCCCGCGACCTCAACTACGCGCTCTACGTCTCCGAGGGCGACCCGGCCGGCGCCAGCGGTCACGACTTCAACTCGGCCAACGCGCCCCGGCTGGGCGTACCCGAGATCCTGGAACTGCTCCGGGACCTCCCGGAGATCCGCGCCGAGCTGGCCGCCCGAGACCTGGCGATGACGCCGTGAGGCTGGTGCTGACCGGTGCCGGCGGCTTCCTCGGCTGGCACGTACGGGTGCTGGCCCGCGCCCTCGGCTGGCCCGACCCGGTCGCACTGACCCGGGCCGACCTCGCCGACCCGGTCAGGGTGGCCGCCGCGGTCGGTGGCGCCGACCGGCTGCTGCACCTCGCCGGAGTCAACCGGGGCGACCCGGCGGACGTGGCGGCCGGCAACGTCGAGGTCGCCGCCGCACTGGCCCGGGGACTGCGCCAGTGCCCGACGCCGCCGGCCACGGTGGTCTTCGCCAACTCGACGCAGACCGGCAACGGCACCCCGTACGGCGACTCCAAGCAGGCCGCCGCCGCCACCCTGGCCGGCGCCGTTGCCGGGCGCTGCCGATTCGACGACGTACCGCTGCCGAACCTCTACGGCGAGCACGGCCGCCCGTACTACAACTCGGTGGTCGCCACCTTCTGCCGCCAGTTGGCCGACGGCGACCCGCCCGGGGTACGCGACGACCGCGAACTGACCCTGGTGCACGCGCTCGACGCCGCCGCCCGGCTGCTCGGCCTGCCGCCCGCCGACCCCCGGCAACCGGCCGCCGCCCCGACCGTGCCGTGGGATCCGGGGATGCCGGCGCTGCGGATCGGGGTGCGTGCCCTGGCCGACCGGCTGGCCGGGTTCGCCCGGACCTACCGCAGCGGCGAGATCCCGCCGCTGGTCGACCGGCACGACGTACGCCTGTTCAACACCTACCGGTCGCACTGCTTCCCGGCCGACCACCCCCGGCCGCTGGTCCGGCACACCGACCGGCGGGGCGCACTGGTCGAGGTGGTCAAGGCGCACGGCGGTGCCGGGCAGACCTTCGCCTCGACCAGCGGCCCGGGGGTCACCCGGGGCGAGCACTTCCACCTGGCCAAGGTGGAGCGGTTCGCGGTGCTGCGCGGCTGCGCCGAGATCGCGCTGCGCCGGGTCGGGCACCGCGAGGTGCTGCGGTTCCGGGTCGGCGGGGACGAGCCGGTGGTGGTCGACATGCCGACGATGTGGGCGCACCAGATCACCAACATCGGCGACGGTGAGCTGCTCACCCTCTTCTGGGCCAACGAACTCTTCGACCCCGCCCGCCCCGACACCTATCCGGAGCCGGTGGCGGAACCCGCCGCCGCGGCACCGGTGGTGGTCGGGTGAAGATCGGCTTCGTCACGCAGTGGTATCCGCCGGAGCCGGTCTTCGTACCGGGTGAACTCGCCCGGGAACTCGGCGTCCGGGGGCACCGGGTGCGGGTACTCACCGGCTATCCGAACTATCCGGAGGGGCGGATCTATCCCGGCTACCGGCAGCGGTGGCGGACCTCGCACACCGGGGGCGAGAACGTCACCGTACGCCGGGTGCCGGTCTATCCGAGCCACGACTCGTCCCCGCTCGGCCGGACCGCCAACTTCGCCAGCTTCGCCGCGACCAGCGCGCTGTTCGCCCCGGGCTATCTGACCGGCGCCGACGCGCTCTACGTCTACCACCCGCCCGCCACCGCCTTCGCCGCCGCGGCGGTGGCCCGGCTGGCCCGGCGGGTCCCGCTGGTGCTGCACGTCCAGGACATGTGGCCGGAGTCGGTGACCGCCTCGACGATGAGTCCCGGCGGCGGCGCCGGCCGGATGATCGAGCGCGCCCTGTCGGCGACGATGCGCCGGCTCTACCGTTCGGCGACCGCGATCGCGGTCATCTCGCCCTCCATGGCCGAGCTGGTCGTCGCGCGGGGCGCCGACCCGGGCCGGGTCCGGGTGGTGCTGAACTGGACCGACGAGCGGCTCTTCCGGCCGGTGCCGGCGACCGCGTCGGCGCGGGCCGCCCTCGGGCACCGGGGCCGCTGCACCGTCATGTTCGCCGGCAACATGGGGCCGTTCCAGCGGATAGAGACCGCGATCCGGGCGGCGTACGCGGCCCGGGACCGGGTCGACCTGGTCCTGGTCGGCTCGGGTACCGAGGAGCAGCGCGCCCGCCGGCTCGCCACCGAGCTGGGCGCCGGCAACGTACGCTTCCTCGGCCGGCGCCGGCCGGAGGAGATGGCCGACCTCTACGCGGCGGCCGACTACCAGCTCGTCTGCCTGCGGGACCTGCCCGGGCTGCGCGGCACCGTGCCGTCCAAGCTCCAGGCCGCGCTCGCCTGCGGCGCTCCGGTGCTCGTCTCGGCGGCCGGGGACGCGGCCCGGCTGGTGGAGTCGACCGGAGTGGGCCTGGTCTGCCCGCCCGAGGACCCGACCGCGCTGGCCGCCCGGCTCGTCGAGGCGGCGGCGCTGCCACCGGCGGCCCGGACCGCGCTGCGCCACCGGGCCCGGGAGGTCTACCGGGAGCGGATGTCGTTGCGGGTCGGCGCCGACCAGATCGAGGACCTGCTGACCAAGAGCGCCGTACCGTCGGCCGGCCGCTCCGGCCCGGCCACCGCGCGCCGGCTCCTCGGCGGTGGCGGCCGACCGGCTCCCGATCGTGAAGGGCCCGAACGCGAGACAGGGACGAGGCCGCGATGACCCGGGTGATGACGGTGGTGGGGACCCGACCGGAGATCATCCGGCTCTCCCGGGTACTCGACCGGCTGGACCGTACGGTCGAGCACCTGCTGGTGCACACCGGACAGAACTGGGACCGGAACCTCTCCGAGGTCTTCTTCACCGAGCTGCGGCTGCGTGCGCCGGACCGCTTCCTCCGGGTCGACACCACCTCGCTGGCCCGGGTGCTCGGCGGGGTGCTGACCGGCATCGAGCAGGCCATCACCGAGCTGCGTCCGGACGCGCTGCTGGTGCTCGGCGACACCAACAGCTGCATCGCCGCGCTGATGGCCCGGCGGATGCGGGTGCCGGTCTATCACATGGAGGCCGGCAACCGGTGCTTCGACCTGAACGTGCCGGAGGAGACCAACCGGCGGCTGGTCGACCACGTCGCCGACTTCAACCTGGTCTACACCGAGCACGCCCGGCGGAACCTGCTGGCCGAGGGGCTGCACCCACGCCGGATCCTGCACACCGGCTCGCCGATGCGCGAGGTGCTGGAGCACTACCGGCCGGAGGTGGCCGCCTCGACGATCCTGCGCCAGCTCGAACTGGAGCCGGGCGGCTACTTCGTGGTCAGCGCGCACCGCGAGGAGAACGTCGACGACCCGGCCCGGCTGGGTCGGCTGCTCGACTGCCTGCGCGCCGTCCGGGACACCTGGCGGCTGCCGGTGCTGGTCTCCACGCATCCGCGTACCCGCAAGCGGCTGGAGGCGCTCGCCGCCGACACGTCCACACTGGACGGAATCGCGTTCCACGAGCCGTTCGGGCTCTTCGACTACGTACGCCTCCAGTCGCAGGCCCGGTGCACCCTGTCGGACAGTGGGACGATCAGCGAGGAGGCGGCGATCCTCGGCTTCCCGGCGGTGACCCTGCGGGAGTCGATCGAACGGCCCGAGGCGCTGGACGCGGGCGGCATCGTGATGACCGGCCTCGACCCGGCCGGGGTGCTGGAGGCGGTCCGGGTCACCGTCGACCAGGTCGCCGAGGCCGGCGTGCCCTGCCCGGCGGACTACCGGGTCACCGACACCTCCCGCCGGGTCGTCGACTTCATCCTCTCCACCGTCCGCCGGCACCACGACTGGGCGGGCATCCGGCGGTAGCGCGGAGCCGGCTCAGGCCGGCCGGACCGGCAGGGTGATCGTGAAAGTGGTCCCGGCGCCCAGTTCGCTGGTCACCCGGATGCCGCCGCCGTGGTCGGTGAGGATCTGCCGGACGATGGAGAGGCCCAGCCCGCTGCCGCCGGTCTGCCGGCCGCGCGCCGAGTCGGCCCGCCAGAACCGGTCGAAGACGTACGGCAGCGCCTCCGGCGCGATCCCCGAACCGGTGTCGACGACCTCGACCACGGCGGAGTCACCCGCCCGGCGCAGCGTCAGCTTCACCTCGCCACCCTCGGCGGTGGCCCGCAACGCGTTGGTGATCAGATTGCCGACCACCTGGCGCAGCCGGTCCGGGTCGGCGTGCACGGCGACCGGTTCGGTCTCCACCCGCAGGGTCACCCCGGCCGCGTCGGCGCCGGCCCCGTGCGCGGTACGGCACGTCTCCAGCAGTTCGGCCAGGTCGACGGTGGTCCGGTGGTACGCCAGGCTGCCCGCCTCGGCCAGGGCGAGATCCTGGAGGTCGTCGACGATCCGCTGCTGCAACACCGCCTCCTCGTGCAGCGAGGCGAAGAGTTCCGGATCGGGCTCGATCACCCCGTCGGAGAGCGCCTCCAGATAGCCGCGCAGGTTGGCCAGCGGCGTACGCAACTCGTGCGCCACGTCGGCGACCAGCCGGCGCTGGCGTTCCTCGCCGCGCTGCAACGAGTCCGCCATCCGGTTGAACGACCGGGCCAGTACGGCGATCTCGTCGTTGCCCCGCACCGGCACCCGGCTGGTCAGATCGCCCCGGCCGAGCCGCTGGGAGGCCGCGGTCAGGATCGCGATCGGGCGCAGCACCCGGTGGCTGAGCAGGGCGGTCGCGATGATCGCCACCGCCGCCACCCCGGCCGCGGCGGCCAGCAGCGGGCCGACCACCAGCGCCCGGTCGTCCTCGTCGCCGACCCCGAGGATGACCTGGGCCGGTTCGGGCGCCACCTCCGCGATCCGGGCGCTGAACGCCTCGGCCAGGCAGTAGTCCCTCGGCTCGCTCGGATCGGTCTCGGCGCAGGCGGCGGCGAGGTCACCCAGCTCGGCCCTGAGCGCCCGTTCGGACCGGGTCGCCTGGTCGAGGCAGTTCCGGCCCACCTCCGGATGGGCCGAGATGGCCGCGTCCACGTCGTAGGCCGGCACCCCGAACCGGCCCGGCCTCTGGATCGGGTCGATCCCGTTGCGGGTGAGACAGGCGGCGAACCGGACCCCGGTGCGGTAGCTGGCCAGCTCCTTGGCGGCGACGTTCGCCGGATCGGCGTCCACCCCGGAGAGGTTGAGCGTGGGGCGGGGGTTGACGTATCCGTTCACGGTGCCGAGTTCGCGTACCGCCCGCTCCGGGTTGCTCTCGTGGTCGGTGTCCACCAGTACCCAGCCGGACTCGGTGACCAGGTGGATGCGCTGCCCGGTCTGCTCACCGAGCCGTACGACAAGATCCCGGACCCCCTCCCAGGTGCCGTGCCGGCGGCCGTAGTCGCGCAGCGCGCTGGTGACCTGGTCCAGCGAGGCGGCGGCGGCACCGGACTCGTCGATCTGCCGGGACGCCTGCCGGAGTACCAGCCAGAGGGTCGCGGCGGTGGCGCTGACCGCGACGAGCATCACCAGGCCGAGTACCCGTAACCGGAAGCTCACGCCGACGGGTCCGCCCCGGCGGCGGCGTCCTCCGGACTCCGCGCGGCACCCGGCTGCTCGGCCAGCCGGTAGCCCCGGCCGAAGACGGTCTGCACGTAGCGCGGCTCGGCCGGATCAGTCTCGATCTTGCGGCGCAGGTTCATCACGTGCGCGTCCACGGTCCGTTCCAGCACGTAGTGGTCGAAGCCGAAGGCCCGGTCGATGATCTGCGCCCGGGTGAACGCCCGGCCGGGCTCGCCGGCCAGCACCTCCAGGATGCCGAACTCCTTGGCGGTGAGCGTGACCAGCCGCCCGCCGATCCGTACCTCGAACCGGCCCGGGTCGACCTCCAGGTCACCGACCCGGAGCACCGCCTGGTTGCCCGCGCTGAGCACCCCGGCGCGGCGCAGCAGGGCGCGGACCCGGGCGGCCAGCTCGCGGGGACTGTACGGCTTGGTCAGGTAGTCGTCGGCGCCGATGTCCAGCCCGAGCAGGACGTCGTCCTCGGTGGTCCGGGCGGTCAGCAGCAGGATCGGCAGGTTGGACTCGGCCCGCAGGATCCGGCAGACGTCCAGCCCGTCCACGACCGGCATCATCACGTCCAGCACCACCAGGTCGGGGCGGCGGGCGCGGACCTGCTCCAGGGCGGCCCGCCCGTCACCGACGACGAGCACGCTGTGGCCCTCCCGTTCGAGATAGACCCGGACCAGGTTGGCCTGCTTCGGGTCGTCCTCGGCGACCAGTATCCGCGCGCTCATGTGTCCCCATTCTGCCTGCTCGGAGCGGCATCGATTAGAGCGCCGACGGGGTGAAGAAGTGATGAATTCGCGATCCGGAAACGGTCAGGGAACGGCCCGAACCCGGTGGGCACACGTTCTTGACAGCTTTCGCACATCCGCGCTCCTACCGTGCGGGCATGTCGAAAGGGATCGCAGTCGTACCCGGGGCGGCCGGCGGGCGCGCCGACCGGGCCCGGCGGTCGGCGCTCCGGCGCCGGATCCGGGAGACCCTGGCCCTGCGCCGGGCCGATGCCGCGGCCGGGCTCCGGGCCGGTCCCGGCGGGGCGCCGGTCGGACCGGCCGGCGATACCGGGCAGGGCGCGGTGACCTGACCGTACGCCCCCGGAGCGGGCGGCGGACTAGAGTCGTCGCCGGCCGACCCACCCGCCGGCCGTGGCCGAGTGGAGGATGACTGGCGTGCTGCACCTGAGGATCATCGTGCCGACCGACCGGTCCGTGGCCGTACAGGAACTGCTCGCCGCCGATCCCGCCGTGGCGCATCTCATCGTGCTGCCCGGCGCCGCCCGTACGCCCCCGGGTGACGTGGTGCTCTGCGACGTCGTACGCGAGGGTGCCGACGAGGTACTGGAGGCGTTGCGGGCACTCGGCGTGGACCGGACCGGCGGGGTGGTCGGGGACGGGGTGGACGTCACCCTCTCGGCCGCCGCCGACCGGGCCGCCCGGGCGGCACCCGGGCTGGGTACCGACGCGGTGGTCTGGGACGAGATCGCCCAGAAGACCGGCGAGGAGACCCGCCTCTCGGTGACGTACCTGCTGCTGATCACCCTGGCCACCGTCATCGCCGGCATCGCGGTACTGCTCGACCAGCCCATCCTGATCATCGGCGCGATGGTGGTCGGCCCGGAGTTCGGACCGCTCGCCGCGCTCTGCGTGGCGCTGCTGCGCCGGCGGGGGTTGGTCATCCGGCGTTCGCTGCTGGCGCTCGGCGTCGGCTTCCTCGCCGCGATGGCGGTGACCGTGCTCAGCACCTGGGTGCTGACCGCCGCCGGCCTGATCGACCGGTCGATGCTGCTCGCCGAGCGGCCGATGACCGACTTCATCTGGCGGCCCGACGCGCTCTCCTGGGTGGTCGGCTTCCTGGCCGGGGCGGCCGGGATGCTCTCGGTCACCTCGAACCGGTCCGGGTCGCTGGTCGGGGTGCTGATCTCGGTCACCACCGTTCCGGCGGCGGCGAACGTCGCGGTCGCGCTCGGCTACGGCGTCTTCGACGAGGCGCTCGGGTCGCTCCTCCAGTTGCTGATCAACCTCTGCGCGATCGTCGTGGCCGGCGTGCTCACGCTGCTGGTGCAGCGGCTGTGGTGGGACCGGGTCGCCGCCGCCCGGCCGGCCTGGATCCGCTGGGGCCGTCCCGCGCCCGCTCCCCGGGATCCCGACCCGGCCGACCGGTCCCGCGCGGTGCCGGACCGTACCGGCGGTGCCTGACCGTACCGGCGGTGCCTGACCGCCGTCCGGACCCGCAGCGAGGATGCCGGTTCGCCGGGGGACCGCCGCGACCGGCGGGTGCCGGTCGCGGCGTGCCGGCCGAGCTACCGCCCGGGGCGGTGCCCGTCGAGGCCCTTGTCCAGCCCGGCCCGGCGCAGCGCGTCGGCCAGCGCACCGCCGCCGAAGCCGCCGCCCTGACCGCCACCGGACCGGTTCCCGCCGGAGCCGGAGCGGCCGCCGCCGGAGCGGCCACCACCGGCACCGCCGCCGCCCGGGCCGCCCCGGCCCTGGCGCTGCCGGCCGGCGGACTCACCGCCCCGGTCCCGCGCGGGGCGGGGCTCGGCCTCGTCCTCCAGGCGCAGGGTGAGCGAGATCCGCTTCCGGGGTACGTCCACGTCCAGCACCTTCACCCGGACCACGTCGCCGGACTTGACCACGTCGCGCGGGTCCTTGACGAAGGTCCGGGACATCGCCGAGACGTGCACCAGACCGTCCTGGTGCACCCCGACGTCCACGAACGCGCCGAAGGCCGCCACGTTGGTGACCACGCCCTCCAGCAGCATCCCCGGTGACAGGTCGCCGATCTTCTCCACCCCTTCGGCGAAGGTGGCGGTCCGGAACGCCGGCCGGGGATCCCGGCCCGGCTTCTCCAACTCCTTCAGGATGTCGGTCACGGTCGGCAGCCCGAAGGTGTCGTCGACGTACTCGGCGGGCCTGAGCTTGTGCAGCACGGCGGTCTTGCCGATCAGCGCGGAGAGGTCGCCGCCGGTGCTGGCCAGGATCCGCCGGACCACCGGGTACGCCTCCGGGTGCACGCTGGAGGCGTCCAGCGGGTCGTCGCCGCCGGGAATGCGCAGGAAGCCGGCGCACTGCTCGAACGCCTTCGGCCCGAGCCGGGGCACCTGCTTGAGCGCCTGCCGGGTCCGGAACGGGCCGTTCGCGTCCCGGTGCAGCACGATGTTCTCGGCCAGCCCGGCGCCGATCCCGGAGACCCGGGTCAGCAGCGGCGCGGAGGCGGTGTTGACGTCGACCCCGACGCCGTTCACGCAGTCCTCCACCACCGCGTCCAGCGAGCGGGAGAGCTTCACCTCGGAGAGGTCGTGCTGGTACTGCCCGACGCCGATCGAGCGCGGGTCGATCTTGACCAGCTCGGCCAGCGGGTCCTGGAGGCGGCGGGCGATCGAGACCGCGCCGCGCAGCGAGACGTCGAGGCCGGGCAGCTCCTGCGAGGCGTACTCGGAGGCGGAGTAGACCGAGGCGCCGGCCTCGGAGACCACCACCTTGGTCAGGTTCAGGTCGGCGTACCGCTTGATCAGGTCACCGGCCAGCTTGTCGGTCTCCCGGGAGGCGGTGCCGTTGCCGATCGCCACCAGCTCGACCTTGTGCGCCCGGGCCAGCCTGGCGAGCGTCTCGATCGAGGCGTCCCACTGCCGGCGCGGCTCGTGCGGATAGACCGTGTCGGTCGCCACCACCTTGCCGGTCGCGTCGACCACCGCCACCTTCACCCCGGTACGCAGCCCCGGGTCGAGCCCCATCGTCGGGCGGGTACCGGCCGGCGCGGCGAGTAGCAGGTCGCGCAGGTTGGTGGCGAAGACGCGTACCGCCTCGTCCTCGGCCGCCTGCCAGAGCCGCATCCGCAGGTCGGCGCCGAGGTGGATCAGGATCCGGGTCCGCCACGCCCAGCGCACCGTGTCGGCGAGCCAGCGGTCCGCCGGACGTCCCCGGTCGGCGACGCCGAACCGGGCGGCGATCTCCTGCTCGTAGCGGGTCGGCCCGACCGGGGCGTCGTCCGGCGCGGGCGCCTCCTCCGGATCCATGGTGAGGTCGAGCACGCCCTCCTTCTCGCCCCGGAACATCGCCAGGATCCGGTGCGACGGGAGCCTGGTGTACGGCTCGGCGAAGTCGAAGTAGTCGGCGAACTTGGCGCCGGCCTCCTGCTGGCCGTCGCGTACCCGGGAGACCAGCCGGCCCCGCGACCACATCTTCTCGCGCAGCGAGCCGATCAGGTCGGCGTCCTCGGCGAACCGCTCGACCAGGATCGCCCGGGCGCCGTCCAGCGCGCCGGTCGGGTCGGCCACCCCGGCGTCCGGGTTGACGAAGCCGGTCGCCACCGTGCGCGGGTCCTGGGTCGGGTCGGCGAGCAGCGTCTCGGCCAGCGGCTCCAGCCCGGCCTCCCGGGCGATCTGCGCCTTCGTCCGCCGCTTCGGCTTGTAGGGCAGGTAGATGTCCTCCAGCCGGGCCTTCGAGTCGGCCGCCATGATCTGCGCTTCCAACGCCTCGTCCAGCTTGCCCTGGCCGCGGATCGACTCCAGCACCGCCGCCCGGCGCTCCTCCAGCTCCCGCAGGTAGCGCAGCCGCTCCTCCAGGGTGCGCAGCTGGGCGTCGTCGAGCGACTCGGTGGCCTCCTTGCGGTAACGGGCGATGAACGGCACGGTCGAGCCGCCGTCGAGCAGCTCCACCGCGGCCCGTACCTGCCGCTCGTGTACGCCGAGCTCCTCGGCGATCCGCTGGTGCACAGAGCGCGGCTGCGCAGAGGTTGTCACGTCCTGTTCCGCCTTCTCCACTCGGTTCCGCCCGCACCCGCCGCCGGGGCCCGGGCCGGGCAACTGGGTGCCGGGAAGCATTGTGCCGCACCGGCCGGGTCCCGGGCTCGTCGCCGGCCGGCACCGGGCGACGGTCGCCGTGCCTGGGCGGCGGTGCCGGGCCGGCGTCCCGGGTTCACGCGCCGTCGGCTATGGACAACCGAGAGTGATTCGGGTTAGGTCGGCTCGGAGTGCTCCGCGAATCGACGAGGGACGACATGACTCTTCTGGCCGACGACCGGCCCGCCGGCTCCGGTGCGGGCGTCACCGACGGACATCCGCTGGCCCGGCTCACCGCCGACGAGATCCGGGCCGCCCGGACACTGCTGGACCGGGCCGGGCTGCTCGGCCCGACCGTCCGGTTCGCCGTGCTGGCCCTGGCGGAGCCGGCCAGGGACGTGGTGCTGGCCTACCGGCCGGGCGATCCGGTGGACCGCCGGGTCCGGGCGGTACTGCTCGACGTCGCCACCGGCGTCGCCCGGACCGTACTGGCCTCGGTCACCACCGGCACCGTCGAGTCGGTACGCGAGCACGACGCCACCCGGGACGGCCAGCCGCCGATCATGCTGGAGGAGTTCGTCGCGGTCGACGAGATCGTCAAGGCCGATCCGGGCTGGCGGGCGGCGATGGAACGCCGGGGCGTGCACGACCTCGACCTGGTCCGGCCCTGCCCGCTCTCGGCCGGCGACTTCGACCTGCCGGGGGAGCGGGGCAAGCGGCTGCTGCGGGTGCTCTCCTTCCTCGCCCACCGGCCCGAGGACCACTGCTGGGCGCACCCGATCGACGGCGTGGTGGCGTACGTCGACCTGACCGAGCGCCGGGTCGTCGAGCTGATCGACCACGAACTGCTGCCGGTACCTGCCGAGGAGGGCAACTTCGACGACCCGGCGTACGTCGGGCCGGCCCGGACCAGCCTGAAGCCGATCGAGATCACCCAGCCGGAGGGGCCGAGCTTCTCCGTCGACGGCGACGTGGTGCGCTGGGAGAACTGGAGCTTCCGGGTCGGCTTCGACCCCCGGGAGGGGCTGGTACTGCACCAGCTCGGCTTCACCGACGCCGGCCGGGAGCGTCCGGTGCTCTACCGCGCCTCGGTCGCCGAGATGGTGGTCCCGTACGCCGACCCGAGCCCGGTGCGGTTCTGGCAGAACTACTTCGACGCCGGGGAATACCTGCTCGGCCAGCAGGTGAACTCGCTGGTGCTCGGCTGCGACTGCCTCGGCGAGATCTACTACCTCGACGCCGTCCTCGCCGACGGGGCCGGCGAGCCGCGCGAGGTGGCCAACGCGATCTGCCTGCACGAGGAGGACCACGGGGTGCTGTGGAAGCACACCGACCTCTTCACCGAGTCGGCGGAGACGCGTCGGCAGCGCCGGCTGGTCATCTCCTCCTTCGTCACCGTCGGCAACTACGACTACGGCTTCTACTGGTACCTCTACCTCGACGGCACCATCCAACTGGAGGTGAAGGCGACCGGGGTGCTCTTCACCTCGGCCTACACCGAGGGCAGCCGGTACGCGACCGAGGTGGCGCCGGGGCTCGGCGCGCCGTACCACCAGCACCTGTTCAGCGCCCGGCTCGACGTGACGGTCGACGGGACCCGCAACGCCGTCGACGAACTCGACGTACGGCCGCTGCCGGTCGGCCCGGAGAACCCGTACGGGAACGCCTTCACCCGGGTGGCGACCCGGCTGTCGACGGAGTCCGACGGCGCCCGGGACGCCGACGCCTCGGTCGGCCGGAGCTGGCGGATCTCCAACCCGGAGCGGCTGGGTCGACTCGGCCGGCCGGTCGGCTATCAGCTCCGCCCCGAGGGCCAGTCGGTGCTGCTGGCCGCCCCCGACTCCTCGGTGGCCCGCCGGGCCGCCTTCGCCACCCGCTCGCTCTGGGTCACCCGGTACGACCCGGAGCAGCGGTATCCCGCCGGTGACCTGGTCAACCAGCACCCGGGCCGGGCGGGGCTGCCGGAGTACGTCGCGGCCGACCGGCCGATCGACGGCGAGGACATCGTGCTCTGGCACACCTTCGGCACCACGCACTTCCCCCGCCCGGAGGAGTGGCCGGTGATGCCGGTGGACCGGTGCGGCTTCACGCTGCGGCCGGACGGTTTCTTCGACCGCAATCCCACCCTGGACGTCCCGGCCAGCACCGCGGCGCACTGCCGTGCGGCCGGCGACGGGCCGGCCGCCGGCTGCCCCGGCGACTGAGGCGCGGCGCCGGGCCGGCCGCGAACTGCCCCGGCGACTGAGGCGCGGCGCCGGGCCGGGTCAGCCCGGGTGTCTGCACCCGCCGGCTCCTCCTCGGCGACTCGCTCCACACCGAGAAGGTGGTCGTCTTCGCCGACGCGGTCAGCGGCGCAGCGTGAGCGTGGTGGCGGCGACGGCCGCGTCGACCGCGTCGAGCAGGTCGCCGAGTTCCGTCGGGAGCAGCCGCCGGCCGGCGGCGATCCGCTCGGTGACGATCGTCCGGTTCGCCGGGATCAGCGCCCGGACCAGTCCACCAGCCCGGACCAGCCCGGCCAGCGTCGCGGTGCGCGCGTCCAGCGGCTGGTCGGAGCGCTCCAGCACGGCGTTGAGCCGGACCCGGGGCCGGGCGACCCGGTTCGGGTCGAGCCCGGGAAAGCGGACCGTGGTGCGCAGGTTCAGCCCCCGGGTGGTCATCCGGCGTACCGCGCCCGCGCTGACCAGCCGGTCGCCGACGTGGTCCCGGACCCGGGGGGCGAGGAACTCCAGCCAGGAGCGGGCCGGATGGCCGTCGCCCCGGCGTACCATCTCGGCCAGCACCCGGTCGGTGACCGGCTCGCGCCAGGCCCGGTCGTCGGCGACGTAGACGCCGGACCGGACGAGGGTGATCCGCCCGTCGAAGAGCAGTTCGGCGAGGAGCGCGCCGGAGAGCGCGGCATCCACCAGATTCGCCGCGGCGTGCGGCTTGCCGCTGTAGTCATCGTGTGCGATGAGGAACAGCTCGTCGGCCAGCCGCTCGGTGGGTGGGCCCGGGTAATTGGTCATGGTCATCCTCGGCCGGCCGGCTGGCGTGCCGGGGCGGTCACTCCGCAATGTCGATGCAGGACGGTACGGCATGCACACTGTCCGTTCAACCCGCCCTGGCCCTGCGTGTTTGGATACTGTGACGTGTCGATCTCTTGTCGCGGGGCGTGATCGCCCATAACCTCTCCGGTGTCGTTCGAGAGCCCCTTTCTCGTCACCCCCACACCGAGAGAGACCGACACATGTCATCCAGTTCCGCCCCTTCCGGCCCGGAGTCCGGCCTGCGCCGGGGACGTCTGGGCACCGTGCATCTCGTCTTCTTCACCGTCGCGGCGTCGGCACCGCTGACCGTGCTCGGCGGTGGCGTCACGACGATGTACGCCGTCAGCGGCAACGTCGGGGCGGCCCTGTCCTACCTGCTGCTCGCCGCCGTCCTCGGTGTCTTCGCCGTCGGCTACGCCGCGATGAGCCGGTTCGTGAGCAACGCCGGTGCGTTCTACTCGTACATCGCCAACGGGCTGGGGCGGGCGGGCGGGGTCTCCGGCTCCTTCATCGCCCTCGCCTCCTACAACGCGATCCAGATCGGACTGTACGGGCTCTTCGGCGCCGTCCTCGGCGACTTCATGGCGACCAAGTTCGGCGTGGAGCGGCAGTGGTGGGTCTGGGCACTGGTCGGGCTGGTGGTGGTCGCGGTCCTCGGCGTGCTCCAGGTCGACCTGAACGCGACGGTCCTCGCGGTGCTGCTCCTGCTCGAATGCCTCGCGGTCGTCATCTTCGACGCGGTCTCGTTCGGCAACCCGGCCGGCGGCAGCATCAGCCTCGCCGGGCTCGACCCCGGCAACCTCTTCGCGGCGGGGCTCGGTGCGGTCTTCGCGCTGGGGATCGCCTGCTTCACCGGCTTCGAGTCCGGGGCGATCTACAGCGAGGAGGTGCGGGACCCCCGCCGTACCGTGGCCCGGGCCACCTACGTCGCGGTCGCCTTCACCGGCGCCTTCTACGCGCTCTCCGCCTGGGCGTTGACCGTGGTCACCGGTCCGGAGAACGCCCAGGCCGCCTCGGTCGAGGCCGGCCCGGGGGTGGTCTTCGGGACCCTGGCCGAGCATGCCGGCAGCACGGTGGCGGACGTGGCCAACCTACTCTTCATCACCTCGGTGCTGGCCGCCCTGCTGTCGTTCCACAACGGCGTGGCCCGCTACCTCTTCGCGCTGGGCCGGGAGCGGGTCCTGCCGTCCTTCCTCAGCCAGACCGGGGTCCGCACCGGGGCGCCGGTCGCCGGTTCGCTGACCCAGACCCTGCTGGCCCTCGGCATCGTTCTGGCCTTCGTGCTGGCCGACCGGGATCCGGTGCTCGACCTCTTCACCTGGCTCAGCGGGGTCTCGGCGGTCGGGGTGGTGCTGCTGATGACCCTCACCTCCGCCTCCGTGGTGGGCTTCTTCCGCCGCCGTCCGCAGGTCGGGGTCAGCGCCTGGCAGCGGCTGGTCGCCCCGGCGTCGGCCACCGTGCTGCTCCTCGCCGTCCTGGCGGTGCTGCTGGTGAACTTCGACGCGCTGCTCGCCCCCGGCAACCCGGCCTACCTGGCCTGGGTGCTGCCCGGGGTCACCCTGGTCGCCGCGCTGGTCGGGCTCGGCTGGGGGCTGCTGCTGCGGCGCACCCGGCCGGCCGTCTACGAGGCCGTCGGCCGGGGCGCGGTCGATTCGTCGCCGGCCGAGGAGCCGGATCTCGCGCTGACCCGCTGACCGCCGCCTCCGGCCGCGCCCGAACGGGCCCCCTCGACGCCGGTCGACGCCGGTCGACGCCGGTCGATCCGGCGGCCGGGGCGGGGGCCGGGGCTGGGCGGGGCGCGTAACGGGTTCCGTCCGGTCGGCGGATCAGCCGAGCGGCCGCCACCAACCGTCCACCGGGGGCGGGTGGTCGACGACCACCCGCTCACCGGGACGCGGCACCGCCAGGCGTACGCCCCGGGCCTCGGCCTCCCGGCAGAGCCGGTCCACCGGTTCGGCCCAGCCGTGCGGGGCGAGGTTGAAGGTGCCCCAGTGCACCGGGACGAGGAGCCCGCCGCGCAGGTCCAGGTGTGCGCTGACCGCCTCCTCCGGGTACATGTGGATGTTCGGCCAGGCGGTGGCGTACGCGCCGATCTGGATGAGCGTGACGTCGAACGGGCCGTATTCGGCGCCGATCTCGGCGTAGCCCTCGAAGTAGCCGGAGTCGCCGGAACAGAAGACCCGACGGGTCCGGCCGGCCACCACCCAGGAGCCCCAGAGGGTACGGTCCCGGGCGAACGCGCGCCCGGAGAAGTGCCGGGCCGGGGTGGCGATGACGTCGAGCCCGGCGACCGAGGCGTGCTCGCCCCAGTCCAGCTCCACGATCCGCTCCGCCGGTACGCCCCAGCGCTCCAGGTGGGCGCCGACTCCGAGCGGCACCAGGAACGGCGCGGACTGGCTGTCCCGCAGGGCGCGTACGGTCGGCATGTCCAGGTGGTCGTAGTGGTCGTGCGAGATGAGCACCGCGTCCAGCCGGGGGAGCCGGTCCAGCGGCACCGGCATGGGATGCAGCCGGCGTGGGCCGATCCGGGCCGACGGCGAGCAGCGGTCGCTCCAGACCGGGTCGAGCAGCACCCGCCGTCCCTCGATCTCGATCAGCGCCGACGCGTGGCCGTACCAGAGCACGCTCAGTTCGTCGGGCGGGGCGGTGGCCGGCTCGACGGTCTCCGGCACCAGCACCGGCACGCTGCCGGACGGGTGCCGGGGCTGGTCGCCGAAGAGCAGTTCCCGGAGGATTGCCGCCCCGGTGCCGGGGAGCGCGATCCGGGTACTGACCGGGTTGCGGAACGCGCCGGCCCGGTACTGCGGGGAGCGGCGTACCCGGTCTGCCCGGGCGCCGTCGGGGAGTCGGCCGAGCGCGGCCGGCACGTCCCGGACCGCCCAGGCGGCCGCGCCGAGCGCGGCCAGCGCGAGTGGCCAGCGCAGGCGGCGCCGCCGACGGCGCCGGGCCACGACGTCGTCCCGTCCTGCTCTTCCGCGCATCTGTTCCGGGCCCCCTCGTCCCCACGAGCGAGGGTACGCCGGCCGGCGGGTGCCCGGTGCGGCCAGGCTCGGACCCGGCACCCGCTGCCCGGCGTCGGCTCGCCCGTGGTGGCACGGTTCGGCTCGCCCGTGCCTGCCCGGTTCGGCTCGCCCGTGGTGGCACGGCTCGGCTCGCCCGTGGCGTCGGGTCCGGTGGACCGGCCGCTAGGGTTGCCGTCCATGACCGAGGCACCGTTCCTGCACGCCACCCGCGAGTCCTACGACGCGCTCTCCGTCGACCACCTGCACATCGTCGCCACCGAGCTGCCCCGGATGCCGGTGGACCGGGCGCTGCTGGCCCTCTTCGCCGAGTGGGTCACGGCGACCGGCAACACCACGGTCGCCGACGTCGGCTGTGGCCCCGGTCGGCTGACGAAGGCGCTGCACGAACTCGGTCTGGAGGCGTCCGGTGTCGACCTCTCCCCGAAGATGATCGCCCTGGCCAGGCGGGCCTACCCCGAGCTGCGGTTCGAGGTGGGGTCGATGCTGGCGCTGGAGATCCCGGACGCGTCCCTGGGTGGCCTGCTCGCCAACTACTCGATCATCCATGTCCCCTGGGAGCGCCGCCCGGAGGTGTTCGCGGAGTTCCGCCGGGTGCTGGCCCCGGGCGGGCAGTTGATGCTCTCCTTCCAGGTCGGCGACGACCGCAAGCGCTACGACCGGGTGGACGACCTGACGATCTCGCTCGACTTCTACCGCCAGCAACCGGAGGAGGTGGCCGGACTGTTGGCCGAGGCCGGATTCGAGGTCCGGCTGAAGGCCGTCCGGGCACCGGACTCCGAGCGGGAGCTGACCCACCAGGGCTACCTGCTGGCCCGCCGACCCGTCGCCGCCGGATAGCGCCGCCGGACAGCGCGGCCGGACAGCGCGGCCGACCGCCCCCGAGCCGGCTGGTCGTGGCTCGGGTGTCGGCCGGGTGCGGGGTCAGCCGCCGTTGGTCGGCTGGTACATCCGGGGGCGGCGGGCCGGCACCGACAGGTTGCTCAGCCCGTCGACCGCGGCGAGGAAGGCCGGGCCCATCGCCGCCCGGGCCTGCACCGCCGGGTGGGTCGAACCGAAGTTGTCCGGGTCGGCCTGGCCGTCGGCGAAGAGCACGTACGTCAGCACCGGCGTGCCGGCCGGATCGAAGATCAGTCCGGCCTCGTGCCGGGCGTTGCCGAACCAGCCCGCCTTGGTGGCGATCCGGGCCCGGTCGGCCGAGGACATGTTCCGGCGGATGCCGTCGGTGAACGCGATCGGCGCCCGGAGCTGGTTGAGCAGGAAGGTGGTCGAGGTGGCGGAGAGCAGCGTGCCCCGGACCAGCGCCTGGAGCAGGTCGTGGGTCTCCCGGGCGGTGCTGGTGCCGAGGAAGAACCGGTTCGGGTTGGCGACCGGCTCGACCTGGGTCTTCGGGAAGCCCTTGCCGACCAGGATCTGGTTGAGTTCGGCGGCCGGGCAGACCAGGCCGCAGAGCCGGACGGCGGTGTCGTCGGAGACGGTCAGCAGCGCGGCGAGTACGTGGCCCAGGGTCACCGAGCTGGGGTAGGCGCCGTCCAGGCTGAAGATGCCGTCACCGCCGGGCACCACGATCCCCGAGGTGACCTCGACCCGCTGGTCCAGGGTGAGCAGCCCCCGGTCGACCTTGTCCAGCACCGCCGTCGCCACCGCGATCTTGTTGACGCTGTACGCCTCGACGACGGTGTCCTGGTTCTCCCGTACCGCCGGTAGCGGCGCCGGGCCGGTCCCGCTGGCGACGCTCAGGTACGCGTACCAGTTCCCGCCGGCCTTCGTCCTCTCCCGGCGGTAGATCGCGGCGACCCGGTCGGCGCGGGCCCGGTCGGGGCTGTCGAGTCCCTTCCCGCCACTGTTCGGCGCGGCCATCGCCGGAGTGGCGGTACCGAGCACGACGCCGGCGGTGGCGGCGCTGCCGATGCCCAGTGCGGTCCTGCGATTCACCCTGCTCACCACGTGCTCCCATCGGAGGGGTCGATGTCACCCGCCGGCGGCTGTCCGGTGCGGACGCGGCCCTCGGGACGGCTGCCGGATCTGCGGCTCGTTGACGGGTAACAATAGGCGACTCCGGCCCGGACCGCTGCGGCCTCCGGCTCACGCCCGCGCCGGTGTACGGCGACGTGTGCGGGCCGGGTGTACGGCGGCGGTGTGTGCGGTCCGGGCGTGCGGCGGCGGTGTGCGGGCCGTGCCGGGCGGCGGTGCCCGGGCCCGGGTGATGGTGGGGTGCGGCGCGGGTCAGGTGCCGGGCGCTCCGTCCCGCTCCCGGGTGGCCTTGAGATAGTCCCGGTTGAGCCGGCCGATGCTGGTCAGCGGGATCCCCTTCGGACAGACGGCGGTGCACTCGCCGATGTTGGTGCAGCCGCCGAAACCGGCCTCGTCGTGCGCGTCGACCATCCCGACGACCCGGGTGGAACGCTCCGGCTGACCCTGCGGCAGCAGGCTCAGGTGGCTCACCTTGGCGGCGGTGAAGAGCATCGCCGAACCGTTCGGGCAGGCCGCGACGCAGGCGCCGCAGGCGATGCAGGCGGCCGACTCGAAGGCGGCGTCGGCGTCGGACTTGCGGACGAGTTGGGCGTGCGCCTCCGGGGCGGAGCCGGTCGGCGCGGTGATGTATCCGCCGGCCGCGATGATCCGGTCGAATGCGCTCCGGTCCACCACCAGGTCCTTGATCACCGGGAACGCCTTGGCCCGCCACGGCTCGATGTCGATGGTCTGGCCGTCCCGAAAGTGTCGCATGTGGAGCTGGCAGGCCGTGGTCGCCCGCTCCGGGCCGTGTGCCACACCGTTGATCACCATGCCGCAGGCGCCGCAGATGCCTTCCCGGCAGTCGTGGTCGAAGGCGATCGGTTCCTCGCCGTCGAGGGTCAGCCGGTCGTTGAGTACGTCCAGCATCTCCAGGAACGACATGTCGGGGGAGACGTCCGGGACCTGGTAGCTGACCATCCGGCCGGGATCGTCCGGTCCGCTCTGGCGCCAGATCCGCAGGGTCAGGTTCACTTGTAACTCCGCTGGGTGGGGTGGACGTACTCGAAAACCAGGTCTTCCCTGTGCAGTACCGGCGGGCGGTCGGCGCCGGTGAACTCCCAGGCCGCCACGTAGCTGAAGTTGTCGTCGTCGCGCTGCGCCTCGCCCTCCGGGGTCTGGCTCTCGCTCCGGAAGTGCCCGCCCGCCGACTCGGTACGGTGCAGCGCGTCGATGCACATCAGCTCGGCCAGCTCGAAGAAGTCGGCGACCCGGCCGGCCTTCTCCAGCGCCTGGTTGAGCCCCTCGCCGTCGCCCGGCACCCGCACCCGCTGCCAGAACTGTTCCCGCAGACTGCGGATCTCGGCGAGCGCCTTGCGCAGCCCGGCGTCGCTGCGCTCCATGCCGCAGTGGTCCCACATGATCTGGCCCAGCTCGCGGTGGAACGAGTCGACGGTCCGGTCGCCCTGGCAGGCGAGCAGCCGGCCCAGCCGGTCGGTGACGTCGTCGCGGGCCGCCACCACCTCGGGATGGTCCTCGGCCAGCGACTCGAACGGCCCGGCGGCGAGATAGTCGGCGATGGTGCTGGGCAGTACGAAGTAGCCGTCGGCCAGGCCCTGCATCAGCGCCGAGGCGCCGAGCCGGTTGGCGCCGTGGTCGGAAAAGTTCGCCTCGCCGATCACGAAGAGGCCGGGAATGGTCGACTGGAGGTCGTAGTCGACCCAGAGCCCGCCCATCGTGTAGTGCACCGCCGGATAGATCCGCATCGGCACCTCGTACGGGTCCTCGCCGGTGATCCGCTGGTACATCTCGAAGAGGTTGCCGTACCGGTCGGCGATCGCGGAGCGGCCGAGCCGGTCGATCGCGTCGGCGAAGTCGAGATAGACGCCGAGCCCGGTCTGCCCGACGCCCCGGCCGGAGTCGCAGACGTTCTTGGCCGCCCGGGAGGCGATGTCCCGGGGGACGAGGTTGCCGAAGGACGGGTACATCCGCTCCAGGAAGTAGTCCCGCTCGTCCTCGGGGATCTGCCGGGGTGGCCGGTCGTCGCCGGCCGCCTTCGGCACCCAGACCCGCCCGTCGTTGCGCAGCGACTCGCTCATCAGGGTCAGCTTCGACTGGTGGTCGCCGGAGACCGGGATGCAGGTCGGGTGGATCTGCGTGTAGCAGGGGTTGGCGAAGAGCGCGCCCTTGCGGTGCGCCCGCCAGGTGGCGGTGACGTTGCAACCCTTGGCGTTGGTGGAGAGGTAGAAGACGTTGCCGTAGCCGCCGGTGGCCAGCACCACGGCGTCGGCGAAGTCGGTAGTGATCTCGCCGGTGACCAGGTCGCGGACCACGATGCCCCGGGCCCGGCCGTCGACCACGATCAGTTCCAGCATCTCGTGCCGGCTGTGCATCTCGACCCGGCCGAGCCCGATCTGCCGCTCCAGCGCCTGGTACGCCCCGAGCAGCAACTGCTGGCCCGTCTGGCCCCGGGCGTAGAAGGTGCGCTGCACCTGGGCGCCGCCGAACGAGCGGGTGTCGAGCAGTCCGCCGTACTCCCGGGCGAACGGTACGCCCTGGGCCACCGCCTGGTCGATGATCTCCACCGAGACCTCGGCGAGCCGGCGTACGTTCGACTCCCGGGACCGGAAGTCGCCGCCCTTGACGGTGTCGTAGAAGAGGCGCTGGATCGAGTCGCCGTCGTTGCGGTAGTTCTTGGCCGCGTTGATGCCGCCCTGGGCGGCGATCGAGTGCGCCCGACGCGGGCTGTCCTGGTAGCAGTATGACTTGACCTGGTAGCCCTGCTCGCCCAGCGTCGCCGCGGCCGAGCCGCCGGCCAGCCCGGTGCCGACGACGATCACGGTGAGCTTGCGCCGGTTGGCCGGGTTGACGAGTTTGGCGGAGAACCGGCGGCGCTGCCAGCGGGTCTCGATCGGCCCGTCCGGCGCCTTGGTGTCGGCGATCGGCTCGCCGATGGTGAAGAGGTCCAGCCCGTTGGTGGGGTTCACCGAGCCGTTGGTGGAGTTCATCAGCGCACCAATCCCGCGATCACCGCGAAGGGGACGACCAGGTAGCCGGCGCAGAGCGCGACGGCGAAGCCGAGCGAGAGCGCCCGGGCCCGGGCCTCGCCCCGGGGGGTCTGCTGACCGAGGCTGCGGAACGCGCTGAACATGCCGTGCCGCAGGTGGAAGCCGAGGGTGACGATCGCGACGGTGTAGAGCAGGGTGACGTACCAGCGTTCCGGCGCGAAGTCGGCGGCCACGTTCGCGTACGGCCGGCGCGGGTCGCCGACCGGGTTCAGGTCGCCGGTGGTCAGGTCCAGCAGGTGGTAGACGACGAAGAGGGCGATGATCACTCCGCCCCAGCGCATCGTCCGGGCCGCGTAGCTGCCCTGCACCTTGGGGCGGTGCGCGTACCGGACGGGTCGGGCCGCCCGGGCCCGCCGGGCCAGCACGGTGGCCGACCAGATGTGCGCGATCAGCGCGACGCCGAGCACGGCGCGCTGGATCCAGAGGTACCAGGTGTCCGGCAGCACGGGAGCGCCGATGGTACGCAGCCAGTGCGCGTAGTGGTCGAACGACTCGGGGCCGAAGAAGATCTTGAGATTGCCGAGCATGTGCGCGATGAGGAAGAGCACCAGCAGGATGCCCGTCACCGCCATCACGGCCTTGAGGCCGATGCTGGACCGGATCGGCGACCGCGTCGATACAGCTGTCACCTGATGAACGCTAGGAGACCTCTGATTAGTCGTCCAATGCATCGAAGCCCCAGCAACGATAGCTGTAGGCTATCAACGTGCAGCTCCACCAGTTGAGATACTTCGTGGCGGTGGCAGAAACCCGGCATTTCACTCATGCCGCCGACAACGTGGGCATCACCCAGCCGTCGCTGAGTAAGCAGATTCACGCCCTGGAGGCGGACCTCGGCGCCCCGCTCTTCGAACGGGTACGCGGCAACATCGGGCTGACGGCGGCCGGCGAGGTGCTGCTGCCGCTCGCCGAACGCATCCTCGCCGACGTCGACACCGCCCGCCGGGAGGTGCAGGAACTCGTCGGGGTCCGGCGCGGCCGGGTACGCCTCGGCGCCACCCCCAGCCTCGCCACCTCGCTCGCCCCCACCGTGCTGCGCCGGTTCCGGGACGCCCACCCCGGCGTCGACCTGCGGGTGGAGGAGAGCGGCTCGCAGGACCTCGTCCGCGACCTGCTCCGGGGCGAACTGGACCTGGCGCTGATCATCCTGCCCGCGACCGGTGCCGACCCGGCGCTGATCGCCGAGCCGATCCTCCGGGACAACCTGGTGGTCGCCTCGCTCAACCCGCTGCCGATGACCGACTCGGCCGGCACCATGCACCTCACCGACCTGCGCCACCAGCCGCTGGTGATGTTCCGGCAGGGCTACGACCTGCGGGACGCCACCCTGCGGGCCTGCCGGGAGGCGGGCTTCGAGCCCTCGCTCGCGGTGGACGGCGGCGAGATGGACGCGGTGCTGAGCTTCGTGGAGGCGGGACTCGGCGTGGCCCTGGTGCCGGGCATCGTGGTCGCCCGCCGCCCGAGACTCTGGGTCACCCCGCTGGCCCCGCCGGGAGTGCACCGGACCATCGCGCTGGCCCGGCGCCGGGAACCGGAACCCACCCACGCGGCGCGGGCGTTCCGGCGGATCCTGCTGCAATACATCGGTACGGCGGCCGAGAACTCGACGCTGCCGGCGGGCGTCACGCCGTACTGACGCCGGCCTGTCCGGTTCGATGTCGGCCGCTCCGGTCCGGCGGCTATTCCAGCCTCCCGTCAGGGGTGAGGAGCAGTCGCGCGTAGTTCGCCATCGAGCGCTGGTAGCGGGGCAGGTGCGGGGCGAGCGCGGCGACCGCGACCGATACCGCCTCCCGTTCCCGGCCGCTGTCGGCCAGGCAGAGCGCCAGCGTCGCGCTGATCGCGTCGGCGAGCCCCCGGGTCGGCTCGTCCAGCGTCGCCGGGTCGATGTCGCGCTCGGCCTCCAGCAGGGTGACCGCGAGTTCGGCCTCTCCGATGTTCCGCAGCGAGCTGGACATCTGGATCACGGCGCGGCGCCGCCGGTAGCCGGCGAGTCCGTGGTCGAGAGCCCACCGGTAGAGCGGAACGGCCCGGTCGGAGTGGCCGGTGGAGTCCCAGGCACAGGCCCGCTCGAACGCGGCGACCGGATCGCCGTCGGGCAACTCCGCCGCCAGGCTCTCGATCAGGGCCCGGAAGTCGTCCTCCCGGCCCTCGTACTCGTCGATCGACGCCCACGCCTCGGCGACCCGCCGCTCCCAGTCCCGCATCCGTGCAGACTCCCAGGACCGCCGACGGTGTCGAGGTCGGCGCCGGCCGTGGTGACCCGAGCCACACGTCGGCGGGCCCGCCACCTGAGACGCGTCGAGGCTCGTCGCGGCTCGGGTTACCAGCGCCAGCGCCAGAAGCGGCGCTCGTAGCGCACCACCAGCGTCCCGGCGGCGGTGCTGCCGGTGACGACGAGGTGCGGGGCGGTCGAGCCGGGTTCGGGGGTGGACGGCACCTTGGCCGTCGCCGTACCGGCGCTCGTGTTGACCCCGTCGATGTTGGCGGTCGCGCCTGCCGGCAACACGATGGTCGTGGAGCCCGCCTGGGTGGCGAGGTCGACGTCGACCACGCGGTGACTGATCACGGCGTGCCGCAGGTCGAGCTTGACGGTGCCGGCCTTGCTGCGCACCACGAGTTTCCGGGGTACGGCCCACCGACCCGAGCGCTTGATCTCCCCGGCGAAGCTGTTCAGTTCGACGACCTCGTCGGGTGCGACGGCCGGGGCCACGTCCGGCAGGTCGGCGACGTAGGGCTGCACCTCGGCATCGGTCCGCGCACGGAGCACGGCGTCGACGCGCTCCTCGAACTCGGGCAGGGTCAACCGGCCCTCCGCGACCGCAGCGCTCAACCGGGAGACGACGGCCTCCCGCTCGGCGTCGGACAGGCGCACCTCCCGCCTCGGCGGGACCAACTCACCACTCACCTGACCAACACTACGGTTCGGCCGACAGGTACAGAAGCCCGGCCGGCTCAGTCGCGCGGACCCGGCGGCCCGCACGTCCGTTCCTCGCCGGCCGGTTGCCCGATGTGCGTGTCGTCGGTCGGGTCGAGCAGTTCGGTCAGGGTCAGCAGGGCCTCGACTGTCATGTTCCGCCGCCACGCCGTTTCGGTCAGCAGCCGCATCGCCGCGTAGAAGGGCTCCCGGTGGGTCAGTTCCTCCAGGCTCATCGCCGTTCCTTTCTCGCAGAGCCGGGTTACGCGATCAGGGCCGCGCGCGGTGCTGGCCGGCGAGTTCGGAGGTGGTCGTGCCGCAGCGTGGACACCAGCGGGACTTGACCCTGAAGGCGAAGAGCCCGGCGAGGAAGCCGAGCAGTGTGCAGCCGACGACCGTGCAGAACAGACGCAGCAGCATGGCGACCTCCTGGGCGATGGGATGCCGGGCAGCTGGTTGCCGCCAGAGGACCTGCCCGGCATCCCGGTTGAGGGACAACCGCCCGAGGGGCGGTGGCCACGGCGCGCTTCAGCGGGGGAAGGTGCACGGCGCGCCGTGGCCGGTACGGGTCAGCCAAAGCGTGACCAGGGCCGTACCGTGAGTCATGTTGCTGGAGCGTCATGCACGAACGCAAGGCTTGCGAAGCGCCCGCACTGTTCACATCGCGCGGCTTTTCCATTGCCTTGCAAACGCAAGCCACCTGAGACTGGAGAGGAGCGAAGGAGCATGAACGTGGCGGCACGAAAACAACCGCCGACCGTCAGACTGCGCCGACTGGCGGCGGAACTCCGCGCACTGCGGCACCACGCCGGACTCACCCGGGAAGACGTCGCGGAACGGACCCACATGAATCCCGCCACGCTCTGGCGGCTCGAAACCGCGCGGGCGCGACCTCAGCGCCGGACCCTGCTCGGCCTGCTCGACGTCTACGGCGTCGCGGATCTCGAACGCCGGCTCGAACTGGTCGACCTGGCCAAGGACGCCGGGCAACTGGGCTGGTTGCAGGCGTACGAGGACCAACTGCCCGACGAGTACAGCACCTACATCTCGTTCGAGTCCGAGGCCCAGTCGGTCCGCAACTACGAGTCGCTCTTCGTCCCGGGCCTGCTCCAGACCGAGGCGTACGCCCGAGCCTTGATCGCCGGCGTCCTGCCGGAGATTACCGAGGACGAGGTGGAACGCCGGGTCGAGGCGCGACTCAAGCGCCAGGAGGTGCTTGCCCGGGCCGAGCCGTTGCGGGTGTGGGCCATCATCGACGAGAGCGTCCTGCACCGGCGAGTCGGCTCAGGCGACGTGATCCGTGACCAGTTGCAACACCTCACCAAGCTCAGCAAGCTGCCAAACATCACGGTGCAGGTGCTGCCCTACGACGTGGGCGCACATCCCGGAATGCACGGCGCGTTCGCGATCATGGGTTTTCCGGATTCGGCCGATCCGGAACTGGTGTACCTCGAAAATCGGGTCAATGGCCTTTTCCTGGAACGTGACACTGACATCGCCAGCTACACCGATCTATTCGAGCATCTGCGCGCGGCGGCGCTCAATCCGGCGGCCTCCGTCCGGATGATCGGCCGCGTCACCGAACAGCACTGACCGGAGGGAGGTGAGGAAGATGTACGACGTCAACATGTCCAGCGCCAGGTGGCGTACGAGCAGTCGTTCAGGTGGTAACGGCAACTGTGTCGAGGTTGCCGACAACCTCGGAGCCGTCGTTCTGGTGCGGGACAGCAAGGACCGGACCGGCCCGGTGCTGGAGTTCCGGCCAGCCACATGGGCGGCCTTCGCGATGTCGCTGAAGGACGGGATGCCCTCGGCGTAACCGTTTCGCAGCACGGTTCGGCGGCCCCGCCGTACCCACGGTCGGGGCCGCCGTCCGCGCCGTCGCGGGTAGCCACTTTTTTGTGCGTACTTGTCGGGTCACCGCCGCCGTACGAGTCTGGTTGCGGGCGGTCGGACGGCCGCCGGAATCCGGATCGACGGGAGGTCGGCGGGATGTCAGGAGGCCGACGGCTGGGCGGCGGCGAGCCTGTCCAGGCGGCGGTGTCCCCAGTCGGAGAGTGGCGCCAGCGCCTCGGCGAGGTCGCGGCCGAACGGGGTCAGCGAATAGACAGTCTTCAGCGGCAGTACGTCGTGCACCTCCCGGTGCACCAGCCCGTCGCTCTCCATCTCGCGTAGCGCCTGGGTCAGCACCTTCTCGGTGAGGCCGGGCAGCCGCCGCCGTAGCTCGGCGGGGAGGTGCGGGCCGGATTCCAGCAGCCAGAGCAGCGACGTCTTCCACTTGCCGTCGATCACGGTGATCGCGGCGGTCACCCCGCAGACGTTCAGATCCCGGGCACGGCTGCGCGTCATCTACGTCCTCTTAACCCAAGTGCGCACAAGTTCAGGAGTACCAGCATGTCCTCACACCCCGAACACTCCGCTGTCACGGTACTCGGTCTCGGACCGATGGGCCGGGCCCTGGCCGGCGCGTTCCTGGATGCCGGCCTGCCGACCACGGTCTGGAACCGGACTCCCGGCCGGGAGACCGCCCTGGTCGAGCGGGGCGCGGCCGGCGTCGGCTCGGTCGCGGAGGCGGTCGCCGCGAGTGACCTGACCGTGGTCTGCGTGGTCAACAACGACGCGGTGGACGCGATCCTCCGGACCGACGCCGTCGCCGACGCGCTCAAGGGGCGTACGGTGGCGAACCTCAGTGCCGACACGCCGCAGCGGGCCCGGGACGTCGCCGCCTGGGCGGCCGAGCACGGCATCGGCTACCTGGACGGCGCGATCATGACGCCGACCAGCACCATCGGTACGCCGGACGGCGTATTCATCCACAGTGGTCCGGGCGACCTCTACCGGCGGCACCGGCCCGTGCTGGAGAGGCTGGGCGGCACGCACACGCACGTCGGCGAGGAGATCGGCCGGGCGGCGGCGTACGACATCGCCCTGCTCGACATCTTCTGGACCTCGATGGCGGGCTGGGCGCACGCGCTGGCGGTGGCCCGGGCGGAGGGGATCAGCGCCCGGGAACTCGCGCCCTTCGCCCAGGGCATCGGCGCGATCCTGCCGCCGGTCTTCGAGCAGACGGCGGCGGAGGTCGAGGACGGCAGCTACTCCGGTGCGGACAACCCGATCACCTCGGCGGCCTCGACCATGGCGCACATCGTGCACGCCTCCGAGGCGCACGGGATCGACGCGAGCGTGATGCGGGCGGTCGAGGGTCTGACCCGCCGGGTGATCGGGCTCGGCCACGGCACGGACGGCTTCCTCCGGGTGGCCGAACTCCTCGGTCGCCGTTAGCGCCTGTGTCGAAGGTGGGGAAGCCAGGGGCGGTGGGCGGTTCGGCCATGCTGGGACGTCCTCGTGGTGAGGGCGTCCCAGCGGGCCGTGTGGGTGGTTACGAGTCGCCGGAGGGGCCGGCGATGGTGGTGCCGGTGCGGACCGGTACGCCGGGGTTCGGGGTGCCGTCGGAGTTCCAGCCGATCTTCTGTGCTCGGGTGGTGCGGGTGGTGCCGCAGCCCTGGTTGGTGGAGGAGTTGGCGTGGTAGACGATCCAGGTTTCCGCGCCGTCGGGTGATCTGGTGAAGGAGGCGTGGCCCGGGCCGTAGACGCCGTTGGCGTCGCTGCGCTGGAAGATGGGTGTCGATCGCTTCGTCCAGGAGCTGGGCGACATCGGGTCGCCGCCGGTCCAGGTCAGGGTGCCGAGCTTGTAGTCGGGTGTGTTGCAGGAACTGGCCGAGTACGTCAGGAAGGTTCGTCCGCCGTTGTAGACGGCGTACGGGCCTTCGTTGACCGCGCCGCCCTGCCGTTCCCAGGACAGTGTCGGGGACGAGATTCGTGTGCCGTTGCGGGAGACCTGGGTCGGTGAGGACATCGGGGCGATGAACAGTCCTTGTTCGCCGCCTCGGAAGGCGGAGTAGACGAAGTGGTTCACGTAGCCGTTGAACCGGACGACGCTGCCGTCGATCGCCCATCCGTTGTTGGGTTCGAGGTTGAGGATGCCTCGGTAGGTGTACGGGCCGAGTGGGTCGGTGCCGTTGCTTTCGAGTACGCCGGTGCGGCGTGCGCCCTGGCCGGGGGAGGGTTCGGCGGAGAAGTAGATGTACCACCGGTTGTTGATCCACTGGATGTCCGGTGCCCACATGGTGCAGCAGCCCGGCCCGGGGGCGAGGGTGAACACGGTTCGTTCCGGCGCGTTCTTCAGCCCGGCCATGGTGGACGAGGTGCGCATGACGATTCGGGAGGTCCAGGTGGTGGCGATGTAGTACCAGTTGCCGTTGCTGTAGACGATCGACGGGTCCGCGCTGTTCGGGGCGCCGACGAGGGGGTTGGTGAACGACGGTCCGGGCGCGGCGAGCGCCGGGGCGGCGGGGACGGTCGCGCCCAGGGTCGACACGAGTACGGCGACGACGGCGGTGGTCAGCAGCCGTCGCGCCGCTTTCGGTCTGTGGATCGTGATCATCGCGGTTCCTTCCTTGGGACCTGCGTCCGGGAATGGGCGGGGCTGCTGCCCGAGACCACTCGGGGACGCGCTGACGGTGTCTTCACCGGCCGGTGAGGTGGTGGTACAGCTCCCTTCGTGACCGCTGAATGGGTGCTCTGAGGCGTCATCGCGCTTGCGGGTGCCTGGGCCGGTCCGGGGAGGTGGGCCCTCGTCCATCCGGGATGATCCGGCATCGACAGGGGCGGGGACATTGACGGTTGCTCATCCCGTCCGAGCAACTGTGAGCGCTAACATCTCCTGCTGTCAAGGCGTCCGGGGCAGGTCGGTTGGGACAGGGGTCGGGCCGGCCGCAAGGGCTTACGGCATCCTCCATGGCCAGCTACCTACAGAGGTTTCGAGCCTTTCGGCGCCCTGGCCAGGCGACACGCCGCCGCCGCGATGCGGTGGTGCCCGATCGGAGCGGGCATGTTATCGCAAACATTTCGGTAGGAGTTCGAGGGTCAGAGAAGCGCTTCGACATCGCATGATGGCTCGCAGGCAACCATGTTCATCGATGTGAGCTATCACATCGGCGGTTGTGGAAACGTGCAGGAACCCGCGTTGTCGATGGTGCCGGCGTGGACCAGAAACCTGGACCGGAAAGGGATGTCCGATGAGTCAACTTCTCGGAGCACACCGCCACAGGCGATGGAGGGCCTTGCTGACCGTGGCTGTGTGTGCGGTGACCGCTGTTGCTGGCACCGTGCTCAACCCGAAACCCGTGGCAGCGGCCACTACGGACACGAACCAGCAGTGGCAACTCACCTCCGTCGGCGGCAACGAGCCGCCGGCCACGACCGGCACGGTGCTGGCGCAGTACCCGGCGCCCGGCCGAGTGACCGGAGACATCGGCGTACACGACCCGACCGTGGTCAAGCGGCCCACCGGCGGCTACCTCATGGTGCACACCGGCGACAACGTCGCGCTCAAGACCTCTACGGACCGGACCGCCTGGCGCAACGCCGGTTCGGCCTTCCCCGGCGGCGCACCGTGGACGTTGTCGTACACCAACGGCGGCCGCAACCTCTGGGCCGGAGACATCTCCTACCACAACGGCCAATACTGGCTGTACTACTCGGCCTCGTCGTTCGGATCCAACCGCTCAGCGATCTTCCTCGCCACCAGTCCGACCGGCACGTCCGGCTCCTGGACGAACCGCGGCCTGGTCATCGAGTCCAGGACCTCGGACAACTTCAACGCCATCGACCCCAACCTCGCCGTGGACGACCAGGGCCGCTGGTGGCTCAGCTTCGGATCGTTCTGGTCCGGCCTCAAACTCGTCCAGGTCAACCCGTCCAACGGCCTGCGCCTCGACGGCACGATCCGCAGCATCGCCGGTCGCGGCGGCGGCGCCATCGAGGCCCCGTACATCTTCAAGCGCGGCGCCTACTACTACCTGTGGGTGTCGTGGGACATGTGCTGCCGAGGCGCATCCAGCACCTACCGGGTCATGGTGGGCCGCTCGACCAGCATCACCGGCCCCTACCTCGACCGCAACGGCCGCGACATGAACGCCGGTGGCGGCACCGAAATACTGGCCGGACACGACAACGTCCGCGGACCGGGACACCAGGCCGTTTTCGCCGACAACGACGGCGACATACTGGTCTACCACTACTACAACGCCAGCAACGGCGCCGCCCTGCTCGGCATCAACCGCATCGGCTACGACAACGCCGGATGGCCCTTCCTCTTCTGACAGGTGCGGGTGCCGACCGTCCGGTCGGGCCGCTCGACGTCGACGGGCGGCCCGGCCGGACGGCGGCCGGTAGGCTGGAGAGAGTGACCCGCACCCACCGGGAACTCTTCGAACGGTACGTCCACGCCGGTGCGATCAGCCGGGACCCCGAGGCGATCGCCGCCCTCTTCACCGACGACGGTGAATACGAGGCGCCGCTGGTGCCGGAGGGTCATCCGCTGCCGCGCCGGCTGGTCGGCCGGGAAGCGATCCGGGCCGGCATCGGCGCGTACCACCGGGAGCCGGCCTACCAGGGCACGGTCGACGCGGCGGCGTCCGGGTACGTGCTGCACGAGACCGCCGATCCCGACGTCTTCCTTGTCGAGATCGACACCGTCCTCGTCGCGCCGACCGGGCAGCGTACGACCGTGTCCCTGGTGCAGGTCTTCCGGGTCCGCGCCGGCCGGATCGCGAAGCTCCGCGACTACTTCGCACCCCCACCGCAGGTCCCGTCCCCGCCACAACCGGCCCGAGGCGCGTGACGACGAGCGGCTCCGGGTGGACCGGCGGACTCCGGCGCGACGGCTCCGGACGGTACGCCCACGCCGGGGCGGCGGGCCGGTGCGCTGGCGGCTCCGTAGGTCAGCGGGCGACGGCGTACGCCAGGGGCAGCGGGGTCGGCTGGTCGGCCCAGGTAGCGGTCAACACGGCACCGGTCAGCCCGTGGTCCTTCGCGCCGGGGCGGCGGACGACCGCGAGTTCCACGGAGTCCGTGACGATCGTCGTCGGCTCCTCCTCGACCACCCGGTGGATCACGTGCACCGGCGGTACGGTGCTGCCCGGGGTGCCGTCGCCGGTCACGGTCATGCTCGGCGGCCGGACCTCGCGTACCCCGTCGACCTCGAAGAACTCCTCCGCCTGGCCGCTACCGGTGACGATCGCGGCGGCCAGCGCGCTGGCGTAGACCGGGTCGCCGCAGGCGTCGTACACCCAGCGGCGGCCGAGCACCGAGTGCTCGGTGGTCCCGATCAGCCAGTCGTCGCCGCCGGGCAGCGGCGCGGCCCGGTAGGTGAGTGGAACCTGGTGCACCGGTCCGTCGCCGGACCTGACGAGCATCGTCTCGATCCCGACCGCTCCGTCCGGGTCGTCGAACCGGAAGCTCGCGACGCGGACGACGTCGGCGGCGGCCGGGCCCCGGTACCAGCGTCGGCCGGGCAGCCAGTCCGCCAGAAGTTCGAGTTTGCCGGGATGCAGTGCGGCCCGGTGCAGCAGTGCCATGCGCAAGATCATAGCCGGAGACCGTCCGGCGGCCGGCCGTCAGCGGGACTCTGCGTACGGGGCGACGGTGGCAGCATGGGAGGGAGCCCCGATCCGCTCCGGTCGCCGGGCCGTCCATCGTCGTGCGGGGGGAGACGAATGTCGACCATTGCCAATCCGTTCGGGTCCGCCACCGATCTGCACCGGGTCCTCGCCGAGCTGCGCCGGGAGAGTCCGGTCGTGGAGGTCGAGCTGCCGACCGGCGTCACCGCCTGGGTCGTCACCCGTTACGAGGACGCCCAGCGGGCGCTGAGCGACCCACGGCTGGCCAAGGCCACCTCGGCCGGCGGGTTCAACTACCGGGGGATGATTCCGGACGACGTGGCCCGGGCGGTCGGCCGGCACATGCTGGCGCTGAACCCGCCCGACCACACCCGGCTGCGGCGGCTGGTCTCCGGCGCCTTCACCGCACGCCGGGTCGCCGCACTGCGCCCCCGGATGGAGGAGCTGACCGAGCAGTTGCTGGACGGCATCGCCGACGCCGAAGAGGTTGACCTGATCGACCGCTTCGCCTTCCCGCTGCCGATCCAGGTGATCTGCGAACTGCTCGGCGTACCGGCCGAGGACCAGGCCGACTTCCGCAGGTGGACGGATGCGATCGTGACCGGCCCGATGAACCCGGCCGGACTGCCGCCCGCGCTGACCGCGATCGTCGGCTACATCCGTACCCTGCTGGCGGCCAAGCGCGAGCGGCCGGCCGACGACCTGCTCTCCGCGCTGATCGCGGTGCACGAGCAGGGCGACCGGCTCACCGACGACGAACTCGTCTCGATGGTCTACCTCTTCCTGATCGCCGGCCACGAGACCACGGTCAACCTGATCGGCAACGGCATGCTGCTGCTGTTGGCCGAACCGGAGCGCTGGGCCCGGGTGGTGGCCGAACCGGCGCTGCTGCCCGGGACGATCGACGAGGTGCTGCGCTACGAGGGGCCGGTGCAGAACGCCTCGTTCCGGACCGCGATGGAGCCGGTCGAGCTGGGCGGCCGGACCATCCCGCAGGGCGCGTCGGTGCTGGTGGCCCTCCTCTCGGCCAACCGGGACCCGGACCGGTTCCCCGAGCCGGACCGGCTGGACCTGGACCGTCCGCCCACCCCCAACCTGGCGTTCGGGCACGGCATCCACTACTGCCTCGGCGCACCGTTGGCCCGGCTGGAGGGGCAGATCGCCTTCGGTGGGTTGGCCCGCCGGTTTCCCGGGATGCGCCTGGCGGTGCCGCCGGAGGAGATCGGCTGGCGGTCCAGCCTGCTGCTCCGTGGCCTGTCGGCGCTCCCGGTCAGGCCGCACGGCTGACCGACGGACCGGCCGACGGGACGGTCCCGGGACGGGATGCTCCTATGGAAGTCAAGGGGTGTTGAGGGCGGTGAAGTCGGCGAGGAGGGCGGTGTGGACCTCGCGGACGATGTAGCGCTTGAGGCAGCGCATGATCTCTTTCTTGCTGAGTCCTTGTTTGGCCAAACAAGGACTCAGCAAGAAAGAGATCATGCGCTGCCTCAAGCGCTACATCGTCCGCGAGGTCCACACCGCCCTCCTCGCCGACTTCACCGCCCTCAACACCCCTTGACTTCCATAGGAGCATCCCCCGCAGCCGAGCGGTCCAGCGGCCCCGCCCGGCGCGGCCCGGGCCGTCGCGGTGGCCGGCGCCCCGCGACGGTCACCGCGCCCCGGCGGTCCGGCCGCCCCGGCGTGCCGGCGTTCGGCCAGACCGGGTCGGCTGATCGGCGGCGGGTCCGAATCGAGTCGCTCAACCGCCACCGCACCGCGCCGGTTATAAAGTGGACGGCCTGGCCGAATTTCCCGGTGGAGGCCGAGTGCGCCGCTCGCTGACATTCGCGCTGGTGATCACGTTCCTGACCCTGCTCGCCAGCGGATTGGTCAATGTGGTCACGGCGAATGCTCATTTCAAATTCTCGGTGTGGATAATCTTCGGAGTGATCTTCGCGATCGGTGTGATCACGGCTGTACTCGACGCGCTCCGGTACCGGAAGGAGGAGAAGCCGGCAGCGACGACGCCCACACCGGTCACCTCGGCACCGTGGGCCGCGACGATGCCCGACGAGCTGCTGATCGATCGCCCCGACCTCATATCGCGACTGCGGGCGCATCTGCTCGACACGGATACGAAGTCCGTGGGTTTGACCGGCGTCTATGGTGCCGGAGGCTTCGGCAAGACCACCCTGGCGAGACAGGCGGCGCTGCTGCCGAGCCTGCGGGAGCGGTTCACCGGCGGGCTACTGTGGATCACCGTCGGGCAGTCGATGTCCGGCCCCCAGCTGGCCGACGCGATAAACGATCTCACCGAGCAGCTGACCGGTAACCGGCCCGGCCTCGTCACACCCGAGCAGGCCGGCCAGTGGCTCGGCAGGGAGCTGGACAAGCGCGAGCCGGTACTCCTGATCATCGACGACGTCTGGTACGAGGAGCAGCTGCGCCCGCTGCTGGCCGGCGGCACCCGCTGCAAGCGGCTGATCACGACCCGGGTAGCCCGGCTGCTCCCGGAGGCCGCGCACCGGGTGCAGGTCGACGAGATGGGCCGCAGCGAGGCGGCAGACCTGCTGACCCGGGGAATCGACGGGATCCCGGCGGCGGACACGACGAGGGTGCTGGCGCTCACCGGCCGTTGGCCACTGCTGCTGGCCCTGGTGAACGGCGCGGTTCGGTGGCGGGTCCAGCGGGGTGAGGCGGTGGGCGCGGCCACGGCAACGGTTGTCGAGCAACTGACGGCAGGCGGCCCGGCCGCGCTGGACGTCACGACACTGGCCGCTCGGGAGCGGGCGGTCGACCTCACCGTACGGGCGAGCCTCGAACTGTTGCCGGTGGACCATCAGCGGCGGTACGAGGAGCTCGGGGCGTTCCCCGAGGACGTTTCCATACCGGACGCCACGACGAACATGCTGTGGGCGCGGACGGCGGAGATGACCGCGGCGACGGCGGAGTCCCTCCGCGGCGCCATGGCGGACCTGTCGCTCGTGCAGCGGGCACCCGACGGTCTACGGCTGCACGACGTGCTGCGAGGCTACCTGCGCCAGCGGCTGGCGCCGGCCGCCCTCCGTGAGGTCAACGCCCAGTTGGTCGTCTCGGCAAGGGACCTGGTCGGCGGCTCCCGGCAGCGCCCCACACCGTGGTGGCGGCTCCCGGCCGACGAGGACTACCTGTGGCGACACCTCTGCTACCACCTCGGCGAGGCGGGCCTGGGCGCCGAGCTGACCGCTGTCGCGTCGCACCTGGAGTGGATCGGCACGAAGACCGTCGGCGTGGGCGTGGCCGCCGTCGAAGCCGACCTGCAACGGGCCGGCGACGGATACAGCGGGCTGTTGCTGGCGCGGCTGTCCAAGAGCGCCCACCTGCTGACCCCGACGACGCCACCGGAGTCGTTCCGGGACGTGCTGACCTCCCGACTTGACGGCGTACCCGAGCTGGCCCCCGCGGTGCGCGCCTACACGGCGGCCAGCGGTGCCTCGCGGGCGAGGATCGGCCTGCGGTGGCCGCTTCCCGACATCGGCCCGTCCAGCCTCGACCGGGTGATCGCCGTCGGAGGCGGATGGCTGAGCTGCTGCGCGATGTCGCCGGACACGGCGTGGATCGTCTCCGGCAGCCATCGGGGCGTCGTCGGCGTCTGGGACCGGGCGACCGGCACGACACTCGGCCTCATGCCCGGACACGAGGGCGAGATCAACGCGGTGGCGGTCACCGCGGACGCGGCGTGGATCGTCTCGGCCGGCACCGACGCGACAGTACGGATCTGGGACGCGGATCGTCGCCGGGAGACGCGCACGCTGCGACTGCACAGCGGCAAGGTGCACGACTGCGCGGTGTCACCGGATTCCACCCGGGTGGCCTCGGTGGACGAGCACGGCGTTCTCTCCGTCGCCGCCGTCACCTCCGGGAAGCAGCTCTACTCGCACCGGTTCGCGCGGGAGGCGCTCGTGAAGTGCGCCTTCGTCGACGACGCGGTCGTGCTCACGGCGTCGGAACACGGGACGGTACTCCTCCACGACCTCGCCAAAGGCGTCTCGGCGACCTACCTGTACGACGATTCCGCCGTCGTGCAGGCGATGGCGGTGGGCGCGGAGCTTTCCTACCTGGCCCTGACCGGGGTCGACGACGAGATCCGGGTGTCTCGACGGGGCGCGGACGGGCCGCTGACGCTGGTCGGGCACGTCGGATTCGTCAACACGCTGGTGGCTAGCGGTGACCGGATCATCTCGGGCGGCGCCGACGGGACGATCCGGACCTGGGACGCCGACACCGGCCGACCGGTCAGCGTCGTGCCGGCGCACACCAGCTGGGTCACCTGCTGCGTACTCTCCGCGGATGGCCGCTGGCTCGTCTCGACCGGAAGCGACGGCATGATCCGGGTGTGGAACACGGCCCTGATCGCCGGGGAGTCCGCCGACGGGCACGTGGACTGGGTCAACGGATGCAGCGTCTCGCCCGACGGCAGGGAGATCGTCACCGCCGGCAACGATCACACCCTACGGTTCTGGACGGCCGACGGCGAGACGGTCAACATCTGGCGGGCGGAGACCGCCGTCCGAAGCTGCGCCTACGGCTCCGGTGGCGACGCCCTGGCAGCGGTCGCCATCCTGCGGCCGTACATCCTGCGGCGGCAAGGATCGGTCTGGACGGCGCAGGAGCGTACCGCGGTCGACGATCGCCAGTCCCTCGACACCTGCTTCACCTCCCCGTCGGGAGACCTCGTCGCCTGGACGGGGCTGTACGGAGACGTCCTCCTTTCCTCCCTCCGCGACGACATCGAGATATCCCAGTACAGGCACACGGATTCGGTGAAGGCGGCGGCCTTTCTGGTCGACGACGACCTGCTCGTCCTCGGCGGCAGCGACGGTGCGGTGCTCGCCTGGCGGTTCCGCACCGGCCGGCCGCCGCAACCGGTGGCGCAGGGCCCGCCGGTCGCGGCGCTGGTCCGATGCCCCGACGACGCCCGCCTGGTCTGTCTGACCGGATCGCTCGTGCGGATCTTCGACGCCCGGACGCTCAGGATCGTCGCCCGCGCCGAGTTCGACGCCGGTTCGGGCATGACCGCCGCCGCCGTGTCGAGCGACAGCAGGTGGCTGCTGACCGCCAGTGAAGGGGGTGACCTGCGGGTACACGACCTCGACACGCTCGAAAACGTGGCCTCCATGCGCGTCGACGGGGCACTGTTCGACTGTGCCTGGCGGCCCGGATCGCTCGACTTCTACGCCGTTGGCCGCCGCGGGGTGTACGCGTTCTCCTTCCTACCCGCCGCGCCCGTGATCCGGCAGGCCGCGAAGGGTACCCGGCCCGTGAAGTCGCGGAGGCAACCCCGTCGCTGACGGCTTTCACCCACCGGCAGAGAGCCTGTGCGGTGCCGAAAGTCGTCGTGCGCCCTGTGGTGGCTGGTCGCCTGACCTTCGGACGTACCATCGCCGCCTGACCACCGGGCGGCTTCCACCACCGGGCCGCTTTCCGTCCTGTAGCCGACCGGAACCGCACCCGGGTGGGCCCGGGCGCGTTCGCTAACCGAACCGGTCGGCGAGCTTCGTCAGCTTGCTGACGTACGCCGGCCAGTCGTAGTCGTCGGGGAGGTTGCTGCTCTCCCGCCGCAAGCCGATCGCCATGTCGTGCTGCTCGCGCATGATGTCCGCGTGACCGGCGTGCCGGGCGAGGTCGCAGATCACGTGGACGATGATCCTCTGCAACGTCACGACATCCTGCCCCGGCCGCCACCACGGCACCCGCCCAGGCGCGTCGAGCGGTAACTGTTCGATCGTCTGATCCGCGAACTCCCCGACCCGACGGTAGAGGTCGATCAGCCCGTCCTTCGTCTCGTCCTCCCGGGCGTACCAGTCCGCCTGCGGGTCCTCCTCGAACGCCTGCAACGGGACCAGTTCCTCAGGCGTCGGGAACTCCCGCCCGAAGGTGGGCCCGAAGTAGCCGGCCTCGACATTGAGGCAGTGCTTCAGAACTCCCAGCAGGTTGTTGCCGGTCGCGGTGCGGGGCAGTCTGGCCTCGCGTTCGCTCAACCCGTCGAGCTTCCAGATCAGGTTCTCGCGAATCGCCCGGAGGTAGTGGTGCAGCGCAGCCTTCGGATCGCTCAGATCAGCCATGGCTGCCAGTCTTCCCTATCAGCCCGAGCCACCGTACGAGGAGTCACTCGCAGGATCAGGGGTCCGCCGGAGGAGCCGGCATCTATCGAGAGAGCATCTGCCATCCGCGTTCCTGCCAGGGCTCGTCCCGCCGCCGGAGTGCCCCGGCACGGTCCTCGGCCGTGGACCGCGCGACCCTGGCGTCATCCGCACTCATCCAGCCGTCGCGGCACGCCTGCTCGTACTCGTCCCAGTCTTCGATCTCGACCCGCGAGTCCCGCCGGTGCAGCACCGGGTCGAGTTCGAGATCGACATACCGCCAGCCCACCCCGGTGCTCTCCGGCGGAAGGCACACGTCGATCTCAAGCCGTGGATCAGCAGGATCGTCGACCCACCACGCCACCCATGGCCGGCCCGCCGCGAGCAGCACCACGACGGATACCGGAAGGACGCCGCTGTCATGCGGGGCGCCCCATGGCGAACCGGCAGCGCCCCGCAGCCAGGTCCCGTCACGGTCTTGACGGACCTGCTGAAGCTCGAACCAGAAGACGCCCCCAGGGCGCTTGATTTTGCAGAGCCGCACGTTCCCGCCGTCCTGGTCCGCGCCCATGGGAACAGGTTAGGGACGGACGGAGTACCGCCGCGACCCGGCGCCCAGGGACGGTTCCGGGGCGTACTGTCTGCTGACCGATGAGCCGGGTCGGCCGAAGCGGAGCGGCCCGATCACACGCGTCACTGACCGCCTGCCGACGACGATCGGGTGCTGTCACCCGCCGACGCGTCGTATCTTGACCGGGATGACGACCTGGATCACGCGCTTCGGGTCACCGGCCGACTCGGACGGGCGTCTCCGGGTCGCCGTCAAGGACGCGATCGACATCGCCGGTGTGGTCACGACGGCCGGGTGCGCGGCGGTGCGTGCCCGGGCGAGCCCTGCCCGGACGGACGCGGGGTGCCTGGCCGGTGTGCGGGCGGCGGGCGCACTCATCGTCGGGAAGACCACGCTGACCGAACTCTGCGTCAGCCCGGTCGGCGACAACGCGGTGTTCGGTACTCCGGTCAATCCGCTGGCGCCCGATCGCATCCCCGGCGGCTCGTCCAGTGGCAGCGCGGTAGCGGTCGCCAGCGGCGAGGCGGACGTCGGGCTGGGCACCGACACGGGTGGGTCGGTGCGGATCCCGGCCGCGTGTTGCGGGATCGTGGGACTGAAGACGACCTGGGGCCGAGTGTCGACCGCAGGAGTCTGGCCGCTGTCGCCCAGTCTGGACACTGTCGGCCCGCTGGCCCGTGACGTCGCCGGCGTCGTCACCGGAATGCGCCTGCTGGAACCGGGCTTCACGGTCGCTCCGCGCCCGGCCCGCCTCGTCGGTCGACTGCGGATGGACGGCGTCGACCCCGCGGTCGAAGACGCCGTCGACGCCGCACTGGGCGCGGCCGGGATCGCCGTCCGCGAGGTGCGACTGCCCGGATGGCAGGCGACCTACGGCGCCTTCGGCACGATCATCCTGGCTGAACTGTGGCGGGCACACCGTACGCTGCTGGACGCCGAGGGCGTCGGTACCTTCGTCAACGACGGCCTGCACGCGGGCCGCGCCGTGGGTGCGGACCGGTTACGCCGGGCGATGTCTGCCCGCGCGAGGTGGCGGTCGGAGGTCGCGGCCGCGCTCGACGAGGTGGGCGTGCTGGCGTTGCCGACCCTGGTCGCTCCGCCGCCGTTGCTATCGGATTTCGCGGGCTTCCCACTCACGCAGCTGACCGCGCCGCTCAACCTGGCCGCCGTTCCCGCGCTTGCGATGCCGGTACCGTCACCCGGCCTTCCCGTGCCCGTCAGCATGCAACTTGTCGGCCCCGTGGGCGGCGAGAATCTACTCTGCGCCACCGGGCTCGCGATCGAACGCGCACTTCAGCCGGCCCGCTAGCACGGAGCTCGACGAGCCGTGCCGGCTCGGATCATCCGACCGGCGCGGCCGGGTCGGGTCATCGACCGACTGTCGATGCGCCCCGAGCGCAGGGCCCGCGCGGCCGTACGCGGCAAGGGCGTGGAAGGCGGCCTTCGGCGTCCACGAGCCGTCCGGCAGTACCCGGACGATCCCGCGCGCGGCCAGGTCGAAGTCCCGCTCCGGGTCGCCGGTGGTCGGCAGGTGCCGGTTCGCGAAGGTGTACACGAAGGCCGCCTCGACTCCGCCGGCCTCGTAGTCGCGCAGCAGGTCCACGACGTAGCGGGCCTGGCCCTCCTCGTCGCGCTCCAGCTCCGCGGTGAGGCTCGCGGCGCGGCCGTGCTCGTCGTACGTCACCGGTTCGGTCCGACCCGCGACGTCGGCCGCGCCGCGGAACGTGCAGCAGCCGAACTCCGTCACGGCGTAGGGCTTGCCCTGTCCCACCGCGGCCGACAGGGTTTGCGGGAACGCCGCGGCGTTGGTCACGTCACGGTATCCGGCGTCGCTGGCGATGATGTCGAACGGTGCCCAGTCCACGGCCTCCATCGGGATCGAGGCGTAGCCGACGGGCCCGCCGAAGCGCTTCCGCACCGCGGGCACCGCCTCGGCGAGGAAGTCGTGCACGGCGGCGCGGGCGGCCGGGACCGCCTCCCGCAGCCGCATCGGGTCGGTGAAGAGCGCCATGCGCTCGGCCAGGTCGCGGCCGGGCAGGAAGCCGTCGGTGAACATGGCGATCTCGGAGCCGGTGAGGTAGACGACCGACGCCCCGCTCTGCCGCAGCCGTTCGGCCCGCTCCGCGCCGTCGAGCACGAACGCCATCAGCGCGTCGCGGTCGAGGCCGTTGGTGAACGGGCAGTACCAGACTTCGAGCCCGGCCTCGGCGGCGAGTCGCGCGGTCAGTTCGAGCCGGTCCTGCACCCCGCCGGTGACGCGGACCGCGTCGCAGTGCAACTCGTCGCGGATGACGCGCAGGTCGCGCCGCACATTCTCGGGGTCGAACGGCTCGTGCGTCGTGGAGCCGGCGCTCACGAAACCGGTGTCGTAGTTCATGCCGAAGACGCGCATCGGACGACTCTCCTCACTCGTAAGGTACGCCGCGTACCCTATAGGGTACGTGCAGTACCCTGCAAGGCATGGGCACGAGGCGCCGGGGCGAGGAGTTGGAGCGGGCGATTCTGCACGCTGCCGCGGAGGAGCTGCGCGAGTCGGGCTACGCCGGGATGACCATGGACCGGGTCGCCGCCCGAGCGGGGACCAACAAGAACGCCATCTACCGCCGGTGGCCGCACCGGGCGGCGCTGGGCATCGCGGCGTACCGCCACCTCTCCGACGCCGTGATGCCGAACCCCGACACGGGCACCCTGCGGGACGACGCGCTGGAGATGCTGCGGCGGGCGAACGAGACGTGGTCGTCGCCGCACGGGGCGATCCTGCGCGGGCTGCTCGCCGCCGCGGCCGACGACCCCGAACTGCTGACCCTCATGCGGCAGCGGTCCGGCGCGGACACCATGGACCGGGCCTGGCTGGCGATGCTGGAGCGCGCCGCAGCCCGGGGCGAGGCACCCGCTGCCGCCGCACGCCACCGGGTGGCGACGACACCGATGATGCTGCTGCGCGCCGAGTACGCGACGCGCGGCGTCCCCTCCGTGCCCGACGAGGTACTCGTCGAGATCGTGGACGAGGTCTTCCTGCCACTCGTGCGCGGCCACGCCTGAACACGGCGGGCGTTGCCCTGGGCTCTACGGCGTAGCGATGCTCGGTCCGACGGCCTGTTCGATCTCCTCGACGAGCCGGTCGGCGGGGCGTACCCCGAGAAGCACGCGCTGCATGACGCCCTGGTCGAAGAGCACCGAGGTCGGGGTCTGGGTCACGCCCCAGGCCCGGGTGGTGACCGGGTTGGTGGCCACGTCGACCGTGGCGACCAGCAGCCCGTCACCCAGACGCTGCGCGACCTCGGCGAGCACCGGGGCGAACGCCCGCCGAACCTCGCCGCCGGAGGGCAGGAACACCAGCAGGACCGGTGTCGGGCTCTCCACGACCCGGGCCCGGTAGGTCGCGTCGGTGACCGGAACGACGTAGCTCATAGGTCCTCCTCCGGCTGACGCTTCCATTCGAAGGCGGTCCGCCATCGGTTGTCGTCGTAGAGGTAACTGAGGAATGCGTCGGTGACCGCGTCCTTGGTCTGCGGAAACGGCGCGGCGTAGGCCCGGTCGGGGCCACCCTCGCGGTAGTCCACGTCCAGCCGGCCGTCGTCCAGCGCGTAGGTCTGGATGTAGTAGTGCGGCCGGATCCGGAGGACGGCGAACCGCGGGCCACGACTGTCCAGGCGGTCGATCCCGGCCCGGATGTCGGCCTCCGTCGCGTCGTCGATCGGGTCCCGGTCCTCGATGTCAAGATTCATCGTCGACGCCCTCGGTGAGGAACCTGTGCGCGTACAGCAGCAGGTCGGTCAGCTCGATCTCCCGACCCTCGCCGCCCTCGGAGGCCAGCCGTAGGCCGTCCTCCCAGTACGCCCGGCGCAGCTTGTTCTGGAAGTTCTGGAAGTCGATCCACGCGCCCTCGGCCTGATCGAGCTTGCGCAACTCGCTGTACAGCAGGTCGGTCCTGGCGAGGCCGAGTTCGCTGCCGATGCTGCCGCCGCCGGTCTTCGGGTTGTCGAAACGCATCTTGAGGAATGGTCTCGGCAGGCGGTGGATGTCGGCGGATTCCAGGAACTTGTTGAACCGGTCGACCGCCTCGATCTGCGACTCGCGACCGGAGAACTCGCAGCGCCATGCCGGAAACACCTGATAGGTGACCTCGGCGAGTTCGGGAATCTTTTTGTGCAGCCGATAGACGGCGGGGATCACAGCGCCGACCGTGTCGAACTCGTAATTGGAGCCCTCCGGTGGCGTGTAACCCTCGAGAACCGCGAACGGCACGGCGGCCAGCACCTCGGTGCTGCGCTCCCGGGCGAAGGACAGGACGCTGGCCATGAGTTCCTCGTCCCCCTCGCCGCGCACGTTCATCTGCACCGCGTGCGCGCCGTCGGGGGTGAGGGCCAGTCCGTAGGTGAACATGGTGCCCAGCGACCAGGTCCACGCATCCTGCACCCCCGGTAGGGGGCGCACGCCGCTGAAGCCCTGGACGATGTTGGCGATATCGGTCACGACACTCCAGTTCGGTTACCGGCAGCTACGCGTCCTCGGGGTCGGACATCAGGAGGCAGTATATCCGTCGCCCGTTTCCTGCTCGTATCTCAACCCCAATGTCGCGCCGCCTCTGGAATTCTCCGACCGCAGCATGGGCTGGAGATTATCGACGTTATTGTACCAGTCATTTCGATACTGCCTGGTATTGAACCGGCCATTCTCGTTCCAGTCCTGCACCACTGGTTTGTTGTGTTCGTAGGTGATCGCGTCGCCCTCTGGAACGTCGATAACCTCACCGTTGTCGTCGAGCCAGGTCAGGTCTTCCTTGGGCACCCGCTGACCGCCGGGCGAGCGCGGCCACTCTCCGGCGACCGCACCCTCCACGGTGTATCTGCGGGCCATCTCGTCGTGCGTGGACTCGCGGTAGCCGCCGGGGTACTCGGTGTCGCGGTTGTGCGCGCCAGGCGGGGCGGTCGGGTCCTTGGCGTACCCGCCGTCCGGCCCGTGCAGCCGCCCGTTGTCGTCGTACTTGTAGCCCTCCGGTAGCGGCTCGCCGGTGATGGTGCTGTTCACCGGCGCCCGGGTGGTGGAACCGGCCGCGCTCGCGTTGCCCACCCGACCGGCCTCGAACGCCGCCTGTACGGCCGCCTGGCCCCCGTCGACACTGCTGGCGTTCCCGCCGGAGCTCCTCCTCGGTGACGGCGCGGCGTCACCGTCGTCCCCGGTACGGGTCGTCGAAGGAGTGTCGGTGCCGGTATGGGATCCCCCGCTGCCTCTGGCCATCGGCGCCCTACCAACCCTCGGCCGCGAGGCGAATGGCCGGCTCGGTCATGACGACGCCCCCAGTCGTACGGAAACTCCGGTCGCGCTCATGCTCAGCTGCCCATCAGCGTCTTCAGGTTGGTAAGGCTGGTGATCAGCGCGCTGGTGTAGCTGGCGATCCGGCCGGCCCATTTCAACACCGCCGACACGATCTGCGCGGCGACCACCGGAATCGTGACGATCAGCAACGCCTCCGCCGCCCAGACGATCACCCGGGCGACCAGATCGCAGATCAGATCCCGGACGATGTCCCGGGTGAACTGCACCAGGTTGCCCGCCGCCTGGGTCGCCGAGGCCATCGTCGCCGCCAGCACGGAGAGACCGCCGATTCCGTCGACGTTGTTGGCCATCTTGCTCTGGTACGCCTCGGCCGCGCTGCCGCCCCAGTCAGGCAGATCCGACGCGAGGCTGGAATAGAGGTCCTCGGCCATGGTCTGCAGCGCACCGGCCATGTTCTTCCACGTCTCGGCGTGCGCGACGACCAGGTCCGGGATACCGGTCAGCTTGTCCAGCACCTCACGCAGCGGCTCGAAATGCTCCATCGCCCAGCCGAGCCCGTTGGCCAGCAGGGCGCTGAACGGATCGATCACCGTGGCCGCGGCCTCCATCGCGAACGCCCCGCCGGCCAGCAGCCCGTCGACCCAGGAGCCGCTGTTCACCGACTGGTGGAGGCCCTGGAACCCCTCGGCCAGCGACGACCCCGTCCACGCCGTACGCGACGAGGTCGGCGTGGCTACCAGCGCGTTGTCGGCGACCATGACGGCGACCTCACCCCATTCCGCCGGACCGGCGCACCCGGTCCGAGGACGAACGGTCAGCGGACTCGTACGCCCGGGCGGCGGTGGTCAACGCCTCCGACGCCAGCGACAGGTTCTCCTCCACGTACGCGTAGAGCGCGTCCTGCCGTTGGTGCCGGGCCTCGAGAATCCCGGCGATCCACCCGCACAACAACCCGTAGGCCTCGTCGTTCTGCGAGATCGCGCGGCTGGCGCCCTTGATCGCTTGCAGCTGGTCCCGCACCGCCAGCACCTTGGCCGCATGCCGGTGCAACTGCGCGGGGTCGACGTTGAACGCGTCGGCCATCGCCTATCCCCTGCCCAGCCCCGGGGCGGGCGGCCCGGGGACGCCGTCGGTGGAATCCGACCGCTCGAGCAACTGCTGCATCCGATCACCGATCGTGCGCGCCGCCACCGAGTCAGGCCCCATCGTCTCGATCGCGATCTCCCGCGAGCGATCGGCCGCCTGCACCCGCGCCTGACGCAGTGCGGACATCACCGCCCGCGCGACCACCTCCGGATCGAACCGGTGGATCCGCTCCGTGAGCTTCAGGTCGACCAGGACGCCCGTGGAGTCGACCGTCACCTCGGCCAGCCCGTTGCCGTCCCGCGCACTGGCCCGCAGCTGTCCGATCTGGTCGCTCATGGCCTGCGTCTTCGCCGCCATCGCCTCGACGCGCTGCTTCCACGACCGCAAATAGTCACGCGCGCTGTCCGGATCCAGAAACGCCTCGCCGTCCGGGATCCCCGCCATGGCCGCCACCCCCGCTCGCCGCTCGACGACCTGCCGAAGTCTAACAACGACATGCACAGTTGATCACATGGCCGTACCGCACCGCCACGGCCGTCCGAAGTGGTGTCAGCGACACCAGCCGGTCGCAGTCCGGGCCCCGGCACGGGAGCCACGGTGCCCCGGCCGGCGGGCACGTCCGGCGATCGCGGCCGGTCCCCTCGGCACCGTCCGACTCCTCGACGAACCCTCCCCGACGGGCGACGCAGCGCAGTGGACCGGCGACCCGTACCGTCCGAGAACTCGGTTTCGGCTACGCGGCGGTGCCATCGCCGTGCGACCAGGTCCCGAGGCCAGCGCGACAAGAGCGGTCGGGGTGACGGAGTACGCCGACCACAGCGCCCGTCGAGGCAGCCTTACCATTCCGGCCAAACGCAGAGGCATTCCGCAGAGAATCTATGTCGGATGTTTCGGTACCTGTCGCGTCGACGATGGACACGACCGAGCGTCGTCCCCGCCGCCAGGCCCGGTCGCCCGGTCACACGCCTCTGCTACCTGCCCGAACATGCATTCATCGACATCCCGGCCCCTCGATTGTTTCCGGAACATTTCCGGAAGTCGTTGACAGTGCGGTCGGTCGATATCGATACTGGCCCTTTGGCAGACATGCATGCGCGTCGATCAGTGGTCGTCAGCGTCGAGGAGGTCCGGTGAACAGCACCCTGAGACAGCGTAGGAAAGTTACTAGAATGGCCTTGCCGACGGCGATGCTGTTGCTAGTGGGCAGCGCTGTGACGGTCCAGTCCATCGGCCCGGCCGCTGCGGCCGAGACCACGCTGCGGGCCGCGGCCGCCAAGGCCGGGCTCTTCTTCGGCGTCGCCGCCTCACCCGGCCGGCTCAGCTCGATCGTCGGTCAGGAGTTCAACCAGCTGACTCCCGAGAACGACATGAAGCCGTCCACGATCGCCACGTCGAGCGGTGGACTCCAGAACACCGGAAACGCGGACACCCTGGTCAACTACGCCCAGACCAACAACATGCTGGTCCGCGGCCACACGCTGGTCTGGCACTCACAGGCCGGCGCGCTACAGGGTGCCAACCAGGCGACGCTCAACACCTTCATCGGCAACGCCCTGAACCGCTGGGGCAACAGGATCGCGTACTGGGACGTCGTCAACGAGGCGCTGGACGACAACAACACCGGCAACCGGCGCAGCCAGTGGCCGCACACCCTGAACCGGGACGCGAACGGCGACGGTGACCTCTTCGACACCGGCGACACAGACGTCATCCGGGACTCGTTCATCCGGGCGAAGCAGGTCGTGCAGGCTGGCGGGCTGACCACCAAGCTCTGCATCAACGACTACGACGTCGAGGGCCTGACGGTCCGGGGCGGCGTCCAGAACCGCAAGGCCAACGCACTGTACGAGATCGTCCGCAACTATCGGCAGTACATCGACTGCGTCGGGTTCCAGGCCCACTTCAACGACAACCCGAACAGCATCATCACCGACGACCTACAGGCCAACATCCAGCGCTTCGCCGACCTCGGCGTGGAGGTGCACCTCACCGAGCTGGACATCGACGACGACCTGAGCAACAACGACATCGGCGCGGGCCAGGCGGAGAACTACCGCAAGGTCGTCCGGGCCTGCCTGAACGTCGCGAAGTGCACCGGCATCACCGTCTGGGGCATCGCCGACAGCGAGTCGTGGCGATCCTCGGAGCGGGGCCTGCTCTTCACCGGCGGCAGCGGAAACTACCAGAAGAAGGCCGCCTACCACGCGGTCCTCGACGAGCTGAACAAGGGCCGTGACGTCTCGACCGACCCGACCTCGCCGGGCACCCCGCCGACCCCGTCAGCGTCGCCGTCGGTGACGCCGTCCGTCCCGCCGACCACGCCGCCGAACCCGACCACCGGCTGCTCGGCCACGGTCTCACTGAACTCCTGGACCGGCGGCTTCGTCGCCACCGTGAGGGTCACCGCCGGCACCGCACCGATCAACGGGTGGACCGTCGGGATCGCCCTGCCGTCCGGGGCCACCGTGACCAACAGCTGGAACGCCAACCGTACCGGCACCAGTGGCACCGTCCAGTTCAGCAACGTCAGCTACAACGGGTCGGTGAACGCCGGCCAGTACACCGAGTTCGGCTTCCAGGGCTCCGGCACGGCCACCGGCCTCACCCCGGTCTGCACCGCCTCCTGAGCACCGCCTGTCCCCCGCAACATCAAGATCTGATCGCGTACTCGTGCAGGGTGGACGTACCGCGGCGCCGCCTCGGTACGTCCACCCGCGGCCCACCCGTCCCGCGATCGCCGGAAGCTCGACGTTGATCCAGATCTCCGTCGTCTCGCCTCTCACGCGTTCGCGGCTGCACCGGCCAGTGCTTCGAGGGGCACACCCGGATCGGCGAGCCGGGCGGGATCGACCCTGGCGTGTCGTCGGGCGAGCTGCTGGAGGTGCTCGTTGACGTCCCAGGTGTTGACGTTCATGCCGGCGGCCACCCCGCCGCCGGTGAGCCAGAAGGCGATGAACTCGCCGCTGCGCGGGTCACCACGGAAGACGACCCGGTCGAAGCGCGGGCTGTAGCCGGCGTACTCCATGCCGAGGTCGTACCGGTCGGAGAAGAAGTAGGGGGTGTCGGTGTAGGCAGTGGCTTCACCCAGCATGTTGACGGCGGCGGCCCTGCCCTGGTTGATGGCGTTCGACCAGTGCTCCACGCGGATGTGCTCCCGGTAGCCGGCATGCCAGGCCCGAGCCACGTCACCGGCGGCGTAGATGTCCGGGTGGCTGCTGCACAGGTACTCGTCGACCACGATGCCGTCGTCGACGGCGATGCCTGCCGCAGCGGCGAGCCCCGTACGCGGTACCGCGCCGATACCGACGACGACGAGGTCGGCCGGGATGGCGGTGCCGCCGGTGGTGCGGACCTCCTCCACCCGCCCGTCTCCGTGCAGCGACCGGACGCCTTCCCCGAGGTGCAGGGCGACTCCGTGGGCGGCGTGGAGGTCGCGGAAGACCGCACCGACGTCGCCGCCCAGGACCCGTTCCAGCGGGACGGTCCCAGGGTCGATCAGCGCGACCGGCAGTCCCCGCTGCCGTAGCGACGCGGCGACCGCGTCCGTCGAAGCCCCGGGCGCGTAGCGCTTCGGCGGCCTTGGCGCCGGCGAGGCTGGCGCCGACGATCACGAAGGTCTGCTCGGTGGGCATGGGTCCTGCTCCGTTTCTGGTCTGGGCCGACGCTGTCAGCGACGGACGCCGGTGAGGGCGAAGAACTCCTGCCGGGTGGCCGGGTCGTCGCGGTGCAGGCCGAGGAGGGCGGAGGTGAGGGTGCGGGCGCCGTAGGCGCGGACGCCGCGAAGTGACATGCACAGGTGTTCGGCTTCCAGGACCACGGCGACGCCCTTCGGGCGCAGGTTCTGCTGGAGGTAGTCCGCGACCTGCCGGGTGAGCCGTTCCTGCACCTGCAGCCCCCGGGCGAAGTGCTCGACGACCCGGGCGAGCTTGGACAGCCCGACGATCCGCTCCTCGGGCAGGTAGGCCACGTGTGCGACGCCGTGGAACGGCAGCAGGTGGTGCTCGCACAGCGATCGGAACGGCACGTCGCGGACGAGGATCAGCTCGTCGTACCCGCCGTCGTTGGGAAACGTGGTCAGCGTGAACGCCTCGGGGGTGAGTAGTTCGGCGTAGGCCGCGGCCACCCGCCGGGGAGTGTCACGCAGGTGTTCCGAATCGACGTCCTGGCCGAGCGCGGTCAACAACGCGCGAACCGCGTCCTCGGCGGCCGCCAACTCCACCGGCGGCGCGGCCCTGGCCAGCCGCAGGTACGGTGGCCGTGGTGCCGGGTCCACCGGCGGGCACTCGGTCCAGGCAGTGCTGGTCATGGTCGTCTCCGTCCCTGTCGCCTCATCCGCTCTGTTCGGCTCGGCTCAGCGGCCCGACCGGTTCGGCGCGTTCACGGCAACGGCGAGGCGGGCCAGGGTCAGCGCTGCGAGCATGAGGCCGACGTCCCGGAGGGCGACGTCGAAGAAGTCGCCGAGCAGCAGCAGGTTGACGATGATGCCGCCGAGCCAGGCGGCGACCAGGTATCCGCCGAATCGGGGCAGGACGGCGACGGCGATGCCGGCGACGATTTCGATGACGCCGACGGCCAGCATGGCCTGGTGGGCCGTGCCGGGTACGAGCCGGTCGACCGCCGGGGCGAGGTAGCGGTCCCAGTCGGTGAGGAGGCCCGAGAACTTGTCCAGGCCGAACGTGACGGGCGCGACGGTGAAGGCGATCCTCAGCAGCCAGAACGCCTGGTACGTCGGGTCGGTCCTGAGCCGCTCGGCGGACGTGCCGGTGCTGGCGGATCGGGCGGCGGCGATATTGGTCATGGCGACTCCCTCTAACGGATACTATTGCCGACGTTAGAGTGCGAGAATCTGTTTCGTCAACGATCATGTCCGTTACACTCGACCGGAGAGTAGGAGGAGCCCGGATGCCCGAGGAGTTCGATACGCAGGTCGAGCGGATCGCCGCGCTCGGCGAACCGGTCCGGCGCGAGCTCTACCAGTACGTCGTCGCGCAAGACACCCCGGTCGGGCGCGAGCAGGCGGCAGCCGGTGCCGGGGTAGCACACCACACCGCCAAGTTCCACCTGGACAAGCTGGTGGCCGACGGTCTGCTCGACGCCGAATACGCCCGCCCACCCGGACGGGGCGGTCCCGGCGCGGGTCGCCCTGCCAAGCTCTACCGGCGGGCGGCTCGCGACATCTCGGTGAACCTGCCCGACCGCCGCTACGAACTTGCCGGCCACGTCATGGCCGAAGCCATCACGATCGCCGCCCGGGACGACATCCCGATCATGGAAGCGCTGCGCGCCGCCGCGGCGGCCACCGGCCGTAGTCTCACCGGTGGTGCCGCGACCGGCGAAGACCCGGGGCCGGGCGGCCCGATCGAGAGGGTCGGTGAGCTGCTCGCGTCCAACGGCTACGAACCCAGGACCGCTGACGGCACCATCACCCTGGCGAACTGCCCCTTCCACAACCTCGCGCAGACCTACACCGAACTGGTGTGCGGGATGAATCTCGGGCTGATCGACGCGCTGCTCGACGGCCTCGGCAGGACCGAACTCCGTGCCCGTCTCGACCCCGGACCCGGCCGATGCTGCGTCACCGTCACCACCCGATGAGCGCGGCCCACCGTGAGCACGGACGAGCCGTGCCGTGACCCACCCACTCATCACCGTTGGGCACGGGACCCTCAGTCAACAGGAGTTCGCCGCCCTCCTGAAGACCGCCGGAATCGTAGAGCTGGTAGACGTCCGCCGCTTCCCGGGAAGTCGACGCCACCCTCACTTCAGCCGGGAAGCCCTCACCGACTGGCTCCCGGCGGCCGGCATCCGCTACCGGTGGGAAGAACGCCTCGGCGGACGCCGCCGGCTGCCGCCCGAATCACCGGACGTCTGGTGGCAGGTGGACGCGTTCCGCGCGTACGCGACCCACATGCGCACCCCGGAGTTCCAGGACGCCATGACGACCCTCACCACCCAACTTGAGGTCTCCACGTTGGCGGTGATGTGCAGCGAGAGCGTGTGGTGGCGCTGCCACCGCCGTCTCATCGCCGACTTCGCCGCCAAGGTCTGTGAGATCCCAGTACGCCACCTCGCCCACAACGGCCGGCTTACCGAACACGCCGTCGCACCGGGCGCGAGACTGTCAACCACGGGATCGCTGGTCTACGACCTCGCCTGACCGGTCCGCGTCGATTGACTGCGCGGGTGTCGTCGGCATCTTCATACCCGGCGACGAGATCATGGTGATCTTTTCCGCGGGCTGAGCTGCCGCAGTTGGCGCCTGCCAGCGCTGGCGCGCCCGCTGCGTGGTGAGCACGAAGGCTGACCCGTGCGGCAATGCGCCGCCACCCCAGTCGTTGATACCTAGATCAGCTATGCCTAGGATATATAGGCATGGAGCTGCGTGGGCATCTGGACCTACTGCTACTCGGCGCATTGCGCCGGGCTGAGCCAGCACATGGCTATGCGTTGATCGCTGCATTGCGGGATCGGTCCGATGGCACTTTTGATCTTCCGGAGGGCACGGTCTATCCAGCGCTGCACCGCCTGGAACGCGACGGCCTGGTGAGTAGCGAGTGGGACGCAGGTGCTCCTCGGCGGCGTCGGGTCTACCGCTTGACCCCGTCTGGGGTGACGGCGCTGACAACGAAGCGGCGAGAGTGGCGCACGTTCGCGCAGGCCGTACAGGCGATCGTGGGGCAGGACGTCAAGGAACTCCCGGCGTGACTGGCAAAGGAGAGCACGTGGGACCTTCCGGCCAGGACCCGACGGCGGCTGTGGGCGTGGTCGACCGTCACCTCGACGAGATGTTCGACCAGCTGGCCGGGAGTGGAGCAGTTGGCCGGCGAGTGCTTTCGGAGGTGGAGGACCACCTACGAGACGCCGTCGCCGACGAGATGGCGCGGGGCGTTCCGGCAGAACAAGCCGAACGCAACGCGGTCACCCGGTTCGGATCACCGGACCGCATCGCCGGCCCCCTGCGCCGTGCTCGGCGCGGCGTCGCGGTCCGCGCGATGGTCTCCGACGCCTGGCTTCTCGCCGGGCTCGCCGCGCTGTTGTTCGCCGCCACGTACCTGCTCAAGGCCCTCGACGTAGCGATGCTGCGGCTCACCCACCCCGAGCAACTGCCATCATGCCTCGAGCGACCAACGGCGCCGGCCGACGTCTCCAACGCCATCGCCCCATGCGGTACGGGCGCCTCTGCCACGAATGCCTATGCCCGGATAGGTGTGATCGCGTTGTTGGCGGCCGTGGTGGTGCTGACGGCGCGCTGGCTGACCATCCGTAAAACCGCCCTGGCTCCAGCGTCCCAACGCTTCCCGCTCCTCGCCGCCGCGTTGACCGCCGCAGCCGGAGCGGCGCTGTTCCTGCTGTACCCGGTCACCCCGTCCGGGCGGCCTCTGTTCGGCGCCAGTGGCGGCACACCCCTGTGGTGGACCGGATCGTGGCATCAGATCATCCTCGGTGGGCTCGCGCTGCTGACCTCGATTGCCATTGGCTGCGGGCACTTCACCCGAAGGCGCCGCGCCCGAGCCGCCGATCGCCTCGCATAGGTATCGGGAGGCGGCGGTAAACCATACCGAGGGCCCCGCCACGCACCCACTTTCTGCCGAACAGCTCGTGCGGCGACAGGTCGTCTGCGAACTGCGCAGCCTGACGACTCCGGCAGGCGCCTGACGGACGGAGCGGAGCGGGCTCGGCGGCCTCGGCGCACGATGGGCATTGCCGATGCGGTGACCGACCCGGCCCAGGCCCCATGGGCCGGGGACGGGCACTGCCTACCGTCCTCCGTGTCGAGCGGTCAGATCGTGTACGCGGCCGGCGGGAACGGTGCGGCGCCGCTGAACCCGGGGAGTGTGGCGATCACCGGCAGGCCGGGCCGGTGATCGGCCGGTACGGACCAGCGCGGGGTGTCGCTGATCTCGGCGGCGACGACGGGCGCCGGGAAGAAGTCGTAGAACACGTCCGGCAGGTCGACGTCGTCGAAGTGGTCCTCGGGCCGGCCGGGTAGCCCGTTGGCGTCCATCCACTCCTGCTCGAACGCCAGCGGCTCGCCGGTGCAACCCTCGGCGTCACCGAGGTCGAAGGTGCGCACGGTCGCGCCGTCCCGGGCGACCAGCCACGTCGATCCGCCGTCCCGTTCGCCGTGGTAGAACGCGTGAGCCTCGCCGAATTCGGCGCTCAGCCGCTCGACGGTGGCGCGGGCCTCGGCCGGGCGGCCGGGATGGTCCGGCAGTTCGTAGAACACGTCGCACCAGGGCCCGGTGATCGTCGTCCATCCGTCGTTCGCCGGGCTGACGTAGACCAGCGGTTGCCCTGCACGGCAGTGCTCGATCGTTTCGAGGACGGTGTTGGCGAGTTCGAGGGTGACCGGGCGAGGGTCGTGCAGGCCGATCGACGCCATGACGGCGGCCTGGTCGTCGCTGCGCACGGACCACCACCGCAGCCAGCAACCGGAGAGCACGCTCGGGTCGTCCCGGTGCAGGCGGATGCGGACCAGACGCTCGACGAGGGCTACGTCGGCCGGGTCGAGGCCGGGTTCGCCGGCCACGCAGGCGAGGGCGTGGAGCGCGCCGCCGCGCAGCCTGCCCGGGCCGTGCCGGCGCACCGCGACCAGCGCCTCCCGGGTCGCGGGATCATTGTGATCGAACTTCCACAGTACGTCGGTGCGCTCGTACTGGCTGGCCGCCCGCAACTGTTCCAGCAGCGCCCGCACCTCACCGGTCATGGCCGGCAATGTACGGCAAACGAGCCCCTCCGCACGCGGGACGACCGGTCGACGACGCACAGCACGCCGTCCCAGAGCTCCGCACCCGGCAGCGGCTTCCACGCGTCGTCACACCATCGTGGATCTTCGCCGGAGTCCGCCGCAGAGCGGACTTCCGCGTACCCCCGGGTTTTGAAAGGTTGGTGGTGTGTTGGCGGTCGACGGGCGAGAACAGGCCGAGCGCGTGCTGGTCCGCGTGTTCGGGGCGGTCCGGCTGGCACAGTACGCCGCAGCCGGGGTCGCCGCCGTGTCGACCGACCGATCGGCATATCCGCGACCGGGCGTCGTGTTCGGCCTCTACGCCGTCGCCGCCGTATGGTCCCTCGTGCTCTACGGCGGCGCGCTGCGGGGCCGGCGCATCACGTGGGTCGCCGTCGTCGCCGACGTCCTGCTGATCGGGGTGTCACTCGTCGTCGTCGGCCGGTTGACCGCGCCCGGCCAGGCGGTCGGGTGGGCGAACTGGACCGTCGCGCCGGCGAACGCGGCCGGCGTGCTCGTCGTCGTCTTCGGCCCGCGCTGGCTGGCCGTACCGTCGATCCTGCTGCTCTCCGGCTGCTACCTCGCCGGCGTCTGGCGGGATCTCACCGCCGACTCCTCGCTCCTCGCCTCCGTGACCGGCAACATCGGCTCGCTGGTCCTGTTCACCGCCGCCGCCGGATTCGCCGCGACCTGGGTCCGTGCCTGGGCGCGCGCCGCGGACGAGGCCCACGCGTCCGCGCTGGCGGCCCAGCGCCAGGCCGCCGACGCGGCCGCCCGGATGGCCTCGGTCGAGGCCCGGGACTGGGAGCGGCGCCGGCAGTACCGGAACCTGCACGACACGGTGCTGTCCACGCTGACCGTGGGCGCGATGGGGCAGATCGACCTCAACACCGAGCAGTTCCGCAGCCAGTGCGAGCGCGACGCGAGATACCTGCGCTCCCTGATCACCGGGTCGGACGAGGCGATGTCGACGGACCTCGGCGCCGGGCTCGGACGCGTCGTGCGCGACCTGGCGGCTCTCGGGCTGCGGATCGACCACAACGCGGCGGAACTGCCGGCGGGCGTGCCGGGGCACGTCACCGAGGCGCTGCTGGGCGCGACCCGGGAGGCGCTCAACAACGCGCGCAAGCACGCCGGCACCGGACAGGCGTGGTTGACGACCCGGGGCGACGGCGCCGGCGGGGTGCGCGTCACGGTCGTCGACCGGGGCGCGGGCTTCGTGCCCGCGACCGCGCGGAGCGGGTACGGCCTGCTGGGCTCGATCCGGCACCGGGTGGTCGAGGCCGGCGGCCAGTGCGACATCACCAGTACGCCCGGCGAGGGCACCACCGTGGAGATCACATGGAAACCGTCATAACAATCGGCGCGATCGACGACGAGAAGATGCTGCTCCAGTCGTTCGCGAACTGGTTCGGCAGCACGCCCGACATCCGTCTGACGGCGATGGCCGGTTCCGTCGACGAGTACCTCGCCGGACCCGACGCTCCGGCGATCGTGCTACTGGATCTCGACCTGGGCAACTTCACCGACCCGGCGCACAACGTCGCGCAACTGACCGCCACCGGCCGTCAGGTGATCGTCATCTCGGTGGTGAAGGACCGCCGCTGGGTGGTCTCGGCGACCGAGGCCGGTGCGGTGGCCTACATCCCCAAGGAGCGCGATCTGCACGATCTGGCGGACGCGATCCGGGCGGTGCATCGCGGGGAGACGCCGACGTCGCCGGAGCACGCATTCCTGCTCAGCGACGACGACCGTCGGGGTCCGTCGCTGACGCCCCGGGAGCGGCAGATCCTGCTGGGGGTGGCGGAGGGGATGACGCACGCCGCCATCGCGCGCCGGCTCGGCATCGAGAAGAGCACGGTGAAGACACACCTGGAGCGGGTTCGCCAGAAGTACCGGGACGACGGGCGGCCCATCACCAATCCGGGTGACTACGTCAAGCGCGTCGGCGAGGACCCGATCCGGGGTGATCTGCATTAGGCCGTACATCTGGTTTCCAACTGTCTGCCGTGGTGCACGGCGCGCGGCGCGGCGATCCTGAGAGTCGAGTCGATCCGAGCACTCAACGACGTCGTCCTGGGGAGCACGAGTGAGTGAGGTGGCGATCGCCAGCCTTCGGGAGATGGCCGGGCCGGACCTGTACCGGCACAACGCCTTCCGAGTCACCGGCCTGCCGGTGGACGTGGACCGGCGCACCGCGCGAGCGCGGCAGCAGCAGCTGACGGCGGCGCTACGGGTCGGCGCGGACGTGAGCTGGCAGGGTTCCTCGGCGACCACCGAGGAGGTACGCGCCGCGTTCGACGGGGTGTTGGGTGACCCGCGCCGCCGCCTGGTGCACGAGGTGTTCGCGGTGTGGGGTACGCCGGACGGCTGTGAATGCCCCGCCGGTGTGCACTACGACCACGACGCCGCGGTGCGGGCGCACGCCGCGGCGCTCGACGTGCAGCCGGACGACCTGCTGGCCGCGACCATCGGCGGCGGGCTGCCGGGCCAGTGGACGGCGGCGGCAGCGGGCTGGACGAAGACGCTCCGGTCGGCGTCGTTCTGGCGGCATCTGCACCACCGGGTCGAGCGGCTCGACGACCGGCAGCTCGACGCCTCCACAGTGGAGGCGCTGCGGGCGGAACTGCCGGGGGCGTTGGTGCGCCCGCTGCTGCGGCTGGCGGCGTCCGCCGCCTATCCGGCGCCGCTGCGGAAGAACCTGGCCGAGTGGCCGGTGCCGGCCCGGGACCGCGACCGGCTGATCGAAGAGGTCGCCGAGCCGCTGTACACGGAGTTGGAGGCCGCCGTCCGGGACCTGCACACCCGGCTGGACTCCGGTGACGCCGACGAGGTCGTGACCGAGATGCGCGCGCGGGTGCAGCCGCTGCTGGCCCGGCTGGAGGGACTGGCGCCGCGCGACCGGCACCGCCGCACGGACGCCGTCCGCGACAAAATCGCGGTACTGCTCAACAACTGCGCACTCGCCCGCAACCGGGCCACCGGACAGTACGAGGGCACGGTCAAGAGCTGGCTGGCGGAGGCGCAGAAGCTCGCCACCGATCCGGAGACCCGGCGTCGGATCCAGGAGAACCTGCGCGGCTTCGACGAGGCGGACGGAGCGCTCAACCAGTTCCGGTTCAACGTCGACGAGATCCGGCGGACCCGTGGGCGGTACGAGGCCGCGAGGTTCCTGCGCGGCGTCCTCGCCCAGGTCACCGACGAGGCGCTCGCGGCGGCCATCCGCGACATGCTCTCCGAGCTGGAGGCCGGCGGGCCGGTCTCATACGGCACGCCCAGCCGGCCGGTCCGGTACCGCCAGCCGATCCGGCTGTCCGACTGGGAGGAGCGCCTGGAGCGGCGGCAGCGGTTCAAGGTGTTCGGTGTCCTCGCCCTCTGCGCGGTCCTGGTGGTGGCGCTGGTGCTGATCGTCAACGCGATGTCGGAGGCGGAGGAGAACTCGGTCGACATCCATCCGGCCGACTACGGCGCCGTTTCGCAGGAGATTCTCTGCGTCCGGGACGCGAACGACTGGCGCGACGGCGACACGACGGTGACGACCGTGCCCTGCGGGCGGGATCACGCCGGCGAGGTGATCGCCTATCTGGGGCTGCGGGAGTCGATCATTTCCTGGCCCGACGCCGACTACGACTACCTGGCCGGGCTCGCGCGCTTCAGCTGCGCCGAGCAGGCAATCCACTTCGGACTTTCGCCGGACCGGTACGCGACCGAGGTCGTCCTGCCCGCCCCGAACGTCGTCCTCAGTTCGGAGTCGATCTCCAACTACGCGACGTGTCTGGTCCTGCGGGCCGACGGCGAGCGTTGGTCGTTCCTGGCGGCCTCGCGGCAGACCGGGGCCCAGCTCGCCGTACCACGGCCGGTGACGTCCCGTCAGGGTAGGGACCACAACGCACCGGCCGGATACTGCGTGGAACTCAAGCAGGAACCCGACGGCGCGGACAACGTCTGGCCCATCGTGCGCTGCGACAACCCCCACTGGGCCGAGATTCTCGGTTACCAGATCCTGACCTGGCCGCCGCCCGGGCCACAACTCCACGGGGACGCCACCCGGACCCGGCTGGCGGAGGAGGCGGCCCGGGCATGCCAGCGGCTGGCGAGCCAGCTCCAGGTACCCGGCACGTTCGCGGTCACACCGGTCCGGTCCGACTGGTGGTCCGAGCAGAGCCGGGAGCGGATGTACGCGGCCTGCGTGGCACACCGCAAGGACCACCAGCCCTTCGACGGGCGAGCCCGGTAACCCGGCATGGCACCGCAGAAGGAGTTGGCAGTGGGTGAGGAAACGCGCGCGGGCGGAAGCGTGACGTTGCGCGTCACCTCGCCCGAGGGGAGGGTCCGGGGCGTGGAACTGGCGGACGGGCCGGTCACGGTCGGGCGTATCGCGCCGGACCACACCCCGGACGTGGCGCTGGAGCCGGATCCGCAGCGCTGGGTCGGCCGGCTGCACTGCACCCTGGACTACAGCGACGGCGGCTGGACGGTCACCGACAACGCGAGCGTCAACGGCACCCTGCTCCGCTCGCTGAGTGGACGCACCGAACGCCTGGTCGGAAACCGCCGCCTGCGGCACGGCGACGCACTGCTGATCCTCGGCGACATGTCCCCGGACGGCGAGCCGCTGTACTGGGAGCTGACGCTGCTCGACCCGCACACCACCCAGCCCGCGCCGTTCGAGTCGACACCTGCGGCGCCGACCCGCGGGCCGTGCCTGCGCTACGACTGGGTGGCCGCGCGGGCGTACCGCGTCGACGACAGCGGTGAGACCCCGGTCAGCGGGCTGCGGCCGCAGGGTCACCAACTGTTGCGGTACATGGTGGGTCGCAGCAGCGCCGGTGCGGCGGTCGCCTGCGGGCACGAGGAACTCATCACCGCGCTCTGGGGGCCCCGGGAGGAGTGGCCGGTGGGCCGCGCCTACACCCGTGCCGACCTGGCCGGCGTCGTACGCGCGGTGCGCCGCGCCATCGAGGCGGATCCGTCCGTGCCGCGCATCCTGGAGACCATCACCGGCATCGGGTACCGGCTCATCGTCAGCGATCCCGGGGACGACCGGTGAGCCTGCTGGAGAGCGGTGACCGGGTCACCGAGACGCTCGTGGTGGACCGGCTGCTCGGTGAGGGCGCCTTCGCCGAGGTGCACCGGGTACGCCACGAGTACCTCGGCTGGCAGGCCATGAAGGTCTTCAAGCGGGTCGCCTCGCTCGACGAGACCCGTACCCTGCTGGAGGAGGCCCGGCTGCTCTCCACACTCGGGCATCCGAACATCGTCCGGGTGTTCGACGCCGGCACCGTGCGTACCCCGCAGGGCGTCCGGGGGTTCTTCACCATGGAGTACGTGGCCGGGGGCAGCCTGGAGCGGCTGATCCGCGCACACGGGCCGACGATTCCGGTCGAGCTGGCGGTCGAGGTGGCCGAGCAGATCGCCTCCGGGCTGACCGCCGCGCACGAACAGGACCCGCCGATCCTGCACCGCGACCTCACGCTCGCCAACATCCTCGTCGGATACGAGGGCAGCGGCCTGCGGATCCGGATCAGCGACTTCGGGCTCGCCAAGCGCGCCGACCCGTTCACGATGCTGGCCAGCGCCCAGGGCACGTTCGCCTTCATGGCACCGGAGGTGTTGCGCCGCGAGGGGTACTCCCGGGCCAGCGATGTGTGGTCGGTGGGCACCATCGTGTACCTGCTGCTGACCAACCGCCTCCCCTACGACGACGGTGCACCCCTGTCGTCGTACTCGCCGGGCCGGTTCGCGCGGGTACCGCTGCCGCCGAGCCGCTACCACCCGGAGGTGGACCCGGAGCTGGACCGGATCCTGCTCTCCGCCCTGGAGGTCGACCCGGCCGACCGGCCGGCCACGGCGGGGGTGCTCGCCGCCGAACTGCGCGGCCGGCGACTCGGCGGCGGCTCCTCCCGCAGCGAGGGCGAGCCGGCGGACGCCCGGGCCCGGCGGCTCGCCGAACAGGCGCTGGCGCTGGCCCGGCACGCCGGTCAACTCGACCGAGCGGCGGGGCTGATGGCACAGGCGCTGGAGCTGTCACCGGACCTGCGCGCCCGCTACCTGCCCAAGCTGAATCTCTGGCGACGAGGGGTGACGATGTGAACCGCATGACGCGACTGCGCGAGGAGCTTCGCCAGCGCCGGCATCATCGGGAGTTCCGGATCGCGCCTCCGATGTGGACGGAGTCGCAACGGGCCCGCCTGGAGGGCCTGCTGACCGCGGTCCGGGACGCGCAGCCGGACGAGAGGGAAGCACCGCCCGCCGAGCCGGACGAGGCGGCCCTGGCGACGGCCGTGACGAACCTGTGGCGGGCCCAGCGCAGGCTCGCCGCGGCCGGCGAGCGCCCCTCGCCCCGGGACCGCCAGGCCGGCCGCTACCTGCGTACGTCCACCGAGGCGCTGGCCGACGCCGGCCTGGTCGTCCAGGACCACGACGGCGACGTCTTCAACGTGGGGCGGGAACTCGAAGTCCTGGTCTACCAGGAGAACCCGGCCCTGACCGCCGAGACAGTCATCGAGACCGTACGGCCGTCCGTCTATCTGCACGACCGGCTCATCCAGGTGGGGCAGGTCATCGTCGGCACCCCCACCCAGCCCGTTGACGGAGGAAACGAGCATGCGTGACACCATCGACTTCGGCATCGACCTTGGCACCACCAACAGCGCGATCGCGGTGGTGGAGGAGGACGGCGGCGTCGCCGTCATCAAGAACAACGACGGCTGGGACATCACGCCCTCGGCGGTGTGGATTCCGAAGCCCGGCGTGGTGCACGTCGGTCGTCGAGCGCGCGAGCGGGTGCAGAGCGACCCGGAGAACGCGACCGCCGAGTTCAAGCTGGAGATGGGGCTGGCCGACGCCGGCAAGCGGTTCGGCAGGGCCGGCACGACGCTGACGCCGCCGCAGCTCTCCGCCGAGGTGCTCAAGTCGCTGCGGGCGGACGCCGCGCACCACAGCGGCAGCCCACCGGACGCGGCCGTCATCACCGTGCCGGCCGCCTTCTCGCTGAACCAGAACAAGGCGACTCTGGAGGCGGCGGCGCTCGCCGGGCTCAGCGCCGCGTGCCCGCTCGTCCAGGAGCCCACCGCGGCGGCCTTCGCGTACGGCTTCCACGACGCCGACGACCGGGCGTACTGGATGGTGTTCGACTTCGGCGGCGGCACGTTCGACGCGGCGGTGGTGAGCAAGCGCGACGGGGACCTGCGGGTGCTGAACCACGCCGGTGACCCGTACCTGGGCGGCAAGCTCATCGACTGGGCGGTGGTGGAGCGGATCCTGGCCCCCGCCGCCGCGGCCGAGTTCGGCTTCGCCGACTTCCGCCGGGACAACCCGGAATGGCGGGTGCACTTCGCCAAGCTGAAGTGGCTCGCCGAGGAGGGCAAGATCGAGCTTTCCCGCCGGGACGCGATCGACCTGTCGGTGGAGCTGACGGTCGGCGGAGGGGAGGTCGAGACGTTCGAGTACACGCTCCGCCGGGACGAACTCGACCGGGTCGCCGAGCCGTTCTACGCCCGGGCGACGAACCTGTGCCGCACCGCGCTCGCCGACGGCGGGCTGGACGCGGGCGACATCGACCGGCTGCTGCTGGTCGGCGGCACCACCCTCGCGCCCGGACTGCGGGAGCGCCTCGCCGACAGCCGCGACGGGCTCGGGATAGCGCTCGACACCAGCCTGGATCCGACCACCGTGGTCGCCCGGGGCGCCGCCATCTTCGCCAGTACGGTCCGGCGCCCCGACCCACCGTCGTTCCAGCCGGCGGCCGGCGAGTTCGCCCTGCAACTCGCGTACGAGCCCAGCGTCACGACCACCACCCCGGTGGTCGCCGGCAAGGTGCACGCCGCCGCACCCGTGGACTGGACCGGGTACGGCGTGACGCTGCGCAACCCGGACGGGCAGCCGCCGTTCCGCACCGGACGGCTGGAGCTGAACGCCGAGGGCGCCTTCCTGACCGAGGTCGCCATCGATCCACACACGACCTCGCGGTTCACGGTGGAACTCACCGACCGGTCCGGTGTACCGCAGAAGATATCCCCCGACACGCTCTCCATCACGCACCGGGAGGTGGAGTTCGGCGGTGCCCGGCTGACCCACTCGCTCGGCATCCAGCTCGCCGACCGGGCGTTCGCGCCGCTGCTGCGCAAGGGCGCGACGCTGCCGACCCGGGCGCGCGAGGTGTTCCGCACCGCCGCCGCGCTGCGCCGTTCGGACGCCGATGCCGTGGTCCGGATCCCGGTGGTGCAGGGCGAACGGGACCGCGCCGACCGCAACCGCCCGGTCGGCATGCTGGAGATCCGCCCGCTGGACGTGCGGATCGACCTGCCCGCCGGAACGGAGGTCGAGGTGACGTTCGAGGTGGACACCTCCAGCCTGGTCACCGTTGTCGCCGACGTACCGCTGATCCAGGCCCAGTTCGAGGCGGAGATCAACCTCGACGAGGTTCGCACGCCGCAGGCGGACGAACTGGCGACCGCGCTGGCCGAGGCCGAGCAGCGGATGGCCGCGCTGCACGAGTCGCGCGCGTCGGACGTACCGGAGGTGCGCGACCGGCTTCAGCGGCTCGACGACGAGGGCACCCTGACCACCGCGCGGGAGCAGGTCCGGGCCGCTGGCGTCGACGCGGGCGCGGCCGCCACCGCCGAGGACCGGCTGCGTGAGGTGCAGGCGCAGCTCGACGACATCGAGGAGGCGGCCGACCGGCCGGCACTGGTACGGGAGCTGCGTGACCTGCTCGGCGAGGCCGGTCGGCTGGTCTCCGAGGTGGGGCATCCCGCCGACCGGTCGGCGCTGGCCGAGTTCGAGCAGCGCGCGAACGAGGCCATCGAGAGCGGCAGCTCGGCGCGGATCAAGGCGGAGACCGAGCGGGTCACCGAGTTCCTCATCGAGCTCGAACGGCGGCAGCCGGGCTGGTCGGTACGCCTGTTCTACGCGCTCTGCGAGCAGCAGGGTCGGATGCAGCCGGCCGGTGAGGCGCGCGGGCTCGTCCGGGAGGGCAAGGAGGCGCTGGCCGCCGGCGACGAACGCGCGCTCGACGCGGTCAACTCGCGGCTGGTCCGGTTGCTGCCGCGCGAGGAGCAGCCGAAAATCATCGGGCTGGTCGGCCGGTGACCGCGCCGGCCCTGAGCACCGACCTGGCGCTGAGCCGGGCCACGGCCGCCGCCCGGCGCGGCGACCTGGACGCTGCCGCCGAGATTCTGGTCGCGTTGGACGGCGACGAGCCGGCCAGCCTCGACCTGCTCGCCCGGATCCGTGCCCAGCAGGGGCGCTGGCAGGAGGCAGACGAGTGCTGGGCGGCGGTCCAGGCGATCGACCCGGGGCACGAGGGCGCCGCCGAGGGCCGTCGGGCGGTCGCCGCCATCCTCGCCGGTGATCGCCGGCCACGTCCGGTCGTCCCGCCGGTGCGCCTCGCGGCGGCCGGCGCGGTGCTGGTGGTCGCGGTCGCCGCCGGTACCGTGGTCGTGCTCCCGTCGCTGTCAGCCTCGCCGCCTGCCAGGCCCGCCGCGTCCGTGACCACCCCGGCGCCGGAGACGGTGGCGCTGGACGCGGAGCGGCGCCGTGCCGCGGAGTTGCAGGGCCGGCTCGAGCAGATCGAGGCGGACAGGCAGGCGGCCGCCCAGGCGTTGGCCGCCCGGCTCGACGCGATAGCTCGCGGTGTCACCCTGCCCGGCGTCGTGGTGAAGCGCCGGCCGGACACGGTGGAGGTCTACTTCCGGAGGGGCCTGTTCAGCCGCGACGCCTGGTTGACCTCGTACGGCGCGGACGTGCTCGCCGACGTCGGCCGCCGGCTGCCCGACCTCGACGTGTCCGTGACCGTGGTCGGGCACAGCGTGCCGGTGCCAGGCGGACGCACCAGCGGCGGCTCGGGTACGGCGCTGAGCCGGGCCCGGGTCGCGGCGCGGGAGCTTGCGGAGGCCGGTGACCTGCCGCTGACCGCGTTCACCCTCCGCTCCGCCGACCAGTCGCAGGGCCCGTTCCGCGAACCGGCCCGCAACCGCACCGCGAGCCTCGTCCTCACCCCGTCGTGATTCAGGACGTCCGGCAGGTGCAGCAGTCGCCACCGGGGCCGCCCGCCGACAGCGCCTCTACGAGCGTCAGGTCTGCTCCGGCCCGCCGACGGCGCGGCCCTCCGGCGTGTGCCGCGGGCAGCCGTCGGGCGCGGAGATCCGCTGATCCCCAGCGCCGCGCCCGATGAGCTGCCCGGCCGGCCCGGACGGCTCCTCGCAGCCCAGAGCGCTCAGAGCCCGTCACGCTTCATCGCCGCGACGATCCACACGTGGCGGTCCGCGTTGGTCTGGCTGAACTCGTTGTCGTAGTTGAGGCCGTAGGGCCAGAAGTGTCCCCCACCGGTACGGATGACCGCGTTCGGGCCGTCGTACTGTCGTACGAGGGCCGTGGCTTGCGCGCCGGTCCAGGTACCGCTGCCGCCGAGGGAATGCCAACCACCGCTCAGACCCACGCCCAGGGTGTGGGCCGTCTCGTGCAACGCCGTCCGCTCAGTCATGTAACTGCGGTTGCTGCCGAACCGGATGCTTCCGTTGATGTTGCCGTCAGCCGTCGGTACGCCGGGCACATAGTGCACGGTGATCGACTTACCAAGGTCGCTGAGGGCGTTGTACCGTGCCACAGCGGCGTTCATGGCCGACGTGATGCGCGCATATGCGTCCTGTTGATCCGCGGTCGGGTTCTGCGCCCGGGCAAGGGTCCAGGTGATCGTCGCCGCTGGCGCCGCCCTGGTCTGCGTGGCAGCCGGGGCGGCGTGGACCGCGCTGGGGCTGGCTACGACGCCGATGGCGAGAACGGCGAGAGCTACCTGCCTGAGGCGAGTTAGGGTCATTGTGGACTCTCCTTCAACTGCACCGCCCAGCGCTCTGACGTGGGGCGAACGGGTGACGATTCCGTAGACCGTGCGTTGTCACTCCGGCCGAACTGACTCGTGTTCGTGACAACAGTTCGCGATGACGGACGACGGGTCCACGCATTCGTCGTACGGCGTGGGGCCAGTGACGCGCGAACACTGACCAGACATCGAAGACCATCAACCCTCTGGGGTTAAAGGCTCCTGCGTGGACAAGTGTTAGCGATCACATCGATACATGTCAAGCAATCGGACAGGGTCGTTCAGCAAGGCTCCGGCGCCTCGTCCCGGGCCAGAACTGGCGACACTCGCCGGCATCGCACCCGACGGCTGGCTCGTGCTGTGCGGATACGACCGCGAACCGCTGACCCTGCCCACCCAGCAGATGGTCCTCGACCGGCTGCACGTCATGGTCAACCCGTCCGGTTCCCCGCACGACCTCCGCGACACCCTCGCGTTCTCGGTGGCGCACGGCATCCTGCCCGAGATCACCCCGATCGGCCTGCGGGACGCCAATCCGGTTCTGGACAACATGGCCAGGGGCAACCCCGGCAAACGCTCGGTCATCACCTTCGACCGAACCTCCCTGGACAGGGCGTTGGCGTGGCAGGACCGGCGAGCCGGGTCACCGTGCCGTCGAGACTGTGGCCTCGGCGACGAGGGTCCAGACGATCTGCGCGAACGCAGGGATCTGGTCGCTTAGGCCGGTCTCGTCCAAGGCATCGCTCGGTGCAACGATGGCCCGCCCGCGCTCGACGAGGCCGAAGTCCCCCAGGTGATCAGTGGAGTGGAGTGGCGCGCCGGCCAGCCTGATCCCGGGCGTTCCCGGCTGGTGGGTCAGCTACGGCCATCGCAGCCGACCGCGCCGCGCTTCGTCGGTGTGGCACCCAGTTAGTCCGCCAACCGGTGCAGAAAAGGGAACGAGGAGCGGCCGACGGCCGGGGTTCGGCCACCAGATCTACGGGCAGCGGCACGCCGTGGAACGCGGCATAAATTGACTGAAACGCCACTGCGAAGTCGTCACCCGCTACACCAAAAATTGCCATACGCTACCCAGCCGCCTGCGCATTTAGACGCATCTGGCGGCGGCAACGATTGAACGCGGTCGCCGAACGGCCCCGGCGGCGGCCGTGTCACTACTGGCCGGGCCACCGGGGCCGCTGGTCGTACCGAATTTCTAGTGGTTGTCGACGTCGGTGCGCGGGTCGGTGTCCCTGCTGCGGCTGCCGGCCTTGGCCAGACCCCGGCTAACCATGTACCCGACGGTGAGCAGGGTGATGAACCACCACGCCTTGTCTGCGGCGAACAGGTCCTGGCCATCGTTGTTCCCGCTGTCCCCGACCACGCTGGAGGCAATCAGGACACCGATGACAGCGAGCACGTAGACGACCAGTTCGCTGGTCTTGAACGACGGCTTCGTCTCGTCGCCGCGCGCACGGATGCGCGAAATCCCGGTAGTGCCGTTGTTTCCGTGGGTGGACGAACTCATCTGGCACTCTCCTGATGCTTGGCAATTATCGGCGATGTCACCGGTCCACTCATTTCCTCCGGCGGGGCATCATCTACCCCCGTCAGTTCGATCTCACACATCGCTATTAGCGTCCGGCCGGTGGCTCGGGCTTTCCGGCGAGGTACGGGACATCGCCAGCGCGCCGGAGTTACCCGCGCCTGCTGTCCGCACGGACGGCGGTGACGGCGGCTGCCATCCGGGCGAGGCGAGCACCCTGGAATCGGGCCGCTTCGAGGACCGCCTTGGCGTACTCGGGATCCCGGCTGGCGCGGCTCTCCACCTGGCTGACGCCGTACGGGTTCCCGCCACCGGCGTGGGCGACGGCGTAGTTCAGGTAACCCGTGGGCAGGATGATCGACCCCCAGTGGTGGAACGTCTGGTAGAGGCTGAGCAGGGTCGCCTCCTGGCCACCGTGTTCCTCGTAGCTGGCGACGAAGCCAGTCGCCGGCTTGTCGGCCAGCTCCTCGGCCTGCCACGGGGCGGTCGTGGTGTCGAGGAACTGGCGCAGTTGGGAGCAGACGTTCCCGAAACGGGTCGGCGTGCCGAAGGCGTACCCGTTGGCCCACCGGAGGTCGTCCAGGGTGGCCAGCGGGACATCGGCGGTGGCATCGAGGTGTGCCCGCCACTGCGGCTTGGCATCGACCACCTGATCCGGCGCCAACTCTGCCACCCGGCGCAGGCGGACCTCCGCGCCGGCGTCGGCGGCGCCGTCGACAAATGCCTGCGCGAGACGGTGCACGGTGCCCGTGGCGGAGTAGTAGATGACGGCGATCCTGGCGTCCGCCTGCATGGTTGCCTCCTCTGGTCGGCTCGGTTCCCGATCAACCGTGCCGGGCAGGCTTACCGACTGCTGACCGTCCTCTTACCGATGCCGTCGAGCGCAGGTTCGTCGAGGTCGAGCCGCGCGCCGCGACGCATCTCGGCAGCGAGTTGCTCCTCGCTGAGCGCCTCGCGGAGACGGGAGGTGATGCGCCGTACGTCATGCTGCTCGCCGGCGGGCAGCGGCGCTCCGGCTGCCTCGCGCAGCGTCCGGGCCGCGCCCAGCAGCCGCGCGGCCCGGCGATGGTCACCGGCGAGGCTGGCGGCGCCGGCCAGGCCCTCAAGAGCCAGGGCCACGGCCCGGTGGTCTCCGGTGGCCCGCGCCGCGTCCAGCGACTCACGGTGGCGACGCTCAGCGAGGGCGGCATCACCGCGGTGTTCGGCGATGAACCCCAACTCGGCCAGTGTGAGCGCGCAGCCGGGCAGGTAGCCCGCGTGCCGGTTCCACTGCAGCAGGTCCCGCTGCCGGGTCTCGGCGGCGTCGAGGTCACCCCGCCGGCGCTCTACCATCGCCAGTCCGGTACCGGCGAAGGCGGCGGCGGACCGGCTCGACTGCTCCCGCGCCACCTGTAACGCGCGGTCATGCCAGGCAACGGCTTCCTGGTAGTCGCCCCGCAGTAGGGCGAGCCGACCGAGGTTCGCCAACTGCCGGGACACCAACGTCCACAGCCGCAGGTGTTCGGCGATGCGCAGCGCCTCGCGGTGGCACGACTCGGCACGATCGTAGTCGCCACGGATCTCCGCCAGACTCCCCAACAGACTCGTCGGATGCACCTGACCCCAGCGGTCGCCCAGTTGTGCGAACAACGACCGGCTGACCTCGCAGTCCCGCTGGGCGGCGGACAGATCGCTGCGGAGTACGAGCGCGAGGTCGGCCCGGGTGGCACAGGCCGCGGCGATGCCCCACCGGTCGCCGTGGGCGCGGAACGCCGCCAACGCCGCGTTGACCAGTACGGCGGCCTCGCCCGGGTCACCGGAGCCGAGCATCATGGAGGCGAACAGCCACTGCGCGAACGCCCTGTCCGGCAGGTCGGCGTCCGGGTAGCTCGCCAGGACCCGCTGCCGGGGAGCGGCCGGGTCACCGTCCCGGGTGGCGAGAGCGACCAGCCACATGTCCGCCTGTCGGCGAAGGGCGTCCGGCGCGACATCCTCCTCGCTCGTCGGGACGATGTCCAACGCCGTACGCAGTGACCGGCTCAGCTCTCCGAAACGGCCTCGTAGCAGCCGGTACCAGGTCAACGAGGTGGCGAGCGTCAATCCGGCGCGGGCGTGCCCGTCGGTGGCGGCGACGTCGAGTGCCGCCCGGAAGTTGGCGTTCTCGGCGTCGAGCTCGCCGAGCGCGCAACTCTGGTCATGGCCCCGGAGCCGTCCGGTGACCCGCTCGGCGAGACGGGCGAAGCAGGCGGCGTACCGGCGACGGGTCTCGGGCAGTTCGCCGGCGCTGTCGAGTTGGTCGAGACCGTAGGCGGCCACCGTCTCCGACAGCCGGTAGCGTCGCGGACTCTCCCCGTGCCGCACCATGACCAGTGACCGGTCGATCAGGCGCGCCAGTACGTCGAGCACGTCGTCCGGGGACACCTGCCCGGCCGAGCACACCTGCTCGGCGGTCGCCAGGGTGGCGCCGTCGGCGAAGACCGCCAGCCGGCGCAGCACCGCGCGTTCCGGAGGCGACAGCAGCTCCCAACTCCAGTCGATCATCGCGCGAAGCCCCTGCTGGCGCGGGGGCGCGGTCCGCCGGCCGGAGGACAGCAGCCGGAAGCGATCGTCGAGCCGCGTCGCCAGTTCGTTCGGATCGAGTACCGGCAGCCGGGACGCGGCCAGTTCCAGCGCCAGCGGCACTCCGTCGAGACGCCGGCAGATGGTGGCGATGGTCTCCGTGTCTTCCTGGTCCACGCTGAACCCGGGCTCGATGGCGCGGGCGCGGGCTACGAAGAGCCGGACCGCCGGGGTCTCGACGATCTGCTCCGCGGTCGCTCCGGGCTCCGGCAGGGCCAGCGGCGGCACCGGGAAGACGACCTCGCCGGCGATCCCGAGCGGTTCGCGGCTCGTCGCCAGGATGCGCAGGTCGGCCGCGGCGCCGAGAAGTTTCTCGGTCAGTTGGGCGATCGGCTCCACCACGTGTTCGCAGTTGTCGAGCAGCAACAGCATTCGCCGGTCCCGCAGCGCGGCGACGAGCCGGTCCGTCGGCTCACGTGGTCGGTCGCCGGGCGGGCTGTCGTCCCGGATCTCCAGCGTCGCCGCCACCGTCTCGACGACCTCGGTGCAGGTCGCCGGGTCGCCGCAGTGCGGCTGGCCGGCCAGCTCGACGAGCCACACTCCGGCGGGGAACGTGTCGGCGAGCATTCGCGCGGCCTCGAGCGCCAGCCTGGTCTTCCCTACCCCGCCGAGACCGGTCAGGGTGACCAGCCGCCCGTTCGCCAGACGCTCCCGTACCGCTTCGACGGCCTCGTCGCGGCCGATCAGTCCGCCGTACGGGCCTGGCGACAGCGGTGCCGGCAGGTTGGTTCGGGCCGGATTCAGCGGTGGTGCCGGCGGCTGTAGCGCGGGGTCCTGACGCAGGATCGCCCGATGCAGCTCGGCCAGCTCCTGCCCGGGGTCGATGCCCAGTTCGTCGCGCAGTTGCCGACGGAACCGCTCGTAGGCGGCCAGGGCGTCACGCTGGCGCCCCGAGCCGTACAGGGCGCGCAGGTGCGCGGCCCGTAGTCGCTCGCGCCACGGGTGGCGTGCGACCAGGTCGGCCAGCTCGCCGGCGAGCAGGTGGTGCTCACCGAGCGCGAGCCGCGCCTCGGCCAGTTCCTCCAGCGCGGCCAGATACTGGTCGTTGAGCCGCTCGGCCGCCTGGCGGACGAATCGCTCGTCGCTGAAGTCCGCGTACGGGGAACCGCGCCAGAGCGACAGCGCCTCGGTCAGCGTCGCCGCCCGCTGCGCCGGCTCCCGCTGCCCGCGCGACCGTGCCAACAGCGCGGTGAAGCGTACGGCGTCGATCGATTCCGCCGACGTCCGCAGCCGGTAGCCGGCGTCACCGGACTCGACCAGCGCACGGCCACCGGCCTCACCCGCCTCCAGCGCGCGGCGCAACTGCGACACCTTGGTCTGCAGGGCCCCCAGCGCGTTGCCCGGGGGCTCGTCACCCCAGAGATCCTCGATCAGGCGATCGGCGGTCACCGGGCGTCCCTCGTGAACCAGCAGGTCAGCCAGGAGACCGCGAACCTTCAGGCCGGGCACGGTGACGGGTTCGCCGTCGGACGTCCACACGGCGATCCCACCCAGCACCCCGAAGCGCACAGCTTTCACCCTAGCCATCCAGCTGTCCCGGCCAGCGGGCTCCGCCGTCCGTCGGCACCGCTGACCAGGACCCGCGCCGACGTCACGGTGATGCGCAGAACGCGGAAGCGGCTCCGCCCGACCAGCGCCGACTGCCCGCGGCTGCGTCCGCGCCCGCCGTTGGACGGGCGGCGGCAGGTTTCCATGCCTGCCCGACGCGTACGTCAGGCGACCGTCAGTAGACGGTAAGGGCGCTGGGCAGGCTCGATCCAACCGACCGACCGACAGCGGAGGATTGCGATGGATCACCTACAACGCGACGCGGCCGCTCGCCACGGCAGACAGCCCGGACCGGAGCGGGTGTCCACACCCTGGCTCGCCCTGCTGGCCGGCCCGCTGTCGTACGGGATCTCCGCGCCGGCCCTGGTCCTCGACGACCTGGCGCGGGCGATGGGGACCGGGAAAGAGGCAGCGGCCGCCGGCGTGACGGCCTTCGGCTGGGGGATCGCGCTGGGAACACCACTGTTGGCGGCGTTGCTGGCGCGCCGCGGCGTACGGGCGGTCCTGACCGTCGCGACCGCGTTGGTGGGCGCGGGGACGGTCCTCCTCGTGCTGAGTTCGAGCGTACCGGTGTTGGTGGCCGGTGCGGCGGTGCAGGCGCTGGGGTCTGCCGGGCTCACAGTGACGGCCATGAAACTGGCCGGCTCGGCTCGGCGGATGGGGGTGGTTGCCGCGTCGCTGGCGGTCGTCGGTGCCACCGGTCCGCTGACCGGCGCGCTGGTGGCCGACTCCTTCTCCTGGCAGGCGGCGCTGGCGTTGCCACTGCTGGCGGTGGTCGCCGTGCCGGCGGCTCGCCGCGGCGCGTCACCGCCGGACGCGGTACCGGCGTCGTTCGATCCCCTCGGCACGGCTCTCCTCGCCATGCTGGTCACCGCGGCGGTTCTCACTCCGCACCGGCCGCTGGTGGCCGGCCCGGCCACCGTCGCGCTGCTGTTGTTGCTCGTGGTCCGGACGAAGGTGCGCCCCGACGGTTTCCCGCCCGTCGCGGTGGCACGTAACGGCAGGTTCCTCGCGGCGTGCGCGTTGGCCTTCGGACTGGCTGTGGCGAACTTCGCCGTGCTCTACGCCGCGCCGGATCTGCTGCGAGAGCACGCGGGATGGGACGGCACCCTGAGCGGAGTCGTGCTGCTGGCGCCGTACCTGCTCGGCGGCTTCGGATCGGGATTCCTGGTGGCGGCGTCCGTGCGGGTGCCGCACCGGGTGGTGGCCGCCGCGTTGCTCGCCGCCGGCGCCGCCGCGCCGTTGCTGGCGGCGGTCACCACCGTCGTACCGCTACTGCTCGCGGCGATGGCGCTCGGCTCCCTGGCCGCCGCGACCGGCCAAGGCGTGCTCGCCCTGCGAGCGGCCGGCGTCGTGCCCGCCTCGCACGAGGCCGAAGCCCTGGGGTTGTTCAACCTCGCCTACCTGCTCAGCGTCGCGTTCGGACCGGCGATCGCCGTGACGCTGTCACTCTGACCGGTGCAGAGCCGGCGGCGCGGCGACCAGGTCTCGTGCCGACCGTTCGCCGTCGCTATCAGGATCGATAGCGGGCCGTACGATCTGACCTGAGCTGCCAACGCCGCTGGCCGCGCCCGTAGAGGCTGCGCAGGTCGCGCCAGGCCCGGTCCGGTCGAACCGGGAACGCAACAGCCCCCGCCGCCCTACTTGCGTCACCGCGCCTTCGGTACGGAAGAATGCCGTCATGACCGAGGATCGGGAGTTCCGCTCGGACTCCAAACTGGACACCACGGTTCCGCACTCGGCGCGGATCTGGAACTACTGGCTCGGCGGCAAGGACAACTTCGCGGTCGATCGGGCCGTCGGCGATGAGGTGATCGCACACATCCCGGACATCCCCGTCGGGGCCAGGTCCGAGCGCGCGTTCCTCAAGCGCGTGGTCAGGTTCCTGGTCGAGGATGCCGGCATCCGACAGTTCCTCGACGTCGGCACCGGGCTCCCCTCGGCGGAGAACACCCACGAGGTCGCGCAAGCTCTCGACCCAGGCTGCCGGGTCGTCTACATCGACAACGACCCCCTCGTCATGGTGCATGCGCGTGCGCTCCTGAACAGCGCACCGGAAGGCATCTGCGACTACGTCGAGGCCGATCTGCGGCAGCCGGACACGATACTCGCGTCGGCGCGGCAGACGCTCGACTTCTCGCAGCCGATCGGGCTCATGCTCCTCGGCGTCGTCAACCACCTCATGGACGACGACGTGGCGTACGGCTCCGTCGCGCAGCTGGTGCGGGCGATGCCCGCCGGCAGCTACCTGGTGCTCACCCACTCCACCGCGGAGATCCACGGCGAGCCGATGCTGCGCGTGATGCGGGAAACCACCGAGCGCGGCGGCACGCCGATCCGCGCCAGGACGAAGGTGGAGCTCGAACGCTTCTTCGACGGGTTGGATCTTTTGGAGCCCGGCGTCGTCACGTGCTCGCGGTGGCGCCCCGACCCGGAGTCCGACGAGCCGGAGGTCTACCTCTTCGGCGGCGTCGGCCGCATCGGCTGAGCTGAGACCCCGACGCCGGCCAGCCACGAGGGCAACCTATTCGCGGGTACGGAGGTGAACGCTGGCACCGACCCTCCTGTCGCCGCTACGGCTGAAGTACTGGGTCCCGCGGCCGGACGGGGCGCGGCGAGCGGCGGATCTCGCCAGGTCCGACCCGGTGGCCGGACTCCGGAGCGGGTCTTGTCCCCCGTGCGAGCTACCCGCAAGTGTCCACCGCACGGGGACGATTGTGGCGGCGCAACTCCATAGGTTTCTTCGTGTCCGCGGCGCTCCGGTCGCGGTCTGCGAAGGAGTCATCATGCGCTTCGTCAAACAGCTTCTCGCCGTCGCCGCCGTCGCCCTCGTCGGTGTGCAGAGCGTCGCCGCCGTCGAGGGCAACTCTTTCCTCACCTTGGTTATCGGCGCTGTGACGGCGGTGCTGTGTGTGGTCGTCTACCGGTGGGTCGTGCGGCGCACCGAGCGCCGCGAGCCGACCGAGCTCGGCCAGGACGGCTGGGGCGGGAAGCTGGGCCGCGGAACACTCATCGGCTTCGCCATGTTCGCGGCCGTCATCGCCAACATCGCGTTCCTCGGCGGTTACCACGTCGAGGGCTGGGGTTCGCCGACGCGAGCGCTGGGTCTGCTCGGGTTCATGGCGGCCGCCGCCGTCACCGAGGAGCTGCTGTTCCGGGGAGTGCTGTTCCGGATCATCGAGGAGCGTACCGGCACCTGGATCGCCCTCGCCCTGACCGGCGTGGTGTTCGGCGCGATCCACCTGGTGAACCCGGACGCCACCCTGTGGGGGGCGACCGCCATCGCCATCGAGGCCGGGTTCATGCTGGCCGCCTGCTACGCCGCCACCCGGAACCTGTGGGTCCCGATCGGCCTGCACTTCGGCTGGAATTTCGCCGCCGGCGGCATCTTCAGCGTCGCGGTTTCCGGCAACGGCGAGTCGAAGGGGCTGCTCGAAGCCTCGACGTCGGGGCCGGTCGCGCTGAGCGGTGGCGCCTTCGGGCCGGAGGGCAGCCTGTACGCGGTGCTGGCCGGCGTGGTGCTGACCGTGGTATTCCTGTGGCTGGCCAAGCGCCGCGGGCACATCGTCCCGCGCCGCCACCGCACGGCGCCGGCCCCGGCAACCGCTACAGTCACCCGGTGATCAAGCTCCGGAGGCTCCCGGATCTGTGGCGGCAGTGGCCGACCACGGTCCGGGATCTCCCGTTCGCCCTGGCCCTCGCCCTCGCGACGGTGGTCCCGGCTCTGGAGCGGCAGGGTACGCAGCTCGGCGAACTCCCGGACCGCCCGTACGACGCGCTGACCGTCGGTGTCGTCGCCCTGGAGTGCCTGCCGCTGGCCGTACGCCGTCGGTGGCCGGCCGTCTGCCTCGCGCTGGTGTCGCTCGGCTTCGCGATCGACCAGCTCCGCGGCTACCACACCATCGCGGGTACGGGACTGGCCATCGCGCTCATCAGCGCCGGCGCTTACCTGGAACGGCGCCGCTGGGTCGTCGCGGCTCTCGCCTCGGCAGCGTACGTGCCCCTGGCGATCTCCCTCGACCGGCTCGGCTCGGGTGAGGGCGTCACCGGGTTCACCACCTTCTACCTGCTGCTGGCACTCGCGTGGGGCATCGGGGCGTGGCTGCGCCAGAACCGGGCCGCCGAGGCGGAACGCCGCCGCCATGTCGAGGAGGCCACCCGTACGGCGGAGCGCACCCGCATCGCCCGGGAGCTGCACGACGTCGTCACCCACCACGTGACGGCGATGGTCGTGCAGGCAGAGGCGGCGCGCTACCTGACCGGCGCCCCGGACAAACTGGAGCAGACCTTGACCGCGATCACCGGCACCGGCCGCCGGGCCGTCGGCGACCTGCGGCAGCTGCTCGACCTGCTCAACCCCGATCACCACACCGACGAACCGCGTACGCCCCCCGTCGGTGACCTGGACGCCCTCGTCGACCAGACCCGGCAGGCCGGGCAGCCGGTCGAGTTTGTCCGGGAGGGTACGCCGGCGGCGGTGACCGGCAGCGCCGAGGTGGCGACCTACCGGGTGGTGCAGGAGGCGCTGACGAACGCGCTGAAGTACGCGCACGGCAGCCGGACCAGGGTTCACGTCCGCCACGGGGAAGGGGAGACGACCGTGGAGATCAGCACCGAAGGCTCCGGATCCGGCGGCGCGTCCCCGGGCGGCAGCGGACGCGGCGGCGCCTTCCCGGGCGGCAGCGGACGCGGCCTCGCCGGGCTCCGCGAGCGGGTCACCGTCATCGGTGGCGACTTCAGCGCGGGCGCGCAGGCCGGCGGCGGTTTCCTCGTGCGGGCCCGGATCCCGGCCGGAAACCCGTCGTGACCGGGCCGATCCGGGTACTGGTCTGCGACGACCAGGAGCTGATCCGCGCCGGCTTCGCGACGATCATCGACGCCCAGCCCGACATGGAGATCGTCGGCGAGTGCGGCGACGGGCGTGCGGCGGTCGGCCTGGCCGCTCGGCTCCGGCCGGACGTGGTGGTGATGGACGTCCGGATGCCGGTGCTCGACGGCATCGAGGCGACCCGCCTGCTGGCCGGCGCCGGGGTCCCCGAGCCGGTGAAGGTGCTCGTGGTGACGACGTTCAACCTCGACGAGTACGTCTACGAGGCGCTGCGCGCGGGCGCCAGCGGCTTCCTGCTCAAGGACGCCCCACCGGCGCAGCTGCTCAACGGCATCCGCACGGTCGCGACGGGCTCGGCGCTGCTGGCCCCGGAGGTGACCCGGCAGCTGGTGGGCCGCTACGCGGCGCGCATCCGCCCGGCCGAGGGCGCTCCGGACGGCGGCGCGCTGACCCCGCGCGAGCTGGAGGTGCTCCGCCTCATCGCGGAGGGCCTGTCCAACAGCGAGATCGCCGCGGCACTCGTGATCAGCCAGGAGACGGTCAAGACGTACGTGTCCCGCATCCTCACCAAGCTTGACCTGCGCGACCGGGTCCAGGCCGTGGTGTACGCGTACCGCCGGGGCCTGGTGACCTGAGCCGGCCCGCTACTCCTCGCGGTGTCCGTGCACACGAGCACCACGACGCCGGGCGTGGCGGGGCCGGTTGCGGTCGGCGCTGGCGATACCGCCGTCGCGGCAGTCCCCGGGCCGGGCGCTACCGGAGACTCTGTCGCCGTGGTACGTGCCTTCGAAGGCGGCGGTGGCCTCCAGGCGATCGTTGCCGCCGAGGATAATTTCCTGCGGGTCTTCAGTACAGGGATGTTGGTGGACGGTGTGGATCAGCGGGCCGATCCGTCTGCGATCATGCTTCGCCATGGACTACTACGGACGGTTGCGCCACGAGGCAATGGAGCGGGGCATCCCGGTGGCCCAGGTCAGCAAGCTCGCCGATCACCTTCGATTCGCGATCTGGGTGGGTGCCGGCAGTGACTGGGACGGAGATGTCGTCGGGCAGAGCGGTGGGCTGCCCCGGCTACCGGCGGGCGCGGAGTGGCCGTCCAACGGCGAGAATCCGTTGCCCTTCGTCGCTTCCCTCGACTGCGCGGCGCTTCCGAAGATCGAGAAGCTCCCCTTGCCGGTGGACGGCTCGCTGCTCCTCTTCCTGGATCATGAGGGCGCCTTCGACGCCATGTGCAGCGGCCACGACGAAAAGTACGCGCGGATCCTGTACGTCCCCGCAGGCACCGAGACGGTCCCGCCGCCGTCGTCTGGCCGCGATATCCCGGACCCCGAACCGGAGCGCCGGCTTTTTGCCAAGGTCGAGCCGCAGTTTCCGAACTGGCTCGAGCCTGATGACGAGGAGGTCGACCTCCTTGAAGGCGCGTCTGAAATCGCAAGGCAGCTCGCCAGTGAGTTGACCCACGCCGACGAACTCATCGCACTGACCTACGAGCTCTGGCCGGCGGAGACTCGCGGAGGGGAACTCTGCGTCGGCGGCTACACCTGGACAATCGGAGGCTCCGAGTCCCCCGAGATGCAGATGGCGCGTGAACGACTCGGGATCCGACTGAAGACCGGACCGGACCTTCCGCGCTCCGACAGGTGGCACTGGCTCGAGGAAGAGGAATTCAGGTTCACGCAGGAATGGGTGCCACTCGTCCAGTTCGCCACGGAATCGGACCTCCACTACGGACGCTTTCTTATCAGCTTTGCCGACCTGGCCGCTGGCCGCTTCGACAAGATGCGCTCGTTCCCCGGATTCACCGAATAGGCCCGGGGCCGGCACCGACATCCGAAGAGTAGATCGTGGGCCGTCGTCGACTTACCACTCTGGACATCCAGGTGTCGACCGTGACGGGTCACGCCGACATTTTCGTCTCGGTGCCTGGTCGTCGTTCTGCATGGACGGCGTCCGGCCCGGGTTCACCGATGTCGTTGCCTGCGGCGGGCCCTGCGGCTGTCCGGTGCACCGCCGAACCTTGGATCAACGGCGTGAAAGCCTCCCGCAGACTCGGTGCGGTTCGCGACGAAGGTGGAGACGGCTCGCACCATGCTCGCCCGAGCCTTCGATGCTGGGGCGCCGGTGGGCTGGGTGACGATGGACGAGGCGTATGGCCAGTCGAAGTCGCTGCGGGTGTGGCTGAAAGAGCGGGACATACCGCATGTGGTCGCGACCCGCCGCAACGACGACCTGGCCACCACCAGCATGGGACGCGCTCGTACCGACCAACTCATCGCCGCCCTACCCGCCCAGGCATGGTGTCGGCTGGGTGCTCACGGGCCACGCGAGTACTGGTGGGCGCGGGTGCCGATCCGGGTGCCCGCCTGGTGGAGACCCGGCCGTGGGCACTGGCTCCTCGCCCGACGCAGCATCACCACCGGACAGATCGCCTACTACGTCTGCTACGGTCCCCGCCGCACCCGCCTGGTCGACCTCGCCCGGGTCGCCGGCGTCCGGTGGGCGGTCGAGGAATGCTTCCAGCAGGCGAAGAACGAGGCCGGTCTGGACGAGTACCAGGTTCGGGACCGGCGGGCCTGGTACGCCCACATCACCCTCGCGATGGCCGCCTACGCCTGGCTGGTCGTGGCCCGATCCCCTGCCGTAAAAGGGGAACCGCCGCCAGCAACGGCATGATGATCGGCTACACCGTACCCGAGATCCGACGACTGCTCACCGCACTGACCGTGCGACGACCCCGCCCAGCAGGGCAGGTGCGGGCTTGGTCCCGATGGCGCCGACGACGCCAGTACCAGGCACGACTCTGCCACTACCGACGACACGGCTACCCCTGACACTGCCGTTGCAGTACTGACCGTCTGTCGCCCGGACGGGAATCAACTGCTTCCTCTCCTTGGCTGGCTCATCCGGCCAGGTCGCCTCGATCCGCTGCTGAAGTGCCGTCCGGGCGTTCATGAACCTGTCTATCGGAGCGGGCACTAGCCTGTTCGCCTACCAGGCGCGGTCTGGCCGGTGGGGCCGGAATCAGGCGGCGCGCCGCGTTGATCCTCTGCTAACGTTGCCTCCGTGGGCACGCTGATTCTTTAGTACGGGACACCGCGTCGAGGGTTCTCCGCGGTGGGTCCTATGCGCGTTGTGCAGGCATGTCGCCGGCCGCGCGAGGTTCCCGTACGTTCACGCGCTCGCAGGAGCGCGGATTCTGCGGTGCCTATGTGCGCCGTGGGGAGGAACTCCCGTGACCCATACCCCGCAGTCCCTGTCCCAGGTGTCCGCGTCGCGCCCGCATCGGGTGTGCGTCATTCGTGGCGGAGCCGTGAGGTTCGCCGTACGCACCGTGCTGGCCGGGGTCGACCTCGTCGTCGGCCCCACCGAGCGAATCGCGGTGGTCGGCGACAACGGTGCCGGCAAGTCCACGCTTCTGCGAGTGCTCGCGGGAACGGTACGGCTGACAGCCGGCGACCGCGAAGTCGAACTGCCCGGTGGCATAGCGATCGCCGAACAACAACCGCGATTCACCCCCAGCGCCACCGTTGCGGCCGCGCTTGACGACCTGCTCGCCGACATTCGCGGGCTGCAGGACGAGATCCAGCGGACCGCGGATCGGCTGGGGCACGTCGGCCCCGACGAGCAGGCTGTGCTGCTCGCGGGTTTGAGCGCGGCGATTGACCGGTTCGAAGCCCGTGACGGGTATCAGCTTGATCAGAAGGTGGACGTGGGGCTCGAAAGGCTGGGATTGGGCGGTCTCGATCGATCCCGGCTGGTGAGCACGCTGTCCGGCGGCGAGAAGGCGAGGCTGGCGCTCGCGGCGGCGCTGGCGTCCGAGGCGGACTTGCTGCTGCTCGACGAGCCGACCAACGATCTCGATGGCGCCGGTATCGCATGGCTGGAGGAGCGCCTGGCAGCACACCGTGGGGCGCTGATTGTGGTCACCCATGATCGTGCGCTGCTGGACCGTTTCGCGACCGACATCGTGCATGTCGAGGGTGGCGCGTTGCGCCGATACGGCGACGGTTACGCCGGGTATCTCACCGCACGTGAGAGTGAACGGCGGCGGCTGCTGACCGAGTACGAGGCGTGGCGGCACGACCTTGCACGCCAGGAGGCTCTCGTCGCCGCCAACGCCTTCCGGCTCGACGCGATCCCGCGGAAGCTGGACAGATCGCTGTTCGGCCACGCCGCCTTCCGGGCACGCGGCCGAGATCACGGGGCGATGGGACGCATCCGGATGGCGAAGGAGCGAGTAGCTCGGCTGCGCGCAGTCCCCGCCCCGCGGCCCGCCGATCCGCTGCGGTTCACGCCGGCCTTCACCGAGCCCGCGTCCGCCGATGCGGATTCCCTGATCCGCGCGGACGGTGTCCACCTCGGAGCAGACGGGTCGGCGCCGAGGCTCTTGCTGGAGTCGCTCGAGGTGTCGGTCGGTGACCGGCTGCTGATCTCGGGGCCCAACGGGGCGGGCAAGACCACGCTGCTGCGCGTTTTGGCGGGCGAACTCGCACCCCAGCGCGGGACCGTCCGGCACCGACCCGGTATTCGTGTTGCATGGTTGCGGCAGGACATCACGACCGGTTCGCCCGCGACACTGCTCGAGGTCTTCGCCGCTGCTACCGCCGCCTATCAGGAGGACGCTGCGGACACACTGCTGCGCCTCGGATTGTTCCACCCTGACGACCTGGGCCGGCCGGTGGCGCACCTGTCGGTCGGGCAGCGTCGGCGCCTCGAAGTCGCTCTCGCCGTCACGCGACCCAGCGATCTTCTGCTGCTGGACGAGCCCACGAACCACCTGGCTCCCGAACTGCTTGAGCAACTCCAGCAAGCGCTGCTCACCTACCCCGGCGCCGTCCTCACCGTCACCCACGATCGGCGGTGGCGCGAGCGAGCGGATACCGCGGCCTCAACGGCGCAGATCCACGTGGCCCCCGGCGGCTTCGTCAGCCTTTCCGGATCGGAAAGCCTACAGCAGGCAACCCTCACCGACGGTCATCGGGATTTGGCCAATGTGGCGCGGCATCCAAAGCCTGATCTGAACCCTCAAACGGTCCTCCAAGAGCGTGTTGAGAAGTGATCTCGCTTGTCGTTGGCGTGGTCGGCAGCGAGGTCTATGTCGATCGGTGGGCTTGGCAGATCGTTGCGAGGTGCTGGTTTCGGACTGTGATGAGCTCGGTCATGTATCGGTCGAGTAGCAGGGCTTCGGTGAGCCGGCCGAGTAGACCGTACGGTGCGGCGAAGTCGATGACGTCGCGCATGAGCGTCGCGTCGTCGGTCTGTGGTTCGAAGTAGTGGGCATGCCACCACACGGCGAACGGTCCGGAGATCTGTTCATCGACGAAGTACCTTGGCCGGGTATAGGCGGTGATCCGTGAGGTCATTCTCCAAGATCGGCCCAGGTGTCGTGCCTGCCAGGTCACCTCGTCGCCGAGCTTCAGCTGTCCGGTGGTCACGCCGCCGATGGCCCGTTCACCGCTGACTGCCATGGAGGCGGTGTGGACATCGACGGCAAGCGAGGTGTCGAACACGAGCTCGGCTGGACCGCGCCCCATTCACGCCCGTCGCCCGAAACCACCCCAACCCTGCCAATCAGATGCCCTCTTCTAAACACCGCTTCGCACCGTGTACTCAGGGTGAGGCGCCTTGCCTGTCCTCACCCTGAGCCCGGCGGAGTATCACTCCCTCCACTGCTGCGCCGGGGATACACCGGGCAGCGGCTTGCCGATGAGGGCCAGCGGGATGAAGAAGCTGACCTGGCCGATGGCCATGATCAGCGTGGCGAGGGCTTTGTCGTCGTAGTATCGGCTCGCTTCGGCGTACAGGTCGTCACTGACGCGTTCACCGGTCGGGTTGGCGGTGAGGACGGCTTCGACCAGCATCAGCGCGATGCGTTCGGCGTCGGTGAAGGAGGAAGCGTCGCGCCAGGACGCTACAGCGGCGATGCGGTCCTCGGGTTCGCCGGCCTTGCGGAGGTTGCCGGTGTGCAGGCTGGTCAGGTAGTCGTTGCCGACGATCTGTCCGGCGCGCAGCTGGAGCAGGCTGATGGTGGTCTGCGGCACGGAACCGTTGCCGGTGGCCTTGAACAGGGCGCCGCCGATCTCGCCCAGCTCGGGGACGAGTCGCATGGGGTTCGGCAGACGTGACTGGAGTTCGCGCATGGTGGCGTACCTTTCTGAATCTTGGTGGTCTCTCATCGCTCTGACGGATCCGGCGTGGCGAAGGTGACCGCCTGCAGGCGGCCCGGCTCGCGCATCGGCAGCAGGACGGTGGCGAGGATGGCGGTCAGGTAGAACGCGCCCGCGCCGAGCATGCCGGCGGTGTAGCCGCCGGTGAGCGCCTCGGGCAGGGGCGTGCCGGGTGGCTGGTTCGTGGTGGCGATGCTCGCCAGGACGGCCAGTCCTACGGCGCCGCCGATCTGCTGGCTGGTGTTGACCAGCCCGGAGGCGATGCCTGAGTCCTGGGGTGCGACGCCGTGCACGCCGCCGATGGTGGCGGCGACGAAGCCGATCCCCAGGCCGATGCCGCCGAGCAGTTGTGCGGGCAGCAGCACGAGCACAGCGTTCTGGTCCGGGGTAAGCAGGCTGAACCAGCCCATCGCCGCGGCGGCCACCGCCATGCCGATCGCGAGGATGTTGCGGGTGCTGGTGCGGGCCTGCAGTGCCGGGCCGATGAGTCCGGAGCCGATGCCGACACCGATCGCGAACGGCAGGTACGCCAGCCCGGTGATCATCGGCGAGTACTGCTTGATCGTTTGCATGTACAGGGTGAGGAAGTAGAAGGTGGCCAGTTGCCCGGCGCCCATCAGCAGCATCACCAGGTTGACGCCGAGCCGGTCGCGGTCACTGAGTACCCGGCGCGGCAGCATCGGGCTGCGGGCGCCGTGCTGGATCAACACGAACGCGGTGAGCAGCGCGACGGCGGTCGCGGCGAAGGTCACGGTGAGGCGGTCGCCGAGGCCGTGGGATCCGGCGCGGTTGATGGCGTAGACCAGCGACCCGAGGCCGACGGTGACGGTGGTCGCTCCGGGCAGGTCGATCCCGCCGCGTTCGCGGGTGCCGGGTACCACGGCGGTGGTGCCGGCTAGGACCAGCAGGACGATCGGGATGTTGATGAACATGATCCATCGCCAGCCCAGGTATTCGGTGAGGGCGCCGCCGAGCAGCAGGCCGACCACCGAGCCGAGGCCGCCCATCGCCCCGTACACGCCCAGTGCCTTGTTGCGTTGCGGCCCGGCGGGGAACGTGTCGGCCAGCAGTGACAACGCTGCCGGGGCGACGATCGCGGCGCCGACGCCCTGCAGGACCCGGGCGGCGATCAGGACGCCGCCGTTGCCGGCCAGGCCACCTAGTAGTGAGGCGGCCAGGAAGACCAGCAGGCCGATGCGGAGCATTCTGCGGCGGCCGAACAGGTCGCCGGTGCGGCCGCCGGCCAGCAGCAGGCCGCCGAAGGCCAGGGCGTAGGCGGTGAGAACCCAGTCCAGGTCGGCCTCGGCGATCTTGAGTCCGTTGCCGATCACCGGCAGGCCGACGGTCACGATGGTGCCGTCCATCACCATCAGCAGTTGCGCGGCGGCGATCACCAGCAGTGCCGGGCCGCTTCGTTCACGATGTCCGGTGTACGAGGTCATGTGTGCGTTCCTCAGTCGCTCGTGGCGGCGTGGTGGACGGCGGCGGCGAGCCGGTCGTGTTCGGGATAGGACCAGCCGAACCCGAACTGGCGCCGGGTGTAGCCGAACGCGATGCCGCTGTGTGGGTCGGCGAACGACTCGGAGCCGGCCGAGCCGTCGTGTCCGAACGCGTTCGCGCTGAGGAACGGGTAGCGCAGGCCCTTGGCTTGGAATCCGAGCGCGTAGTTGCCCTGCTTTCCCCGGACCAGGTCGCCGCCGGTGGAATGCAGCATGGCGAACTTCCCGATGGTGTCGGGCGTGAGCAGCGAGGGCCGGCCGTTGCAGCCCCAGACGGCCGCGGCGTACAGGCCCGCCAGACCGCGTGCGCTGCCCACTCCACCGGCGGAGGACGGGCCGTTCCCGCGTACCGCACGGGTGTTGGCGAAGGCCACCTGGTCCAGCGGCGGCGTGCTGTTGAGCCCGTAGCCGATGCCGGTGATGCTGTGCGGGCCGGGCACGTTCGCCCAGAACGCCGCTTCCTGCTCCGGTGTGGCCGACCACCACTGAATCGGCAGGAACCGCTCCTCCTGCGCCTCCGGCAACCCCAGATAAAGATCCAATGCGTACGGGACACGGACGCGCTCCTCGTACATCTGCTGCAGCGACTGACCGGTCGCCCGCCGAACCACCTCGGCGATCACGGCGAACGTGACGAAACCGCCGTAGCCGTACGCCGAACCCGGCTTCCAGTACGGCCGCTGCCCGGCCAGCCGGCGGGCGGTCATCGCGTCGTCGGCCAGTTCCGCGGCGGTCAGCCCGCCGTCGACGCCGATCACACCTGAACGGTGGGTGAGTACGTCGCGTACCGTGATCGCGTCCTTGCCGGCGGCGGCGAACTCGGGCCAGTACCCGGCCACCGGCCGATCGACCTCGACGATCCCCTCCTGCGCCAGCAACGCCACCACCACCGTCGCGGCGCCCTTCGTGGACGAGTAGACCCCCGTCAGCGTGTCACCGCTGACCTGCGGCCCCGCCCACAGGTCGACGGCCAGTCGGCCGCCCGCATAGGCGGCGAGCTGCGACCCCACCTGGCCGCCCTGCTCGGCGACCACCGCCGCGTACTCCTCGCGGACCTGGGCGAATCCTTCCGCGACATAGCCGTACACTTCCGGATGACTCATGATCAGCAACCTCTCGTTCGAATGATCGCCGTCATGACGGATCCCGATCGGTGATGGTGACCGGTCACCTTTTCGCGGACTGCCGCGTCAGCGGTACGACGCAGTCGAGGAGAGGGAAACTTCACCGTGAACGCCGACAACTTTCTGGCCGTGCAGTTCCAGGGCCATCGTCCCCATCTGAAGGCGGTCGCCTACCGCATGCTCGGCTCGCTGACCGACGCCGAAGACGCGGTGCAGGAGGCCTGGCTGCGCCTGGCTCGCGCCGACGCCGACGACATCGACAACCTCGCCGGCTGGCTGACCACGGTGGTGGGCCGGGTGTGTCTGGACATGCTTCGCGCACGCAAAGCACGCCGTGAAGAGCCGATAGAGGATCGGCTACCGGATCCGGTGGTCAGCCGGGAAACCGGCGCCGACCCGGAGCAGCAGGCGCTGCTGGCCGACTCGGTAGGACTGGCCCTGCTCGTGGTGCTGGAGTCGCTGACGCCGGCCGAACGGCTGGCGTTCGTGCTGCACGACATGTTCGGCCTGCCGTTCGAGCAGATCGCCCCGATCGTGGACCGCACACCCGTGGCCGCCAAGAAACTCGCCAGCCGTGCACGCCAACGGGTCCGCGGCGCGACCCCGAGCCCGGATCCTGATCTGACCGGTCAGCGTCGCGTGGTGGACGCCTTCCTGACCGCCGCCCGCGGCGGCGACTTCGACGCGCTGCTGGCCATCCTCGACCCGGACGTGGTGCTGCGCGCCGACGGCGGCGTACTCAACGGCGGCATGAAGATCATCCGTGGTGCCGCAGCCGTGGCCGGCCAACTCGCCACCTTCCAGCGCATGGCCACCACCTCGCACACGCGTCCGGCCCTCATCAACGGGATCGCCGGCCTGGTCAACACCGTCGACGACCGACTCATCTCGGTGATGAGCTTCACCGTCGCCGACGGCAGCCTCGCCGCGATCGACATCCTGTCCGACCCCGACCGGCTCGCCCAACTCGATCTCACCAAACTGCAGTCGTGAATCCCGCCATCCGTCTTTCATCGGCAACAAGATCCTAATTCGCTCGTCGACGGCTCCTGGCCCGCAGGATGGTAAAACGGACGGGCACAGCCACCCGCGAAGATCGGGTGCTCGCTCATCGACTAGCAGCGGGTACGCGATCACGACGGTGCGTATGCCATCCGATTACAGCACGTCGCGCTGGACATGGAATTTCGATCATGAGGGTGGGGCCAAGGGGGCCGTTGCGTTCTCGAGTCGGTAGACATGTCGAACCGCGGATCCCGGTCGGGATTCAGATCGTTTGGGCGAGTTCAGTGAACGTTGCGGCGACGCAGAGCGTCGGTGGCGCTTCGTGTCCGAGTTCGTAGTGTCCGCGTCGCAGGTCTTGCATGAAGGCGTGTCCGGCGATGATCAGCAACCGGCAACGCAACAGAGCCCGCTCGGGCCCAGAGGACCGCTGCGGAACCACCTGCATAATCATGTGCTCCTAGTTTGCTCCCAACGTAAGGAGCGACCACAAAATGACTCGTTACCGATGATTTGGTAACGGACCATTTGACCCACTTATACAGCTAGTGGGCGATACTGGGTTTGAACCAGTGACCTCTTCCGTGTCAAGGAACGCCCCGCAACCCTTTGACCAGCAACGACGTGACCGACCGTGGATTGGGCAGAGACGATACCCGCAGGCCAGGCCAGTTGAGCGCGGCTCAGCGCCACTGGGAGCGCGCCACCGCTCCCAACCTGCTCTCCGTAACGGTGATCGGACCCGAGCACCAACGATGGCAATCCTCGCCAGCGTGATCGACCCGTCCCACGTCAGCGCCTACGACCGGATACTCGAACTGCAGAGGCCCAGCTCGCCCCAGGCCCAGCGTATTACGATGTGTTACCGTGATGAGGTGCCGGAGCGGGAGTACGTATGGACGGACGAGGGCCTGGCCAACGCACGCCGCAACGGCATCGGCGTGGACGAGACGACCCAGGCGCTGTACGCCCCGCTGGGCCTACGCTACGAACGCGCCCTCGGGGACCTACTGCTCATCGTCATGGGCATGGCCGATAGCGGTCGAGTCATCGCCACGCTGTGCGACCGCATCGGCGCCACCCAGACATACAAGATCATAGGAGCCCGTGCCCTCCAGGGCACAGACCTCGACGAGTGGAGGAGGCGAGTCCTGTGACCGAGCCGAACTTCGACCAGATGACCAAAGACGAGGTCATCGCATGGTTCCAGAACACCGAGAGTCTGGCACCGGTCATCAGGTCCATGACCGAAGCGCCCGCGTCCGCAGCCGTACCCGAGACACCCATGATGCTGGTCAGCATCCGGCTACCCGTCGCACTTGTGGGACAGCTCGACCACCTCGCCGACCAAGCCGGCACCCGCCGATCCGACATCATCCGTGATGCCCTGACCAGATACATCACCGCTCGCACAACACCCGTCAGCCAAGACGAAGCCGAACACGCCCTTGACGTGCTTCGCCGCATCGTGACCCTCCGCACCACCGAAAGCCAGGCCGACGCGGCATAGGGAACCTTGGGGCCTGATGTTCCCCGGGTTTCACGGAGTCGAAACCTGGGGGGAACACCTGCGGTGGACGTGTAACCGGCTACTCGCTGGAAGTCCATGCGGCCCGCCCGGCAGATGACCGTGGCCCAGTACTCATCAGGGCGCAGTCCGACGGGATTGCGGACCAGGCTGACTGTTATCGTCCGCCGCGTGAAGAGCGATGACGAGATCCTGGACATGGTTCGCCGAGACCCAGGGCTCGCCGAACTGCTGCGGGATGTTTGCGAGTTTGACCTCACACGCGGTGATCACGTCGAGTCTGTCCGGCTGTTGTCCAGGCAGGTCCTGGAGGGCATAGCAGGTGACTTCACTGGCGGCACGTTCTTCCTCTGTGGTGAGCGCCGCTCGATCCGTCCGGTCTTGTACGCCAGTTCGGAAGGGCAGGCCGGCCTTATCGGCCATAGCCTTGCCGAAGCCTTGGAGGTCATGATCGGGCTACCCTCCTGGTGGGACTGCCTGAAATTCTCCGGCGGCGGGGATCTGGTGACCATGCAGTCCGCGGCTGACCACCTGCAGCGCGACGAGTTCAGAGACCAGCCGGAGCTTGGCGCTAAGCGGATCCAACTCGCGAGAGCACTGTCGTTGGACCTGGCGACTGTCCCGCTGCTGCTGGCCCGCTTGCGTGATGCGGTGGCCGGGAGCGAACCTAACTTCCTTCTAACCATCGAGACTGGTGAGGAGTACGAGTCGCTGTTCGGGCCGTGGTCGCCGAGCCGCAATCCCTCCTGGGTTGAGATTCCTCCGTCCCGCCCAGAACGCCAAGATCAGGAGTGCCGACCTGCCGCAGGCCGTTAGGCTGCGCTGCGTGCCCTACGTGCCGGATCTTGGTGTGGTGTTGACGGCGTCGTATCGGGTGGAGCGAGATGGCATCGCCTACCACGTCGAGCCGTGCGAGCTTGGGCCGGTGGTACTGCCAACGGGCAACGTGGTGGCGTGCGATCCGCTGGTGGCGCACACCACGCCGTTCGTCGACGCGGTGGCACCGGGCCGCTACCAGCTGCGGGCCTGGATAGCCGTGTTACACAGGGACGGATGCGAATGGCAGCGACGGATCACCGCCCTGCAGTTGGTGGTGGTCGACGAGCCGGCGGCGACCTGGAGCATGGCGCTACTACCGGGCCAGGACGTGGCCACACTCGATGCCGAGGACTTCTTCGGCTACGCGGTCGATGCGGGCACCGGGACGCTGGCCGACCAACTCGCCATCGAGGCGCTCAGCCAGTGGGACTGCGAGAGGCTGGACGAGGTATTCATCCCGGCGCAGGTCCCGGAGGGTCTGCTGCACTGACAGGTGACATCTGATCTGGCTTGCCCTCTGGGCGGCCTGGAAGGATGCCACCGTGCCCAAGCCCTACCCTCAGGAGTTCCGCGACGACGTCGTGCGGGTCGCCCGTGACCGCGACCCGGGCGTGACCGTCGGGCAGATCGCCAAGGACTTCGGGGTCCACCCGATGACGTTGTTCAAGTGGCTGCGTGCCGCCGATGTCGAGGGCGGCACCAAGCCGGGCGTGAGCCGCAGCGAGTCGGCGGAGCTGCGGGAGTTGCGGCGCCGTAACAAGTTGTTGGAGCAGGAGAACGAGGTCCTGCGTCGGGCTGCGGCCTACTTGTCGCAGGCGAACCTGCCGGGAAAAGGATCTACCCGCTCGTGAGCGAGCTGGCCGCCGACGGGATCCCCCTCGCGGTGACGTGCCGGGTGCTGAAGATCGCTCGCCAGCCCTACTACCGGTGGCTGGCCCAACCCGTCACCGACGCCGAGGTGACCGAGGCGTACCGAGCGAACGCGCTGGTCGACGCCCACCGCGACGACCCCGAGTTCGGCTACCGGTTCCTGGCCGACGAGGCCCGCGCGGGTGGGCAGGCGATGGCGGAGCGGACCGCGTGGCGGATCTGCTCCGGTAACGGCTGGTTCAGCGCATTCGGCAAGCGTAAGCGGCGCGGCACGGGCGGCAAGGCAGGTCCGCCGGTACACGACGACCTCGTACGCCGCGACTTCACCGCCGACGGGCCGAACCGGCTCTGGCTTGCCGACATCACCGAACACCGCACCGGTGAAGGCAAGCTCTACCTCTGCGCGATCAAGGACGCCTGGTCGAACCGGATCGTCGGCTACTCCATCGACAGCAGGATGAAGTCGCGGCTGGCCGTGGCTGCGTTGCACAACGCCGCCGCGAGGCGTGGTGACCTGGCCGGTTGCATCCTGCACACCGACCGAGGGTCGCAATTTCGCTCCAGGAAGGTGTGCCGGACCTTGGCCCGGCACCGGATGGTCGGCTCGATGGGCCGCGTCGGCGCCGCGGGCGACAACGCCGCCATGGAGTCGTTCTTCGGCCTGCTGCAGAACAACGTCCTCGACCGGCGCACCTGGCGGACACGGGAGCAGCTGCGCATCGCGATCGTGAACTGGATCGAGCGCACCTACCACCGCCGTCGACGACAGCGGTCACTGTCCCGGTTGACCCCTGTTGAGTTCGAGACCATCATGACCCCACCGGCCAGTCAGGCGGCGTGACTTGAGCTGTCACCTAACGGTGCAGCAGACCCCCTAACGGTGCAGCAGACCCATTCCCTAGTGGAATCATCCTCACAGTGAGGCGTAGCGGCCCAGCTGGACATGGGCGTGGTGGCGCCGCGACCGAGCCCGGCACCACCCGTATCAGAGCCCGCGACGTTTAGCTAGGCGGCACGCCATCGCCGCCGGATGTCCGTCGCTGACGACTTGCACACCATCAGCTTTCCCGTGGACGTGCGACCGAGCGCACCGCTGGGCGAACAGAACGCCCCTGGTCTGACGCCGATCCGGACCGCCGGAGACGGCTTCCTGGTCGTATTCTTCGGCTTCGGTCTGGCCGTGGTCATTCGCGGAGTCGGCTTGCTGGTGGTCCTCGCCGGGACCGGTGCGGCGGTGGCGGGCCGCGTCGGAGTTGCTGTTGCGCCGCCGGTCGGGCTGGTCGTGGCGTGTTGGGTTGCGCCGGTAGCGACGCCGTGTGCCCCCGACGGCTGGCCACTCGTTGGCGTGTCGTCGCTGAGGGCGCTGTCGATCGCCCCGATGGCGCTGAGACCGCCGCAGCAGATGAGGAGTACGAAGACGGCGAATCCGGCTCCGCTGCTTGCGAAGTTCTTCTTGGTCACTTGTTGGAGTGTGGCGGCCACGTTGATCGACGGGTACCGGATGATCAGCTTCGGAGCGGTCGGCCGGTTATCGACGCATACGGGTTGATCGGCTCGTGACGGTCGGCTGTCAGTCTGTCGCCCGGTTGGCGGTCAACTCCTCGTCCGGCCAGGTGGCCTCGATCCGTTGGCGAAGTTCGTGCATTTGTGGTGTCTGTCGAGGGATCGGCCCGCCCCGACCGCCGCCAAGCGTCTACGGCACCGATCTCATCGCGATGCGCGACGTCGCCCTCGAGCGCCTACTGCCGATCGGGACGGCGACCATAGGGATGTCGTTCGACGGCAACGCGGACCTCAACGCCGATGCCGACCTCATCGTCGGCGGCGTCCTGGCCGACTCAAGTCCAGCCAGGGCCGCAAGCCCCGCGCCGACGGTGCCGGAACCAACGGAACCCCACCGGCGAGGACACGCCCGCCGCCGCAGCCGCGTCCTCGGTCATCACACCGGAACAGATCGCAGCCCAGAACTTGACCCGGTCCTCACGCCACGCCACCGTCGGCCGTCCCGGCGAAGGAATCTGTCCCCGATACTCCCGAACCCGCCGCTGCCCCGGCCCAACACCCATCGCTCCACCTCTCCGACAAGGTGTTGCGACGACCGGTTGAATCCGCCCTGGACTCCGTGATCCGAGTGAATGATCGTGCCCGGCTGCGGTTGGCGGTTGCTGATCGCCATGCCCAGCGCGTTGGTGACCAGGGTGGCGGTCTGCGTAGCGTCGATTGACCAGCCGACGACCTTCCGCGAGTAGGTGTCCAGCACGACCGCGCAGTAGACCTTGCCCTCCCTGGTCGGGTGTTCGGTGATGTCGGTAACCCACAGCCGGTTGGGCTCACCACGGGTGAAGTCGCGGTTGACCAGGTCGGCCGCGGTCGGGGTCTGGTGCTTCGGTCGGGGGCGCCGTCGGTGGGGCAGGCCTTTGATCCCGGCCCGGCGCATCAGCATCTCCACCGCGTTGTGGCCGACGACGATGCCCTGCCCGAGTCGCAGCTCCGCGTGGACCCGGCCGGCGCCGTACACGCCTCGAGACGCGGCGTGGATCGCCCGGACCGTTCGGTCAGCCAGGCGTGCCGCAACGCCCGTGCCGATGGCGGTCGGTCGAGCCAGGCGAAATAGCCCGACACGGACACCCTCAAGACCCGGCAGCCCACGTTGACCGGCAGGCCCTCAGCGGCCATCTGTTTGATGGCCGCGTACCGGCCTTTTGGGGGCACCGCCTCCTTGAGTAACTCGGCGGCACGACGGTGGACCGCGAGTTCGGTTTCCAACTCGGCGATACGACGCCGCGCGGCGACCAGCTCGACCTGGTCCCTCGACGTGATACCGGGTAGCTGCCCGGTGTCGATCAATTCCTGGCGACGCCAGGTATAGATGGTCTGGTCGCTGATCTGCAGGTCCCGGACCAGGTCGGCCACCGATCGGCCGGCCTTCAGTAGATCAAGGACCTTGCGACGGAACTCGGGTGGGTAACTCTTCGGCACGTCTCTCCTCAACGAGTGAAACGCACGAAAGTCAACCAAACCGACTCCACCAAACCCGGGGAACATCAACCGCTCCGTCAAAGCGGGGGAACTCACACGGCACCAAGGAGCACGGTCGTCGCACCGATCAGCGCTCGGGCGAGTTCTGCGCGCTCTCCAAACTCGGCCGGATCGGGCTTCCGGCGAACCAGGCGCTCGAGTCGTTCGTACGCCGCGATGGTACGCCGGGTCGTCTCGCTGAGGTCCACAGTTGGAATCGCTAGTGGGGTGGTGTCGAGCGTTCGCAGGAGCCAATCAAGCGCTGCGGTTCCGTCAGTGCGAGGGCGCTTCCAAGGTCGGATTGGCGCCGAACAGGAGCTGGTCGACCTTTGGGCCCTGGTCGGTGAGAAAGGTGAGGTACTTCAGGCTATACACGAGGAGGTCCACGACCGTGTCGATCAGGCTCTCGTCTCGACTCGCCTACGCGCCGTGACGGCAACATGAGCAAACCGGGACGAAGCTCTGAACCGGCAACGCTAAGCCGCTACTCTCCGTGATGCTCGCTCACGTGGCAACGCGCCGTTATACCTCACTCCAAGAAATATTTGTCGGCAGAGTTCCGGCAGCAACGAAACTGCATACCGCCTCCAGCGCATCACTACTGGATATAGCCTGCCATTCCGGAAACTCTGTCATTGAACCAAAATATACGAACCTGACGACGCCATCGTTGGGCCTCGGCCGACGGCCCTCACTGGCGAGATAGGGCGGCTTCTTGGATGCCGAAGTAAAGTTGAGGACCGACACTTCTCGTCCCAGAGCGATGCTTATGGTGTCGCCGTTTTCAATGGTCACATCAACAATAAATGGACGCGCTGCGGCATGGTTGGCTAACTCAATCAGCCTGCCTCTCAAGTCATCGGCGGAGACGACGGCCACCTCGCTGGCGCTGTCGCCCCACGTGATCGCTGCCATGGTTAAGCCCCCTCAGTCCGGAAGTCCAGTGAAGGTTCTATCGTACCCGTTCGGCCCATATACGCGGAGGGTGGCACCTTCCGGAAGCATATGCGGCAACATCGCTGCGCAGCCATTACCTGAACCGCACGGCACTCTGTTGATATACAGCTCAGCGTTCGGAATTCCATTTTGTCTCATTAGCGCAGCCGCATGCCCTTCAACATGACTCTTTACAAGACCATTGAAGCCAGGCGTGCCTTTAGGAAGGCTACTTGCAGGACCCGCAACTCCGCTGGCGAGGTCCCGCTCAATACCTCCGCGAGAAAAGATGCCCAACGTGTCTCCACCGTCCACGAAGGCAGGGAGCCGGTCACCCAGTCCACCCTGTGGGTGCCGACAATCTCATCCGTCCTGGTCACAGACATTTTCATGATCGAGGTGGAAGCCGCCGGTGGAGACGCGAAATCTCTTGGCTGGATCGCGATGTTCCGTCTGCGTCGAGCACTGCGCGACGATGAGGTGTGCTGTTTCGACTGGCGTACCTCGGCGTCACCAATGCGCTCGCCCTACTACGGCTGCTGCCGATGAGTGACCGCGACAAGGACACAGAGATCATCGCACTGCGGCACCAGATCATGGTCCTGCAACGACAACTGCACAGTGACCGGGTCCGGTTCACCCCAGCCGACCGGCGTGGCTGGCAGCCCTACTACACCCGCTACCGCGCGGCGTACTGAACCACCTGCGGCTACTGGTAAGCCCGGACACGGTCCTGCGCTGGCACCGGGATCTGACCGCTCGCCGGCACGCCCGGCGTTCCCGCCCCCACCAGGCCGGACGGCCACGAACCGTCCAGTCGGTCCGACGGCTGGTCCTGCGCCTGGCCCGGGAGAACAACACCTGGGGATACCGCAGGATCCACGGCGAACTGCTCGTACTGGGCGTCAAGGTCGCCGCGTCCACCGTCTGGGAGATCCTCCACCAAGCGGGTGTCGAACCGGCACCCGAACGCACCACCAGCACGTGGGCCACGTTCCTGCGCACCCAGGCACAGGCCGTCATCGCCGCCGACTTCTTCGAGACGACCACGCTGACCGGGGCCCGCCTCTACGTCCTCGCGGTCATCGACCATGCCACCCGCCGGGTCCGGATCCTCGGTGCGACTGCGCACCCGACCGCGGCGTGGGTAGCCCAGATCGCCCGCAACCTGGTCATGGACCTCGAAGACGCAGGCTGCCCGGTGAAGTACCTGATCCGCGACAGGGACGGCAAGTACCCGGCCGCGTTCGACACGATTCTCGCCAACGCCGCCATCACCGTGGTACACGCCGGCGTCCGGATACCCCGAATGAACGCGATCATGGAACGCTGGGTACGGACCAGCCGCCGCGAACTCCTCGACCGGACACTGATCCTCAACCAGCGGCACCTACTACATACGCTGCGCGAGTACGAGATCTTCTACAACGAGCACCGCCCGCATCAGGGCACCGCCAACGGCCGACCACTCACACCGCTACCCGAACCGATCACCGACCCGCACAGACTCGACCGCCTGAACATCCGTCGTCGTGACCGCCTCGGCGGCATCCTGCACGAGTACGAACATGCGGCCTGACCTGACCGGATGACATTTCCGGCAGGTACACCGTCGAGTAAGCCTGGCAGTACATGATGTAGCTGTTCATTGGCTGGGAGTATGACTTTCATGTCGTCGCCGACGCCCTGCCAGGGCAGATCATTCAGGTTCAACTTCAGCCGGCCAAGCGTACGGGGCAGGATATCAATGAGCCGCTGCTGGGCCAGCGCCCTGCCTGGACCGGAGCGAGGGGTGAAGCCGATGATGTCGACCGCGAAACATATCCGCAGGTCGAGCCGGTCGGCGATCTCCGGCTGTGGCGCCGGCTCCGCCGGCACAAGAACCGACCGCCCAGGCGCGGCCTCCGGCGACCTACGCTCGGCCTGCACGCGGTGGCGGTCCAGGTAATCCTCTCGGGTGTGGTGTTCAGGGAGCGGGCCATGGGGTGGAGCAGGGCCAGGACGGTGTACATCTGGCCGACGACCAGGACACTCAGCGAGGTCAGCAGCGCGATTGCCGCAGTGCCGCTGGCCCGGTCAGAAGGTGGGAGCGGTGCGTCGGTCTTGGCCGCGTACCGGGGGCGAGGGTGGGACGGGACATGCGGACTCCGGGGGCACGGGCCGGCCGATCGCACGAGGGAGGTGCGATCGGCCGGGGAAGGACTTGGGGTGGCGTGGTCAGCGGCGGGTGAAGCGGTATCCGGCGTGGTGCAGGCTGCCGTCCTGGAATTCGCCGAAGGCCCAGAACCCCAGGTCGTCGAGGTAGTCGATGCGGTTGCCGTTGATCCAGTAGCGGCCCTGGTAGGCGCTGGGGCGGTCCCCGCGTGCCTCGTCGTAACGCCCGTCGGGCAGCAGTTCCTGCCGCACGAAGTCGTTGTCGTCGACCCACATCCCCAGGAACGGGTGCGCCGGGTCGTGGACGGGCGCGCCCTCGGGGGCTGGCTCGGTGGTGCGGGCCGTATCGAGGGGGCGGCCGTCGTAGAGGCGGATCTTTCCGCCGGTGACCAGGACATCGAGGTGGGTGCCGCGGGCCGGCACCGCGCCGGCGGGTGTCCCGGGGGCGTCGGCCAAGCGCAGGACGGCGATGTCGGCGGCCTGGCCGGGGGTGAGGGTCGCACCGGCGCGCGGGGCGGTGAAGTCGGCGGACGCGGGCAGGACCAGGGTGCCCACGCAGTCGATGACGATCATGTTGTCGTCCCCGGCTGCGGTCAGCAGGCCGGGGCCGATACCCACGATCACGGTGCCGCCGATGAGGACGTCGGCTTCCTGCCAGTCGCCCAGCAGCGGATCGCCGGTGATCACGGTGCCGCCGGTCAGCAGCAGCGGGCGCCCTTGCGGGTCACGTAGGGCGTGCAGGACCTCGTCGTCGCGGCGCGGCGCTGGCCAGGGTGTGGTGGTCATGTCGGTATCTGCTTTCGTTTCGTCGGTGGTGCTGGGGTGAGGCCCTAACGGCGGTAAGCCCGGGGCTTCGGCTGGTCGCGGCCAGCGAGACGGTGCGTCAGGTACTCGACGTCTTCCGCATGCAGCACCGCATAGCGGCTCAACACGGTCGGTTACGTCGCCGGGTCGGTGACGGCTTCCTCGGAGGTTGTCCAGAGCCGCGCCGCGTTGACCGGGTTGAAGAGGCGGGGGTTTGGCGCGATGGGTTTGCCGGAGCCGTAGAGGGCGCCATTGGTCAGTTCGGCGGCCGATGCTGTGGCGAGTCGTACCAAGCGCCGGGCGGACCTTTCTGGGCTGATCAGCAACGGTGCGTAGCGGAAGACGTACCGCAGCGCCGTGTCGCGGCCGATGTCGGTCCGGACCAGCCCGGGGTGCAGGCTGAGGCTCAGGATGTCGGGCCATCGCCGTGCGGCTTCCATCGCGAAGAGCACGTTGGCCGCCTTGGAGTTCTGGTACGCCGCGACGCCCTTGTAGCGCTGCCCTTCGTCGTTCAGATCGTCCGGGTCAAGCCGCACACCGGGGCCGGGGCGCACTGAGGTGTTCACGATCCGGCCACCGCGTAACCTTTCCCGCAGCAGGTTGCTGAGCAGGAAGGGGGCCAGGTGGTTGACCTGGATGGTGGCCTCGTGGCCGTCCACAGTGGTCCGGTGGGACATCGCGACCATGCCGGCGTTGTTGGCCAGGACATCAATCTGCGGGTACGTGGACAACAGGTGATCCGCGAGCGCCCGTACGTCGGCCAGTCGTTCGAAGTCGGCCTGGAAGTGGCCCGGTTCGATCCCGCGCCCGGCCGTCCGCACCCGATCGACGGCGGCGGCCAGGCGGCGCTCGTCGCGGCCGACCAGGACGACCTGGTCGTCCCGGGCGGCGAGTTGTTCCGCAGCGGCGAGCCCGATGCCCGAACTCGCACCGGTGATGACAATCGTGTTTTGTCCGGTCATGCCGGATGTCCCTCCAGATTCCAAGTGATGAACAGAACCCAGCGCGGATGCCACAGGGTCCATCCGGGATCGCAACGTCTACGGCACGAGCACGATGCGGGGTCGTCGGCGTCGGGGCGGGCACGGAGCCGCTGCCCGGTGCGCCGCAGCCGGGCCGATCGCAGCGCGGCCGAGGGGATGGATGTGGTCGGGCCACGCGGGCGGACCTCCGATGAGGAAGGCCGCCCGCGCCGGTCATGTCAGGCTTGCTTGACGTCGGTGCAGAAGACGTCCTTGTCCGGTAGATGGCCGGTGTTCAGGAAGTCGACGGTGGCCCCGTCGGCGCAGGCCGAGCCTTCGTTGTAGACGTAGTGCCCGCCGTTGTCGACACCGACGAAGGCGGCACGGTCGCCGAGGACCTTGTGCAGCCCTTGTCCTGAGTCCCACGATGTGGCGTGGTCCCGGCGGTTCTGCAGGATCAGGATGTCACCGGGGCCCTTGTCGGTCACGGTGACTGGCTTCTCGATCGGGGCCTTCCAGAAGGCGCATGGCCAGATGTTGGCCGGCATGCCCGCCGTGAGTGGCCAGGCCTTGCGGTCGGCGGCGCTGCGGGTGGCGTAGTCGGCAACGTCGTGGGACCACTCGGCGTCACCGCAGGCGAGTGCTAGGAACATGGTTGCCTGGTTGTCCGCGGGGACGCCCGGGGTGGGCGGCGTCTCGGCAAACACCTGCTTGAGCACTTCGCCGTCGGCCGCGGTGAGGTGACCGTCCGCGAGGTCCGCGGCGGCCTTCCAGACCTGTGCGAGGGTCGGCAGGGTCTTGTTGTTGAGGAGCAGCGCGTAGGTGGTGGTGCGCAGGATCGCTCCGTCCATGGACTGCTGGGTGCCCGGAACCGGCGCCGGCTTACGGTCGAGCCGATCCGCGAGCGCGAGATAGGTGCGGGTGACCTCGTCGACGGTGCCGCCGAGCCCGAGGGCGCCGTTCTGCGCCGCGGCGACGGCGGCTGCGTCGGGGAACCGTTCGGCCATGCTCTTGCCCCAGCCCTCGATCTCGCCGGACCAGACCTTGGTGGGGTCGATGTTGCCTTCGAGGATCATGCGGTCGGTCTGCTCCGGGTACAGTGAGCTGTAGACGGCACCCAGGTAGGTGCCGTAGGACTGGCCCCAGTAGGAGATCTTCTTCTCGCCGAGCGCCTCGCGGATGCGGTCCAGGTCACGAGCGGTGTTGGCGGTGTTGAAGTACCGCAGGTTCTCCCCGGCCGTGGCGGCGCACTTCTGGGCTTCGGAGCGGGCCAGTTCGACGTTCGCGTCGATCGAGCCGTTCGCCTCGGGATAGGGGAAGTACCCTGGCACGCTGGCGACCTCGAGGCCGCAGCTCTGCGGGGTGCTGTGCGCGACGCCGCGCGGATCGAAGCCGATCAGGTCGTAGCCGTCGCGGACGGACTTCGGCAGCGTCGGTGCCATCGTGCCGGGCATGTCGAGACCTGACAGGGCGGGACCGCCCGGGTTCAGCAGCAGAACGCCGTGCCGCTTCTCGGGGTCGGCGGCGGCCAGCCGGGAGATCGTCACCTCGATCGACGTGCCGTCCAGCCTGTCATAGCTCAGCGGGACCTTGACCGTTGCGCAAGTCAGCTTGGGATTCCGGGCTACTCCCTTCGCCGCCTCCGGGCAGGGGCCCCACCTGATCGCGGCGGCCTTCGCCTGGTCCGCGGGCGCCGGGCGGTCTTCCTCGTGCGCGGCGTCGCTACAGGCGGTCGCGCCGGCCACAGCCAGTGTGGCGGCCGTCAGAGCCGTGGCGAACCGGCGGCCCCGTGGCCGGTCGGATACCTCGACACCACGTGTCTTGTTCATCGCCTTCGTCCTTCGATTCGGCTCGGCGGACCGCGTTCACCCGGCGGCCCGTGTTGCTGGCGACGAAGCTATCGAGAACGGGAAGCGGCTCACATCACCCCGGCGTGGACAGCCTTATGTAGCTCGCACGGGGGATAGAGATTCGTCGAACACGGAAGTGCCTACCCGATAGACGGCTAAACCGCCACACCGTCCGCCCACTCTGGATTGGTCGGCCGCGTGCTCGCGGTAGCGCTATCTCACGCCTGCATCCGCGCCCGCGGCGAGCGCGCCCCGAGTTGGCCGACGGCCCCCGGTGCGGCTTGCGGGCGGCTTCCTTCGCCAAGCCGGTCACGCCATTCATGGAGGCTGGATCCCCGCATCCCCCGCGCGAGCTACGCCGATTGTCCACCGCTGGGTGACGTGCGCGGCCCCTGCTCCTTCATAGGTTTCTCGCATGAACGAGCTTCAGACACGGGCGGGCACGGCCGTCGAGCTGCGTGACGTGGTCCGGGTGTATGGCGGCAGGCAAGCGCGGGCTTCCGCTCTCGATGGGGTCAGCATCGGGTTCGTCCGCGGCACCTGGACGGCCGTCATGGGGCCATCCGGCTCCGGGAAATCCACCTTGCTGCACTGCGCCGCCGGCCTCGAGCGGCCTACCAGCGGCCAGGTGCTGCTCGGCGACCGGGACCTGGCCGGCGCCTCCGAGCGCGAGCTCACTCGGCTACGGCGCCAAGAGGTTGGCTTCGTCTTCCAAAGCTTCAACCTCGTCGGCTCCCTCACCGCCGAGCAGAACGTCGCCCTGCCGCTGCGGCTGGCCGGCCGCAAGGTGTCGATGAACGACGTGCGGCAAATCCTCACCGATGTGGGGCTCGGCGAACGCCTACGGCACCGGCCGCGCGAGCTCTCCGGAGGCCAGCAGCAACGCGTCGCCATCGCCCGAGCCATGGTCACCCGGCCTGCAGTGCTGTTCGCTGACGAGCCGACCGGCGCCCTCGACTCCCGTTCCGCGCGCACGGTGCTGGGCCTGCTGCGGTCGATGGTCGACTCCGCGCGGCAGACCATCGTCATGGTCACCCACGACCCGGCCGCCGCCGCTAGCGCCGACTCCGTCGTCTTCCTCTCCGACGGGCGCATCGTCGGGCGCCTCGTCCGGCCCTCGGTCCACGAGGTCGCCGATCGGCTCGCCGCCCTGGAGGCATGATGCTCACGCTCTCGATCGCCACCTTCCGCGAACGCTGGCAGCTGTTCACCGGCGCCATCATCACCGTCATGCTCGGCGTCGCCATCGTCCAGTCATCGCTCTTGATCGTCGCCTCGGCTGGCCGATACGGCGAAGCGATCGCGGTGCTCGGCCTGGCGCTGGGAGTGTCGGTGTTCCTGGCGATCTTCGTCGTCAGCGCGACGTTCGCCTTCACCATCGCCCAGCGCCGCCGCGACCTCGCCCTGCTGCGCCTGATCGGCGGCAGCCGCGGCCAGCTCCGGCGGCTGCTGCTCGCCGAGGCACTGCTACTCGGCATCGTCGGCACTGTCCTCGGCGTCCCGGCCGGGCAGATTGTGCTGAGTCTGCAGACGGCGCTGCTCACCCACCTCGGATTCCTGCCCGATTCGTTCGCCGCGGCCTGGCATGGCTGGGTGCTCTGGGTCTCGAGCGGGATCGGCATCGGCGTCGCCGAGGCAGGCGTACTCGCCGCATCAAGACGCGCTGCCCGCGTGCGCCCGCTGGAAGCCCTGCGGGAGACCGGCGCCGCCGGGAAAGTCATGACCGCCGCCCGCTGGCTGGTTGGCGCCCTGCTGACCGTCGTCGCCCTCATCCTGATGACGATCGCAACGGCCGTGGACAACCCCAACGGAGCGATTCCGCTGTCGATCAACGCCACCGTCGCGCTCGCTCTCGGGCTCAGCGCACTGAGCCCGGTCGTCGTCCCGGTGCTCGGCCGCCTCATCGGCAGCCTCGCCGGCCGCACCACCGTTGGCGGGCTCGCCCGGGCCAACCTGCGTGACGGCGTACGTCGCAGCTCGTCCACCGCCGCGCCCCTGCTGGTCCTGGTCGCCCTGCTGATCGGGCTGGCCGGCACCTTCGGCAGCCTCTCCGCCGGTGCGCATCACCGCCTGGCCGCCGACCTGCGCGGTGACCTGGTTGCCGCCGGCCCGGTCACCCCGGGCACTCCCGGCGTCGCCGCCGCCTCGACGGAGTACGCCCTGACCATCCGGGTCACCACCGTCACCCACTACGGCGGCGACACGGACACCGAGACCGACGACGTAGAGGCGCTCGCCGTGGATCCGGCCGCATACCAGCAGGCCCACCGGCTGCCACTGCTCGCCGGCTCGTACGCCGATCTGCACGGGCTCACCGTCGCGGCGGCCGGCGGACACCTCGGCGCGAGCGTGCCGATCCGTGTCGGTGGCCGGGACCTCACCGCGCGCGTGGTGGCCGTACTCCCGCCGACCCTCAACGGTGGCCCGCAATACCTGCTGCCGCAAGACATCGTCCCGCCGGCCGCGCTCGGTCCCGCGCGGGCCATCGTCCGGCTTGAGCCCGGCGCGGAGTCCGCGGCTGTGGCCAGGACCCTGCCGCAGCCGGTGCTCACCCTTGACGACTGGATCGCGCACACCGACAGCGCGCAGGACAGCCTCAACGCCGGCGTGATGAAGGTGGTCCTCGGCATGGCCACCATCTACGCCGCGATCGGCGTGATCAACGCGGTCGTCATTGGCACCGGGGAACGCCGCCGCGAGTTCGCCGTCGCCCGGCTCACCGGCTACAGCCGCGGCCAGGTGGTGGCCAGCGCCCTGCTCGAATCGGCGATCGTCACGGTCACTGGCCTGCTGTTGGGCTTGCTCGGGGCACTGGCCACCCTGATCGGCATCAGTGGAGTCGCCGGCACACTGGTGGCCCCGTGGGGGATCGTCTGGCTGACGATCCCCTCAGCCTTCCTAGCGGTTGGCGCGACCAGCGTGTGGACGACTCTCGCTGCCACCCGGCTCGCACCGATCGCGCTGGCCGGGGCACGCGAGTGACCAGGTGACCCTACATCGGCGCCAACGGTGGCAGTGCAGCTGCGAACTCAGGCGCGGGCGTTCAGGATGCGATCACGGGACGCGGCGGCCTCGTCACGCAGCGCCGCGAGATCGACATCCAGCAAGTCGCCCGCCCACTTGCGCACCTGTCCGGCGATGAAGACCGTGTCGACGTTGCGGGCATCCGAACCCGGCACGACGGTGCCCACGGCGTCGTTGAGCGGCATGTTGTTGGTGTCCTGCGCCCTGATGACCAGTAGGTCGGCCTGCTTCCAGGGGTCAGCGATCCGGTCACGTCACCGAGCCCGTTGGTACGGGCGCCCTGCAAGGTGGCGAAGTCGAGCACGTCGAAGGTGCTGATGCGCCGGGGCTCGGCGCCGGTGCCGTAGGCGGCATTGACCGCCCGCATCCGCTGAATGGCGTGCAGCGCGCGCATCTGGGTGAACATGTCGCTGGCCAGTGCGACCTCCACGTCGATGCTCAGGCCCGGCCGCACACCGGCGCCCAGGGCCTCGTCGACGGTGGGAATCGCCGTCTCCAAGCCGATCTGCGCGTCCGAGGTGGGAGCCAGGGCGATGGTGGTGCCGGTGTCTCCGATGGCACGCCACGCCTCGGAAGTCAGTCCGGTGGAGTGAATCAGGGTGACGTCCGGGCCGAGCAGGCCCTGGCGCTCCCAGGCCAGGATCGCCTGCGAGGAGGCAGTGCCGAAGACAGCGTCGACGCTGACGCCGATGCCCAGTTCCCGGGCCGTCTGTGCCAGCCGCGGGCCGAAGGCCAGATCGGGCCGGCGATCTCTCCGGTGGGCAGGGTGGCCAGGCGGAAGGTGAGCAGCTTGCTGTCGTGCTGCTTCTGCAGCCGTGCCACGTCGGCCGGCCACTGCCTGTCCCAGTCGCCGAAGTGCGGTCCCATGGCCGCGTGTATCCCCCGGATACCGGTGTCGAGCAGCGCCTGGACCGCTTGATCGGAGTGGGCGGTGCTTCGGGAGTTGTGCGAGAAGTCGAACATGGTGGTGACGCCGCTGTCGATGGCTGTCAGCGCCGCCAGCTTCGTGCCGACATACATGTCCTGCGGGCGGTAGGCCGGCGCGTATCCCATCAGGGTCGTGGTGACGTACCCGCCGAGATCGTCGACGTCCGGCATGATCCGCCGCAGCTGCGTCTCCCAGGCATGGCGGTGGGTATCCACGAAACCCGGTGTGATGATGGCACCGGAGACGTCGAGGACGATCACGTCCTGTCCGCAGGTCAGCGACCGGAACCTCGTTTTGGCACCCTTCAAGCTTTGATGCTGTGGTCCCGGTGAGGATGTCGCCTTCGCGCCCGAACGCCTCGGGGCTCTGGCGAGGATCGTCCAGCTGAGCCGTCGCGGGGCCACCGCAGATGATCATGTACTCCCAGTTTGCTCCCAACGTAAGGAGCAGAAAAGAAACGGCTCGTTACCAATGATCTGGTAACGAGCCGTCTGACCTGCTTACATAGCTGGTGGGCGATACTGGGTTTGAACCAGTGACCTCTTCCGTGTCAAGGAATGATCCACAACGCTCTGACCAGCAGGAATACGACTGCCCCTGGTAAGCGCGGGGCTGATCAGAGCAGCTCAGACAGGTTGACCGCCGTTCGGGGCCATTGGGAGCGCCCACCTCCTCCCAACTTGCTCCCCACCACCCGCGTCCAGCGCCGACAGCAGTCCCGGCGAGTGCGTTGTCATGCCGATGAGCGGATACGCGCGCGGCGTCTGGCACCATGCCCCCGTGAGGCGATATCCAAGCGGTCCACCGACCTCAACACTGGCGGGCGCCGACGTGGTGCTGGTAGGCCTGTTCACGGCGAAGGACAAGAAGTTCGACGCAAAGCTCGATTTCCTGGCGGCTTCAGTGGAGGCACATGGTGGGCGGGTGGTGGGCCGGCACGTCCAGCGGCGCGGTGTCTCGCACGGCGGTGCGGCAAAGATGACTTCCCCGTTCTCACGGCGGACACTGCTTGGCCCCGGCAAAGCCCGCGAAATCGCGCAGGCGTCCCGGGCTGCGGGGGTCGACGTTGCGGTGTTCGTAAACCCGCTCACGGAGCACCAACGAACTGTCCTCGGCGACATGTTCGGATGCCTGGTAATCAGCGGCGAGGACCTCTTCCCACCGGTCGATGAGCGGCCACAGATGGCACCGATGGACTACGGCGCGGTCAGCCATCCGCTTCTGCCACAGATAGCGCGCGGGCCGTCGGTTACGGGCCTGACGGTCGGCGCAGCCAGGCCGGGATGGCGTCGCCTCGACTCACCTGTTCGAGTCCGTCAAGCATCTCGACCAGCCGTTGACCCGTGATGCCGTCTTCGCCCCCGGACGAACATCCCGTCTTCGAGACGTTCGAGCAGGAATGCTGAAACGTCCACGTGCGGTCCGTAAAACAGGTGCACCTCAGCTTCGACCAACGGCCCGGACAGACGGAGGATCCAGGTGGCGTCCATACCCGGTTCATCAAGCGGATCTTCGAGTCCGAAGGACTCCGAACTCACGGTCGCCCACCTGGTCGCATGGGGTGAACTCTCCGAACTCATGAAGAATGCCGCGGAGATCGGTCAGCTCCGGCTGGTGCGCGCCGCGTCGAGCTGACCGATCGTGCCGACCGGACGGCGACCCACGGCACCCAGACCAGTTCCAGCAGGATGCGCGGCCACACCGGCCCGACCGGGGTGCCTGGCAGCATCACCAGTCCCCGGTCGACGGCGCCGAGCAAAGCGAACACGCCGAGCGCCAGGGTGAGCCAGCCCAGCCCGCGCCGGCCGGTGCGGCGCAGGGACCAGCCCACCCCCAGCCAGCCGACGCCCAGTAGCGCCAGGCCAAGGGAGGTCAGCCAGGTGCCCTCGTACGCGGTGCCGAAGACGCCCACCACCAGACCGGCGAGCGCTACCGCACTGGACGCAGTCCAGAGTGGATCGCGTCGACCCAGCCGGGCCCACAGGACCAGAATTAGCACGCCCAGCAGCACCGCCTCGCCGGTGGCCGCCCGCACCTCGATCCGGTCCAGCCCACGCGCCCCGAACCAGTCGCAGCCCGCCGGGATCCGGCGCTCCGACAGCGAGTAGTCGGCACAAACGTACAGCTTGAGGGTCTTGCCGGGCTCGGCGACCGCGCGGTTGACGCCGAGCCCGGCGGGCATCTCGTCGGCGCCGCAAGCCGGCAGCACCCGCGGCTCGGCGCCGGCCGCCGGGCGTTGCCAGCAGGACCCCCGGCCCTGGCCGTCCCACCAGAAGTCCATCCCGTTCGGTGCCCGCGTGCCATCGCGGCGGACGCCGAGCCGGTTACCGAGGTACCGGTTGTGGTGCGAGGTGTCGAACTGGGCCGCGAATCCGGTGTCGCCCCGGACGAAGCCGGGCACCCACGAGGTGACGAAGCCGGCGTACGCGTGGCCGAACACCCAGTTGTCCCGCCAGATGTTGTAGTTGCCACCCGGGTTGATCACTCCGGTGCCGGGTGGCAGACCGACCGCCGGGCACACCACGCCGTCCTCGTAACCCCGCTCGGCGTACGGCTTGGCGCAGGTGCCGTCCCGGACGTACCGGTAGTAGTCCTCGTTGTTGTCGCCGATGACGTTGCGCTCGAACTTCGCGTGGTTCTGCGGCATGCCGGGGTGGTCGGGAAACGCCGAATCGGTGGCCACCCCGGCGGCGTTGTTCGTGAACTCGTTGTCGTGCGCCCACACCGAGTCCCCGGCGGTCCCCGAATAGCCGAGCAGGTTGTGGTGCGACTTGCAGCCCGTGATTTCGATGGCGTACCGGTCGACCTGGTGACCACGATCCGCGTTGATGTTCGAGGCCGCGCCCGGGTAGACACCGGAGTCGCCGTTGCCGTACGCCTCGCAGCCGGTGTAAAGGCCGTGGTCGTCGGCGAAGGTGAGGAACCCGTACTCGTCGTTCCACCGGCCGATCGCCCGGTCGATGACGAAACCGTCTGTCTCCAGGATGTAGACGGCGTTGAAGGTGGTCCGCTGGGCCGTCAGGTTGCGCAGGTAGAAGCCGTTGGCGCGGTCAGCCCGGATGGCGTTGAGCTTCTGGTACTGCGCGTCCACCATCACGTCCAGCGGACCGGCGCCGGTCCCCTCGATCTGCAGGTCCCGCTTGCCGATGACCGCCACCAGGTTCTGCACGTGCGGGCAGGCCACCTGTTGTTCGTAGGACATAACCTGGTAGAGCCGGTTGCCGGACCAGGGGGCGTCCAGCTCAGCGCAGGCGCCGGCGGGCGGGGCGAGGCTCGGCTCCTCCCGGTAGACCCCCGGCAGCATCAGGATCCGGGTGCCGGGCAGCCGGGCCGCGTCCACCGCGTCCTGAAGGTGCCGGTAGCCGGAGCGCTGGCATTCGTCGTACAGCGCCTGGTTGCTGGTGCGCAGCTCGGCCGGGAAGCCGGCGATCCGGGCGGTGAAGTCCGCCGCGTCGGTCTTGCAGACCAGCAGCCGCGGGCCGTCGGTGCGGTACGCCGGCACGCTTCCGGTGCCGTCCGGATAGACCGGCTGCCGTTCGTCGTGCGCGGCGGCCGGGGCCGCCGACGCCAGACCAAGGAGCAGGAACATGCCAGCCACAGCGAGCCTGACCAATGCCTTCATGGCCGGAGATTAGAGGAAACTTTCGCGTTTCGACCATCCCCCGCCCGGGGTGGTATCACCGCCCCCCAGCCACCTCGAGCACCCGCATTACCGCACTCAGGTCATCCATCGTCCTGCGAGGCCAAGGTCGGTAGGTTCTGGTGTCGGCGCAGGCCGCGCTTCGGTGTCGACAGCCTCGTTTCAGGGACCGGCAAGGCGTCCTCCGGTCCGACCGCGCCGGCACCTCACCAATCGGTTCCGCGGCCCGAGCGTGCGGCGGCGGTTGCCGCCTCGCGATCGTCCGGCGGCATGGTACCGGCCCGATCTGTCGATTCCCGCGACTAAACTCGTCCAGATCGCACACACTGTCCGTCGGTATAGCCATAAAAGGCCCACAGAATCCTGCATCTGCCGGTTACGGTCAAGACGCTCAACGACACGTCCTCCGGCATTCTGGCGTAGCGATCCAAAGGGCGTAACCAGTCACCGCAACCCTCGTCAAAGAGGACGATTAATACCCCTTAACGGTGCGTGTCTTGACTAACAGATCTGAATACCCACCCCGCCGTGATCCGCGGATAGAAGCGCGTTGGCGACGCTCGTAGGACGCGGCTTCACCGTCGAGAGACGGACGAGATGGGACAAGGTGCGCTGCCCCTGTCAAGCGCATGCCCGGCAGGTTCATCTCGCACCAAGCGATCCTGAAGACCTATGGGAGGCAGCTTCTTCGGTGGGCATACTCCCCCCCAAGCGCTCGCGCAGCAACCGCGCACCGAAGCAGTAAGCCAGCCGAACCAGGGCCCTCGACCAAGATCCGACTGGCTCAAAACTGCTCTACAGGATCAAGACGGCCCGACCGACGCCGAGCCGCGCGCACGGGCTACGGCCTACGGCCTACGGCCACGCGCGCACGCCAGCCAACCTGCCCCCAACTCCAGCAAACAGGGCCAGTCGCCAGGCGATGCTGCAAAACGATCGCTTGCGGTACAACCATGCCCCAACTTCGATGATCGACGCCGCGCCGCTACGCGACACGCCACAGGACGGCAGCCATTCCCACACTCACCCAGCGCTTGACGTCCATCGATAGATTTACATTGGCGCCAATCCCTTGACGGCAACCGTGACGGCAACACCACCGCACCTCCACGCCCCTCGACACACGCTGCGCCCGCAAGGTCACGATAGGCAACCTCGGATCGTTGTGACGCCGACGTATCTCGCCTCACGAAAAGCATGCCGCTCTATTCAGCCGATCAAGTGGCGGTACGCATGACTGTAGCTACCGAACATTCCACTCCCGAGCATTCGCCGTTCGCATCAACTCAACGACGTTCTCCGATCTCATGTGCGGCTGAAGTAGCCTAACGTATGTGGCTTGCGATTCCAGCGAATGTCGCAGGCCATTAAGCGTGGGGGCACTGTGAGCAACGAGGTTACGTGCGCCGAGTCCAGCGGCCCGCACTAGGTTCTCTAGCTCAGCGACGAGCCTCTTGGGATCGAGATCTATTTCTATACGCGTCATCACGATCTTGTCATCGGAATCGAGCATGATTCGATATCGAACGCCTCGGCCAACAAACGCAACCACCGGCAGCACGAGTCCCTGAAGTTCCGGACCGGCCAAACCGAACTCGCTGGCCAGGAACCCGAATGCGCTCGCGGTCTCAGCGGCGAACGACTTCTCTACCGCAGCAAACGCCTGCTTACTCAAGCCAACTCCGCTTCGTCATGCCAACCGCAGTTGCTTGACTTACGACCTTATCCTAGGGGCGAACCCGCACAAAACGCCAATAGTCGTCGATCCTGTACCGTTTCAAATCCTGTTCACGGCTGTGGCCTGGTCTTTTGAAGATCTGGTCAGGCTGCCCGATGGTACTCGTTGACCACGCCACCAAGCCGTCGTCGGCGCCGTACGGGGCCATCCATCGGGATGACGACAGTCGGGTCACGGTTGGGCGGCAACTGTTGCAGGCCCTGATGTGGGCGGTGGTCGTTGAAGTGCTGCACGTACTCGTTGACCACCGCCGCAGCGCTGGCACCGGGATCTGACCGCTCGCCGGCACATGCGGCCTGACCTGCCCGGATGACATTTTCGGCAGGTACAGGGCTGGCGTGCGATGGTGGCGTCGACCACCAGCACAAGCGCCGCAATTTAACTGACCACCTGGTCAGTTGAACAGTTCGGGCGGTATAGTCCTCTCCCATGACCGTAACTTCCACCCGAGGGCGCGCCGGTCGGCGTGAATGGCTGTCCCTGGTCGTTCTCACGCTCGCCGTCGTGCTGCTGGCGGTCGACGGCACAGTGCTCGTGCTGGCGATCCCGGCGCTGACCGCTGACCTGATGCCCACCTCGACCCAGGTGCTGTGGACCGGCGACATCTACTCGTTCATGCTTGCCGGGCTGCTGGTGACGATGGGCAACCTTGCCGATCGGATCGGGCGCAAGAGGCTGCTGCTGATCGGCTCGGTCGGGTTCGGGCTGGCCTCGATGGCCGCCGCGTTCGCGCCGAATGCGGAGATGCTGATCCTCGCGCGAGCGCTGCTCGGCCTGTTCGGGGCGACGATCATGCCGTCGACCCTGTCGATCCTGCGCAACATGTTCGAGAACCCGCGGCAGCGGGCGAGCGCGATTGCGGTGTGGGCGGCCGGCGCGACCGGCGGCGCCGCCGTGGGCCCGCTCGTGGGTGGGGTGCTGCTGGAGAACTTCTGGTGGGGCTCGGTGTTCTTGATCAACGTGCCGGTGATGCTGCTCGTCGTGGTATGCGGGATCGCGCTGCTGCCCGAGTCGAAGAGCCCGCTGGGTAAGAGCCTCGACGTGGCCTCGGCAGCGCTTTCAGTGGTGATGATCGTGGCGATCGTGTACGCGATCAAGCATGCTGCCAGCGCCGGTCTCGACCTGTCCGTCGCCGTCACGACGGTGGTCGGCCTCGCGGCGGGTGCATTGTTCGTGCGCCGGCAACGCCGGCTCGAGCACCCGCTGGTGGACATCTCCCTGTTCCGGGTCCCCGCATTCGCCGGGGCGGTCGCGGCGGAGACGATCGCGGTCTTCGCCTTCGTCGGGCTGCTGTTCTTCTTCTCGCAATACCTGCAACTCGTGCGAGGCCTCGGCCCGTTGCAGGCCGGCCTGGTAGAGCTACCCGCCACCATCGCGGCGATGCTCGTCATCGCGATCGCGGCCACCGTGCTCGCCCGGCTGGGTCGCGGACGCGCGATCGCGGTATCGATGATCGCTTCGGCGTCCGGGCTTGCGCTGCTGGCTGCCGCCGAGAATGCGCTGGACTACTGGCTGCTGTGCATCGCATTGGCCATCTGCGGTCTCGGCGCGGGCCTGAGCATGACGTTGTCCACCGACGCCGTTGTTGGCGCTGTACCCAAGGAACGGGCGGGAGCTGCGTCGTCGGTGTCCGAGACCGCCTACGAACTCGGAGTCGCCCTCGGCATCGCCGTGCTCGGATCGCTGCACAACGCGCTGTACCGAGCCAACCTCGATCTGCCAACCGGACTACCGGGAGACGTCCACAGCGCCTTCCAGGACTCCGTCGCCACCGGCGCCGCAATCGCGGCACAGACCGGCGACGAGCTGGCTTCCCTCGTGAACGCCGCGCAACACGCCTTCACCGAGAGCATGCAGATCACCTCGCTGATCGCCGCGGCGCTCCTGCTGGTGGCGTCCGCCGTCGCGTGGCGCGTTATCCCCTCGACCAAGGAAGTGGACCTCCCGCATGACCGACACCACTAAACGACCCGCCACCCGCGACCGCGAACGCACCCGCCAGGCCGTCCTCACCGCAACCGGACAGCTGCTGCAGGAGCGCGGCATGCGGTTCAGCATCGCCGACGTCGCCGCCGCCGCCGACATCTCCAAAGGCGGGGTCCTCTACCACTTCCCCAACCGGGAGGCACTGCTGGCCGCCGTGGTCGAGCACGCCATCGCCCGCTTCCGCAGCGAGGTCATGGACCACACCGATATCGCCGAGAACCGTGCCGGGAAGCTGCTGCGCGGCTACGTCCGCGCACTCTGCGGTGGCAGCGAAGAAGCCATCCGAACCTTCGCCCCCTTCACCCACTGGGCCGGCATCGAGGAAATCCCCGAGATCGCCGAACTGCTGCGCGCCGACGCCGAATGGTGGCGCACCGCCCTGCTCAGAGACGGGCTATCTGCCAGCCGGACCCACACCGTCCGCTTCGCCGCCGAAGGCGTCGCCGCCGCCATCGCGTCAGACGTCTCCTACATCACCGACGACGAACTCGCCTTGACCCGCGCCGCGCTGCTCGAACTGGCCGAACCAGCGCCCGACGGATCTGATCGCTGAGCACCTCTACCTTTGGAAACGGAGCACGACCATGGACAGTGCCAACACCCGATCCGTTGATGTCGTCGTCGTCGGTGCCGGGCTCGCCGGGCTGACGGCGGCAGATCAACTCGCCCGCGCGGGCCATGACGTCGTCGTCATCGAAGGACGCGACCGCGTTGGCGGAAGGATCCGCAGGACCGAGGTTGCGGGCGTCCCCGTCGATGCCGGCGCGACCTGGGTGGCGCCGGGCCACACCGCCGTCCGCGATCTCGCAAGCCGCTTCGGCTGCGAGTTCGTGCCCCAGTTCCACCAAGGGAAGGGCATCATTTCCTTCGGTGGCAGGCGCAGGCTCGAAAGCATCACCGCCCTGGCACCCTGGGTGATGCTCGACCTCTGGCGAATCACCAGCAAGCTGCAGAAAATGGTCGACGACCTTCCCGTCTCCTCCCCCTGGGAACACCCCCACGCCGCACGCCTCGACTCCATGTCGTTCGGGGAATGGCTGACGGCAACCTACGCATTGAAGAACACCCGGAAGTTCATGAACATCTTCAGCCTGGTGCACTGGGGCGCCCCCGTCGGCGACGTGTCCCTGTTCAACGTGCTGCGATACATCAAGAACCTCGGCGGCATCGAGCACATGCTCGCCGTCGAAGGCGGTGACCAGCAAGACCGGATGTTGGGCACCGCCTCAACGCTCGTCGAGAAGCTCGCCGACACGCTAGGCGCCCGTGTGCTGGTAGGCGCCCCCGCCGAACGCATCACCACCGACGGTGAACGCGTCACGGTCGAGACCAGCAAGCACATCATCGAAGCCCGGTACGTCATCGTCACGGCGACGCCGGCCCACCGCTCGACGATCGAGTTCACACCGGCACTCCCGCAGCACCACTACGGCCTCTCCCGCAGCTGGCGGCTGGGAGCGCTCAGCAAGGCCTTCGTCGCCTACAACCGCCCCTTCTGGCGAGACGGCAGCCTCTCAGGAACAGCGATGTCCGACGACGAAACCGTCTTCCTCACCTTCGATGTCAGCCCGCACGCCGACGGCCCCGGCATCCTCATGGTGTTCTGTGACGCCCGCGGCTTCGACGCCTACGACCGGCGCGAGCGCTGCCGCCGCGTCGTCAACCACCTCATCCACCTCTACGGCGAGCCCGCACGCGACACCATCGACTACACCGACTTCTCCTGGGGCAACGACACATTCGCACCCGGAGGACCGAACCCGGCAGTCGCACCGAAGGCGTGGACCACCTTCGGACACCTGCTGCGGGAACCGGTCGGACTCGTGCACTGGGCCGGTACCGAGACAGCCGACGACACCTCCGGCAGCATGAACGGCGCCATCCTGTCCGGCCAGCGCGCAGCAACCGAGGTAGCCACCCGCCTACACACCGGGCGGTGACCACGGCTCTCGCGCGGTCAAGGGTTCGGTGCTGTTGACGCCCGGCCCGTGGCGACCTGATCGCGACTGGCCGCGTCCGCGATGACGCGCCCGCTGCAACTACGGTCGTACCCCCTCGCCGTCAACAGCAGGCACAGCGCCGTGCACCGCCGTCCGGCAGCCACCTGAGGCCGCCAGGCATCCCATCCACCTGCCAGCGACGCGGACACGTCCCGATAACGCTCGTTTCCGGGATGATCCACTACTGGCCGCAGCCGTCGGCAGTCCCTCAGGTCGCCAAGTCCCGAAACCCGTCCCGGAACCGGTGTGTCGACACCGAGGTTGCGGGACGTTTCCGAGACGATGTCCGGCATGATGACCCCCTCCGCCGTCGCGCCGGCCTCCGCGCAGCCGCACCACCGGATCCGGGTCGGGTATGCGCGGGTGTCGACCCGCGGCTAGGACCACCAGGCGCAGCTCGACGCACTGGCCGCCGCCCACCGCCGGGAGGTAGTGGTCGAAACGGCCAGTACCCGCGCGGAGCGGCCGAAGCTGCGCGCCGCCCTGCAGCGATTGCAGCCCGGCGACACGTTGGTGATTTACAAGCCGGACAGGGTCGCCCGGTCGATGAAGGACCTGCTGGTCCTCATCGAGGACGAGCTTCACGCCCGGGGTATCGTGCTGGAGATCCTGACCGGGGTGTGCACCGGAGTGCACCGCCCGCACGGCGCCACCATCGCCGACCGACTCCTGTTCGCCGTCGCGGCACTGGCCGCCGAGCTGGAACGCGAGCTGATCCGCGAACGCACCCTCGACGGGCTTCGAGCAGCGGCCGCCGCCGGCCGCCGCGGCGGCCGACCGATCGCCATTACGCCCGACCAACTCGACATCGCCCGAGCCCGGCAGGCACGAGGCGAGTCCGTGACAGCGATTGCCGCACATCTGGGTGTGGGACGGTCCACTCTCTACCGGGCGCTGCAACCGGACGGCGAGCCGCCATCCGATGTTGGCGCGGCACCACACCTCGCCATCGGCCAACGGCAAGCACAGGCACAGGCACGACGCTGACCCCACAGGCCTCACCACGGTCAAGCCGATGGCTGCCAGTTCCGCCATCGTCCCTCCCGGAGCAGCGGCCTTAGCGTTGTTTCCGCTGGAAGCTACGGGCGGCCCCAAAGCACTGCCGATCGACGCCGCCGATGTGCGAAGCGTTCCGCCTCGACGATCTGACCTCCGCCGCCGGCTACCTCGGGTCCTCGGTCTTCGGGCTCATCCTGCCTCTGATCGCCATGTTCTACGGCGCGGCGACGAGGAATCGGGGCGCCTGGCATCAGGGATTTGCTACCGCTGCGTTGCGCGTTGCGCGTGTCGCTGCATTTCCGTGCGGTGTTGGGTTAGCGCTCGTGACAGATTATGCGCGGTGCGTCGCGGTAAATGGCGGGGTGTCACTTGGGGATGGCGGTGCCATGGCGGCAGCCGGAGCAGGTGATCGGGCCGGTCAGGCTACTCCAGTTGACGAGGTCGGAGCTGGTGGCGGTGTAGATGCCGCCGTTGGTGTACCGGTCGGCGTACATCCGCCAGTTGCCGTTGTCCATCCGCATCAGTGACTGGCCCTCGAAATTGCCGCTGTATAGGTTCTTGCGTTTGGCATATCCGCTGGTCAGTGAGGTGGACGTCCAGAGCTCGATGTTCGCGTTGCCCGCCTTGGTGAAGGCGTGGTACGTGCTGCCCGACCTGACCAGGAAGGTGTCGATGTGGTTACCCGTGATACCGCCCATCACCGTCGGCCCACCCCAGGACGTCAGGCCGGAATTCTGCGCGGTGTAGACGTACGGCTTGAAGCAGTCGCTCGCGCAGGTGGTCTGGCTGACGCTGGCGATGATCCGGACGGTGTTGCCCTCGAGGTAGAACTCCGGCGCCCAGGTGAACCTGGTGTTCGCGACACCCGAGTTGACCCGGGCGATGGTTGTCCAGTCGCGCAGGTTGGTACTGGAGGCGATGTGAAAATAGCCTGAGTTCGTGGTCCACGACTGCACGGTGGAGGCGATGTAGTAGGTGCCGTCCCGCTTGATGATGCTCGGGTCACGCAGCACGCCGGTCGGGCCGCGGAAGTTCGTGTCGTACAGGACGCTGTAGTTGGTGCCGCCGTTGGTCGACTGGTAGATCCACAGCTCCTGGTCCGCGGCGCCGTCACCCTTGAACGTGGCGTAGATCAGGGTCGTGGCCGCGGACGCCGGGTGTGCCTGGACCAGCCCGGCCAGCAGTGCAAGGACGGCGCCGACCGCCGTGACCAGCCATCGCCGCGGCGCGGCGGGAACCTTTTCCGTCAACTGACTCTCCTGTGATCGGCCCAGTCGAGACTCGCTCCGGTCACGAGCTGGGCGGCCAATGCGGGTGTAGCGCCGGTCCTGGTTGCCGCCTGGTCGGAGAGACCGAGCGGGCAACGCCGGGGCCCTCCCGGCAGCTCTCAGGGCATCTGCTCAGACGTTGCCTGGTCAGAGCGTCGGCGATACCTTCTGGATGGTGCCGTCGGAGTTGAACCTCAGTTGGTCGACGCAGGTCTCCCGGTGGGTTCCGTCGCCGCCCGGGACCCGGAATCGGTGGTAGGCGATGTACCACGTGTCGGAGTTCGGAGCCTTGACGACCGATTGGTGCCCGGTGCCCAGGATGCCCAGGGAGGTGTTCTTCTGCAGGATCACACCCCGCTTGGTCCACGGCCCGGTCGGTGACGAGCCGGTGGCGTAGGCGACCTGGTAGTTGTCGCTACGGGTGTCGTTCTCCGACCACAGGAGGTAATACGTCGAGTTGCGCTTGATGACGAGCGGAGCCTCGTTGTAGCCGCTGGGCTTGAAGTCGCGCACCGTACCGCTGAAAGAGGTCATGTTCGAGTTGAGCTGCGCCACGTGCCCGGTGCCCTGACCCCAGTACAGGTACGACGTGCCGTTGGTGTCGGTGAAGACGGCCGGGTCGATCGCCTGGCCACTGTATTGCCCCGCCTTGACCAGCGGCCTGCCCAGGGCATCCTTGAACGGCCCGGTCGGGCTGCTGGAGGTAGCCACCCCGATGTTGGTGTCGGCGCTGAAGTAGTAGTAATAGGTGCCGTTCTTCTGGGCTATGGCAGGGGCCCAGGCGCGGCTGTCGGCCCAGCTGACCCCCGGTCCCAGGTCCAGGATCGTGCCGTGGTTGGTCCAGTTGACCAGGTCGGTGGAGGAGAACGCCGTGAACTTGCTGCTGCTCCAGCCGGCGAAGCCGTCCGTGGTGGGATAGACGTAGTAGCGCCCGTTGAAGACGGCGATGTTCGGATCGGCGTACAGGCCCTTGATCACGGGATTCTTGTTCGCGGCCTGGGCCGGCAGCTGATGGAACAGGCCACCGAGCAGGCTCAGGCTGAGCACGACGGCCAGGGGGCGAAAGTTCTTACGGCCCATGGAGTCACCACCTAATAATGAGGTATCGGAACCGAAGGAAGAGTGTTGCGGGTCCGTTTACCAGGACCGCCGGGTCGCGGAAGCTCGTCGTGCGATGCCGGTCGAGCGCCCATACTGAGCACCCGTGGCGACGGTTATCCGGTGACGCCGGTCGCGGTGTCGATGGTCCATGAGTCACGGCAGGTGATCGAGGCAGTCGTGCCGCTGATGGTCAGCGGCTGCCACTGGTAACGCGAGTCGGTGAGGTTGCCCGAGTTCCACCGGTCGCCCATGAAGATGTAGCTGGTCCGGCTGGAGCCGGCGACCGGCTGGATCCAGGTCGTCTGCGAGTTGCAGGTGTTGGTCCCGGACGGGGCGAAGCTGCGCCAGGACGACCAGGTGCCCGTGATCGATGTCGCGGTGGCGTACTGGTTGTCGTTGGTGGACCAGCCGGTCAGGTGTGACCCGAAGAGGTAGTAGATACCACCGATCTTGACCATGGCCGGTGACTCGTACTGCGGCAGGGTCTTCACCAGGGCGGACACGCTGAGGAAGTCCGGCGACAGCCGGTAGATCTGCAGGGCCTGGTTGGTGCGGTCCTCGCTGATGAGGTAGCCGGTGCTGCCGTCGAGGAACAGGGTGTCGTCGAGGCTGTCGTGGCCGGCCGGCTTGAAGCTGCCCCGGTAGGTGTAGGCGCCGCAGACGCTGCTGCTGGTGGCCACGCCGGCTTTCCGCTCGGAGTAGTTGGTGTTGTCGATGTGCATGTACATCACGTACATGGACGTGCTGCTGTTGTAGATCACGTGGGGTCGCTCAACGATCCGGTTGGGTCCGAGGTCGCCGCTGGACTGCCGGGTCAGCACGTTACGGACGAAGACCCAGTTCTTGAAGTCGGTCGAGGAGTAGCACTTGATGTTCTGGAACGGTGAGCCGTTGGTCTTGTCCTCGCCCAGCCAGTAATACGTGTTTCCGACCTTGGTGATGCCGCCGCCGTGGGCCTGGATGACGTTCCCCGAGGTGTCGTGCCACACCGTGCCGGGATACCGGGTCACGGGCGCGGCCTGGGCCGGCTGGCCGACCGCGAGGAGGCCGAGGATCACCGTGAAGATGGCAGACGCTTTTTTCATGCCGATCCTCCTGAGAATCGCTTCATCATTCGGCGTACCTTCCGCTCAGACGGCCAAGGCGACGTACGGGAATACCGTGCGCTTGGCGAATTGAGGCAGGACTTGCCTACCAACCAAGCCAACGGCCCGTGCGCTGCTAGTCGCGCTCAGCCGACAGGTTTCATCGATGTAACATCTGTAATAGATCTGCGCATGGCGTCGCAACAATACGAACACGCAACGACGCAAACGTTCAAAAGAGTTCACCGCTCGCTCCGCCCAGGGCGGAGCCACTGCTGTGACCTCCTCCCTGCTCATCCAGGGTCGAGCCGCTAGAGGACGAGGACGAGACCTACAGTGTTCTGGCCTGGGGCAGACCGACTCGGTGTTTGGACCGAACCTCGGGCCCGAGGACGAGTGACCCTGCCCGAGCTGCCGCCTCCGGCGTGATGGGTACGCCACCGCCGCAGGGCGATCGAGTCGGGTGGTCGCCCTAGATCTTCACCACGCTCAGCACCTGTCCCGTGCCGGTGAGGCTGGTCAGATCGAAGGTGACGCTGCTGCCGTTGGTGGTGAGCTGTCTGGTCGCGGCGCCGGGCACCGACACCTGGTAGGTGCCGGTCGGCAGGTTGCGAAAGGTGATCCGCGGGGCGTAGGTGCTGGCCGTCACGTTCTGCAGTGTTATCCGGATGTCGGTGAGCGAGTCCGCGACCACCGCTCGGGTGTATCGCGCCTTTTGGATCTCCACGGTGAATTTGTTCTTGTTGTACATCGTCAGCCGCGAGCGGACTCCGTCCTTCGGCGTGACGGTGTAGTAGCCGTTGGCCAAGGCAACATCGCCACCGTAGCCGTACAGGCCCACGATGCTGTCGTTGACGATGTTGACCGATGCCGTCCGAATCCCGCCCCAGAAGCCGAGGTCCGCCTCGCCCGACCATGCCCACCAGCCGTTGAGGTTGGGAATGTGGCTGTATTCGGACGTGCCTTTCTCGCTCTGGTACTGCCAGGAGGCGGCACCGATGTCGGCCGAATTGGAGCTGATCTGACCGGAGTTGATGTTCGCCCAGCCGGCCACGTATGCCCCGTTCGTCACCCTCATGACCTGGCTGAACTCCGGGCCGCTGGTGCCGCCGTAGGTGAGCATGTAATCCTGCTGCTGCCAGGCGCCCAGTTGGGTCTCGTAGCCGAGATTCCACCAGGACTCACCCATGTGCCGGTTGTCCGAGCCGTAGAAGTACCACAACGGTTGGGTGCCGCGGCTGGCCATCGACGCTGACATGGCCTTGTTGGCCATTGCGGTGTTGCCGTACATCTTCGCCAGCGTGTACGTGGTCTCAAAGCCCGTCGTGTCGATGCTCATCTCCGAGGCGAACGGGTACGCCTGCGCGAACATCCGGTCGCGCTTGACCCTGATGAAGCTCTCCAGCCGCGTCGCGCTGGCAGTCTGACCTTCGGTCCGCAGGGCGGCCAGAATTTCCGGGTACGTCGACTCGCCCATCAAGCCATGGGTGTTCGCGGAGTCGCCGAGCGGGTTGTTCGCCGGAATCTTGGTAAACATCGCTTCCAGTGTCCGGTAGCTCATGTCGAGGTACTGAGCTGCCGTGAAAGTGGTCCGCATCGTCGGGTAGGACTTGGCGACCCGGTACATGTTGTAGTAGGTGTTCGCAATGTGTACGTAGTTGTAGACGCGCCAGACCCCTTGGTCCCGGGGTGTGCCGTCCTGCCCGTCGTACCAGCGATAGACCTCGTAGGTACGTTGGCCGTTCGCGGTCTTGGACTGCAGATAGCCGTGGAGGAAGTTGGTGATGTAGTAGTCGACGGCCGAAACCTGGCTTTGTATCGGTGCCGTGACGTTCTTCTCCGAGACGAAGGCCGCGGGTGCTAGACCGAGGTCGTCTGAGCCGCCGGCCATCCATTCCTTCCACCCGCCGCCCGGGTAGTCGTCCCAGGTGATCAGCTTGTGGGTGCTCATACTCCATTGCAGGAACGCACCGTTGTAACCACGGGTGGTTCTCGCCTGCTGCTTCGTGGTGATGAAGTTGCTGCGCGAGGCGATCAGCGCCTCGACCGGCTGTATCGCGTAGTACTGCAGGACCGACTGCCTGCTCGCGCCGTAGTTGACGATGACGTCGTTGGCGCCGAGCGTTGGCAGGGTGACGTCGTAGATCGAGTATCCGTTCATCGTTCCACGCGGGGTCACGGTGATGTTCTTGCCGGGCTGTCCCACGACGCTGGTGATGCCGGCCCTGGCCCGCACGGCGAGCCTCGCCTTGGTGTCGGTGGGCACAACCATGCCGGGCAGCGAGACCGCGTCCACCACCCCGGCGTTGTACAGCACGTTTTGCAGGTCTGCGTAGTTCGAGGCCCACTGGAACGTGAAGCCGTAGGTTTTCTCCGCACCAGCCGCCAGCGTCAGCGACGTGGATGGCAGGTACGCGGCCGACTTCGTCGACCGGGCCACGGAAATATCCTTGGAGTGGATGAAGTACTCCACCAGACCTTCCCATGCAGGGTCGGACTCGCCGAACGGGCCCTCGCCTGCCCTGGCCTTGTCCTTGAATTCCAGCGACGTCCCGTCTTGTGGAGTCATCACCAGGAAGGGGCCGATGCCGTTCGGGCGCTGCCAGTAGATGTACGAGCCGTCGTCGGCAACGAATGAGTGACGTCCGACGTTCTGCTCGTAGATCGCGGTCTGGTCGTTGCTCTTCCAGTATCCGTCCATCAGGAGCGGAAAGCCGATGTCTCGGAACTCGATTGGGGTGGTGGATGTGTTCCGGATCCTGATCGTCCAGTTCAGCTGGCTGTTCGAGGTGCCGCCCAGGGAGTAAGACTCGGTGAGGCCGAAACCGTTGATGCCATTGGTGTGCGCCGCGGTGCCGGAGTACGCCACCGTGATGTTGTTGGTGCCGCTCGTCACGGTGCGGATGTCGTCGGACAGGGCCGTGTTCATCGAGGTGGAGGTCGTGGCGGCGCCCTTTCTGGCGCTGAACACCATGTCTCCCAGCCACCGAGAGTCGTTGATGTTGAACGCTGGTCGCGACGTCGGGTTGATGACGTAGTTCGTCCGGAACGGATCGGACGGGTTGGACAGCTGGTAGACACCACCCGTGGTGCTCTCCACCTGAACGTTGAAGCTTCCGGATGACAGGCTCAACGTCGCGGCCGCCGCTGGCTGCGCCGGAGCTACCACTATCAGGGTCGCCGCAATCGAAACAACTACGGACACAACGAGCTGCGGTCGCCCGGTTCGCGCAGGCGGACCGCCGAGGCCCATGGAATGTGCCCTTTTCCTTCGACGCGTGATCGGCACGTCGTCGCCTCCTTCGGTGTAGGAGTGGTGAGCAGTTAGACCCCTTCGGCATTCGTCCGGAGCCTCATTGAGGCCGTCAGCGCGGAGGCATGAGCGACCGAAGCCGAAGCGGAATAGGTGGAGGTGCGCTTTAGAAGTACGCACCTTCACCGACCCTCCTTTTCGGCCGCCGATCGGTGCCGGCCGCTGTCAGCGGCGTGTCCCGCTATCGGCGGTAGGCGCGGAAGTAGTCGATGACGAACTCCTTCGGGCGTGTGTCGGAGGGGTCCACGGTTCCGGTCCAGCCGGCGTTCTCGTAGATGCTCAGCAGGAACACCATGTTGTAGGCGGGCGAGGAGTTGATGGTCTTCTTGAGCACGTTGTCCACGTACAGCTTGACCTGGGTGGGTGACCACTCCAGCGCGTAGATGTGCATCTCGGTGTTGATGTTGAAGCCGGTGTTGATGGTGTTGCTGGACTCGGCGACGTTCGGGTCGGACCACTTGTGCAGGTTGAACAGGAAGCTGCCGGAGTTGGGTCCGGGGTCCTCCATGATGTCGATCTCGCTGTTCTGGCTCGCCGTGTCCTGTCGACCGACCGTCCAGAACGCGGCGTGCAGGCCGCTTCTGGCGGAGGTTTTGGCGCGGATCTCGAAGTAGCCGTACCTGGGTGTGTACTTCATGAGCGTCGGTATCGTGTGGTTCTGCGGGGAAGTCTTGTGCAGGCCGGTCCTCTGGCCGGTCTGGATGCTGGAGACCTTCATCGGGTTGTCGGTGTAGTACGTCGGCTGGTTGTTGTCGATGCGCAGCACGAGCGCGTTGTTGCGGAAGCCGTACCAGGCCCGGGACCGGGTTTCGGTGGTCCTCGACTCCAGGTATCTGGTGATCCACAGGTTGGTGTCGAGGCTGCCGTTGAACTCGTCGTGGCGGTCGAGGATCCAGCCGGGCTTCTCCAGGGGGTTCGGGGGTACCTCGGCCGCTTGGGCCGGTTCGGCGGTGCGTCCGGAGACGAGCGCCACCGAGGCCAGGAGGACGCACAGGACGGCGAGTCGTCGCAGGCGTCTGTTGTCCGAGATTGCGATCTTCATGACTGTTGGTCCTCTGTTCGGCTGCGGGTGCGGGTGGGTGTGATGGCGGTGCATGGCATGACGACACCGCGCGAGGGATGGGACGCGGTTGGTCGGCTAGGGCGTCGGACAACTCGCGGCGACGGCCGGTCGCCTCTGGTCCGGTGTTCGGGCGTGGATCGACGTCGCGGTGGTGGTCGGGGCATGTTCGTACGCTCCCAACGGTCTTGGGGTGTGGAAGCGTCCGCGCGGTGGCGGCGCCGCTCGTGGGATTCGGCACGACCGTCTTGTCGACTGGTCCATCCGGTGCCGTCGGGTCGGGGCGGAGTGTGCGGGACCGTCGGGAGCCCGCCGCTCCCGCCGTCGATGTCCCGTGTTACGCCCTGGAAAACGTATTCCAACACGATTGGTTCGTGCAGTCAAGCCTCTCGATTCGTGCCGGCGGTGTCGTGACGATGGTGCTGGTGGCGGTGGCACAATGCCCGGCATGGACGGGGCGGCGGGCCGGCGGGGCAGGCGCAAGAGCGGGCCGACGTTGCACGATGTCGCCCGCGAGGCGGGGGTGTCGGTCGCCACGGCGTCGCGGGCGTTCAACGGCAGCAGCACCCGCAACGTCAAGCCGGAGTACATCTCCCGGGTGTTGGCCGCCGCCGAGCGGGTCGGCTACCAGCCGCATTTGTCCGCGCAGGCGATTGCGCTGGGTTCGACGCGGACGGCGGCGTTGGTGGTCAGTGACGTCGACGATCCGTACTTCTCGTCGATCGCGGCCGGTGTGATCGCGGCGGCGCAGGCGCAGCGGCTGATCCCGACGGTCGCGGTTGCGGACCGTTCCCCGGAACGTGAGCTGCAGATCGTGCGGACGCTTCGGGGACAGCGCCCCCGGGTGATCATCATCGCGGGCAGCCGCATAGAGGGCTCAAGGACGGACGGCGGGCTCACCGAGGAGTTGGAGGCCTACCAGGCGGCCGGCGGTCGGGTGGTCCTGGTCAGTCAGGAAGGGTTGCCGTTCCCGACCGTCGCGATCGACAACGGCGGTGGGGCCTGCGCTCTGGCGCAGGCGCTGGTCGGCCGAGGCTACCGCCGGTTCGGGGTGTTGTGCGGGCCGCGGGTGATCCGTACCTCGCGGGACCGGTGTGCCGGGTTTCTGGCCGGGCTGGCTGCGCTCGACGTACCGGAACCGGTGGTCGTGGAGACCGGATTCGCCCGTGTCGGTGGGTACGACGCGACGCGGGAGCTGCTGGCTGACGGCCCCCTCGCGGTCGACTGCCTCGTGGCGATGAACGACGTGATGGCGATCGGCGCCATGACGGCGATCCGGGACGCGGGACTCGTCCCCGGTCGCGACGTGGGGGTCGCCGGGTTCGATGACATCAGCTGGTGCGTCGACCTCGATCCGGCGCTGAGTACGGTCGCCGTCCCGCTGCACCAGATCGGCGTCACCGCGATGCAACTCGCGCTCGACGACGACCGCAGCGCACGCGTCCTGCCGGTCCCGACGAGCGTGGTCCTGCGGGACAGCACCCCGCCACGCTGATCCTGCCCCCGACCTCGATTCGGGTATCGTCGGCGCACCGGCATCGGCGGCCGACGGTTCGGTTGTACCGGGAGGAAACACGTGCCGCATCCAGCCAGACCCACCGTCACGTTGCACGACGTGGCGGCCGCCGCTGGCGTGTCACTGTCCACCGCATCCCGGGTCTTGAACGGGAGTACCCGCACGGTCGCCCCCGAGTACGCCGAGAAGGTCCTCGCCGCGGCCGCCGCGCTGCGTTATACCGCCGATGCGTCGGCCCGCGCGATGCGCCGGGCCAGCGACTCGATCGCTCTGGTCGCAGACGACCTGACCACCGCCTCTATCAGCCTGGTACTGGCCGCGATGGAGCGGGAGGCCCGCAGCGTGGACGCGTTCGTCACGGTCGCCTCGACCGGGGGCACCCCGTCGCGGCAACTGGAGACGGTGCGGCTGATGTGCGCGATGCGCCCCCGCGCGCTGGTGCTCACCTCGAGCCGGCTCGACACGGACCTGCTGCAGGGTCGGCTGCTGCGCGAGCTGCTGGCCTACCAGCGCGACGGGGGCCGGGTGGTCATCTTCGGCGACACCGACATGCCGTTCGACGCGATCAGCGTGGACAACCGGGCCAGCGCGGCGCCGGTCGGCAGCTACTTGGCGAAGGCCGGTCACCGCCGGGTGACGATCGTGGCCGGTGCCGCCGACCGGGCCAACGTCAGCGACCGTGCGGTCGGCTTCACCGACGGACTGATCGCCGGCGGCGTCGACAGCGACGACATCCGGCTGGTGCACTGCGACGTGAGCCGGGAGGGAGGCTTCGCGGCGGTCGCGGGACTGCTTGCCCACGGGCCCCTCGACACCCAGGCACTGGTCTGTGCCAACGACGCGATCGCCATCGGCGCGATGTCCGCGTTGCGCGCCGCCGGCCTCCGGGTGCCGGACGAGGTGTCGGTGACCGGCTTCGACGACATTCCGCTGGCCACCGACGTGACGCCCCGGCTGACCACTGTGGCGGTCCCGCTGGCCCGTATCGGCCAGGACGCCATCCGCCTCGCACTCGGCGACCACGACGAACCTCGCCGAACGACCGAACACGGCGCGCTCGTCCTGCGAGACAGCACCCGCTCACGCGTCTGACCCAAGCCAGAGGCTCCGGCCGGTAGCGGCCGGCGGGTATCGACATGCTCCATCCGCCCTGGCGGGCGCCCGTCGCATGCCGCCGCGGACCCACGAAATCCCGCAGTGATCCCTTGGGAACCTTGACGGGCCGAAGGCCGGGGTGCATTGTGTGGAATACGTTTTCCCGGCTGCTCAAAGAGCATCCCGCCGGGCTGATCAGTCATGTGCGGAGGGGCGGATGAGCGCGCTCGGCGAACTGCGGACCATCCGGGGAAGCACCCGCGGCTCACCCCGTAAAAAGGACAACCGAACAGCGTTGGTGTTCCTGCTGCCGTGGTTCGGCGGGCTGTTCCTGATCACCTTGGGGCCGGTGGCAGCGTCGCTGCTGCTGGGTTTCACCGACTACAACCTGATCCAGCCGCCGGAGTTCAACGGTGTGGACAACTTCACCCGGATGCTGTCCGACGAGCGGCTGCACCACGCACTGCGGGTGACGTTCGTGTACGTGGTGGTCTCGGTGCCGGTCCAGCTGGCCTGCGCGCTGGGGCTGGCGATGCTGCTGGACCGAGGACTGCGCGGGCTGGCGTTCTACCGGTCGGCGTTCTACCTGCCCTCGCTGCTCGGCTCCAGCGTCGCGATCGCGGTGCTGTGGCGGCAGATCTTCGGCGCCAACGGTCTGGTCAACCAACTGCTCGACCTGGTCGGCATCCAAGGTCGGGGCTGGATCTCCGACCCCAGCACGGCGTTGTCGACACTGATCGTGCTGAACGTGTGGACGTTCGGCGCCCCGATGATCATCTTCCTGGCCGGGCTACGGCAGATCCCGGTGATGTACTACGAGGCCGCGCAGACCGACGGCGCCACCAAATGGCACCAGTTCTGGCGGATCACACTGCCGCTGCTGTCACCGATCATCTTCTTCAACCTGGTCCTGCAGATCATCCACGCCTTCCAGTCGTTCACTCAGGCGTTCGTCGTCTCCGGCGGCAGCGGCGGTCCGTCGGACTCGACGCTGTTCTACACGCTCTATCTGTACCAGCGCGGGTTCAACAACTTCGACATGGGTTACGCGTCGGCGCTTGCCTGGCTACTGCTGGTGATCATCGCCGCCTTCACCGCAATCAACTTCTGGGCCGCCAAGTATTGGGTCTTCTACGATGACTGACACCTTGCCCGCAGTGGAGCGGGCCGAGCCGGTGATGCTAGCCAACCCGACGCCGTACCGGCGCCGCCGGTCTCCTTTGCGCCTCGTGCGGACCGCCGTCAAACATCTCGGGCTGATCCTGCTCGCGCTGGTGATGCTCTACCCGGTGCTGTGGATGGTGGTCAGTTCGCTGCGGCCCAACGACGAGATTTTCCGCAGTCCCGGCCTGGTGCTGGACGGCCTGCACACGCAGAACTACGGCGAGGGGTGGGACGCGCTCGCCTCACCGTTCGGGCACTACCTGCTCAACTCGGCGATCGTGGTGCTGGGCTGCATCATCGGCAACCTGGTGTCCTGCTCGATGGCCGCCTACGCGTTCGCCCGACTGGAGTTCACCGGCAAGCGCCTGTGGTTCGCCCTCATGCTCGGCACGATCATGCTGCCGATCCACGTGATCATCGTGCCGCAGTACATCCTGTTCTCCCAGCTGGACTGGATCAACACGTTCCTGCCGCTGATCGTGCCGAAGCTGCTGGCCACCGACGCGTTCTTCGTCTTCCTCATGGTGCAGTTCATCCGCGGCCTGCCGCGGCAACTCGACGAGGCGGCCCGGATCGACGGCTGCGGCCACGGGCGGATCTTCTGGCAGATCATCCTGCCGCTGATGAAGCCGGCGCTGGCCACCACGGTGATCTTCACGTTCATCTGGACCTGGAACGACTTCTTCAGCCAGCTCATCTATCTCACCGATCCGCAGATGTACACGGTGCCGGTGGCGCTGCGGTCGTTTGTCGATTCCACCGTCAACACGTCCTGGGGCTCCATGTTCGCGATGAGCGTCGTGTCGCTCGTACCGGTCTTCCTGGCCTTCCTGCTCGGCCAGCGCTACCTGGTCAAGGGCATCGCCACCACCGGAGGCAAGTAGCACCTCCGCGCCCCACCCTGAAGGAGACACGGATATGCGTATCTTTCGAACGCGCCGCGCCTTTGGCGCGGTGGCGCTGGCCCTGGCCGGCGCGCTGACCCTGTCAGCCTGCGGCGGCGGCTCCGACGCCGGCCAGGAGCTGTCCGACGAGGCGGTCACCTTGCGGTTCACCTGGTGGGGCTCGGACGCCCGCCATCAGCGCACCCAGCAGGTGATCGAACTGTTCCAGAAGGAACACCCGAACATCACCGTGAAGGGCGAGTTCAAGGACTGGAACGGCTACTGGGAGAGCCTGGCCACCACGGTCGCCGCCAACGACGCCCCGGACATCATCCAGATGGACGAGCTCTATCTGGCCTCCTACGCGGAACGCGGCGCACTGCTCGACCTGGGCACCGCCACCAAACACCTCACGACCGGTGACTTCGACAAAGAGGCGCTCGCCACCGGGCAGGTCGACGGCAAGCAGTACGGGCTGCCGGTCGGGCTGTCCGCATACGCGATGGTGGTCAACACCGACCTGCTCGCCCAGTACAAGGTGACGCCGCCGGACGACAACAGCTGGAACTGGGCCGACCTCAAGAGCATCGGCGAGCAGATCTCCAAGGCCAGCGGCGGCAAGGTGACCGGCGTGCAGGCGTTCGGATTCGACGCCGGCAGCCTCAACATCTGGGCCCGGCAGAACGGCGCCTCCCTCTACGACAGCAAGGGTGACGTCGCCATCCCACCGGCGGTGCTGGCCAGCTTCTGGTCGTACCTGCTGGATCTCACCAAGTCCGGCGCCGCGCCGGAAGCCTCGGTCACGATCGAGCGGGCCAGCGCCAGCCTGGACCAGTCCGGTACCGCGACCAACGCCTCGGCGTTCGGCACCTGGTGGAACACTCAGCTCACCTCGCTGGCCGCGGCCAGCGGGTCGAAACTGCAACTGCTGAAAATGCCGGGCGAGGCGACCGCCGGCTCCCCAGGCTCGTACTACAAACCGTCGATGTTCTGGTCCGTCTCGTCGCGGTCGAAGCACCCGGCCGAGGCAGCCCTGTTCGTCGACTTCCTGGCCAACAACGACGCGGCCGCCAAGGTAATGCTGACCGACCGGGGCGTGCCGGCTAACACCAAGATCCGCGCAACGATCACCCCGCAACTTGAGGAGACGGACAAGGCCGCCGTCGCCTACCTGGACGCGTTGAAGGTCGGACCGGCGCCGCGGGTGACGCCGAATGGGGCCAGCAGCGTCGAGACGATCCTCAAGCGGCACACCGAGGACGTCCTGTTCGGACGCGCCACCCCGGACCAGGCCGCAGCCGCGTTCATCAAGGAACTGCAAGCCGAAATCGACGGCGCATAACCCGGGATCGGGGCCGGCCGCCGCACCCCGGGCGGCTGGCCTCCCAGGGTAGGAGTGAAGGGACACCAATGGCAGAAGGCAGGTATCGGACCGCGATCGTAGGCACCGGGGGGATCGCGGTCGCCCATGTCCAAGCCCTTCAGGGGCTTGCCCACCGCGCCGAGCTGGTCGCCGTCGCCGACGTCGAGCTAAGCCGCGCCAAGACGTTCGCGGACCGGTGGGGCGTGCCGGACACCTACGACGGGGTGGCCGAGCTGCTGGACGCCCAGCAGCTGGACTTGGTACACCTGTGCACGCCGCCGGAGCAGCATGCCCCCCTCGCGCTGCAGTGCCTGCGTGCCGGAACGACCGTCCTGGTGGAAAAGCCCCCGACCCTGTCCCTGGCCGAGTTCGACGACCTCGTCGCCGCCGAAGATGATTCCGTCGGGCACGTCGCCACCGTGTTCCAGCACCGGTTCGGCTCTGCCGCGACACGGCTGCGGCGGATGGCTGCCGCCGGTGAGCTCGGTCGGCCGCTGCTGGCGACCTGCGCCACCCAGTGGTATCGCGACGACGACTACTTTGCCGCGCCCTGGCGGGGCACCTGGGAGTCCGAGGGTGGTGGCCCGACCATGGGCCACGGCATCCACCAGTTCGACCTGCTGTTGTCGATTCTCGGGCCGTGGCGGGAGGTCACCGCCCTGGCCGTGCGGCAGGCTCGGCCCACCGACACCGAGGACGTGTCGATGGCCCTGGTCACCTTCGACAACGGCGCGGTCGCCTCCGTGGTCAACTCGGTCGTCTCACCCCGGCAGACTTCGGCGCTACGGATCGACTTCGAGCACGCCACGGTCGAGGTCGAACACCTGTACGGCTACGACGACAAGGACTGGACACTCACCCCGGCACCCGGCCACGACGGCGTCCTGGCCGACTGGATCGCCGGCGGCGACAACGTCCCCAGCGGTCACGCGGCCCAGCTGGCGGCCGTGTTCGACGCGCTCGACCGAGACGAGCCGCCACCGGTCACCCTCACCGACGCCCGCCGCACCATGGACTTCGTCGCCGCCTTGTACGCCTCCGCCTTCACCGGGGAGCCCGTCCGCAGCGGGCAGATCGGCCCGAACAGTCCGTTCGCGACCCGGATGGACGGCACCGGCGCACCCTGGAAGGAAACCAGCACACCGTGACGCGCTCCCTGCAGGCGATCCACACCGTCGGTACGCAGATCACCGTCGCCGCTGGCGATGTTGAGCTTTTCACCTACGTCTACGACCCTGACACACCGGTGCTGGAGTCACCCAAGCCGTATTTGCACCCGATCCGGACCCTCGCCGGGGCCGAGGTGAGCCTGTTCCGCCCACACGACCACGTCTGGCACAAAGGCATCGCCTGGTCACTGCCGCACGTCGGTGAGCACAACTTCTGGGGCGGACCCACCTACGTGCACGGCAGCTTCTACGTCCAGCAGGACAACAACGGCAGCGCCACGCACCGGGAGCTGACCGCGCTGTCCGCCCACGACCGCCTGGCCCACATCGCCCACCGGCTCGACTGGACCTCCCAGGCCGGCGCGCCGGTCATCGACGAACACCGAACCCTGTCCGCCGTCCTCGTCGACGACAGATGCTGGGTGTTGACGTTCGAGACCGCGATGACGAACGTCTCCGGGGCCGTTCTCCACATCGGTTCGCCGACCACGAAGGGGCGCGAGAACGCCGGCTACGGTGGGCTGTTCTGGCGCGGGCCCCGGTCGTTCACCGGCGGCACCGTCCAGGCGCCGAGTGGGACCGGAACCGGCGACAACCTTCGCGGCGTCAGGGCAGAGTGGTTCGCCTTCCGGGGCCAGCACGACGTCACCGGCCGGCGGTCGACCATCGTCATGGTCGACGACACCGCGAACCCGCAACATCCACCGCAGTGGTTCGTCCGCAGCGCCGAGTTCGCCTGCCTGTGCCCGGCACCGTTCTTCAGCGAAGAGCTTCCCCTACCGGACCAGGAGACGGTCCGCTTCCGGTACGCCGTCGTCGTCGCCGACGGAGACCACGGCGACGACGGCACCACCCACCTGGCAGAACTCGGCCGCGCCATCCTGCGCCCGGACGCCGCCCATCCACGGAAGGGGGCACAGTGATCCGCGCCTTCCCCGGCGGCACCACCCCGAGCCACCTCTTCGTCTACGGCAGCGCCTGCCCGGACGGCCTCGTCGGCGGCACACCACACCTGCACACCGCCTCCACCGAGGCATACATCGTCATCGACGGCGACGGCGCCCTGCACACCCTCGACCCGTCCGGGCTGCGCGAGACACGCCTCGATCCCGGCGACGTCCTCTGGTTCACCCCCGGCACCATCCACCGGGTCATCAACCACGGCAGCCTCCAGGTGCTAGTCATCATGTCTAACGCCGGTCTGCCCGAGGCCGGCGACGCCGTGATGACCTTCCCACCCGAGATCGTCGCGGACCCGGACCGTTACCGGCAGGCCGCGACCCTGCCTCGCGAGCAGTCCGCAGCGGCGCTCGACGACGCTGCCCAACGCAGACGGGACCTGGCCGTCAAGGGGTTCGAACGGCTGGTCAAGGCCGCCGAATACGGCGATCCTGGACCGCTGGAGCGGTTCTACAACGATGCGACCGCCCTGGTGCGACCGAACGTCGACCAGTGGCGGCGCATCTGGCAGGAGAACGTCGCCGACCAGACCACCTACACCGCCGGAGTCCTGGACGCACTTCAACGCGGCGACGGACAACACCTGCGCGACGCCGCACTCCTGCACGCGCCACCCAGCGCCACCCTCGGCTTCGGCATGTGCGGCCGGCTACGCACCTACGACGTGCGAAACCCGGCCCACGACAGGGACCGGCCCTGACGTCGCCAGCACTCACACCCGACCAGCCCAGTCGGATTCGTCCGGCGCTAGGGTGGCCATGCGCGGGATGACGCGGGCGTCGGAGGACCGACCAACACAGCTTTCCTCCAGCAGAAGCCGAGGCCACACCGGGCTACCCACGACCTATCCCGCTCGCACGCAGCACAGCTCAGCAGAGCCGCACGATGACGACGCGCGCAACGGTGGCCCGCGTCGATAGTGGGGAGATCCGCATCCGTCAGTCGAGCAGCGCTGGGCCCATCGAGATCGGCCCAGCCTCCCGGACAGCTCATCCCGCGCGCCGCACCGAGCAGGGACGTGTAGGGCGCCTTCCGGCGGGGCGCCCGCCCCATGGCCCACAGGGGCGAACCAACTGGCGTTTCGGACGCGGCCACACGGAGACCGGTCTGCCAGGTCCAGCAGGGGTTCGCCGACCACAGCGACAAAATCACCCAACACACGCACCTCCTTGCGGCGGACACCGCGACGACGGTGCGTCTCAATGGCGGGGAACCGTTGATCTCCGAGGGGGCCGTTCGTGGAGGACAAGGAGGTGGTCAGCGGCTACGTCGAGATCCATGTCGCAGACCTGGACGAGGCGATGGCGATGGAGCGGACGTAGCCGCGTGCCCCTTGGTCGAGATCCGCCCTATCGCCGGATGACGTATGTGTCGCATGGCGAGCCGGTTCGGGTGGGTTCGGGACCACGCGGGCCGGCTCGCCGCGTCGCTGGTGCACTTGATCGGGGACTTCACCACCGCCGAGGACCTGGTCCAGGACGCGGTGGAGGCGGCGGTGCGGTGGCCCACCGACGGGATCCCGGAACGCCCCGACGCCTGGCTCTACACGGTCGCCCGGCGGCGGGGCCCGGACCTGCTGCGCCGGGACGCCGCGCAACGGGGCAAGCTCGCCCTGGTGGTGTGGCCGACCCAGCCGGATCCGGCCGATTAGCTCCGGCTGATCTTCACCTGCTGCCATCCGGCGCTGCCGCAGTACCCGCGCAGGTCGCGCTCACCCTGCGGGTGGTGTGCGAGTTGATCCACGTCGCCTCACACCGACCACACGACGCGCCGTCAATCCTGTACCGTGCCAGAACTCGTCGCACATGCTGTGAGCTGGCATTTCTCGGCTTGGTTCGATGGTCGTCGGTATGGTCGTACGGTTGCTGTACCTGGGAATGATCCACCTGTTCACCGGGTTGGGGTTACTGATCCGGGGCGACAGAGCGCTGCTGGTCGAGGTCCTTGATTACCCAACCGCCGCTGCGGTGCCCCTCCCCCCGGCCCGCCGGCGGGCGACTCCACGACGTCGTCGAGCGACCCGAAGCGTTGCGCACACTGGCCTGCGCCACCATCTTTTGGTGCAGGCCAGTGTGCCGCGTTGACGTGAGAGTTTTGAGAAGAACGATCGTCAGGTCAGTCGCACATCGCCCGCTTGTACAGGCTCGACAGTGCGTCGTCGATGGGGTGGTGCTGTGGCTGCCCCGAAGCGTCCAGCGTGTTCCACCGCACTAGGTTCATCGCCACGGACAGCTGCCGGTTGCCGTCGGCGCTGACCATCGTCATCGTCTGTGCGCCCCAGACCGTGCCGTCGTGACCCCAGATCGGGCCGCAGCCGGCAATGGCGAACCTGTGCAGGCCCAGACCGTACATGACCGGCTCGCCGGTCTGGTTGATGACCGGGACGGTGGTCTGCATCTGCTCCAACGACGCGGGGCTGACGATCCTGCCGCCGAGTAGCATGCCGTAGAAGCGATTGACGTCCTCGACGGTTGACACCAGGCCGGCTCCGGTCGACACCCAGGACATGTTGTAGACGCTGTAGTCCCGCGGCGGGTCGATGAGGCCGAAGAACGACTCGTACAGTTTCGAGTGCGCTCCGACGATGCGTTCCCCGTCTGGAAAGCCGGTGTTCCGCAGCCCGGCGGGCTTGATGACGTTGCGGGTGATGTACTGCTCGGCTCCGATGCCGCTCACCGCCTCCAAGAGCTCGCCGAGCAGCAGGTAGTTGGTGTTCGAGTACACCCCTTTGGGTGCCCCCGGTTCGCCGGCGGAAGGCGCGTCGACGCCCATGCCGATCAGCTCTGCTCGGCTGAACTGCCGGAACCGGTTGTCGTCGAGGCTCCTGGTGGATCCGGCTGCGGGGAACGTCTGGAGGGACGGGAACGCGTAGGGAAGGTAGTCGGGCAGGCCGCTGGTGTGGTTGAGAAGCATCCGCACCGTGATCCTGTCGCCGCGCGCTCCGGGCACGAGCCGCGGCAGGTAGCGGCCGATGGGCGCGTCGAGGCCGACCGTGCCCCGCTCGACCTGCTGCATCACCGCAACGGCGGTGAAGGTCTTGGTGATGCTGCCGACGCGGTGCCGCTGGGTCGGTGTGGCCCGCCGGCCCGTTTGTAGGTCGGCGACCCCGGAGGCGCCGCGCCACGTGTCACGACCTTCGCGTACCTCAGCGAAGACGCCTGGTACGCCGGCGCGGTGGATCGCGTCCAGGGCGGACTGCAACTCGCAGGCACGGGAGCGAGTCGTCGCGGACGCCGGGGTCCCCATCGCGGCCATGCCGATGCCGAACGCGGCGCCACCGACAAGCCCTCTTCGGGTGATGTTCATCGCGCTGGTCCCTTCCCGACCGATGCTGGCTGCGCCTCACTTGGTTGCGCGTCGGAGCGGGTACCGTGCAACCGGAGCGACTTTTCGAACATGTTCCGAAAGATAGCACGACATGCGCGCCCGCCAAAACCCGAGGACAACTTCAGAGTCAGCCAGCGATGTGTGCTGCCCTGTCGATGAGGCGACCCGCCCCGTTCCGCGGACGTGGACCGCGGAGGATGATGGGCTCATGCCCCGATCCCACGGTCGCACTGGCCGGCCGCCACTGACCTCCCGTGCGGAGATCCTGGAGGCCGCCAGGAAGATCATCGACCGGGATGGCTGGGAGAGGCTCACGGTGCGCCGGCTGGCTGCTGAGCTCGGGATCGGGCCGACGACCCTCTACCACCACGTGCGCGACCGCGAGGATCTGCTGATCCAGCTGCTCAACGAACATGCCCAGCAGACGCTGCGCCGCGACTTGCCCAGCGATCCGCGAGATTGCATCGTCGCATCGGCCATCGCCATCCACGACTCGCTCGCCGCCTGGCCTTGGGCTGCCGAGGTCCTCACCGCTGACGGCTTCCTGCGCCGCCTCGGCCAGCCGGCGTTGGAGATGGTCGAGGCAATCGTCGGCGCGGCCGCCGAAGCTGGGTGCACGTCCGAGCAAGCCGTCCACCTCTTTCGCGGCATCTGGTACTACACCGTCGGCGAGATCCTGGTTCGCGCACACTCCGACAGCCGGCGCGCGGGCGACGGCCATGACGCCCCCGACGACGCCTTCTTCGACCGCGCCGACCTGTCCCGGCTGCCGCACCTGGCCGGTATCGGCAACCGATGGCCCGCCCTCGCCGCACAGGACACGTACGTCGCGGCGCTTGGGGCCTTCGTCGACGGCCTGCTCGCCCACGCCGGGGCGGTGCCTCGCATCGAACCTCGCATTTGACGTCGTCCAGCGCGACGCGTGGCTAAGCGCACTCTCCGCCGCGCGGTGCTACCTCGATCACGCCGAAGGGCTGGCCGTGGCGTCTGCGCAGCGACTCATCGTCGCAGGCAACCTGGTAGTCGCCACCCTTCGGCAGGACGGATTCAATGGCGAACCACCGGACCCCAACCCATCATCGAAGGCATCCACTTCCACGACCTCCGCCACACCCACAAAACCTGGATGATCGAAGACGGCACCCCGCAAATCGCCCAAGCCCGCCGACTCGGCCATCGCCTACCCGGCATCCGCGGCACCTACAGCCACGTCACACCAACGATGATCGCCGACATCATCAGAGCCCTCGAAAACCGCTGGCAAACAACTCAATCCGACAGCACCAAGCGCCTGTACGGTGCCAATACCTGTCGCACCTGCTGTGAGCTGGGGCTTCTTGGGAATGAGGCACCTTCGAGGTCATGGCCTTCCAACCTATCTATCTGGTCGCGATCCGCCTGTTCGACGCTTCGCTCCTCGCGGTTCGCAGCGACCGCGAGGTGCTCGCGGAACTGCTGGCCCTCCGCCACGAGGTCGCGGTGCTGCGTCGTCAGATCCATGGCCGCCCACGCCTGTCCTGGCCAGACCGGGCGATCCTATCCGCGCTCGCCCGGCGGCTGCCCCGCGCGGTCCGCATCCACCGGATCGTGACACCGGCGACGCTGCTGGCGTGGCATCGCCGCCTGGTCCAAGGTCGCTGGACCTACCCCAACCGTGGTGGCCGACCACCCGTCAGTGGCGCGATCCGCGAGCTCATCCGCCGGATGGCGCGGAACAACCCTCGCTGGGGCCACAAGAGAATCCAAGGCGAACTACTCGGACTGGGCCACCGCGTCGGCTTCGGGTGTATGCCGTCCGGTCAGGGTCGCGCCCGCACCATCCGCCGGATCCTGGCCCGTGACCGCCTCGGCCCCGCACCCCGCGACACCGACACCTCCTGGCGGACGTTCCTGCGTACCCAGGCAACCGGCCTCCTGGCCGCCGACTTCTTCCACGTCGACGTACGTGCTGGTCGTCATGGAGATCGCCACCCGACGGGTCCACCTGCTCGGTGTGACCGAGCACCCGACCCAGGCGTGGGTGAGCCAGCAGGCCCGCAACCTGCTCATGAACCTCGGCGAACGGGCCAACGGCTTCCGGTTCATGATCCGCGACCGCGACACCAAGTACGCCGCATCGTTCGACGCCGTCCTCGCCGACGAGAACGTACAGGTGGTGAAGACACCACCGCGCACGCCGAGGGCGAACGGTTTCGTGGAGCGCTGGGGGCGCAACATGCGCGAGGAGTGCACCGACCACGTCCTGGTCTACGGCCAGCGGCAGGCCAGGGTGGTACTGACCGAGTACATCCGACACTTCAATCACCATCGCCCTCACCAAGGCCGAGGGCAAGTACCGCCCAACCGTGAGCCGGGCATCGTGATGCCGATCGACAGCCTTGTCCGACGCCGACGACGACTCGGCGGGGTCATCAACGAATACCACCTGGCCGCTTGACGGATCTACGAACTCGCAGGTCAGCAACCGGAACTGAGTTTGGCACCCTACAGGGCGCTGTGCAGGCGGGACCGGACCGTGCCGACCGGAATACCGAGTGCGCGGGCCACCTCTGGATAGCTCAGCTGTGCCTGACCGACGAGCGTCAGCACCTCCCGCTCCCGGACGGACAGGCGGGCGAGCACCGCGGCGAGCTTGCGGACGTGATCCTCGGCGGCGACCCGGGACAAAACCCCACGGCGTCGTCGTCCAGCACGGGATCGACCCCGGTGCGGGCGAGAGCCCGGTACTGGCGCACCTCCGCACGTTGTTCCCGGCGCAGGAGGTTGGCGGCGATCCCGTACAGCCAAGGACGGGCATTGGTCTGCGAGATGTCGTAGCCTTCCCTGCCGCGGAACGCGACCAGGAACGTCTCGGCGGCGAGGTCGTCGGCGATCGAACGACCGACCCGGCGGGCCAGATACCGGTGGATCGCCTCGGCGTGCCGGTCGAAGATCTCAGCGAACCGCTCCGGGTCGGTCCAGGAGGATCGGATCAGTTCGTGATCGCCGACCACGCCCGTCGCCTCGTTCATGTCGACCACATCCGCAGGCATCGTCACCCCGGCGGACACGGCGCGGCCCGCTCACCGGCCACAACACCTGACGGATGGGTCATCGGCTCTCCCCTGGAGTGTCGGAGTCTGTCACCCGTCATTGCCCGATCGAACCCAACCAGTTCAGTCAGGCCCTCGTGCGCGCGATACCGGGGACAGTTACGTCGGCAGGCACCTAGCGGAACCGTTGCGAGAGCAGAGCAGCAAAAGGTCCGACGCCCAGGAACATCGGAAAATCAGAGATCCGGATCCACAGCAGACCAAGCGGCGCCAGGGTCTGTGGACCGAACGGAGACCTCTCTACTACCAACGCCTTGACAAGAGAGGTGCCGTTGGCGAGACAGGCCCGCACGCACGCCCGCAGGCGCCGGTCTTATCGGGTCAGGTTCGGCCCCGGCCCGCGCTGCTGCGACGTCCCCTTGCTGGGCTACTGGCCGGGTTGCTGCCCGTTCTGCGGTGTCGGCGTGAGTCGTGTGGTGAGCAGGTCGAGGATGGCTACGAAGTCCGTCACCTGTTGGGGTTCGAGGCCGGCGAACAGGTATGTGGCGGCGGTCTGGTAGTCGGTGTCGAGTTGTTCGGTGACGGCGGTGCCAGCCTCGGTGAGGCCGACCAGGATGGCCCGGCGGTCGGTGGGGTGTGCGCGTCGGTGGACGAAGCCGGATTCCTCCAGGGCGTCGACGAGGGTGGTGATGTTGCGGGCGGTGACGCCGATGGTCTGGGCCAGTTGACGTTGGGTGGACGGGCCGTGCCGGTGTAGCTGCCAGATCACGGTGGCGCGGGCCCGGCTGAGCCCTTTGGCGACCAGCCCCGCCTGCATGTAGGCGCTGACGGTCACGGCAAAGGCGAAGATCCGCTCCATGGGATCGGGAAAGTCGTCGCACGCCGGTACGGCCGGCTCCACCGACTGATTGTGTATGTTGTTCACTATGTATAGCCTCCACAGTTATCGTAGTGGCGTCGGCTGACCGGCGTCCATGGTGACCGCAGGGACAGGGGAAGCTATGGCAGGGATGTCACATCCGATCTTCGCCCGGTTCTACGAGCGGATGAGCGTGCTGATGGACCAGGCGGGAGCTGCCGAGCACCGGCAGGCCCTCGTCGCCGGTTTGACCGGCAGGGTCATCGAGGTCGGTGCCGGCAACGGCCGCATGTTCGCGCACTACCCGGCGTCGGTGACCGAGGTGGTGGCGGTGGAGCCGGAGCCTCGGCTGCGCGCGACCGCCACGACCGCCACGATGAGCGCGCCGATTCTGGTCCGGGTGGTCGACGGGCTCGCCGACGCGCTGCCTGGGGCGGACGGGGAGTTCGACGCGGCGGTGGTGGCGTTGGTGCTGTGCACGGTGCCGGACCAAACCGCCGCGTTGGCGGAGATTCGGCGGGTGCTACGCCCGGGTGGGCAGTTGCGGTTCTACGAACATGTGGCCGCCGAGGAGTCCGGCTCGCTGCGGCGGGTGCAGCGGCTCGCGGACGCGACGGTGTGGCCGTGGCTGTTCGCCGGCTGTCGAACCGGCCGCGACACCGCCGCCGCGATCGCCGCAGCCGGGTTCGAGATCGGCGAGCTGCGGCGTTTCCGGTTTCCGGCCGAAGGGCCGGCCAGTCCGGCGGCACCGCACATGCTCGGTCGCGCCACCCGCCCGGCCGCCGGTGAGGCGACGCGGTGAACAACGCAGATGGCACGCAACGTCAGGTCACCGTCTACACCCGGCCGGGCTGCCCGTACTGCTTTCTGCTGCGGTTCGGGTTGCGTCGCCGCCGGGTCGCGTTCACGGAGGTCAACATCTGGACGGACGCGGAGGCGGCGGCTGCGGTCCGGGCCGTCGCCGACGGCAACGAGACCGTGCCGACGGTGCACGTCGCCGGAGAGTGGTTGGTGAACCCGCGCGCTGAGACGGTCGACCATCTCGCCCGCCGCTGACGCGCTCGTCCCACGGTCCGGGTCAGGCCCAGTTGAGGCGCTGGCGCAGCAGGGATTGTTCGGCCGGGTTGGCGGTCATGGCGAGCGCCTGCTCGTCAGCGGCGTGCGCTTCGTCGAGGCGGTTCAGGTCGCGGAGGAGTTCGGCGCGGGTGGCGTGGAAAAGGTGGTAACCGCCCAGAGTGTCGGCGAGGGTGTCGACGTCGTCGAGCGCGGCGGTCGGGCCGGTGACGTAGCGGTTGGCGACCGCCCGGTGCAGCCGGGTGACCGGGGACGGGGCCAGGTGCAGCAGCATGTCGTAGAGGACGAGGATCTGCGTCCAGTCGGTGTCCTCCCACCGGGAGGCTTCGGCGTGACAGGCCACGATCGCCGCCTGGAGCTGGTACGGGCCGGGCCGCCTGCGGGCGGCGGCATTCGCGATGAGCATGCTGGCGTCGGCGATCGTCTGCTGGTTCCAGAGCGTCCGGTCCTGGTCGGGCAGTTGGATGATGCCGCCCTGCTTGTCGAACCGGGCGGCGGTGCGTGCCCGGTGCAGTCGGATCAGCGCGAGCAGTCCGGTCACCTCCGGCTCGGTGGGCATCAGGTTGTGCAGCGTCGCGGCGAGGAACTCGGCGTCGTCGGCCAGGTCTCGGCCGTGGTTTGGGTCGGCGGTGGTGGGTAGGTATGCCTCGTTGAACAGCAGATAGACCACGGACAGGACTTCGGCGAGCCGGTGGCCGAGTTCGTCGTCGGCGGGGACCCGATACGGGATGCCGGCGTTGGCGATCTTCCGTTTCGCGCGGGTGATCCGCTGCCCCACCGTGCTCTCCGGGACCAGGAATGCCTTCGCGATCTGGCCGGTGGTAAACCCGCACACCACCCGCAGGGTGAGCGCGACCTGTGCGGTGCGGGGCAACGCTGGATGGCAGCAGGTGAAGATCAGCCGGAGCTGGTCGGCCGGGTCCGGCTGGGTCGTCCACACCACCAGGGCGAGCTTGCTGCGGTGCGCGGCGTCTCGGCGCAGCAGGTCTAAGCCCCGCCGCCGGGCGACCGTGTAGAGCCAGGCGTCGGGCCGGTCCGGGATCCCGTCGGCGGGCCAGTGCCGCAGCGCCGCCTCCACCGCGTCTTGGACCAGGTCCTCGGCGGCGGTGAAGTCCCCGATCAGGTGTACCAGCGACGCGGCGAGCCGGCCCGCGTGGTCCCGGACCACCCGGGCCAGTTCATCATGCGACACATCAATCATCCGGCGATGGGGCGGATCTCGACCAGCGGGCACGCCGGCCACGCCCGGACGATCGCCATCGCCTCGTCCAGGTCAGCGACGTCGATCTCGGCGTAGCCACTGATCACTTCCTTGCCCTCCACGAACGGCCCGTCGGAGATCAACGGTTCCGCGCCGTCGAGCCGCACCGTCGTCGCGGTGTCCGCAGGTAGCAGATGCGCGTGATGGGTGATCTTGTCGCTGTGGTTGGCGAACCACTGCTGCACCCGTGCGTAGGCCCGTCCCCGCTCTGGCTCGTCCATCGCCCGTAGCTCGGCGGCGAACTGCTCGGTCTCGACGAACATCAGTACATACTTCATGCCCAGCCCTCTCAGTTGGCCGGCAACGTCGCGTACAGGTCGATGCCGTTGCCGTCCGGGTCCAGCACCGTGGCGTACCGCATGCCCCAGAACGCGTCCCACGGCCCCGCGCCCCCCGGTATCCGGCGCCGGTCAACTCAGCGTAGGCGGCGTCCACCTCGGCCGGGCTGCCCAACTCGAACGTAAGGAACGCCGCCGTGCTTCCCGAACCCCGCGACCAACCCGGCCGGGCCATCCCCGTCAACTTCTCCGTATCCAACATCAGATGCAGACCGCACGGAAGGTCACAGGAGGCATGATCGGGCATCCCCTCATCAATCTGGAACTCCAGGCCGAGCCTGCGGTAGAACGCCACGGAAGCATCCATGTCCGACACGATCACGTCGATCGCGTTCATCGTCGCTTTCATTATTTGACTCCTTGTCACCGTGCACCGCTCGGGCAGGCGGCCATCATCGTCACCTGGTAGACGACCGCCAGAGGCCTGGATCCGACAGTCGGCCAAGATTTCTTCTCCCGCCTCTCGGAGCTAGGCCGGGCCGCTGTCCGGGTCTCGCCCGCTCGCCTCACGTGTGCGACCCCTGCGATCGTGGAGACGAGCACGCCGGCCGGCGCCGGTCGTTGAGAGGGCGTCTACCGCGACCGTCCGTCAGATCAGGTCAGCTGGTATCAGCGGGAACCGGCGACGTCCCTGCACCTGTTGACCCGGGCGGGCCTCGGACCCGACACCTCGGTCATCGACGTCGGCGGCGGCGCCTCCCACCTCGTCGACCGGCTCCTGGAACGCGACATCCACGACATCACCGTCCTCGACGTCGCCGCCACCGCCCTCCAGACCAGCCGCGACCGACTCGGCCACACCGCCGCCATCACCTGGATAACCGCCGACCTCCTCCAGTGGCAACCAGAACGCCGCTATCAGTGGTGGCACGACCGCGCTGTGTTCCACTTCCTCGCCGACCCAGCCGACCGCGCCCGCTACGCCTGTACGGTGCCAATACCTGTCGCACCCGCCGTGAGCTGGTGCTTCGTGAGCTTGGAGCACCTTCATGGCCATGGTGCTCCGATTGGTCTATCTGGTCGCGATCCGCATGTTCGACGCCCTGCTGCGCGCGGCCCGTAGCGACAACGTCGTGCTCGCGGACTGCTGGCCCTTCGCCATGAAGTCGCGGTGCTACGCCGTCAGGTCCACGGCCAACCACGCCTGTCCTGGCCAGACCGGGCGATCCTGTCCGCCCTGTCCCGCCGCTTGCCCCGCGCGCTCCGCATGCACCGGATCGTAACCCCGGCGACCCTGCTCGCCTGGCACCGCCGGCTGGTCCAACGCCACTGGACCTACCCCCAACGCGGCGGCCGACCACCCGTCAACGACTCGATCCGCGACCTCATCCACCGAATGGCCCGCGACAACCCCCGCTGGGGCCACAAGAGAATCCAAGGCGAACTGCTGGGACTGGGCCACCGCGTCGGCCTCGGCACCATCCGCCGAGTCCTGACCCGTGGTCGCCTCGGCCCCGCACCCCGCGGCAACCGACACCTCTTGGCGGAGGTTCCTGCGTACCCAGGCCACCGGACTGCTGGCCGCCGACTTCTTCCACGTCGATACCGTGTGGCTGCGCCGGCTGTACGTGCTGGTCGTCATGGAGATCGCGACCCGCCGGGGTGCACCTGCTCGGCGTGACCGAGCACCCGACCCAGGCGTGGGTGACGCAGCAGGCCCGCAACCTCCTCATGAACCTCGGCGAACGCACCAGCGACTTCCGGTTCATCATCCGCGACCGCGGCACCAAGTACGCCGCATCGTTCGACGCCGTCCGCGCCGACGAGGGCGTACAGGTGGTGGAGACACCACCGCGTACACCGACGGCGAACTGTTTCGTCGAGCGCTGGGGTCGCAGCATGCGCGAGGAGTGCACCGACCACGTCCTGGTCTACGGCCAGCGGCATGCCAGGATAGTGCTGACCGAATACGTCCGACACTTCAATGACCATCGGCCGCACCAGGGGCGCGGGCAGGTACCGCCAAACCGTGAGCCGGGCATCGTGATGCCGGTCGACGGCGTTGTCCGACGCCGACGACTCGGCGGGGTCATCAACGAATACTACCGGGCCGCTTAAACGGATCTACGAATCCGCAGGTCAGCGACCGGAACCTCGTTTTGGCACCCTACACGCACTCTCACCTCGGTTCAGCTCGCCGCTTCCGATCGCGGCTCCTCGCCACGACCAGCGGGAGATACCGGAAGCCGAGCCATGTGCCCCAGCCGAAGGACGCGAACGCCGCAAGCCCACAGATCAGCGCCGGCACACCACTCCCGTGTCCCATGCCCTGAATCAGCAGGAGTCCCAGACCAGGAAGCGCGAACATCGCGCCGGCATCGCGGATCGGGCCCGGAAAATCCGGCATATGACCGGTCAACACGATCAAGAGGCCCGCGCCGACGAGGCCGCCTCCCATGACAAGCCCGGTAACTGTTGCCAGCGTCGACATCTTCACATCCTCACGTTTGCTTGAAGGCTACACATCCCACCGGCCCGGCGCTGCTCTAAACAGGACCGTTCCACCGGCGACGGACATCCACGATGGAACGGTCCGGGCAGGAATGCGTCCTGTCGGGTCAGAACCTGTGGTCGACGGACGGGGCCGGCAACCTGACAACAGATCCTATATTCGTCCGATCTCCTGCTTCTCGCTGACCATCCAAATCACTCCGGGGCGGTAGTCATCGCGCTTGCCCCACGCTTCGAAGAGTTCAGACCAGGCAGTGTAGGTCAAGCCGGCGTAGGCTCCAACTCCCGTTCCAATCCCGCCGCCGCTCGCGGCCCCTACAGGACCACCAAAGGCACCAATTCCTACACCGACAGCTGCACCCACTCCCCGCCAATCCCAGCATTGGTTGCCATTCACTCCTAATGTGTCCCCAGTCGACGGGTTCTCCACTCGACGTCTTCTCGGGATATTTTTCCTTCCATACGTACTTGAAGAAGACGCAGGCGCCGCTTGTCCGGCACTTCAGGCTTCCGCCGTTCACCGCCGCGTCACCCAAGAGGTATGTGCAACCTTCCTCTGCCTTGCACTCGTTGACGTCCACTTCGCACGCTCCGACTACATTGCAGTTATAGGTCGTCCCCATCCCACGCGGCTTGACCTCTTTGCGAACGGCCTCGGCGAGGGTATACCACAGGTGCCAGCGGTCCGCGACTTGCAACGCCTCCTGGACGGCCCTGTCAGCTGCGCCCGCCAGGACCCTGGTGCCCGCGATCGGTACGGCGTCGATCGCGCCGGATGAGCAGAACGAACACCGTAGCACTTGCGATCGATATCGCCGCCAGGACAAGTCCGCCCGATCGCTTGCCCGCGGACCCTAGGAGTAGGACGATCGCGAATACGCCAGTGATGACCGAAAATCCTATCGAAATTATGCGATTCACCAGATAATGATGTCGACGGTCGATCTCAGCTTCCGTCGCGCGCTGAGGTTCACTCCGATCGGATCCCGATATGAAGCGCGATGGGTAACCCATCAAGAACAGAACTCCGAGCCCTGCGACTATGACGAAAATTAGCAGCGCCCACTCCAGCACCGAACTGGTTTCCTTCATCAGTCAACAATCTGACTGTACGCGTTCGTGAGCGGATCGTGGTTTGTGCCTATCGCCCAACCTGCCACCACGTTCGTCGCTCTCAGTGGATCGATGCGGTATGCCTGCTCGTATCGCCCGGCTCTCAGGTGAACCTTTGTTGCGCCCGTCAATTTAGCTCCCACTTCTCCGAGGGGAATGTCCAGGTGGCCACGGAAGGGCTTGTTCATTCCTCGTATCGGGACCTTCGCAGTCGGGATGCGCGTCAGGGCGACGTCTGTGGCTGTCCCGATGGCGAACTTTCCCCAATCAGCGGCACCCATGTCGGTTTGAGAGAGATCATACGCCCGGTATCCGATACTAACAAGCGCGGCGCCGCCCGCAACAGCCCCACAGACGCCTGCGGTGGCGACGACGCATGCGCCCATAGCGACGATCCCGGCCCCGGCGACGATCGCATTGCGGTTATCTTTGAGCCATTTCCCAGTACTGCACACCCAAGCCCACGCCTTGCACTCTTTCTTTGGCTTGGGTGGCGTGGGCCGCACGTACGTTTGCGGGGTAGGAGACGGCCGGGACGGGCAGGCTACCCCAGTGCCGGCAGCGTCTACGCATGCGCCTAGTCGATTCTGATACAGCGGCGAACCCGGCCTAGAGACACAGCCACCTGGGCGTTCGGCGCACCTATAGGTCCTCTTCGGCTTTCCGCCGGAGCCCTTTTTCCAATCGTCCTTCTTGGGCCCCCAGATCTTCTCCTGGTGATCCTTCGCTTCACGCTGCGTCATCCGGCCGGCCGCGACCTCGTCTGAGATCAGACCGGTGGGATCGGAGCGGGTAATTGGGGAGTTGTTTGAGTAGCTGTACCCATTCCACTGCTGCGCGTCGAACAGGTCCTGGATTGGATCAACCGAAATGAACCTTCCGATGGTGGGATCGTACGCGCGGGCGCCGATGGTGGTGAGTCCGGTCGGGCTCATCGGTTTGTTGAGGAATCCGCGGTTGTCAGGGTAGGTGCCGACAATGCCGCGAGGCGCGCCGTAGGGTGTGTACTGGCGCCATGTTGGTACTTGTGCAGTGCTGTCGAGGTAGAGGGTCGGAGTGCCTTGGTGGTCAGCGAGGGCGAAGGTGTAGCCGGCGCTGGCGCCGGAGCGGATGCAGGTGCCGCCGCCGGGCAGGGCGTGGTAGCGGTTGCCGTCGATGGCACCGGTGGTGGTGTTGAGGGTGAGTTGTTGGCCGGGGAGGTAGAGGGTGGTCTTGGTGGGTTCCTTCTGGAGCAGGAGGTTTCCGTCAGCGTCGTGAAGGAAGGTGTTCGTGCCGGTGGTGCCGCCGGTGACAGAGACGAGTTTCCCCGCATCGTCCCAGTCGAGCGTTTGGTTGCCTTCGGCAGCGTTACGTCCGGTCATATTGCCGGCGGCGTCGTAAGTGTAGGCGGCAGCGCCGGTGACAGCGCTGGTGGCGGTGAGCGTGTGTGGTTTGTTCTGGCCGTTGCCGTTGTAGGTGTAGGTCGTGGTCGTGTCGTTGCCTCCAGTGAGGTTGCGTTGGATCTGCTTGGTGCGGTTACCGATCGCGTCAATCTCCCAGCTGGTCCAGTAGGCGCTGCCTGAGCCGATGGTGTTACCGATCATGGTGCGGTTGCCGGCTGTGGGTGCGGTCGTGCAGTTGTCGGTGGCGGTCCAGGCTTCGGTGAGCCGGTTGAGTCCGTCGTAGCCGTAGCACTGTGTTTCGGCGGGGGTGGAGGCGCCGTTGCGTTTACTGATCTTGCGGTTGATTTTGCCGTACAGGTCGTAGCGGTATTCCTGCTCGTCGAGGGGTGTGGCGATGGTGCCGCTGGTGGCCTTGCTGACGACTTGGTTGGTCAGGCGGCCGGTGTGTGTGTCGTAGGTGTTGGTGACCAGGGCGAAGTTGGTCGCGGAGCCGATCTTCTGCTGGTTGACCCGCCCCCACGCGTCATAGGTGACGTACTGCGTGTAGGCGGCGAGTCCGACGAGGCTGTCAGGTAGGTCGAGGTCGCCGTAGCCGTGCAGGACGGTTTCCGCTGGCAGGCTGCCCTTGGCTGGGTAGGTGTCGGTGAAGGGCAGCCCGAGGACGCTGTTGTAGGTGTGTCCGAAGACGTAGGAGCCGCTGAGAGCGCCCTCGACGTCGGGGATTGTGATAGTGACTCCGAGGCTCTTACCGAAGACGTTGAAGCCCTTCTGCTGGGTGGTATAGGCGTGCCCGTCCCGATAGGCGATGGTGGTGGTGGGCTGGCCGACCGGGTTGGTGACTCCGGGGACGTTGTTGCTATTGTCGTAGATCCACTTGGCCCGCTGGTTCGCCGGGGCCTGATTGGTCACGGTCGCGGCGTACTCACCGGTCTCGCGGTCGAGCGCGTCGTGGGTGAATGACAGCGTCTTGCCGCGTCCATCAGTCGTCTGCTGCAGGTTGCCGTTGGCGTCGTAGCTCATCGTGGTGGTGCCGGCGTCGGGGTCAGTCCGGCTGACCAGCTGGCCGAGAAGGTTGTACGTCGACGCCCAGACGTTGTCCGCTGCGTCGGTCAGGGTGGCCTGGTTGCCGCGTACGTCGTAGCCGTAGCTGCTGGTGGTTGTGGTACCGCCGGTGACCGTGTACGTGCCGGTGAACGTGTCCTGCGGTGCGGTCACCGTCGGCCGGGACGTGTACTCGACCAACTGCGTCTTGCGGTCCAAGGGGTCGGTGACGGTGGTGGCCACCGTTCCTCCGTCCGGCGGGACGACGGTGATGCGGTCACCGTGATAGACGGTCGTGGTCGACGAGATGGTCAAGCCATTCTTTGCTGCCTCAACGACGACCGCTCGGCCCAGGCCGTCGTAGGTGGTGAAGGTCTGGTTCGGCACCTGCTTGCCGAGGTCCGCCGCCGATACTGGGCTGCTCACGGCGGGCAGGCTGGTAGTGTCCCACCAGCCGTTGTAGGAGGCCCGGGCCCAGCCTCGGGAGTCGTAGAACGTGTCGGTGATCATCCGGCCGCCGGCTGGCGTCATCGCCTGCGTCTGCCGCTCCCGCAGCATGGCGTCGTACAAGGTCACCGAGGTCCGATAGCCGTTCGCGAGGTTCAAGCTTCGGTTCGTCACCGCCGTGACGCCGGTCTTCGAGACCGTGTAGGTAAAGGTGTGGTTCGCCGGGCTGCTCGTCGTCCGTGAGTGCAGCCAGACCGATGTGGTCCGGCCTACCGCATCATACTGCTGGCGGGTAATCGTGCTGTTGGCGTCGGTGCTGGTCAGCGTGCTGCCACGGCGTGGGTTCACTGTGGCGGATGAGGTCTGTTGGAGGGCGTTGGTGCTCGATGTGCCGGTCGTTAGGCCTACCGTGTTCATCGTGTAGCCGAGGGTGGACTTGTTGCCCTTGGCGTCGAAGCTGTCCTCTGGCCGGCCGTAGGTGTCGTAGGTGCCGCGTTCGGTGGTCTGCCACACGTAGCCGTTGGCGGTGTAGTCCGTCGCCGTGCGGGTCATCGTCACGTTCCCCTTCGTGGGCGCGGACGCCTGGGGGAACGTGAGAGCGAACTCCGTATCGTCGTAGAAGGTCCGTTCGGCCTTCACCACCTGATCCGGCCGGCTTAGCGACGTCGGTGCGGTCAAGGTATTCACGCTGCCCGGCTCCGATGCTGGGCTGCCGGTGGTGAACCCGCCGCACGCCACGGCGGCGGTCTCCACTTGGGCGGGAAGACCGACCAGGTTCTTTCCAGTATTCGGCGGGGCGTAGGTGTAGGTGGTGCACTGGTCGAAGGCGGGGTTGGTCGGCACGGTGTAGGTGTAGGTGTGCTTGAGCGAGCCGAGAGTCGCGCTGGCGGTATTCGCGTCGTAGCTGTGCTCCATCGCCGTGTACCGCCAAGTCGGCGTTGCGCCGCTGGTGACCGCTTTTCGGGTGTAAGTCTTGACCGGCTGCACCCACTGTGCCGTCAGCGCGGGTAGTCCGGTGCGGCTGCGGGTGGCGGTGGCGCCGGACGCCCAGTACGAGTTGATCGTCGACGAGTCGATCCGCCCGTTCTCGCCCAGGTACTCGGTGGTCTCCAGCACCCGGCCGGCGAACTCGTCGACGTCCTCGTGCACTCCACCGGCCGAGTCGGTGAGGTTCACGGCCGTTGTCGAGTTGTTCTTTGACATGCCCCGGTAGTAGGTGGTCTGTGACATGGTGCGGCGGTCGTTGACGCCGTCCCCGGTGAACGTCTGGACCTTGGCGTAGCCGCGGAACTGGCCGTAGGTGCGGTATTTGGCTTTGACGACCTCGTTTTCGTCGTACCGCCACGCCGCGCCGTCGAGGTACTTGTAGCTGATAGTGAGGGCCGGGGCGCCGCCGGTCGGGTCGGTGGAGGTCACCCGGGTCACCGCGTACTTGTTGAACCAGTCTCGGTGCGGGTTCACATATCCGTCCGGTGTCCAGTAGACGGGGTAGCACGACTTCGTGTTGGATGCTGGTGACTGGGTGACGGGGGCGGTGCACGGCACCGGCAGTTCGTAGCTCGGGGCGATTACCGATCCGGTTTCGGTGGTGATCGCCGAGATCCGCTGCCGGTAGTACGACGGCAACCCGCCCGCGATGTCGACCCGGTTGGGCAGTTTGATTCCGCTGAAGCTCACCGACGGCATTGTGATCGCCGCCGTCCCGCCCGCGCTCAGATCGTGCCCGGTGCGGGTGATCGACGACAGCCACAATGTGGGGGATGTGCCGTCGCCCGTCGCCGGCATGGTATGGGTCAACGCGTACGAGTCGACTTTTTCGTGCTTGCTGGTGCCGGTGTTCCACTGCTGGGTCTCGACTGACGTCAGCCGTACCGTGGAGAAGAACGACGGGCTCCAGTCGTCGCAGTCCGTCCCTGAGGCGCAGATGAGGTCGAACGGGACGTCGGGCCAGTTCGCCTTGTTCGCCGAGTTCAACGGTTGACACGTCCCGGACAGGCACCGCTCTCCGGTGTGGAACAGCACCCGGTTCGGCACCGTCCCGTACGCGCCGCCGTCGCGGAATCCGTAGTCGATCCGGGTCAGCCACGAGTCGCGGATGTAGGACACGTCGGTTGCGCCCTTGTTCCGGCCGTAGAAGTTCGTGTCCTGCCCGTAGTAGTACGCCATCGCGTTCCCGTGGACGTCGACCACGTGGTCGAGGCTCCACCGGTACGCCATTGTGCACACCGATGATGAGAAGCCTGCCGAGTTGTAGCAGGGATCTCCCGAATGCGGAGAGTACACGGGCGTGTGGTCCACGGATTTCGTTTCCGGCTTTCCGGAGGTCCAGCCGGGTAGGCGGTTGCGGCCGAACTCGTAGACAGTTCCGTCGCGCAGCGTCACCCGCCAATAGTCGGTATTGTAAGTACCGGAACCGTTGTTCGAATTCGTAACCCGAGTGATGACCTCGCCGTCGTCCAGTTCCGGCTTCCAAATCTCCTTATCGGCGTCCCACACCAGCGACGTCGACGACCCGTTCAGCGACATCGTCAGCACCGGGCCGTCCCAGCACCGGTCGTACGTCTTCACTGGCGACGCCTTGCCTCCGGGCTCGTCCTGGCACGACGCGAACGTCTGCTCGATGAAGGACCGGCCCGTCGACCAGCCATCGCCGGCCCACGACGCCTGCGCGTTGGTCGATGCCGTCTGGCCGTCCACGCTCGCCGAGTCGTACGACAGTGCCAGCGTCGGTGCGAGGTCCGACGCCGCCGGCGGCACGTCCATTGGGTACGAGTAGGTGAACGAGCCCGTGCTCCCACCGCCGGTCCAGGACCCCGACGGCTTCAGGTCCGTGGCCGCGTACGTGCCGCCGGCGCCGCCCTCGTCGCCCGGGTCGGCGACCGCAGCCAACACGACTGTGGCGTCATCGGCGGACCGGTTCTGCGGACCGCCCGCCGGCAGTGATATCTCCGCCGACACCGACTGCGCCGACACATCGTTCGATGACACCAGTGGCGAGCCCATACGACACGAGGTCACGCGCGGCGTCGTCAACGCACACGCCGGAAGTCGTACCAGACGCAGCCGCGAGCCGAAGTTCCCGCCGAACGTCTCCGCGAACCCGGCGTAGTCCACTCCGACTCGCACTACGCCGGACCCCTGCGCTGTTTCTGGTCGTAGCGACAGCAGCACCCCGTCGACACCGGCGGCCTTGGCGGCGGCGCGGTCGGCCACGCGCACCTCGACCTGGCCGGGCCCCTCGTACGAGCCATTACGCGGCACCGGCTGCGCCCACACGGGAGTATCGGCGGCCCGCACCTTCACCGGCGTGGCCGCCCGGCCAACCACGTCGGCGAGGTCCAGCTGGGACGTCGCCGCCTTTGGCCACGCCGTTCGGGTGGGCCGGTAGGAGTCCTTCGCCGCGTTCGGCGGAGTCACGAACTTCGTCGGCAACGGCTTGACGCCCTTCACCGACGGACCCGGTGACGGAGTAGGCGCCGTCTGCTCCGGCGGCTTGGCCTGTGCCGGTGTCGCGGTCAGCATTCCCGCTAGCAGCGCACCGGCGGCAACAAAGGCGATGGCGGTCCGTCCGCATGCGGACAGGCGTGACCGGCCGAACCTGCTCATGCAACCTCACCTCAGCGAAGATCGACACAAGCCACCTCGAGTGTTCGGGCGGACACCCCCCGTGGCGCTGACAATCTCTCACGTCCCCGACCTCGCCCGGTAACGATGGGATAACGATGATCAAGGGCGTGGGCGGCAATTCAGTCGCAGAGCGCACGAACGGGACGACTCGTTGTGACGACAGGCGTTCCCCTCTCCCGGAGCGGCCTGCTTCACTGTGGCCGCCACCGGACGCGGCACGCGCGGACCGGTGGCATCGCGTGGGGAGGTACCGTGTTGTCCACATTCGTCGCCTGGACGAGGCTGCGTTTGCTTCGCATCGGAGCCGTCGGCGTCACTGCCGGCGCCGTTCTGATCGCCGGCCTGCCGTTGTCCGCCGGCTCGGCCGCCGCCTCACCGACGCCTCCCGCCCCGCGGGTCGCCGGACTCCTCGACGCGGACGCGGCGATCGCCGAGGCGAGACGGATCGGCAGGCCAGTTGAGGCAACGGCCTCCGGCAGCCCGACATCCACCCTCACCGCCCGCCCGGACGGGCTGCTGGAGCTGGCGCAGTCGGCGGTACCGACCCGCAAGCGGGTCGACGGCGTCTGGAAGGCATTGAATCCGACGTTAGTCAGGCAGGCCGACAGCAGCATCACCGCAGCGGTCACCACCAACACTGTCCGCCTGTCCCCGGGCGGCACCGGCCCCTTAGCAGAGTTGATCAGCGGCGACCGGGCGGTGGCGTTCACCGCGCCGATGCCGCTGCCGGCCCCGGCGTTGGAGGGTCCGACCGCCGTCTACGCCGACGTGCTGCCCGGGGTGGACCTGACGGTACGGGTTACCGCCGAGGGGGCCTTCTCCCACACGTTCGTCATCAAGACCCGGCAGGCCGCTACACACCCACAGTTGACCGCGCTGAGTCTGTCCACCACCACCAGGGGCGTCACCCTCACCGCCGACGCGGTCGGAAACATCGCCGGCCGCGACCGCACCGGCGCCACGGTCCTCACCGCTCCCGCACCGCTCATGTGGGACTCCACAGCCCCCGCAGCAGGAGCCACCCGCCGGGGACAGTCCAGCTCCGATACTCCCGCCCCCGGGCGTACCGCCCCGGTCGGAGTCGAGGTCGCGCCGGACATGGTCACGCTCAGCCCCGACCGCGATCTTCTGACCGGGGAAAAGACCGTTTATCCGGTCTACATCGATCCCAGCTTCACCTGGACACCCGTCGGCCCGAAGATGTCCGGCTGGGCCACCATCTCCTACCAGCACCAATCAACGAATTATTGGAAGGACACCCCGGATCTGATCGGCCGTATGCAGGTCGGCAACTCCGGCAGTCAACGCTCCAACACCCTGATCAATTTCCCCGTTCCCTACGGCACCCTCGCAAACGCCGAAATCAGCTCCGCGACCTTCAAGATCACCAACACCCGGTCCTGGAGCTGCACCGACAGGACCGTCTACATCTACGGCCCCAGCACCACACTGACGTCGTCGAACGCCACCTGGAACCACTGGGAAGGCGTCAGCAAAGGCTCCGCCATCGCCTCCAGGAGCTTCGCCTACGGCTACTCCGGCTGCGACGCCGCCGCCGTCTCCTTCGACATCACCAGCAAGATCCGCACCGACGTCACCGACAGACGAGCCACCCGCACCCTCTGGATGGTCGCCGCCAACGAGGCCAGCGACACCCAGAGCTGGAAAGAGTTCCTCCAGACCAGCCCCACCCTGACGATCCTCTACAACCACGAACCGAACAAGCCCACGAACCTGACCACCTCCCCCAAGACCACCTGCGCCGGCGGCTCCTTCGTCGGCGACAGCAGCGTCTCGCTGTACGCGCCGGTATCCGACCGCAACGGCGGCACACTCGGTGTGTCGTTCAAGCTGTGGAAGACCAGCGACACCACCGAGACCGCGATCGCCTCGTCCAACCCCAACCTGCTGACCTACCCGTCCGGAAGCACGGCGGTACTCGTCGTTCCGGTCGCCACCCTGCGCGCCGCCGCCGCAGGTGCCGCCACAAGCTTGTCCTGGAAGGTGCAGGCCACCGACTTCCGCAGCCCCAGCGACTGGTCGGGCACCTGCAAGTTCACCTTCGACCCGACCAGGCCCGGCGCCCCGACAATTCCACAGCCCGTCGACGGGGAAACGGCAGTCGGGCAGCCGTGGACATTCCCCGTCACCCCACCGGCCGGGACCACGGTCCCGAGCGGGTACGTCTACCAGCTCAACGCGGGCCCGCCGGTCGACGTGCCCGCCGACGCCGCCGGCAACGCCACGATCAGCGCCGCCCCCACCCGATTCGTCAACACGCTGTCTGTCACCAGCGTCTCCGCCGGCGGGAACTTTGGCGACACCGCCAGCGTCACCTTCAACTCGATACCGAGCGTCGACGCGGCCGACGGCGACCTCACCGGCGACGACTCCCCCGACCTCCTCACCGTCGGCGGCCGGTACGGACTGCCGTCCGGACTTTGGCTCGCGCCCGGAGGCCCCGGACAGGGCAATATCGTCGCTACCAACATCGGCGCCCGCGGCAACGGCGTCGCCGGCACCACCAACCCAGAGGACCCGGCCAGTAACAACCCGGCGGACTTCAACGGCGCCCTTGCCGTCACCGGCCGCTTCTTCGGCGAAGGCTTCCAAGACCTCCTCGTCTACTACGGCAGCGGCCCGCACGCCGGCGGGGCCAGCATCCTGCGCGGCAACGGCGACGGCTCCGTCATCGAATCCCTACGCAGTGGTGTCCAGCGGTTCATCGTCGCCGACCAGCTCCGCGACGAGAACGGCAACTCCCCCCAGCAGTTGGTCAACGCTGGCGACGCCCGCGGCAGCGGCTCCCCGCTGCCCGACCTGATCGGCATCGCCGGCAGCGCCGAGCACGGCTACCGCCTCACCTACCACCCCAACCTGGGCGCACCAAACGGCTACATCCTCACCTACCAGACCACCGCCCTGACCCCTACCGGTGGCACGAACTGGAACGACTGGACGATCGCGACCACCCAGACCACCACCGGCACCGCCATGTTCCTCTGGGAACGCACCACCGGGGCCCTGCACCTGTGGACCGCGCTCGCCTACGACGAGGGCACCGGCCAGCTCACGTACACCGGCCATAAGCTGCGCGACAACGGCTGGAACACCGGCGCCACCATCGACCTCCGCGCCGCTGACACCAACGCCGACGACATCCCCGACCTGTGGACCACAGCGAGTGGCGGTCAGAGCACCGAGTGGCAGGTCGCCGACCTCACCGCCGGGAACGGGACCATCACTGCCCAGCCTGCCCGGGCGTTGATCACCGCCGATCACGCCTGGCAACTCAACGACAACGCCACCGGCACGGTCACCACCGCCAAGGACACCGCCGGCACCCTGCACGCCACCGGCACCACCGGCACCACCTGGAGCACCGGCGACCAGTTCGACCCCGACGTCGCCTTCAACGGCACCACCGGCACCCTCACCACCAGCGGACCGGCCGTACCCACCAACGCCGCCTTCACCGTCTCGACCTGGGTCAAACTCAACAGCCACGGCGGCACGGTCCTGTCCCAGGACGGCACCAATACCGCCGGATTCAAGATCTGGGCCGAATCCAGCAACAAGTCATGGCGCTTCGCTATGTCACGAAGCAACGTGGCAAGCCCAGTCTGGGACACCGCCAGCGCCGCCCCCGGATCGGCTCGCCTCGGGGTGTGGACCCAGCTGACAGCCGTGTACAGCCCCGCCGCCGGCAACCTGCACAGCATGTTCCTCTTCGTCGACGGCCGTAACGTCGCCTCAGCCGCCCACACCAACCTGTGGAACGCCACCAACAGCTTCCGAATCGGCGCCACCAAAACCGGGGCAAGCACCTACGGCGGCTACCTCAACGGCGAGGTGTCCCTCACCCAAACCTGGGACGTGGCCACCATGGGCCCAGAACCGACAGCCCACGACCTCAACGGAGACGGCCGCGCCGACATCGTCGCCGCCGACTCCTCCGGAGGACTCTGGCTGCACCCCAACACCGGAAACGGTGGTACATCCACCTTCGGCACACCCGTCAAGGTCGGAAGCGGATGGGGCGGCTACCGGTGGAACATCCGCGACTGGACGATGGACGGCCGCGCCGACGTCCTCGGCATCGACGCCGACGGCATCCTCTGGATGTACCCCAACGACATGGGCTCACCAAGCTTCGGACAACGCCGCCAGGTCGGCGTCGGCTGGACCACCTACAACCACGCCACCGGCAACGCCGACGGCGACCGGATCCCCGACCACTTCGGCATCAACACCACGACGAGCGAACTCTTCTACTACCCCGACGGATGCTGCAAAGTCCGTATCGGCACCTCCGGCTGGACCCCCTACCGCATCTTCCCGGCGGACCTCAACTCCGACGGCCGCGACGACATCGTCGGAATCGACGGCCACGGCAATCTGTGGCTCTACCCCAACACCGGTCAAGCGGGCCCAGCGATGCTCGGCACCCGCGAACTCATCGGCGCGGGATGGACCCCCTACCGGGCGACGGTAGCCGACATCAACTCCGACGGCATACCAGACATGGTCGCTATCGACACCAGCAACATCGTCTGGCTCTACCCCGGTACCGGCACCGGCCGCTTCAGCAACGACCGCATCCAACTCGCCAGCAACTGGACAGCCACCACCGCCAAAACCATCGGCTGACACCTAGCCACGGAACATCAAACGGGTGGTGCCCGCGACCCTCGCCGGCACCACCCGTCTAGCCTGATCGCCCGGTTGTCGCGAGATGCGGGCCTGATCCGGTCCGTCTGCCACGACGCGGGCGGCCGGCTTTCGGGTCCGTTGGGGTGTCAGACACGATCGGACAGTCCCCTCGCGATGAGAAAATGCAGCCGTTCATAATCCTGTCGTTCGGTCACCTGTCTGCCTCGCGACGGTGCTTTCCTGATGCGAATCCGGAGCTGCGGGAGACGTTGGCACGGTTACACCGAAACGATTAGGACAACGGCGATTGCCACAGCTCCCGCCCGTCTCACCGACGATGGATGACGAGCCACGCGGTCGACCCGTCCGGCCGCGTCACCGCCTCAGCTTGACTCTGTCGGGGATCTTGGTGCTTCCATGCCGGTGTGGTCATGGGGTGCGGCAGCTTGCGGGCGTATCTGGCCCGTGAGACTGCGGAGGAGTGCGAGATGTCGGTGCGTCCCAGTCCGGGTGCCGAGGTCCCGGCGCTGACCGCGCGGATGGCGCGTGCCAGCAACCCGGCTGGGACGACGGCGATGTGGGTGCGTGACCGTCTCGACGGCCTGTGGAGGGACGAGGATTTCGCCGACTGGTACCCACGCGACGGGCGGCCCCGGCCTTCCGCCCGCGCAGCCGGCCAGGGTGAGCGTGATTCAGTTCCTGCTCGGAGTCTCCGACCGCGACGCCGCCGAGGCCGTACGCTGCCGCCTCGATTTCAAATACGCCCTCGGCCTCGACCTTGACCCTGACGACCCTGGCTTCCACCACAGCGTGCTCACTGACTTCCGCGACCGACTGCTCGAGGAGGGGCCGGACCGATCGGCTTCTCGACCTCGCTCTCGCCCGGCTCAAGGAAGCCGGCCTGGTCCGCGAGCGGACCACCCAGCGCACCGACTCCACCCACGTCCTCGCCGCCGTACGCGACCCGCCTCGAACTGGTCACCGCAGCGGTGCGCGCCGCCCCGCAGTGAGATCCGGCATCGAGGGCATCATCTGCGAGTTCATCCATGACCACGACACGCGCCGCTGCCGCTACCGGGGACAGGCCAAGGCACACCTGCAACACGTTCTCACCGCCATCGCCGTCAACGTCGAGCGCCTCAGCCGCCAGCCCCAGATGAAATCACGCCCCCACGGCCGCCGACCGCCTTCCAGGAATATTGCGACCAGCAGGGAATCCGGCGCCTGATGTCCTGGCGCGCGGTCAGTTAACGCGGGCAGCGACTAAGATCTCCCGACAGAGTCAAGCTTAGGGGCAGTTGTCCGGCATCAGCGGCGAGGCTACGCCCCGTTGATGCGCAGCACCCGCGGCTTCCCGTCATCGACGGACAAGATGGCGTCGTATCTTCCGCTGGCTGGTTTGGACGTGGCTCCGAAGAACAACTGACTGTATGACGCCGTCACCGAGTAATCCCCCTCGACATGAATAAGTCCGGTTGACGGCTCGAAGCGTGGCTTGGTGTTGATGGAAGGGTCACCATTGAGCTTCCAACCGACCTCGCCCGACCCGGCGCCAGAATAAGTATCAGGGCATTCTGGGGGCAGCTGTGACTTTCTTGTCTTTACACATCTCTCGAAGGCAGCCTTCACCAAGGACCGAGCGAGCTCGTCAGGGACTTGGGGATTGCGCTTCTCCGTAACTGGCCTGGGCGTATCGTCGTAGTTTCTCAATTCTGCTAGCTTTGCCTTTCCCTCTGCCCACTCGACTCGGGCCCAGTATTCGATGACCCTCAACTTGAGATCGGGGCCGGATGCAGTCTCGTAGGACGCCGTCATGACCGCAGTGCCGAGCACGTGGAAGCGGCCTTCCTCGCCGTTGTAGTGGATGACAGCACCGTCGCCGGGTACACCGTGGATCCGCCATGTGACGGAGGTGGCATCGCCGGCCCCCCAGTCCTTGACCTGCTGGGGGCAGTTCTGGGGTTGCAATACCAGGGCCTTCGCGCAGCTTTGCAGTCCGCCAACGGCCGCTGCGAGGACAGCAGCGTCGGTCGAGCCGTCCGGTCGTGTGCCATTCTCGGCGGGAAATGAAGACTTGGGCTCGGGCGGGTCCGGAATGATGTTGCAGAGGCCTATGATGGCCGCAACTGCTGCGCCAGCGATCCACATCCAAGCGAAGGGGTGGGATGCAGAGGGTGGCTCCTCTTCAGTAGCACTCTCGTCGCCGTCATCGTCGTCGGAGTCCGGCGGCGGATAGATGATGTTGTTGTTGCCGTGGATGATCGTTGAACGATGGGCTGAGCCGAAACTTCGGTTGCCTTTGACGGTGTTCTTGCTGGCCCGCCCAGTGGCACCATCATCGGTCATCTTTCTTACCTTCTCCGAGACGGTTTCGATTGCCGTACACGACCTGGCTGTTGGTCGCGGATCCGAACGACTTGTCGCCCTTGGCTCTGTTGGTGTCCGGGCGACTGCTGACCGCTGGGCGACTCGACGGGGCCGGGCTCATCGGACGGATCCAGGTAAGCCAGGTCACCACCAGGGCAATCACGGCGACCACAAGGCCAGCGACGGCGACCCAGTAGGTACCAGTTGTGCGGTCTTGCTTCCAGAGCACAGCCCCGAAGATCGCGGCGGCCACGAGGACTGTCAGCGGTCCACCCACGACGGCTACCTTACGCGCATTGGACATCTGCCCATCGTCACCTACTCGCGCAATGAGCGGTAGCACCCCAGCGCCCAGCGTCGATGTCAGCGGCCGAGGACGGAGTCGTAGTCGTCTAGGTGAAGAGCGTCCTCACACATCGCCGCGAGCCATGCGGAACTCACACCGCTGGCCGACATGCCGGGTCGGTCAGCGGCGGCAACCGCGTGAAACCACGCTGAGACGAAGGTGCCAGGAATCCGTGGGATCGAGGTGAGATCCACGACTTCGCCGAGGTCAGTGCGAGTGGAGAACGCAACCGCGGCCCGAGCGGCTGGCTGCGCGGTGAGGTCGAGGCCCAGACCAGTCAGAAAAGCGCCAACGTCAGAAAACGTCCCAAACCACGCGGTGAACGTCTCTGACCAGGCTGCAAGCGACACGGGCGGATCAGACGGGCCACCATCGGCGCCGAATCGGACAGCGAGCAAAAGGTCCGCAGATCCAGACTCCCGGCCGAACAGTTGATGCTCCGCGGCCGGTGGCGGGCTGAAACGGGCCCATGCCACCGGCTCACCATCGTCGTCAGCCGCGCGGAGGATGGCACCGAAGCTGGCCCGGGCATGGTCGCCGTACCGGGTCCAGGCCAGGCCATCGATGTCAACGTGGCGCGCAAGAGCGTTTGTCATCGTCACGCTGTTGAGCAAGGCCAGCAATGCGTCGGAGATCTGCTTTGCCCGTCGCGCTGCGGGCAGTTCTGTACAAGCGATTCGCCAGAGAAACCGGAACTCGGCCGGCTTACCGCCGTCAGTGACCGGCGAGTTGTAGACGCTGCTTTGATCGCGGGCATACAACGCAAGGCGCGCGTCCGCAGGGGGCAACACCGACCAACGCTCGAACTGCGGCGGCTGGCCCGTGGCGAGGCCGGTCGGTTCGTCTTCGCCAGCGGGGACGGTCACCGGGGTGGTGGTCCGTTGGGTCGGGGGTGATGCATATGTGATGTCTCGGTTTCCGACATACACCGTCCCGTTGTTATCGCCATACACGTGGACGGTAGTGCTGATATTCGACCTGTCGGAACCGCCGCCTTCGAGGTGTCGCCTGCCTCGTGAGGTAAGCCGCAGAATGTTAGTGGGTGGCTCATTACCAGCGATGCCGTCTCCGGCAGACACAAGGCCCTCGCCGAGCAGGGATTCGACCGCGTCGAAGATCTCAGCTTGAGTGAACACGTCTCCCTCGTACGCCAGTTGAGGCGAGGACGGAGGATCAGATGCGGGGTACTCGCTCGCCCCGGACAACGACCACAGAACTTCCTGACGGCAGGCCTCCCAACGGCGCAGTGGATCATCGCGGCGCTTGTGGCGAGCCTCGGTCTCAGCGCGACCCCGGCCCGTGAGAATAACCGCGCTATTGAAGATCCCAAAGACGAGGTGTGCCTTGATCAGGCCGCGCCGGTCAAGGTCTTGTAGCGTCTCCAGCCACAGGTCCATCTCTTCGGCTGGGGGGTCTCCGTCGAACAAGTCGCCTAGGCAGGCGACCGTCGACGGTTCGGGCGGGCGCCAGTTGACTAGCCAGTCGAGAAGTGCGTACTCCCTGCTAGTGGCGTCCTTCACTCTGCGCTGCCCAGGCCAAGCTTCAGTTCGAGGTACTTGGTGAGCACGACCGGCACCACCGAATCGCTGGCGCGGCCCAGGAAACGGATCACCCGTGAGCCTAAAGACTTGATTTCGCCGTCGTCAGGGTTCGGTCCTTCTATCTCGTACTGTGCGGACTCTGCCGTTCGTACAAGCTCATCGCGATCGCGATCCGCCATGTTCAGCGATCCGGCTACCTCGATCACCGCTCGCATGATCTCAGCGATGTCGGCGGTGGCCATGTTGCTCCGGGTCGAGGCGAGTTGCGTGACATCCCGGTTGCCCGACGCGATGTTTCCGCTGTTGGCTCCATGGACGGTAACCGTATTGTTCGGCCGAAAGGCTTGAGAGTCGTGGTCGGTCACGAGTTGATCCCTTCCGAGGTCGTCACCGAGTGTAGCTTCACCGGCAACCTCTCTCGCGACGCGGCGAGACCGGCCTGACAAGTCCGGGCGCGGGCGGACGTCAAGGGCGCGAAGAGTCGCCATTCTCTCGATGCGGTGACCACGCCGCACGCTGGCACACCGCAAGGCCCTCGAACTTCCCAGCTGGGGAAGTGGCCGCGCCCCGCCGCAGAAGGGCTAGGAACGAACTCGTCTCGTTGATAGGTCCGCGTCCGAGGTGACCCGGCCGTCGTCGGGCCTGCCTCCTTGCCGCCGGGAACCGCTGGCCAGCGCGCGGACCATTACCTCGCCGGCCGCGACACGGCCGGAACGTGGGCCGGCGCGGCTGGGCCGGACCGGACGGCCGAGAAGGTGATGTCCTGGGTTCGCCGGCGGCATGAGCCGGCGCTCCGTACGCCGGCGAACAGGACACGAGCGGTCGGCCCTCACACTCCGACCACTTCCTGGGCCCGCCACGGCAGGATCACCTGGCGGCCAAACAGAACCAGCAGACCGTGGGCCGTCCGGCTATGCGGTCGCCCCAATCAGGCCTCAGACCGCGTGGGACGGTGGGCAGAGCGCGCTACGCCGATGGCCCAGGTGGTCACACCCGGTCGCCAGCGCGGTGTGCTACACCCGATCACGCGACCTCACGGAGCCCACGTCACGTGAAGCCGGGAAAGCCACACAGGACGAGCGGGTCTACCGTCGGGCACCAGCAGAGCCTGACCTGGCTGTGCTCCGTGTCGGAAACCCTCGACATGAACTCTCGACACCGCCGCCCAGAAGAACACCTCAGAAAAGTGTCGCTTCCGACGTGACCCCTCTGCTCCGGGCGGGTTCCGATACCACGGGGGTCAGTTTCAGGCGGAGCTGACACTGCGGACGCTCGTCGCGGAACCCGCGAACGCGAATCCTTCGAGCCGAGACATAACTCTGTCCCACCTTGCGGCAGCCAACAATCCACTCTCGCCAGCCCACCAGCGGTCGGTGCCACGGCGGCACCGGCCGCTTCCCTATGCCCGCCGGCCCGGGCCGGCACCAACCACCTCTCCTGGAGGAGATTCCTGTGGCAACGCCATCACACCCGCATCGACCCGCCAACGACCAACCACGCCCGACCAGAACCACGGACCTCACACCATCACCGTCGACCAATCAGCCGCTGCTCTACACCCCTGCCGAGGCCGCTCAACGCCTTCAGGTCCGCGAGTCGTGGCTGCGTAAGAAGGCCGCCGCCCGGGCCGTGCCGTGCACGTTCCTCGGCAAGCACCTGCGCTTCTCCCCCACCGACCTGACCGAGATCATCATCAACGCCGCCCGGCCCTCGACCGGCCGACGTCCCCGACGCCGCTCGGCGCCCGGCGTTCGGGACCGCGACTTGCCACCATCGGCGATCCGGAGCGTGGATGCACACCCGGATGACCACACATCACGCGGGAGCAGCCCATGGCATGGATAGAACAACGCGGCACCCGCTACCGGGTCCGACTACGACTCCCCGACGGCACCGTCACCACCGACTCCTCCCACCCCACCTACAGGACTGCGGACATCCGGCGTAAGCAGGTCGACCTCGACCAAGCCCTCGACACCTACCTCGACCCCACCCTCGGCCGCATCACCCTCACCGAATGGGTCGCCATCTGGGAAGCCGGCCACATCGCCGGCGACGCGAAATGGGCCGCCTACCGCAGCCACCTCCGCAACCACATACTCCCCCGCTTCGGCGACACACCCCTCACCAAAATCACCCGCCAGACCGTCAAAGTCTTCGTCAAACAACTCCGAACCCACCTCGCCGACAGCAGCACCGCCAGCGTCATGTCCCTACTCGGCCTACTCATGCGCGAAGCCGTCGCCGACGGCCGCATCCCCCACAACCCCTGCCAAGGAGTCAAAGTCATCACCCGCGAACGACCCGAACGCCCAACAGCCACCCCCACCCAGGTCAACACCATCGCCGGACGCATCGAACGCCGCTCCGACCAAATCCTCGTCACCACCGCCGCCTACACCGGCATGCGATGGGGCGAACTCGCCGGCCTCGCCCGCACCAACACCCGCCTCGGCCACGGCCTCATCCGCATCGACCCCGACCACGGGGCCCTCCACGAAGTCCAAGGCCGCCTCTACCTCGGCCCACCCAAAACTGCGGGCTCTGCCCGCGACATCCACCTTCCACCCTTCCTCATCACCCTCCTCCAAGAACTCCTCGACAGCCACGACCACGACCTCGTCTTCAGCGGCGCCCGCGGCGCATACCTCCGCCGCTCCAGCATGTCCCGCCGCGTCTTCCGCCCCGCCGTCGACGGCAACCCCCAAACCCACACCGGCCCAGTCATCGAAGGCATGCACTTCCACGACCTCCGCCACACCCACAAAACCTGGATGATCGAAGACCAGATCCCCGAAATCGCCCAAGCCCGCCGACTCGGCCACCGCCTACCCGGCATCCGCGGCATCTACAGCCACGTCACACCAACCATGATCGCCGACATCACAAGAGCACTCGAAGACCGCTGGCAAACAACCCAACCCGACAACGGCAAACGCCGCCACCTACGAGCAGCCTGACAACAGCACGCTCCTCAACCACCACAATGTTGCGATCGAGAAGCAGGCGACCGCCGCAGGTCCCGTCGCGTCCATGCGATCGCCTTCCCCAAACCTCGGCAGCTTCGGACGCCGACGACGCCCGAGGCAGATCACAGACGGTGACACCCTCGACCCCGGCGACACGCGAAAAGCGGCAGAAGCGGATGCCGGAACATGTGCCGGGCGGTCCGGCGGGTGGTTCGTCTAGACCGATGCACGCCAGCCGTTGACGTTCTCGGCACGCCGGCGCGACATTGGCTGCTGCGGCTATGCCCGCTAGGTCGAGCGGTCCAGTTCCATCACAGTGAGTTCACCGCCGCATCGAAGGCACGGCACGTTGAACGCCGAGTCGGCGTCGCCGATCAGGCAGGGAACGCAGAACACCTCGTCGCAGGCCGTGCACTGCATGCCGACCTTGGGTGAGATCACGTTGACGTCAACGCTCGCCGGCTCCGTCCGGTGCACGGGCCGGTGGCACTCGCGGCAGTAGTCGATACCCCGCCGCCGCATGGTGATCGCCGCTTGCGGGTGGCCGAGGCGCGCGGCGTGCACGATGTGCTCGTCGGCCTCCGCGAAGCGGCCGAGCTTGCCGAGGGCCATGCCGAGTGCGTTGTGCGCCTCGAAGTACTCCGGTCGCAGATCGAGGCACGCGCGCAGCGGCTCGAGTGCCTCCTCCCACCGACCGGCGTTGGTTAGCGAGACCCCGAGGAACAGTCGGCAGCTCGACGAGCCCGGATCGGCGCCGGCTGCCTCGGCGAACCCGTCGGCTGCCTCCGACCAACGCTTCTGATCGAACAGCGCCAGAGCGCGCTGGTACGTCGCCCGCGACTGCTCGACGTCCGAGCGATTGGCTCTGCTCTTGCGCGAGAACAAACCCACCCGGCACCTCCTTCGACGACCGTCTCATCGTAGGCGTGGTGCCCGCGACGCTGGTTGATCTCCGGAAGCCCCAGAGCTGAGTTAGCTCCTCTTGGGAGAACCGTCCTGAACGCCACGAACCAACCGCCCGAGCATCGACCGTCACCCTACGAGCGGCGCGGTAGGTGTAGGCCATTCAGACCCGAACGCACTCAACTCGGCAGATCCGAAAGCCGAGCCGCGCGTTGTCGCGCTGACCGTCAACGTCGACGAGGTGGACACCCGGGCGGTAGTCGGAACGCAGCCTCGCCGGGTAGCGGGCCGGCCAGGTGGGCGGAGCGGCCGCTCGTAACCACCCTGGCTACGGCAGTTCGGGGCCGGTCCGGCGGTCGGTGCGCGGCGGGCAGGCCCGGGAAAAGTCAGCAGCACGGCCAACAGGCCGACGGGGCGGCTCACCGTCCACCCTCCGATGCCGGCAGCAGGGCCGGGGCGGCGACGATCGCGGCGAGCCGTTCGTCGGTGAAGACCGCTCCGGTGACCGGCTCGACGGGCCCGGCCAGCGGCAGTGAGGCGACCGCCGGGCACCACCGCAGCGCGACCTCGACGCCCGGGGCGTACCGGGTGGCGATGACGCAGTCGGTTCCCGGCGGGTTCGGCGTCACGGCGTCGGCTCCGGACCGCGCACCGCCCGGCGCGGCACCGTCGCCGGATCCGCTCGGACCGCCACCCGGTGCGGCACCGCCGTCGACCGGGCCCCCGTCCGATGCCCCCGGGCCCAGGATCCGCACCGGCAGGCCGGCCCCGCCGACCGGCAGCGTCCGGCAGGGCAGTCTCGGCTCCGGTTCGGCATCCGCCTTCTCTGGCGGCGGCGAGGCCCGGACCGGGCAGAGTTCGTCGAGCCGTGGTTGCCGGGTCCGGCGCTGAGGATCCAGCGCCGACCGGCCGTCCACCAGGGACACCCCGATTTCCCCCGCCTGGTTTCCGACGTAGACCACAGCCGCGGCGTCGAGCAGCCGGACGCCCCGCAGCCCCATTCCGGGCCGGATCGCGTCGACGTCCGGCACCTCGGAGAAGCGGACGTCGTCGCCGGCCGGATCGCGCCGGATCGTGAGGCCGGCCGGCAGCGTGGCAGCGAGGGCGTCGAGCAGGTCGGCGCCGTCGCGGACTCCTCCGACCGGATCACTCGGCTCCGCCGTCGGCGTCTCTGCCGCCGCCGGGCCCGGCTCGGGCGCTGGGCCGCCGGCCGCCCCGATCCCGACCGGCACCGCTAGGGCGACGACCGCGAGGCCGCTGGCTCCGCCGGCCAGTACGCCCCGGCGCCGCCGCCGTTCCGCCTGCCGGGCCGTCGCCAGCATCACCTCCGAGGAGGCCATCGGCGGTACCGGTCCGGTCAGCAGTTCGTCGAAGATCCTGCGTACGTCGTTCATCGCACCTCTCCCAGCGTCTGGTTCTCCCCTGTGGCCCGACCCTCGACAGCCGCTCGCCGGCCGGGCGGCCCGTTCCCGGCCGGCGGCCGGTACTCGACGAGGTCCCGGCCCAACAGCGCGCGCAACCGATCCAGGCCACGGGCCGTCTGGCTCTTCACCGTCCCGGCCGGTACGCCCAGCAACTCGGCCACCTGCTCGACGGCGAGGTCGTCCCAGAACCGCAGCACCAGTACCGCCCGCTGCCGGGGTGGCAGGGTCGCCAGGGCGGCCCGCAGCACCAGCGCGCTCTCGATGTCCGGCGCCGCGACCGGCCGGTCGAGCCGGGCGGTCTCGTCGCCCGAGGCGAACTCCCGGCGCCAGGGCCGCCGCTTCTCGTCCAGGAACGCCCGGAGCAGGATCCGCCGGACGTACTGGTCCAGTGCCTCGTGCCGGGAGATCCGACGCCAGCTCCGGTAGAGCTTGGTGAAGGTGACCTGGGTCAGGTCGTCGGCCAGGTACCAGTCACCGCAGAGCAGGTACGCGGTGGTCCGCATCCGGGCGCCGCGCGCCGCGTAGTAGTCGGCGAACTCCTGGTCCCGGTCGTCACCCGCACGGAACAGGTGTAACCCCATCGGTCCGGCTCCCTCCGTCGGTATAGAAACGGAGCGAACCCACCACCGGGTTCCATCTGCGGCTGTCGGACGCCGGCCGGCGACCCGAGGTACTCGCCACGCTCCTAGGCAGACGCGAGCAGCTTGCTGCGACCTTCGCTGGGCCGCTGCTGCCCGTCCTTCGCGGTTTCCTCAGCGACAAGCCGACAACCGGAGAACGCTACCCCAGCGGGGAGGGCATCGTGCTCCACGCCGCAGGCACCAATGACGCCGGCTATGAGGGATACCTGACCTTCGACGGCATGAAAAGTTTCGACCCGCGCGCGAGGACGAGAACGCTCTGGCCGCCGACGTCGACTCTATGGTCACGGCGGGACTGCTGATTCGCGGCATCATCGTCAGCTGCGAAGTATGCGGACGCGTCAACTTCATCAGCCTCGACCTGGCCGGGCGACCATCACCTGCCCTCGGTGCCAAGCCAGCAAATGCACTGACCAGCACGAGATGGCGTCGGCCCCTCAGCGGTAACGACAGAGTCGTAGGAGTCAACCCTGCGGCGTCTGTCTAGGCGTCGTGATCGCGTGGGTCTTCGATGAAGGCCACGAAGGACCGACCGAACCGCGTGACCGCGTCCAGCCTGACGTGGTGGGCGAAGTATCTGTGATCGCCGTTATATCCGGCTTCGCTGAGTGCGCCGACGTCGAGCAGGCCCTCGTCCCTGAGGCGCTCGCACTGCTTATCAAGGAGGACCTCTACGTCGCCGCTGTCATCGCCTTGAGGTTGAATAGGTGATAGCCGGTGCGCGATGTCGGCGACGGGCACCAACTCCGACTGCGAGAACGACGGCTCGCTGCCGGTCATGTCCTCGCGGTACTGCGGGTCCGCCAAGAACTTGAGCAAACGCAGGGCAACCGGCGGAAGTCGATCAATCAGATCGAAGAAGACATGCTGACGGTCTTCGTCCGGATCGACAGCGAGGGCGGTATTGAGCACCGCGTTACGGAGCAACTCGCGCTTCTCCCGGCGGCTCCGTTCGGCGATCCGCGTTCCCGCCGCCACTGCGTCCACGAACGCCTCGTTGTTGGCGAGGTGCTCAAAGTCGCCAACGCGTTCCTCTAGCTCACGTAGGGCGACGGCCAGGTCGGTCAGCCACTCCTCCATGCGCCGGTTGTACGGCCGCGCGAGCACGTCGGCGAGCACGATCCCGAGCGGCCCCCCAACACCGGGAATTGCAGAAACCACCATCTCGGCAGCCTTGCTCAGTCCTTGCCGGCGGTCGCTCTGCGCGGGCGGTCTCAACTCCATACCCACCATGATGAATGACGCCGTCCACCTAACCTGGTCACCGGGCCCGACTCGGCACGTGCGAGGGCGACCTGGTCGGCGGTGCCTGCGACGGCTTGGTCACACTGTCAACGAACGACCGCGCCAGGATCGTCGCTGGTTTGGTGAACATGCCGCTTGACGGACCGGTTGGTCAGTGACTGGGCGCGCTACGCGGCTTCGGCGAGTGCCGAGATGACAGAGGTGGGCATCTGCTGGCGGGCGGTTCCGCTTGCGGCCGAGGTGAGGAAGTTCAGTAGGTGGCAGGGACGTTCGGGGGTGCCGAGGGGAACCGGTTCGACGCGTCGCCAGCCGCGAGCCGAGGCGGCCTTGATCGCGGTCAGGTAGGTGCCTTCGCTCATGCGATCGAGCGTGCGGGCGCGCATAAGCAGCGCGGCCAGCGAGACCTGCCAGTAGCGCTTGAGTTCGAACAGTCTTGACCAATCGACAGTGTCGGGCAATTGGTCGGCGATTTCGTCGGCGGGCATGAGGAACGCCGCAGCGAACGTGTGTGCCTGTTTCTCGACTTCCTTAACACCCCAGATTTGTTCGCCGTGCAGAACGAGGTGGGCCAGTTCGTGGGCGGCGTCGAAACGTGATCTTGCGCGGTCGTTCTTGTCCGTGCCGAGTACGACGACCGGGTGGTCACTGAATGGTAGGGAGAAGGCGTCGACGTCGGTGCTGCCCAACGGCAGACGGATGACGACGACGCCGTGGTGTTCGAGGAGGTCCACGACGTCCCCGATTGGCCCGGGGGGCACTTTCCACTCCATGCGGACCTGCCCGGCGATGCGCTCGATCTCCTCGCCGGCAGCATCGAGGCTGTCGACCCCGATCTGCGGGACGGTTCCCGTGGGGAACTGCCCGGCCGCGGTGGCGTGCACCGCGAGGTCGTGGGCGACGTGGGCAACGGCGCGCGCCCGGCGGCGATCGGCGACCGCGGTGCGGCGCAGCGACCGGAAGAATCCCTCGTGTGTCTCCACGAGGGGTTGATTGAAGAACTCGACGGGTACGTTGAGTTTCCCGCTCAGGACGGTGAGCGTCTCGGGACTGGGCCGGGCGGCGCCGCTCTCGAACTGGCTGACAGCGGCTGCGGAGACCGCTACCTGCCCAGCAAGATGCGCCTGACTGAGCCCGGCTAGCTCCCTGGCCATCCGCAGGCGTGCCCCCTGGAACCCCGGCGCGCTCACTCTGTGTCCTCCGCCTGTGATCTTGTATCCGATTCTGGCCGGTTCGCGGCGTAAAGCCGGACTGCCGCGCCGAACATTACCCTTCCGACGCGGAACACTACGCAGAACATGGTGCCGAAAAATTAAGTAAGATCGGCAGGGCTGGAGCCGGCGGGCCGGCCGCATGGTGCGGTCAGGTCTTGCCGGTCATGACGACGCCGCTGCGGACCGGCGGGTCAGAACGGATGTGCACATGGCACCGCGAACCACAGGGGAGGCGTTTGGCGAGTTCGACGCCGCGCTGAACCTCGATCGGCGGGAACTGAAGCAGGCTCAGCGCCGCCACCAGGAGGTCACCGAGGTGTTGGCGGAGGCGGGCATCGCCTCGTCGACCTTGTTGCAGGGCAGCTTCGCCCGCAAGACGATGCTCAAGCCGCTCAAGGACGTCGACATGGTCATCCTGCTGGCCGAGGATCACCGGTGGCGGTGGTTCGGCGCTGGCAAGGGCGGTCCGGCCGCCTCGATGGCGGCGATCCGCCAGGCGGTCGCCGCCCGGTGGCCCGACGCCCGTTTCGACGAGGACAAGCAGCCCGCTCACGCGCTGCAGGTCACGTTCGCGGACTGCGCCTTCACGTTCGACCTGGTGCCGGCCTTCGAGGACAACGAGACCGTGGAGGGCGTGTTCATCGCCGACCGCGACCTCGACCGGTGGGAGTGGTCGAATACCCGCACTCTGCGGCGGGTGGTCCGTGAACGCAACCTGGCCACCGTCGGTGCCTTCGTGCATCAGGTCCGTATGGGTAAGTCATTCAAGACCAACCAGCCCACGCTGGAGAAACTGTCCGGCCTGGTCATCGAGTCCCTGTGGTACGCGGCGATCACGACGAAGATGTCCCACGCCGCCGCCACGGTCACCGCGCTCGATCAAGCGGCCGAGGCGGTCATGGGCAAGGTGTACGACCCGACCGGTGTGGACAACCTCGCCAAGGATTGGACACCGGGCGAGCGGTCCCGGTTCAGCCAGACGTTCAGCCTCGCGGCCAAGCGGGCTCGCGAGGCGCGGCGGCTGGCCGCCGACGGCGACCATCAGGCCGCTATCGACATCTGGCACGCGGTGTTCGGGGAGCCGTTCCCCGCACCGACCGCTCAGTTCGCCGCGCAGGCGCTGGCCGCGCTGAGCGCGGGCAGCATCACCTCCACCGGCCGGGCCGTGACTTCGCAACTCGGCGCCCAGACCAACCGGCCTGCGAGGTCATGGCGTACCCGGTGACGGCGGTCCTGCAGGATCCCGCCGTGGCGGCCGACCACCTCCTGCGCCACGCCGACGTGTTCGGCGTGGCGCAGGCCGCCGGCCACGCCACCGCGCTCGGCGGGGCGCGACTCGAACTGACCCTGCTACCACTTCCGGCGTTAGCCGCCGACGGCTACCCAGTCGAGCGGATCCGGCTGGTCATCCTGCCACCCGGCGACCGAGTGCACGCCTACCCGCGTTCTGGCAGAGACCGTCCCTTCAAGCACCGTAACCTGCAGCTCGGGGATCTGTGCCTGCAGTACGACCGTGACGACCCCGCGTTGCGGTGGCTTCCCGAGGATGGATTAGAGCCTCTGATCACGCTCGTACACCGACACCTGATCTTCGAGGAGGCATGGCGGCGCAGCGGCGAGTGGCCGTGCGAGGATGCCCCCCACGGCGACGACCGGCAGGCTCCACACCGGGTCGCCACGACCGCGATGCGGAAGGAAATCGGCCGGTGGTCACGGACCTGACGACGCTCACGCAAGCCACAGATCCCGCCACCCCGCAGCCGCCCACGATCACCATCGCCCTGGCCGTCCTTGGCTCCAGTGTGGTCGCCGGCCTGATCAGCGTCATCCTCGGCAACACCCGCGCGAATGCCACAGCCCGCCGAGAACGCTACGCCCAAGCCGTGCGCACCCTCGTCGCCTGGGCCGAATACCCCTACCGCATCCGCCGCCGCACCAGCGACGACGCCGCCACCCTCACCGCCCTCGCCGACCGCGGCCACACCCTGCAGGAACAACTCGCCGAATCCCGCGCGTGGATCGCCGCCGAGAGCCGCGCCATGAGCGAGGTGTTCGACGCTTGCCTCGACGACATCAACCCCCTGGTCGGACCCGCTTGCGCGATCGCCTGGCAGCAACCCCCCATCACCAAGAGCGCCGAGATGCTGCTCGGCGGCTTCGGCCCCCGCGGCATCAACGCTATCGTCGCGCGCATGGAGTGCGCGATCATCTACCGCTTCGGACTGCGCCGCCTGATGTGGCGCCGGTGGGTACTGCGCAGGCTCCGTCGCCGGGCCTGCCTGCCCGAGACATCCCCGACCACGGTGGAATAGGTCGCGACGAGGTCGTCGCAGCAGGTATGCACTGCGGGTGCGCAGGGTGTCGGCGAGGCTTGTTGCCGGCCCGCCGCTCGTAGCCTCGCTTGCGCCGTCACTATCGCGAATTGGGTCATCGATGCGGTTTAACGGGCGTACTCCCTCGATGGCGGTAGACCCGCTCGCATTGACGGAAGGGGCTGATCGAAATTTCCTTGATGTAGAGCGGAACTAGAAATTGGGTGATTTTTTTGGGCCTTATCTTGGTGAGCGAAGCCGTGGCGAACCTTGACCATCGCGTCTAGGAATGACGATGCGTCCTGCTCTCGGTGCCTCTTGGCGCCGACGCGCCAAGTGCTACCTGTTCCTAGCTCGGCAGGTGAACCTGTACAGCCAAATCCCAATCGGGCGTCGGGTCGTATCGGAAGAATGTCCAGTAAAGCTTGCGCAGATTGTATGGGCTTGGGGTTTGCACCATCCCGTTCCCGCCGTCAATGTGGTACCAAGCGGCAGGCGGGGTCGCCTGCGGGTCGAGTGGCTGTGCAGTCAAGGCAAGATTTTCATTGAACGCTTCCAAGGCGCCGACTGCGGCCACCACGACCGCCCTGTTTAGCGATGAATGTTGTTTACCGGGTTGTCCACCACCAGGTCTTCCCTTGGCTCTGCGGCTTGCAGTAGTCTGCTGAAGCCGCTCCCGAATCACCTCATTGATTCGTTGAGCAACGCTCATATAGTCGATCATCCGGTCCAATGGGCCCTGAAGGGGGTCGAGCACCACGACGAACCTCTTCCGATCCCACGGTCGCAACACGATCTCACAGAATTCTTATCGAAACTGATCATACGTCCGCGTGTGGTGCCGGCGCTGCGCTCGGGGACGGCGAAAGGCCGCCACGCGGACCAGTGGCGAGGACGACAGCCTGTGGCTGGTAGCTCTGCTGGCCAACCCACACGGGCTTGACGTCGCGGCGAGGAACTGGCACCGAACTGCTCGACTAGGAGCAGCCGTCGCTCAAGCGGGTCTGGTGAAGATGTCATAGTCCCGCCCATCAGTCGACGCCGCGAAGCGGCCGACCGCTTCGAACCCGAGGAGCTGTACCACCCTCTGCGCGCGGACGTTGAACGCGGCGATCGTCATCCGGAACGCTGGCGGCGCGAACTGCCGTCCACCGAACGCCAGCCCGGTGCTGATGGCCTCCCCGCCCAGGCCGCGTCCGGTGATCTCCGGCCGTAGCCCTCCGCCGGTGTCGAGCGCCGATGAGTCGTAGACGCCGCCTGGCACCCGGCCGTCCGGACCGAACGGACGAAAACCAATCAGCCCGCTGTCGTCCACCAAGGCGTAGAAACCGCTGGTGGGATCGATGAGAAAGTCGGGGGCGATGCCGGTCATGTCGTAGCAGTCGTAGGGCACCGAGTACCGCCAGGTAACGATGTCGGCCGCGTACTCTGCCGTTATGGGCACGATTCGCACAGGCACAGTCAATGCATGCCCAGACGGCCGTCAAGCCGACCGCCGGTTCCCAAAGCGCCGCGACGGATCTCCTGCTGGAGTATTAGGCGGAGGTGACGCTCGCAACGTCGACCGGCGCCGGGCCCGTACCGCTGCCGGGCCGGGCCCGCACCCCCTTGCACGGTGGCTTTGCGGCAGAGCAGACTCGCTCTGGCTACTCCGGTGGATGCCGTTGGTCGAGTGTCGCTAAGAGCTCGAGAGACGGGCGCGGCCGACCCGTATGAACGCCTGGACCATCGGGCTGGCCAAGCGCTGCAGCCACGCGGTGTGCGGCGCAACCTCAGCGCTGATCCTCGTCGTAGAAGATCCCGGTCAACCGAGGCAGGAGACGGTGCATCCGTTCCTCGTCGTCAAAGTCGAAGTGCTCCCCCGCCGCCCCAAGCGGCAATGCTTACCTTGTCCGGCAGCGCCGTCAAGAACGCATCCTCGTCCTCGGCAGCCCTCGGCGCCACGTAGAGCATCTCCTCGCCGTCGAGGTCACCGGTGTCCACGTCGACGACGTCGGCGAGCGAGTCCGGGTCGGCGAGCGTCGCCTCCCACCGCATCCGCCCCTGCGCCATCAGCCAGCCAAGGAAGTACTCGAAGCCGTCATGGGAGGCGCCGCCGTTGACCACCTGACCGCGCCCTGCGTCAGGGGGCAGGCCCGGTCGGGCGACCAAGCACCGGAAAGCCTCCGGTAGACCCGCCCGGTCGTAGCAGCTGGAGCAGCGCAAGCCGCCGCTCGAGGTCGGTGTCGTCCCGCTGCGCCTCGCCCGACCCTCCGCCACAGGCTGGGGCAACCCTCTCCGTCGGCATCCTCCATCGCTCGGACCCAGGGACCGCTGCAAGACCCACCTAGATGATCATGCGCTCCCAGTTTGCTCCCAACGTAAGGAGCAACAACAAAGTGGCTCGTTACCGACGATCTGGTAACGAGCCACTTGACCTGCTCATATAGCTGGTGGGCGATACTGGGTTTGAACCAGTGACCTCTTCCGTGTCAAGGAAGCGCGCTCCCACTGCGCCAATCGCCCTCGCTTGTAGCCGAGGTGGAGACGGGATTTGAACCCGTGTACACGGCTTTGCAGGCCGTTGCCTCGCCTCTCGGCCACTCCACCGAGGTAGCCCCCGACATCTGGCGGCATCTCCGAGCGGACGACGGGACTCGAACCCGCGACCCTCACCTTGGCAAGGTGATGCGCTACCAACTGCGCTACGTCCGCTTGTCATCCGGTGTTTCCTGGTGACGGATGAGAACTTTAGCCGAGGCCGCGAACAGATGCCAACTCGGGGGTCCGGTCGGCGGGTCAAGCAGTCCCTGCTCCTGCACAGCTGCCCGCAACCACCTGCCGACCCGTCCTGATGAGCTTCCTCAGCCCTCCGCCCCGACCACCCCACGCCACCACCCCTAACCATCCTAGGAACCTGGGAACCCGGGGAAGTGACGTGGGGCCGGGCGGACGGGTTACTTTGCCGCGTTCAGGTCGTCGAGGGCCTGACTGGCGCCACGGTGCAGGGACACCGGGTCGGTCTTACGGGCGGTGTCCAGGCTGATCTCCTTGGCCGCCGCGTTGGCCTGTTCGAGTTGCGGCTTCCGGTCGAAGAGCGCCTTGGTCAGTACGCAGACCAGGTTCGCGTCGAGGTCCTCCTTCACCAGCAGGAAGTTCGGTACCACGATGGTCTTGACGTCGGCCGGCGTGCCGTAGGTGGCGGCCGGAATGGCGCTCTCCTCGTACACCGGGTTGATCTTCTTCATCTCGGCCAGCAGCGGGGTGATGTCCAGGAAGCTGACCTGGTCCTTGGCCGTGGTGAGCAGGTCGGTGATGCCCGGCGTCGGCAGGCCGCCCGACCAGAAGAGCGCGTCGATCGAGCCCTCCTTCATCCCGTCGACGGTCTTGGCCAGGTCCAGCCGCTGCGCCTGTACGTCCTTGGCCGGGTCCAGCCCGGCGGCCTGGAGCAGCCGGTTGGCGATGACCTCGGTACCCGACTTCGGCGAGCCGGTGGAGACCCGCTTGCCCCGCATGTCAGCCACCGACTTGATCCCGGCGTCGTTGCGGACGATCACTTGGGTGTAGTTCGTGTGGATCCGGGCCAGCGCCTGCACCGGCTGCCGCTGCCCCTCGAAGCTGCCGGTGCCCTGCACCGCGTCGGCGGCGGTGTCGGCCAGCGAGAACGCCACCGCGTACGTCCCGGCGACGAGTTGTTGGATGTTCTGCACCGAGGCTCCGGTCTCGGCCGCGGTGGCCTTGACCTTGCTGCCCGGGGCGTTGGAGACCTGCTCGGCGTACGCGTTGCCGAGCGCGAAGTAGACCCCGGTCGCGTTGCCGGTGGCGATGCCGATCCGGGTCTCCGTACCCACCTCACAGGTGACGTCGCCACCCGCGTCGGTGCTGGCGGTGTCCTGCCGGCCACCACAGCCGGCCAGACCGGCCAGGCCCAGACCGGCGGCGGTCACCGCTGCCAGGATCCTCGTGCTACGTCTCATTTCGCATCCTCTCCCACGCTCGAACCCATTCCCTGGTCCCTCTGGCCGCTGTCGCCCTCCGCCACCCGGGCAGCGCCGCCCGCCCGCGAGGCATCCCCCTGCGACGCATCCGTCCGCGAGGCATCCGCCCGGGAGGCATCCGGCCCGGAGCCGCCGTCGACCCGCCAACCGCCACCCGCCCGGGAGTCACCGGAGACCCGCGAGCCGCCGGCCGCCGGGGAGTCACCGGAGACCCGCGAGCCGCCACCCGCCCGCGACCCGCCGCCCGCCCCCGAACCAGGGTCGGTCGACTCCGGCGTACTTTCCGGTGCGCCATCCGGCCGCTGCGTCTCCACCCCGTCCGCCGCGTCCTCGACACGTCCGTCGATACCATCCCTGGCGCCCGGCAGAGCCGGGTCCCGAGAGCTGAGCGGAGCCGGGTCAGGAGAGCTGGGCGGAGCCGGGTCCCGAGGGCTCGGCACGGTCGGGTCGGGCCCCTCGACCACCACCGCACCGGCTCCGGAGGTACGACGGTGCCGGGCCAGCGCCGTCAGCACGGCGACGACCAGCAGTCCACCGCCGATCGCGATCGACACCGGGTGCAGGTAGAGCAGCAGCAGCCCGGCAACCGCGCTGAGGGTCCGTTCGACCGTGCCGGCCGGTCCGACCCCGAGCAGCCAGCCACCGGTCGCCACGGCGAGCGCCGCCACGCCGAGACAGCCGACCAGCCCCGCCCAGAGCACCTCGACCGGTGAGCCCCGGCCGAGCAGGTACTCCCCCGGCCCGGTGAGCACGAAGGCGATCGGGGCGAGGAACGCCGGCAGGGCGTACTTCAGCGCCTGCCACATGGTCGGCACCGTCCGGCCACCGGTGATCGCCGCCGCGCCCACCGCCGCCAGCGCGGTCGGCGGGGTGACCTCGGAGAGCACGGAGTAGTAGAAGACGAACATCGCGGCCGCCGGAGCCGGTACGCCGAGCGCGAGCAGCGCCGGCCCGATGATCACCCAGCCGATGATGAACGAGGCGGTGACCGGTACGGCGAGCCCGAGCAGCGAGAGCGCCACCGCCGCGAAGACCACGGTCAGCGCCAGTACCACGGTCGGGTTGTCGGTCAGCGCCTCGGCGCCCCGGACCAGCAGCGAGGCGAACTGCGCGCCGAGCCCGGTCTTGGTGGTGGTGGCGGTGATGATGCCGGCCGCGCCGCAGACCGCGGCGACCGGGAGCACCCCGCGGACCCCGGCGGAGAGGGCGGTGAAGAGCCGTCGTGGCGTCAGCCAGCTCCGTCGGTCGAGGAAGCTGAGCAGCACCGCCAGCCCGGTGGCGTAGACGACCGCACGGGTGGCGCTCATTCCGAGCGCGAGCAGGACGACGATGACGATCAGTGAGGAGAAGTGGTAGCCGAACCGACCCAGCAGCCGCCACACGGAGCCGGCGGCCACCTCGACCGGGCGTACCTTGAACCGGCGGGCGTCGATCTCGACGGCGAGCAGGATGCCGAGGTAGTAGAGCAGGGTCGGGATCACCGCCCAGCCGAGCACGGTCAGGTAGGAGACCTCGAGGTACTCGGCGACGATGAACGCCGCCGCACCGAGCGTCGGTGGGGAGAGGATCGCGCCGACGCCGGCCGCCGCCAGCATGCCGCCGGCGTGTTCGGCCGGGTAGCCGGCGCGGCGCAGGATCGGCCAGGTGACCGCGCCGACGCTGACCGCGGTGGCGGTACCGGAGCCGGATACGGTGCCGAGCAGGAACCCGGAGGCGACGGCGGTGCGGCCGGCCGCGCTGCGGGAGCGCCGGAACGCCGCCACCGACAGGTCGACGAAGAACCGTCCGGCGCCGGAGAGGTCGAGTACCGCACCGTAGATCGTGAACAGCACGATGTAGGTGGCGGCGACGTCCAGCGGGGTGCCGTAGAAGCCGCTGCCGGAGTTGTAGAGCGCGTCGACGATCTGTCCGAAGTCGAGCCCGGCGTGCGCGATCGCCCAGCTCTGCGGCAGCAGCCCGCCGTAGTAGCCGTAGCCGAGGAAGAGCAGGCAGACCACCGGCAGGATCCAGCCGGTGGTGCGCCGGCACGCCTCGACCAGGAGTACCAGCAGCAGCGCGCCCATCAGCACGTCGACCGGGGCGAGCAGCCCCTGCCGGTCGAGGAAGGCGTCGTAGCCACCGCCGGCGTCGCCGATCGCCAGCGGCAGCACCGGATAGAGACAGACGACCAGGGCGAGCCCGGCTAGCAGCCAGTCCGGCACCGTCGGCAGGTCCCGGCGCGACCCGCCCGGAGCATCCTGATCGGGTACCCGACGACGCCCGCCCGCCGGCAGCCGGCTCGCCAGCCGGTCCGGCAGCCGCAGGCCCGACCGGTACCCGAGGAAGACCAGTGGCAGCACGCCGGTCAGGAAGACGATCAGATAGAACTGGCTGCCCTGGGCCAGTGGCCGGAACACCTGCCAGAGCACCAGCAGCGCGACGGCGAAGGCGACCACCGCCACCCCGACCTCGACCGGGCCGGTGAGTTGCCGGGCCGGCCGTTCCTCGTCGTCGTAGCTGACGACGGCGGTGGCGACGTCCGGGGTGGCCAGGGCGGGAATCTCGTCCCGCCCGATCCGGACGGACGACTCCGCCGGATGCTGACCAGGACCGGGACCAGGACCGGGACCAAGACCGGGACCGCGGTCGGGATCGGGATCGGGACCGCGGTCGGGATCGGGACCGAGATCAGGGCCGGGGCCGGGATCGGGCGGGCCTGCCGGAGTTCCGGGGCTCGACCGTTCCAGGGTGGACCCGTCGGGTGCCGGCTCGGGTTCGGCGTCCGCCGCCGGAGGGATTTTGGCCACACCGTCTGGCATGTGCGGACACTACTACGGGGTACCGATGGTTGCGGATCTTTCCCGGTCCGGCGGTCGCTCCGCCGGGCCGGGCGGTTGACCGGTTGCGACGGCCGGTCGACACGCCGGCCGGGCCACCGCCGCGTCCCTGCTCGGCGGGCTGGCCGCGACTCGGCGACGGGTACGGGGACGTGCGGCTTCTGATGCGCTAGTGGACAGTCTGACCCGCTAGTAACTTATCCGACGTGTTGATAGCTTATTGTCTCCGCCGGAATGGGCTAACGTAACCGCGTGACGAGACGTGCGGCAGAGGTGCGCCTGGATGCGCTGCTACGCACCGCCTGCGACGTGATCGCGACGCGGGGCCTGGCCAACACGCGTACCGCCGACGTGGCGCAGGCCGCCGGGGTGAGCCAGGCGCTGGTCTTCTACCACTTCGCCACCAAGGAGCGACTGGTCGCCCAGGCGTTCGCGTACGCCGCCGAGCAGGATCTCGCCCGGGTCGACGCGGTCCTCCGGTCCCCGGCCACCCCGCTGGTCAAGTTGAAGAAACTGCTCCGGCTCTACGCCCCGCCGGGCCGGTCCCGGTCCTGGGCGATGTGGATCGACGGCTGGTCGGAGTCGCTGCGGACGCCGGAGCTGGAGAAGGTGTCCCGACGGTTGGACCTGCGCCGGCGGGAGGGGCTCGGCGAGGTGATCGCGGCCGGGGTCGAGGAGGGGGTGTTCAGCTGCGACGATCCGGCCGGGGCCGCCTGGCGGATCAACGCCCTGATCGACGGGCTCGCCGTGCAGCTGGCGGTGCACGACCGGGTGATCCCGCGCCGTCAGCTCACCGAGTGGGTGCGACTCTCGGTCGCCCGCGAGCTGGGGCTGCTCGCCGACCAACTGGACTGACCGCCGACCCGCCCGCTCGGCTCGGGCCACTTCCCCGGCGGCCGGTGGGCGTACCGGGGCAGAATCGGGTGGTGGATCTGCTGATGACGTACCGGCGCGCGGTGGCCGACTTCGCCGACCTGGTCGGCCGGGTCGGTGCCGACCGCTGGGCGGGACCGACGCCCTGCACCGACTGGGATGTCCGGACCCTGGCGCACCATGTGGTCTGGGAGGAGCGCTGGTCGGTGCCGCTCTTCGCCGGCGCGTCGCTGGCCGAGGTCGGCGACCGGTTCTCCGGTGACCTGCTGGGCGCCGACCCCGCCGCCTCGGCCCGGGACGCCGCCGAGCAGGCGTGCCAGGCCGTCGCCGACCCGGCCGTGCTGGACCGCCTCGTGGAGTTGTCGGCCGGGCCGACGCCGGGTCGGGAGTACCTGCACCAACTGCTGGCGGAGCACCTGGTGCACGGCTGGGACCTGGCGGTCGCGATCGGCGTCGAGCCCCGGCTCGATCCGGCCGGGGTACGGGAGTGTGCCCGGTGGTTCACCGAACGTACCTCGATGTACCGGGACAGCGGGCTGGCCGCGCCGGGGGTACCGGTGCCGCCGGAGGCGAGCGAGCAGGACCGGCTGGTCGCCGCGTTCGGCCGGGATCCGGGCTGGCGTCCCCCCTCCTGAGCGATCTCGCCGCAACTCCGCACCGACCGCCGGGAGTCCTGAATCGATTCATGCACCGGCGGTTATTCGTGCGACCAGGGCGGCTCCGCCCCGGTCGGTGAAGCCTCCATTGACAGGCCCCGCCCGGCGGCGGTACCTTCGTGCGGTTTGTTGAATGGTTTCATCACCGCCCGCCACCGGGGCGCGTGCACACACCCGGCGAGGGTGTGGCCGCCAGGAGCCGATGGGAAAGTCGACCATGACAACTGGGACCCTGCGCAGGCCGCCGCCCCGGCCCGCCGCACCGGGCGGCGCCGCCGCCGGAGCCCGGCCCCGATACCGACGCAACCGACCCGGGATCGCGTACCTCTTCCTCTCCCCCTGGGTCGTCGGGGCGCTGCTGCTGACCGTCGGTCCGATGCTCGCCTCGCTCTACCTGTCGTTCACCGACTACGACCTCTTCACCTCTCCGGAGTGGGTCGGGCTGGAGAACTACCAGCGGCTCTTCTCCGACGACGCGCGGTTCCTCGCCTCGGCCAAGGTCACCGCGACGTACGTGCTGATCTCCGTACCCCTGAAGCTGGCCGCCGCGCTCGCGGTGGCCCTGCTGCTCAACCGCAACCGGCGCGGACAGGGCTTCTACCGGTCGGCCTTCTACGCGCCGTCGCTGCTCGGCACCGGCGTGGCGATCGCGCTGGTCTGGCGGGCGATGTTCACCGACGCCGGGGTGGTCGACTCGGTCACCGGCAACTTCGGCTGGGACACCGGCGGCTGGATCAACGAGCCGGACTACGCGATCCATGTGCTGATCATCCTGGCCGTCTGGCAGTTCGGCGCGCCGATGGTGATCTTCCTGGCCGGTCTGAAGCAGATCCCGACCGAGCTCTACGACGCCGCCGCGGTCGACGGCTCCGGCACCTGGCGCACGTTCCGGTCGGTGACGCTGCCGATGCTCTCCCCGATCATCCTGTTCAACCTGGTGCTGGAGACGATCCACGCCTTCCAGGCGTTCACCCCGGCGTTCATCGTCAGCGGTGGCCGGGGCGGGCCGAGCAACTCGACCCTGTTCTACACGCTCTACCTCTACGAACGAGGGTTCTCGCAGTTCCGGATGGGTTACGCCTCGGCGATGGCCTGGATACTGCTGCTCGTCATCGCGATCATCACGGCGCTCTTCTTCGGCACCTCGCGCCGCTGGGTGTTCTACTCCGGGGAGGACCGGTGAGCACGCTCTCCGACGGCCTGTCGACCCGCACTCCGGCTACCCGCACTCCGGGGACTCGCCGGCCGGGCGCGACCGGGGCCCGGCTGCGTACGGCCGGCTGGCACGCGCTGATCATCACCGTACTGGTCCTGTTGCTGTATCCGGTGGTGTGGCTGCTGGCCACCTCGATCAAGCCGACCGACGAGATCCTCTCCAGCCTCAGCCTGCTGCCGAGCCGGCTGGCGCCGGAGAACTACTCCGCCGCGCTGGACGGGATCGCCGGGATCGGCATCTGGCAGTTCTTCACCAACTCGGTGATCGTGGCGGTCGGCTCGGTGATCGGCAACCTGGTCTCCTGCGCGCTGGCCGCGTACGCCTTCGCGCGGCTGCGGTTCCGGCTGCGCGGGCCGCTCTTCGCGTTCACCCTGTTGACCATCATGCTGCCGTACCACGTGGTGCTGATCCCGCAGTACACGATCTTCCAGAAGCTGGACCTGGTCGGCACCTTCGTACCGCTGATCCTGCCCAAGCTGCTCGCCACGGACGCGTTCTTCGTCTTCCTGATGGTGCAGTTCATCCGGGGCCTGCCCCGGGATCTGGACGACGCCGCCGAGATCGACGGCTGCGGCCCGGTGCTGACCTTCCGGTACGTGATCCTGCCGCTGCTCAAGCCGGCCCTGGTCACCACCGCGATCTTCACCTTCATCTGGACCTGGAACGACTTCTTCAGCCAGCTCGTCTACCTCAACGACCCGGAGACGTACACGCTGCCGCTGGCGCTGCGACTCTTCATCGACCAGACCAGCGAGTCGGCGTACGGGCCGATGTTCGCGATGTCGGTGCTGAGCATCGTCCCGGTGATGCTCTTCTTCCTGGCCTTCCAGCGCTATCTGGTGGAGGGGATCGCCACCTCCGGCCTGAAGGGCTGACGGGCCGGCCGGTTCGGGGGTATTCGGGGCGCGGGGTCGGTCAGGACGCCAGGACCGGCCCCAGCGCCTCGACCTCGTCCCGGGTCAGTTCGCCGTCCGCCACCACGATCCGGTGCCGGCGCCGCACCGAGGCGCCGGCCGGGACCGGCAGGGTCCGTTCGAAGGCGAGCGCGACGCAGACTCCGGGATAGATTCCGGTCCGCACGAACCAGTGGTCGCCGTCGGCCAGGCCGGCGAAGACCAGCGTGTACGGCCGTCCGCCGTCGGCCGCGCCGACCATCGCCAGCCACGGCTCGGTACTGCCGTTGACCCGCTCCTCCCCCTCGGCGCTGGCCGTGAAGGCCCGGTTGGGTCCCGGGGCGACCCGCCAGAAGAAGCCGCCGTAGCCGGCGCCGTCCGGCCGGCCGTTGGTGGCCGGGCTGCCGAGCACGATGTCCCGGTCGGCCGGTGCGGTCAGGGTGTAGCCGAAGTCGAGCAGCCAGGCGTCGGTCCGGTCGGCGAGCCCGGTGGCGGCGACCCGCCGCTCCTCGGTGAGCAGGGTCGCACCGGCCGGGTCGAGCCAGCGCAGCCGCTCGGCGAACCCGCCGTCACCGGGACCGCCCGCACCGGAACCGCCGTCACCGGGACCGCCCGCACCGGAACCGCCGTCGCCGGAACCACTCTCACCGGAACCGCCGTCGCCGGGACGACCGCCCCAACCGCTTCCGCCGGGCGCGCCGCTGCCCTCGGAATCATCGGCACCCGGGGCGGGCGGGTCGGGCAGCCAGCGGTCGTGCACGATCCGGCCGTGGTCGTCGAGCCAGGTGTAGCCGGCGTCCCGGACGTAGGTGCGGCCGCCCCAGAGGTTGGTACCCGAGACGTCCTGCATGGCGACCGACACCCCGAGGTGCCAGCGGTGGTCCTCCGGCAGCGTGTCGGTGACCACGACCCCGCCGAGGGTACGCACCGGATGCAGGTACGGCCGGCGCCCCCAGCGGAGGTCGACGTGCGGGTCGTCCAGGACGTACCGCGCCACGGTCTCGCCGCGCACCCGCAGCCGTACCCCGGTCGGGTCTTCGCCCATGCTCGCCGCCCTCTCTCCGTCGCTCCGCCGGTGCCGGCCGGCGACACCGGATGGGAAAGCGCTTCCCACACTCGGACAGGGTAGCGACGGTCGCGCCGCCGGAAAACCGCGCGGCGGAGGGCGCCAGCCGACGGCGAGGTGCACCCGGTGCGGTGCGCCGGAAGGTTACTGTCGATCGCACGCGGTAGACGGGCCGCTGCGGGTGGTGCGGGCAGGCGCACGGTGGTGCGCGACCGCCGGATAACCTTGACACGTTTCAGCCCGGCGGTCCGGGCTGCGGGAGGAGACGGTGGTGCCGGGACCAGCGGTGAGCATCCGCGACGTGGCCAGCCAGGCGGGCGTGTCGGTGGGCACTGTCTCCAACGTACTCAACCGGCCCGACATCGTCGCGGCGTCGACCCGTAACCGGGTGCTCGCCGCGATCAGCGAGTTGGGCTTCGTCCCCAACGACGCCGCCCGGCAGTTGCGCCGGGGCCGGGGCCGCACCCTCGGCCTGGTGGTGTTGGACGTGGCGAACCCGTTCTTCACCGACGTCGCCAAGGGCGTCGAGGACGCCACCGGCGCCGCCGGGATGGCGGTGATCTTCTGTAACAGCGACGGCGACCCGGGCAAGGAGAGCAGATATCTGGACCTGCTGGAGGAGCAGCGGGTCCAGGGGGTGCTGATCACCCCGGTCGACGACGCCAACGAGCGGCTGGTCCGGCTCCGGGAGCGGGGCGTACTCGTGGTCCTGCTGGACCGGCGCTCCACCCGGCCCGACGTCTGCTCGGTCGCGGTCGACGACCGGCTCGGCGGCGAGCTGGCGATGCGGCACCTGGTGGAGGCCGGGCACCGGCGGATCGCCTTCGTCGGCGGCCCGTGGCGGCTGGAGCAGGTGCGGGACCGCTACCACGGCGCCGTGCACGCGCTGGGCGAGGCCGGGCTCGCCGAGGAGGAGACCCTGCGCCGGTTCGAGACGCCGAGCCCGACCGTGGCGGCCGGCCGGGACGCCGCCTCCCGGATCCTCGGACTGCCCCGGTCGGCCCGGGCCACCGCGGTCTTCTGCGCCAACGACCTGCTCGCGCTCGGAGTGCTTCAGGAGTTGACCCGGCAGCAGGTGCGGGTGCCGGAGGACATCGCGCTGGTCGGCTACGACGACATCGACTTCGCCGCCGCGGCGGCGGTGCCGCTCTCCTCGGTACGCCAGCCACGGCAGCGGCTCGGCCAGACGGCGGCACAGTTGATGCTGGACGAGGCGAACGACCCGGAGAACCACCAGCACAAGCAGGTGATCTTCGAGCCGGAGCTGGTGGTCCGGGAGTCCAGCCAGTACGCGCGTACCCCGGGCTGACCCTGCGGATCGCCCCGGTTTCTTGACAGTTCGATGACGGCGCTCGTATGTTGAGTGCGGCTTGTTGAAACGGTTCATTTGTTGGGAGGCCCGCCGATGCGGCGAGTGTGCTTCGTCCTGCGGGTCCGGCCCGACCGGCTGGCCGAATACCGGCAACGCCACGCGGCCGTCTGGCCCGAGATGCTCCGGGCGCTGCACGCGGCCGGCTGGCACGACTACTCCCTCTTCCTGCACGACGACGGGCTGCTGGTCGGGCACTTCCGCACCGAGGACCTGGCCGCGTCCCTCGCCGCGATGGAGGCCACCGACGTCAACGCCCGGTGGCAGGCCGAGATGGCCCCCTTCTTCGTCGGGCTGGACGGACGCCGCCCCGACGAGGGGTTCGTCGTCCTCGACGAGATCTTCAACCTGGACGCGCAACTCGCCGCGCTGGACGACACCACGCTGGACCGCACCGCGCTGCACGACACCGCGCTGGACCGCACCACGCTGGACCGCACCGCGCTCGACAACGGCGCGCCGGACAACACCACGCTCGACACCACGGAGGCCTGATATGACCGAGACCGACGTCCGGGCGGCGCTGCGCGCGCAACGGATCGAGGTGCCCTCCTGGGCGTACGGCAACTCGGGCACCCGGTTCAAGGTGTTCAGCCAGCCCGGGGTGCCGCGCAACCCGGAGGAGAAGATCGCCGACGCGGCGCAGGTGCACGCCTTCACCGGAGTCGCCCCGGTGGTCTCGCTGCACATCCCCTGGGACCGGGTCGACGACTTCGGCAAGCTCGCGTCCTACGCGGCGGAGCGCGGGGTGCGGATCGGCACCATCAACAGCAACGTCTTCCAGGACGACGACTACCGGCTGGGCAGCGTCACCAACCCCGACCCGCGAATCCGGCGCAAGGCCCTCGGCCACCTGCTGGAGTGCGTCGACATCATGGACGTCACCGGGTCGCGGGACCTGAAGCTGTGGTTCTCCGACGGGACCAACTATCCCGGCCAGGACGACATCCGGGCCCGGCAGGACCGGCTCGCCGAGGCGCTGCACGCCACCTACGAGCGGCTCGGCCCGCAGCAGCGGATGCTGCTGGAGTACAAGTTCTTCGAGCCGGCCTTCTATCTGACCGACGTACCGGACTGGGGCACGGCGTACGCGCACTGCGTCAAGCTCGGCGAGCGGGCCCAGGTGGTGATCGACACCGGCCACCACGCCCCGGGCACCAACATCGAGTTCATCGTCGCCTTCCTGCTCCGGGAGGGGAAGCTCGGCGCCTTCGACTTCAACTCGCGCTTCTACGCCGACGACGACCTGATGGTCGGCGCGGCCGACCCGTTCCAGCTCTTCCGGATCATGCACGAGATCGTCCGGGCCGACGCCCTGCGGGCCGACTCCGGCGTCAACTTCATGCTCGACCAGTGCCACAACATCGAGCCGAAGATCCCGGCGCAGATCCGTTCGGTGATGAACGTCCAGGAGGCGACCGCCAAGGCGCTGCTGGTCGACGCCGAGGCGCTGGCCGCCGCCCAGGCCGCCGGGGACGTGCTCGGCGCCAACGGGGTGCTGATGGACGCCTACAACACCGACGTACGGCCGCTGCTGGCGGAGGTACGCCAGGAGATGGGCCTCGACCCGGACCCGATGGCCGCGTACGCCCGCTCCGGTTACGCCGAGCGGATCGCGGCCGAGCGGGTCGGCGGGCAGCAGGCTGGTTGGGGGGCATGAGCATGGGCACCGCACGGACCAATACGGAGGTCGCCGCGCTGCTGGGCCGGGGCCACCGGCTCGGCGCCGACCGGCGCAACACCAACTACGGCGGCGGCAACACCTCGGCCAAGGCGACCGGGGCGGACCCGGTCACCGGCGGCCCGGTCGAACTGCTCTGGGTCAAGGGCTCCGGCGGGGACATCGGCACGCTGACCGAGGCGGGGCTGGCGGTGCTCCGGCTGGACCGGCTCCGCTCCCTGGTCGACGTCTATCCGGGGGTGGACCGCGAGGACGAGATGGTCGCCGCCTTCGACTACTGCCTGCACGGCCGGGGCGGCGCGGCGCCGTCGATCGACACCGCGATGCACGGCCTGGTCGACGCCGCGCACGTCGACCACCTGCACCCGGACGCCGGGATCGCGCTGGCCACCGCCGCCGACGGGCCGGAGCTGACCCGCCGCTGCTTCGGCGACCGGGTGCTCTGGGTGCCGTGGCGCCGGCCCGGCTTCCAGCTCGGCCTGGACATCGCCGCGATCGCCCGGGACAACCCGCAGGCGATCGGCGTGATCCTCGGCGGGCACGGGATCACCGCCTGGGGCGCCACCAGCGACGAGTGCGAGGCCCGGTCGCTGGAGATCATCGAAACCGCGACCCGGTTCCTGGCCGAACACGGCCGGGCGGAGCCGTTCGGCGCGGTGCTGCCCGGGTACGCGGCGCTGCCGGCCGAGCAGCGCCGGGAACGGGCCGCCGCGCTCGCCCCGACGCTGCGCGGGCTGGCCAGCACCGACAGCCGGCAGCAGGGGCAGTTCCAGGTCGGACACTTCACCGACGACGAGGCGGTGCTCGACTTCCTCTCCCGGGCCGAGCACCCGAGGCTGGCCGCGCTCGGCACCTCCTGCCCGGACCACTTCCTGCGGACCAAGGTCCGGCCGCTGGTACTGGACCTGCCGCCGGACGCGCCGCTGCCGGACGTACTGGCCCGGCTGCGGGAGCTGCACGAGGAGTACCGGAAGGACTACCGGGCCTACTACGAGCGCTACGCCGAGCCGGGCTCACCGCCGATCCGGGGCGCCGACCCGGCGATCGTGCTGGTGCCCGGGGTCGGGATGTTCAGCTTCGGCCGGGACAAGCAGACCGCCCGGGTGGCCGCCGAGTACTACCTCAACGCGATCAACGTGATGCGCGGCGCCGAGGCGGTCTCCCGGTACGCCCCGATCGACGAGGCGGAGAAGTTCCGGATCGAGTACTGGCAGCTCGAAGAGGCGAAGCTGCGCCGGATGCCGAAGCCGAAGGCGCTGGCCGGCCGGATCGCACTGGTCACCGGCGGCGGCTCCGGGATCGGCGCGGCGATCGCCCGGCGGCTCGCCGCCGAGGGTGCCTGCGTGGTGGTGGCCGACCGCAACCTGGAGGGCGCGGCGTCGGTGGCGGCGGAGATCGGCGGCGCCGACCGCGCGGTCGCGGTGTCGGTGGACGTCACCGAGGCGGCCGGGATCGACGGGGCGTTCGCCGAGGCAGCGCTCGCCTTCGGCGGGGTCGACCTGGTGGTCAACAACGCCGGGCTCTCCATCTCGAAGCCGCTGCTGGAGACGACCGAGGCGGACTGGGACGTCCAGCACGACGTGATGGCGAAGGGTTCCTTCCTGGTCTCCCGGGCCGCCGCCCGGCTCATGCTCGACCAGGGGCTGGGCGGAGACATCGTCTACGTCTCCAGCAAGAACTCGGTCTTCGCCGGGCCGAACAACATCGCGTACAGCGCGGCGAAGGCGGACCAGGCGCACCAGGTACGCCTGCTCGCCGCCGAGCTGGGCGAGCACGGCATCCGGGTCAACGGGGTCAACCCGGACGGCGTGGTACGCGGCTCCGGCATCTTCGCCAGCGGCTGGGGCGCCCAGCGCGCCGCCGTGTACGGGGTACCGGAGGAGGAACTCGGCGCCTACTACGCCCGGCGTACCCTGCTGAAGCGGGAGGTGCTGCCGGAGCACGTCGCGAACGCGGTCTTCGCGCTGACCGGGGGCGAGCTGTCGCAGACCACCGGACTGCACGTACCGGTCGACTCCGGCGTGGCCGCCGCGTTCCTTCGATGAGCACGGCGTTCCTACGATGAGCACGGCGTTCCTCCGATGACCGGCTCGACCGCCGTCGCCGCCGTCGACCTCGGCGCGGCCAGCGGCCGGGTGATGCTCGCCGAGGTCGCCGCCGACGGGGTGAGCCTGACCGAGGTGCACCGGTTCGACAACGGGCCGGTGCGGCTCCTCGACACGCTGCACTGGGACGTCCCCCGGCTCTACGCCGAGATGTTGACCGGGCTGCGGGCGGCGCTGCACCGCCGGCCCGACCTGGCCAGCGTCGGCATCGACTCGTGGGCGGTGGACTACGGGCTGCTGGATGCCACCGGCGCGCTGGTCGGCAACCCGGTGCACTACCGGGACCGGCGTACCGACGGGGTGCCGGAGCGGGTGGTGGCGGCGCTCGGCGCTGACTATCTCTACCGGACGACGGGGCTGCAACTGCTGCCGTTCAACACGCTGTTCCAGCTCAGCGCCGAACTCGGCACCCCGGCCCTGGACCGGGCGCAGACGATGCTGCTGATCCCGGACCTGCTCGGCTACTGGCTGACCGGGGTCGCCGGGAGCGAGGTGACCAACGCCTCGACGACGCAACTGCTGGACGTGCGTACCCGGGAGTGGTCGACCGACCTGATCGCCCGGGCCGGGTTGCCGGCCCGGCTCTTCGGGCCGCTGCGCCAGCCCGGTGACCGGGTCGGCGAGCTGCGCCCGGAGGTCCGGGAGGCGGTCGGGACCGACCGGCCGGTGCCGGTGACCGCGGTCGGCTCGCACGACACCGCGTCGGCGGTGGCGGCGGTACCCGCCGAGCACGACCGGTTCGGCTACATCTCCTGCGGCACCTGGTCGCTGGTCGGCGTCGAGCTGCCCGCGCCGGTGCTGACCGAGGCGAGCCGGGCGGCGAACTTCACCAACGAGGCCGGGGTGGACGGGACGGTCCGCTACCTGCGCAACGTGATGGGGCTCTGGCTGCTCCAGGAGTCGCTGCGGGTCTGGCGGTCGCAGGGGCTGGCCGACGACCTGACCGACCTGCTCGCCGCCGCCGCCCGGGCACCCTCGCTGGCCGCCGTGGTCGACCCGGACGATCCGGTCTTCCTGCCGCCGGGCGACATGCCGGCCCGGATCGCCCAGGCGTGCGAGCGGCGCGGCGAGCCGGTACCGCAGGGCCCGGCCGCGCTGACCCGGTGCATCCTGGACAGTCTGGCCCTGGCCCACCGGGTCGCGCTGCGCCAGGCGCGTGAGCTGTCCGGTCGGGACGTGGACGTGGTGCACGTGGTCGGTGGCGGCGCCCGCAACGAGCTGCTCTGCCAGCTCACCGCCGACGCCTGTGGACTGCCGGTGGTGGCCGGGCCGGTGGAGGCGACCGCGCTGGGCAACGCGCTGGTGCAGGCCCGGGCGCTGGGCGTACTCGACGGCGGGCTGGCGGAGCTGCGGGCGCTGCTGCGGCGTACCGGATCGACCCGGACCTACCGGCCGCGGCCCGGCGGCGAGGCCGCCTGGCGGGCGGCGGCGGAGCGGGCCGGGCTGGCCGACGGGTAGCCGCTGTCCTCCCCCGCCCGGCGGCGGTCGCCGGGTTTCCCGCCGGTCGTGAGTGCCGCTCGCAAGCCACAAAACACGCCTATCACGGTATTTATCTGTTAAGAAGGGGCTAACTGGACAGACGACCGGACCGGAGGTTGGCAGATGGTGACGCAGGCGCGGCCACGATCCGGGACGGACGTCGCCGGCCGACCCGGGCACCGGGCGGACCTCACCGGCCTGCGCGCCCTGGCGGTCGGGTCGCTGCTGCTCGGCGCCGCCGGAATCGGCGCCGTACCGGGCGGTTTCGTCGGCGTCGACATCCTGCTGGTGGTCTCCGGCTTCCTGGTCACCGCTGCCCTGCTCGGCACCTGGCGGCGTACCGGACGGATCGACCTGGTCGGATTCCTCGCCCGGCGGGCCCGGCGGGCGCTGCCGGCCGGCACGCTGGTGCTCGCCGCGTCGCTGCCGCTGGCCCTGATCCTGCTGCCCCGGGAGCGCTGGTCGGCGGCGGGTTGGGACGTGCTCGCCGGTGCCGGGCACCTGCTGAACTGGCGGCTCGCCGCACAGGACGCGCAGGCGGTCGTCCCGGACGCCGGGGCCAGCCTGCTCGCCCACCTCTGGGTGGTCGCGGTCGCCGCGCAGTTCGTGCTGCTCTGGTCGCTGCTGGTGGCCGGCGTCGCAGCCTGGACCGCACACCGGGGCGGGCGGCCCCGCGTCCGCCCGCTGCTGATCGCCGCCGGCCTGCTCGGGCTCGGTTCGTTCGCCTGGTCGGTCTGGTACACCGCCGCCGAGCCGGGGCCGGCCTTCCTGGTCACCACCACCCGGGGCTGGGAGCCGGCGCTCGGCGCCGCGCTCGCCCTGCTCGGGACCCGGCTGGCCGGGCTCCCCCGGCGCCTCGGCACCCTGCTCGGCTGGGCCGGCCTGGCCGCCGTCGCGGTCGCCGTGCTCACCCTGCGGCCGGGTCCGGACTTTCCCGGGCTGCTGGCCCTGCTGCCCGCGCTGGGCACGGCCGCGATCATCGCCGGCGGCACGATCGGCCGCCCGGCCGGCGCCCCGGGTACCGGCGACGGCACGGATACCGCCGGGACGGTGGCAGGGTCCGGCGGGGCGTACCGGGTGTTGGGCGCTCGGCCGTTGCGGGCGCTGGGCGCCGTCAGCTATCCGCTCCACCTCTGGCACTGGCCACTGCTGGTCGGCGCGCACGCCCGGTTCGGCGACCTCCGGCCGGCCGTCGACCTCGGCCTGCTCGGCGGGGCGGTCCTGCTCGCCGTCCTCACCCACCGGTACGTCGAGATCCCGGCCCGGGCCGGCGCCCTGGACCGCTGGTCGCCCGGGCAGGTACTCCGGGTCGGCACGCTGCTCCCCGCCGCCGGAGTACTCGCCGGGCTGCTCTTCCAGCTCACCGTCTGGCCGCCCGAGCAGTCGGCCCCGGCACCGGCCGCCAGACCGGTGTCGGCGCTGCCCAGCGCGGCCCCACCGGCGGCGCCGGGTGCCGCCGCGCTGGGCCGGTCACCCCGGACCAGCCGGGCCGGCGTCCCGGTCGACCGGGTCCGGTCGATCACCCCGGACCCGGCCGACGCCCGCGACGACCTGCCCGACGTCTACCGGCACAACTGCTTCCCGCCGGTCTCCAGCAGCCTCGCCCGGTCCTGCGTCTACGGCGACCGGGACGCCGAGTTCACCGTCGCGCTGGCCGGCGACAGCCACGCCGCGAGCTGGGTACCGGCGCTCCAGGCGGTCGCGGCGGCCAAGGGCTGGCGGCTGGTGACGTACCTCAAGCCGAGCTGCCCGTTCCTCCGGCTGGAGGCGATGACCGGGCAGCCGCCGCAGCGGGAGGCCTGCGCCGAGTGGTACCGCAACGTCCGGGCCGCGCTCACCGGCGCGGAGCGGCCCGACCTGCTGCTGACCACGAGTTCCCGGTACCAGCCGATGGCCGGCGGCCGGGGGCTGAACGGCAAGCCGGCACACGACGCGCTGGTGGCCGGCATGCGGCGGACCTGGTCGGACCTGGTCTCGGCCCGGGTGCCCACGGTGGTGCTCCGGGGCACCCCGATCCTCGCCAGCGACAGCGCGAAGTGCGTCGCGGCGAACCCGCGCCGGCTGAAGCGGTGCGGGGCGGACCGGGAGGTCGCGCTGGCGACCAGCGCCGGGGCCGCGCAACTCGCGGCACTGGACGACCTGCCCCGGGTCGGCCTGATCGACCTGACCACGGCGATCTGCCCCGGTCGGCGCTGCGCCCCGGTGATCGGCGGCGTGCTGGTCTACCGGGACAACCAGCACCTCACCGCCAGCTACGCCGCCACGCTCGCGCCCCGGCTGCGCAGCGCGCTCGATCGGATCCTCGCGCCGCCCGCCTCCTGACCCGGTCGGGCGCCCGCCTCCCGACCGGCGGGCGCCCGGTGCGGGCGAGTCCGGACGGCTAGCGGGAGACGCAGAACTCGTTCCCCTCCGGGTCGGCCAGGGTGACCCAGGTGAAGGGGCCCTGCCGCCCGTCGTGCAGGAACGTCGCGCCGCGCGCCACCAGCGCCTCGACCACCGGTGCGAGATCGTCGGCACCGGTACGGACGTCGAGGTGCATCCGGTTCTTCACCGTCTTCGGCTCCGGAACGAGCTGGAACAGCACCCGGGGCGCCCGCCCCTCCCCCTCGGGGTGCCGGATCGCCGCCCCCGCCTTCCAGACCAGCACACCGTGGTGGAGCCGGGTGTCGTCCTCGGTGGCGTGCCCCTGCTCGACCATCCGGCGGATGAACGCCTCGTCGGAGGGCTCCACCTGCCAGCCGAGCGTCTCGGCCCACCAGTCGGCGAGCACGTGCGGGTCCGCACTGTCCTGGGTCACCTGGAACTCGTACGCCATCGCGGTCACCTCCGGGCCCGGTAGAGGTCACGGAGCAGACTGATCTCGGCGCCGTGGTGGATGGTCTCGCGGTTGATGTGCAGCACCAGTGTGGCCAGCGGGAGTTCCGCGTACGGGCCCTCGGCCGGGCCGCACGGCCGGGCCAGCCCCGCCGGGTCGAGTCCGCGTACCCCGTCCCGCCAGGTGGCGTACGCCGCGTCGAGCTGGCGCAGCGCCCCGGCGGCGGTGCCGGCGTAGTCGAAACTGTCGTAGTCGACGGGCGGCCCGCCGAAGTGCGCCGCGCTGCGCCGTCCGAGGACTCCGACGACGATGTGCGCCAGCCGCCACGCGATCGTGGTGACCGGCGGCGGCGTCGGCTCCGGCAGCGCGTACTCGATGACGTAGCTGCCGGCGCCGTGCGCCGTGTCGGCGGCGACCCGGTCGCGCGGGCGTACCCCCCAGGTGCCGTCGACCGGTTCCCAGTGGTACTCGTCGTCGGTGAGCCCGTCGAGCCGGGGTCGTAGCTGGTGCTGCCAGTGCCAGTCGAGCTGGTCGAGCAGTTGCCCGGTCCAGTCGATCTCCGTGTCGTCGCGGGTGTCCATGCCTGGCACGCTAGCCCCAATTGCGGACAGAATCGTTCCTGGTTTGCTGGCAGACTCGGGAAATGCTCGACACCTCGGCACGGCTGCTGCGGCTGCTCGCCATCCTGCAGACCCGGGCCGAGTGGACCGGTCCGGAACTGGCGGAACGGCTGGGCGTGACGGTGCGTACCCTGCGCCGGGACATGGCCCGGCTGCGCGACCTCGGCTATCCGGTCCGGGCCACCCCGGGGGTCGCCGGTGGCTACCGGCTCGGCGCGGGGTCGACCCTGCCGCCGCTGCTCCTGGACGACGACGAGGCGGTGGCGGTCGTGCTGAGCCTGCGTACCGCGGCCAGCCAGAGCGTGACCGGGATCGCCGAGACCTCGCTGCGCGCGCTGACCAAGCTGGAACGGATCCTGCCGGCCCGGCTACGCCAGCGGGCCGCCGCGCTGCGGCTGACCACCGTCCCGCTGGCCGGCGGGGCGCCCACCGTCGACCCGGACCTGCTGACCGTGATCGCCGAGGCGTGCCAGAACCTGCACCGGCTCACCTTCGACTACCGCAGCCGCGACGGGACGGCCAGCATTCGCCGGGTCGAGCCGCACCGGCTGGTGCAGACCGGCCAGCGCTGGTATCTGGTGGCCCGGGACACCGACCGGGACGCCTGGCGTACGTTCCGGGCGGACCGGATCGGCGAACTGCGCTCGACGGGTACGCGGTTCACGCCGCACGACCCGCCCGACCCGGCGACCTTCGTCGCGGACTCGGTCGGTGCGGCGCCGTACCGGTACCGCGCCCGGGTGTTGGTGCACGCGCCGGCCGCCGAGGTCGCCGAGCGGGTCCCGCCGACCGCCGGGCTGGTGGAGGCGGTGGACCAGCAGAGTTGCCTGCTGCGCACCGGAGCGGACTCGCTCGGCTTCCTGGCGCTGCACCTCGCCCTGCTCGGCCCCGAGTTCACCGTGCTCGAACCCGCCGAACTGGCCGACGAACTCGGCCGGCTGGCCGGACGGCTGGATCGGGCCCGGGACCGGTCCCGGTCGGACCGTCCGGAGTAGCGCCCCCGGCACCCATCTCCACCGGCTGGTCCGGAACTCTCCACCGGCTGGTGCGGAACGAATTTCCGCCGGACCTGTCGGCGGCCCGCGCCGCACGGTCCGCAACTGCGCGCCGCGCCGCCGTCGACCCCGGGGCGCCCGGGCCGGTGCCCGACTCCGCCGGGGGCGACCGGGATGAACTGGCCGGATCCGTCGGCCCGACGACCTCCCCGGATCGGTGACCGGGCCGGCGGTCGGGGCGGTCGGCCACGCCAGCCCCTATGCCCCTAACCGGGGGTGGGGTCTCGGACCTAACCGGTGGGGGCGAGAACCGGGGATCGTCCCCGATGTCCGGTACGTCGGCAACGCCGTACCGTCGGCGCCAGGTCTGGAACGACATGCCCAGATCATCCCGCCCAAACCTTCTGAGGAGATCGTCACCGTGGAATCGGCACCGACCGTGGAGACCCCCGCTCCGGCTCCGGCCCCCGCCCCGGCCCCCGCCCCCGAGGCGACTCCCGCCGTGGAGAGCACCCAGACCCTGCACGAGTTCGTGGTCAACCTGCTCACCGACGTGGACCTGCGTGCGGCGTACGAGCTGGACCCGACCGGCACGCTGGAGAGCGTCGGGCTCTGCGACGTGGTCCCGGGCGATGTCACGGACGTCATCCCGCTGGTCGTCGACACCGTACCGCTGCAGGGCCTGACCGACCTCGGCGCGGTGGAGAGCCTGGGCCTCGGCTCGCTCAGCCTCAGCCCGACCAGCGTCGTCGGCCAGGTGCAGACCGTGGCCAACCAGTTCACCGCCGGGGTCTACACCACCGCCGCCGACGTCGACGTGGCCGGCCTGGGCTCCGTCAGCGTGGACCCGAACGGCCTGGAGGTCGGCGTCGGCTCCGCCCTGCCGGTGCTGGGCCTGGACAGCGGCCTGAACGTGGACCTGTCCGGCGTGCACGACCTGGCCGACACCCTCGACTCGACGGTGCTGGGCGCCGCGGGCGGGGTCGACACCGTCGACGGCGTGCTCGGCACCGCCGACTTCGCCGCGACCACCGTGACCTCGACCGTCGCCGGCACCACCGGCCTGGTCGGCTCCGGCGACCTGGGCAGCGTGACGGACCTGACCAACATCACCGACCTGGGCAACGTCGCCGACCTCGGCACCATCACCGACCTGGGCAACGTGGCCGACCTGGGCAGCGTGACCGACCTCGGCAGCGTGACCGACCTGGGCAACGTCGCCGACCTGGACGGCACCGTGGACAGCGTCACCGGCACGGTCGGCGGGGTCACCGGCACCGTCGACGGGACGCTCGGCAGCGTCGGCCTGGACGGCGTCACCGACACCGTCGGCGGGGTGACCGACCTGACCGGGAGCGTCGGGGTCACCGGGGCCGTCGACGGCACCCTGGGCAGCGTGACCGGGCTGGTCGGCGGCGCCGCCGACCTCGGTGGCACCACCGACCTGCTTACCGACGGCGTCCTCTGAGCCGTACCCGCACGAAGACGGCGGTGCCCGGACCAGAAAGCGGCTGGTCCGGGCACCGCCTTCGGCTTTTCTACTCCAGGGGGTCCACCGGCGACACCCGACACCCTTGACATCGGATGTCTGAGCAAGCTGCCTTGACAGGTGTCGCGGTACCGCAATAGCGTCGTACCTCGATTGATTCGTTTCAACCACGGGTGGCGACGGAGTCTCGCCGGCACGAACCGCCGTACCGGTCGGCTCCTGAGTCCAGACATCGTGGACAGACATCCGATGCTCCTGGTCGGGGAGGAGACGACGTGCTCGCACGCAGGGACTTCCATCGGATCAGCGCCGCGACCGCCCTCGGCGCCGGGGTCGGCGCCGGAACCGGCGGCACGGCCATCGGCGCGGCCCGGGGCGAGGCGCCGCCGAACTGCGAGGTCGTCGAGACCGACACCGAGATCGTCGTCGACAACGGGCCGGTCCGGATCGCCGTCAGCAAGACCAGCGCCAGCCGGCTGACCTCGCTGCGACTGCACGGTCGGGAGTTGCTCGGCGCCGGCGGCCGAGGCAACTACGACATGAACAACGCGATGGAGGGCGATCCGCTGCCGCTGCCGCCGACGCAGAACACGTACGAGATCCGGCGCGGGGACGACTTCGTCGACATCGCCTTCCGGTACAGCCCGACCAACGGCGGCCCGTTCTGGCTGGAGCGGCACCACATCGTCCGGGCCGGCGAGCCCGGCATCCACCTGGCCACCGTCTTCCAGCACCCGCCGGAGCTGCACGGCTTCCGCTCCGACCAGCACCGGTACGTCTGCTACCTCGACCCGGAACTCTTCACCCACGTCTCCGTCGAGGACGACCCGATCGGGCAGCCGTGGCGGGCCGGGGCAGCCCGGATGCCCACCCCGGCGGAACTGGCCGCCGCTCCCGTGGTGATGGACGCGACGCACGACCTCGCGGGCCTCGGCTCGGCCTATCCCCGGCGCTACTACACCAAGTACGACTGGGCCACCTATCTCAAGGATCACGTGGTGCACGGCCTCTACGGCAACGGGTACGGGATCTGGGCGGTCCAGCCGAACCGGGAGGCGTTCTGTGGCGGGCCGGTCCGGCAGGACCTGACCCTGCACCAGACCACCAGCCGGCCGGTGTTGCTGGTCGAGCCGCAGGCGACGCATTACGGTTCGCCACCGGTACGGGTGGCCGCCGGCCAGGCGTGGGAGAAGACGTACGGGCCGTACTTCGTCTACCTGAGCCGGGGCGACGACCCGGCCCGGATGCGTGCCGAGGCGCTGCGGTACGCCAGCTTCGACGCCCACCGGGACCTCTACGACCGGGTGGCGCTGCCGGGCTGGACGCCGAGCGCGCGGCGCTGCACCGTGCACGGCCGGATCCGGCTCGACGGCGAGCCGCACCTGCGGGGCGCGGTGGCGGTGCTCTCGGACAACCGGCTGGACTTCCAGCGCACCGCGCTCGGCTACGCGTACTGGACGGAGGTGAACCCGGGCGGCGTGTTCCGGCTGCCCGACGTGCGGCCCGGGACGTACCGGCTCACCGTCTACCGGCCCGGCACCTGGGGCGAGTACGTCCGCGACGACGTGACGGTGCCGGCCGGCGGCCGGATCGACCTCGGCGAGCTGCGCTGGGAGCCGCCCCGCAACGGCCGGACGGTCTTCCAGCTCGGCAACCCGGACCGCACCTCGGCGGAGTTCCGGCGCGGCGACGAGTTCCGGCAGTGGGGTACGGCGCGGTTCTTCAAGGCCGACTTCCCGGACGGGGTGGTCTACACCGTCGGGCGCAGCGGGAACGACGACTGGAACTATCTCCAGTTCCAGCGGGTCGACGGGGAACCGGTGCCGCCGTGGCGGATCCGCTTCGACCTCGACCGCCCGGTGCGGCCGGGCGCGACCGCCACGCTGACCGTCGCGCTCGCCGCCTGGGCGATGGACACCGCCCGGGACGTACCGCCGCTGCCGAGCAACCTGACCATCGGGGTGAACGACCTGCGGCTGGTCTGGACCTTCGCGCCGGACGACGCCCGGGGCGCCACCTACCGCAGCGCCTGCGGCGGCCGGCACTACCGGCGGGAGTTCCGGTTCGACGCGGCCGCGCTGCGCCGGACCGGCAACGAGATCACCCTGGCGATCAACGAGGGGACCCCGCCGGAGCTGGGCAACGAGGCGGCGTACGACGCTATCCGGCTGGAGATCGACTGACGTGCGGCCGGAGCGGGAGACCCCGGCCTGGTACCGGGACGCCAAGTTCGGCATCATGATCCACTGGGGCCTCTACTCCGTCCCCGGCTGGGCGCCGCTGGACGACGAGGTGGTGCGGCTGCTCGGCGCCGGCCGGACCGCCCCGGAGGACTCCAGCCCGGACGACTCCACCCCGGACGGCTCCGCCGACGCGGTACGGCGTTCCGATCCGCTCGCCCGGCATTCCTACGCCGAGTGGTACCAGAACACCTACCTGCTGGACGGCCCGACCCGGGCGTACCACCGGCGGGTGTACGGCGACCGGCCGTACGCCGACTTCCGCACCGAGTTCGTCGCGGCGGTCCGGGACTGGGATCCGGTGCCCTGGGCCGACCTCTGCGCGGCGGCCGGCGCCCGGTACGTCGTACCGACCAGCAAGCACCACGACGGTTACCTGCTCTGGCCCTCCGCACACCCCAACCCGCACCTGCCGGGGTGGCAGACCGGGCGGGACGTGCTCGGCGAACTCGGCACGGCGGTGCGCGACCGGGGACTGCGCTACGGCCTCTACTACTCCGGCGGGCTGGACTGGACCTTCGGCAACCTGCCGATCCGCCGGATGGCCGACGTGGCGGCGAGCGTCCCCGACTCCCCCGGGTACGCCCGGTACGTCGACGCGCACTGGCGCGAGCTGATCGACCGGTACCGGCCGAGCGTGCTCTGGAACGACATCGGCTATCCGTCGGCCGGTGACGCCGACGGGCTGGTCGCGGCGTACTACGCGGCGGTACCGGACGGGGTGGTCAACGACCGCTTCTCCCGGTACGGCGCCGACGTGCGTACCCCGGAGTACCGCATCCGGTCGGAGATCGATCCGGAGCCCTGGGAGACGGTCCGGGCGCTCGGGCTCTCGTTCGGCTGGAACCGGCAGGAGACGGCCGAGCACCTGCTCTCCGCCACCGAGCTGGTGCACCTGCTCGCCGACGTGGTGAGCCGGAACGGCAACCTGCTGCTCGGGATCACCCCGGACGACCGGGGCGTCGTGCCGGCCGCGCAGCGCAGGGTGCTGCACGAGGTGGGGCGGTGGCTGGCCGACCACGGCGAGGCGATCTACGGCACCCGGCCCTGGCCCGTGCCGGCGGCGGCCACCAGCAGCGGGGTACCGGTCCGGTTCACCCGACGCGACGACGTCGGCTATCTCATCGTGCTCGGCGACCCGGGGCCCGAGTTCGGCGTACCCGGGCTGTCGTTGCCGCCCGGAGCGCGACTCCGGGTGGTCGGCCGGGCGGCGGCGGAGCCGGGGGTGACCGCCGGCCCGGACGGCCCGGTGCTGGCGGTCGGCCCGCTGCCGCCGGCCCCGGCGCACGTGTTCGCGGTGCGGCCCGCTTCCTGACCCCCGGGAGCGGTCGGCGGGCCGTGGTCACCGGAGACGCCCGGGCGGCCGGCCGGATGGCCGGGTCGGCGGCCCGGGTCCCCCGCGCTCCCCCGCCGCCAGGGGTGGCCGGAGATGCGAGAAGTGCCCCCGTCCCGGCCGGGACGGGGGCACCTCTCGTGGCTGTCGCGGGGTCGTCAGCCGAGTTGGCTCTTGGCCTCGTCGATGACCCGCTTGGCACCCTCGGCGACCGGGATCCGGCCGAAGATGACCTCGTCGTAGATCCGCTGGAACTCGGCCTTCACCGCGCCGCCGCCCTTGGGCTGCGGCGGCGGGGTCGGCAGCAGCTTGTCGACGACCGACTGCTCGAACTCGTAGACCATCTTGTCGTTCGGGGCGAGGCTCGGGGCGATCGCGTCCCGGACCTTGGCGTTGGCCGGCATGCCCCGGGAGACCGCCAGCACCTTGCCGGCCTCGACGTCGTTGACCAGGAAGTCGACCAGCATGGCCGCCTCCTTCGGGTGCTCGCTGCGCTGCGCCACGCTGTAGGCCATGGACATCGCCGCGATCATCCCCCGCTTCGGGGTGTCGCTCGGCATCGGCGCGATGGCCAGCGGCGCGCCGTACGCGCTGACCATGCCGGTGAAGCCGGAGTCGTAGTTGACCTCGGCGGTGACACCCTTCTTGATCAGCGAGGAGTTCGTGATCGAGCCGTCGAGCTGGGTGGTCAGCGCCGGGGGCGCCAGCGCGCCGACCGAGCGCATCTGGCCGGTCATCGTCCAGAACTCGGTCAGCTCCGCCTCGGTGAAGCCGAGCTTGCCGTCGTCGGTGTAGATGGCCTTGTCCCGCTGGCGCAGCCAGATGTCGAACCAGTCGATGGCGAAGCCGAAGTCGCCGAAGCCGGCCACCTTGCCGCCGCTGGACTGGCTCAGCTTCTGCCCGGCGGCCTGCATGTCCGCCCAGGTCCACTCGGGGGTCGGCGCGGCCACGCCGGCCTTCTGCCAGAGCGCCGGGTCGTAGACCACACCCTGGGTGTTCTGGGCGATCGGGATCGCGTACGTCGCGTCGCCGACCTTGCCGGCCGGCAGCAGCGTCTTGGTGATGTCGCCGACCTTCAGGGTGTCGTCCTCGATGTACTCGGTGAGGTCGCGCAGCGCGTTGCGGTCGGCGTACTCCCGCAGGTAGGCGCGGTCCATCTGCACCACGTCCGGCGCGTCGCCACCGGCGATCTGGGTGGAGAGCTTCTGGAAGTACGCGTCGAAGGCACCGAACGAGGTGTTCACCTTGATGTTCGGGTACTTCTTCTCGAACAGGTCGATGGCCTGCTCGGTCACCTTGGCCCGGTCTTCGTTGCCCCACCAGGTGAAGTCGAGGGTGACCGGGCCGTCCGAGGCGTCGTCACCACCACCACAGGCGGCCAGCGGCAGGACGAGCAGGGCCGCCGCGGCGAGGGATGCGGCCCTCGCGGCTCGGCGGACCCGTCGGGTGTGCACCATGGACATTCTCCTTCCCAAGGGCGACCGGCGGCGGTGGTGCGGTACGTCGGGGCAGGAAACCGCTTGCCTGAGCGGGCGCAGGGATGCCTGGGCGGGCAGCGGTGAATCCTCCCTCTCGACGTGGGCCGGGTCGCGGGGGCGGTAGTTGCGGTGGCAGGTCGTGCGGTACGGCAATGAAACGATCCAACAGATCCGGACGCTAGGTGTGACGCGGGCCGCTTGTCAAGAGACACCGCCGCGACGAAGACCGGCCGGACCTGCGAGAACGCCGGAAAACGGACCGGCCGCGCCGAACCGTTATACGAACGGGACCTAGCCCCCTGCCCGGTACCCGACCGATCCTTGCTTCCCCCCGCACGCGCTGATATCCACGTATCTACACCTGCCCATGATCCAACTCTCGTACCGTGGGCCGGCCTGACCGGTCGGCCTCGTCGTACCTCGTCAAGGAGGACCCCTTGCCACATGCCCGGTGGAGATCAACAATCTGGACCGGTCGGCGCGGGCTGCCCGCGCTGATGGCGGCCGTGCTGGCCGCCGCCCTGCTGCCCGGCGCCACCACCGCCAACGCGGCACCCGCCGACGACCCCGGCGGTCAGGTCCAACCGGCAGAGCACCCCGAGTCGTACGGCGGCAGCCACGCCCACCGGGACCTGGACAACCGGGCCGGCTCGGCCGCCCCGAACGCCCGGCAGCGCGGCCTGGCCAACCAGGTCGCCGGTGCGGTCCGGTGGAACGCGCTGGGCACCCCGCACGCGCTGACCGCCACCGACGGTCCGCTCGCCACCGGGCTGGACGCCGACCCGGAGACGGCCGCACGGCAGTACCTGACCCGCAACAGCGAACTCTTCGGCCTGGACGCCTCGGCCGTGGCCAGCCTGGAGAAGCTGCTGGTCCGGCGGGTCGGCACCGGTGCCGTGGTGACCCTGCGGCAGCGCTTCGGCGACCTGCCCGCCGGCTACGACGGGCTGGTCAGCATCGCCGTCACCGGCGGCAACGTGATCAACGTCAGCTCCTCGCTCTCCCGGCACACCGGCACCCCCCAGCCGGTCACCGTCACCGCCGACCAGGCGTACGCGGTCGCGCTCGCCGACGCCGGCCTCACCGCCGACCAGGTGGCCAGCCGGGACATCCGGCAGGTCGCCGTGCCGATGCCGGACGACGCGCCCCGGGCCGCCTGGGAGGTCACCCTGATCTCCGACCGCACCGACCACCCGACCGCGTTCACCACCTTCGTCGACGCCGAGCGGAGCAGCGTGCTGGTCCGGGAGGACCTGGTCGACTTCGACTCCGACAACCCGAAGTGGGCCGTTTTCCCGGCCACCCCGCCCAGCCGGACCGGGCCCGGCCGGGACTCCCGGGTGCTCTGGTGCCTGACCGTGGAACGCGGCTGCGAGCGGCCGGTCCGGGACCCGAACAGCGGGCAGGCCTGGGACGTCGACCTGACCACCGGGCAGCCGACCCACACCGCCCGGGGCAACTCGGCCAACACCGTGGTCTCCTGGGGCGGCGACACCCCCGCCGTACCGCTGACCGAGAGCCCGACCCGGGACTACGTCTATCCCTTCACCGACCCGTGGAAGACCTCGAAGTGCGACCCGGCCGTCTTCGCGGCCGCGCACCGCAACGACGCCGACGCGGCGATCGCGAACCTCTTCGCGATGCACAACCGGATGCACGACTGGACCTACCGGCTCGGCTTCGACGAGGCGGCCTGGAACCTCCAGGCGGTCAACCTCACCGCCGACGGCCTCGGCGGCGACGCCGAGCAGGGCCGCGCCCAGCAGGGCGCCCGCAGCGGCAACCGGAACAACGCCAACCAGAACAGCCCGCGCGACGGCCTCCCGCCGACCACCAACATGTACCTGTGGCAGCCCGCCGCCGGTGGCCCGTACCCGCCCTGCGTGGACGGCGACTACGACATGACGGTGATCGGGCACGAGTACATGCACGCGGTCACCAACCGGATGATCGCCGGCCCGAACAGCGGCATCAGCGGCCACCAGGGCGGTGCGATGGGCGAGTCCTGGGGTGACCTGATGGGCTCGGAGTACCTCTTCCAGCACAACCTGCGGGCACCGGGCGAGACGCCCTTCATCACCGGCGGCTACGTCACCGGCAACACCGTCAGCGGCATCCGCAACCACGACTTCAGCCGCAGCCCGCTGAACTACTCCGACGTCGGCTACAACACGGCCGGCCCGGCGGTGCACGCCGACGGCGAGATCTGGAGCGCCACCAACTTCCGGGTCCGCGCCGCCCTGCTCAGGCGGTACGGCCAGGGCACGCCGGCAAAGCAGCTCGACTGCGCGATCGGTCGGGTGGCGGTGGAGAAGTGCCCCGGCAACCGGCGCTGGACGCAGCTCGTCTTCGACTCGTACCTGCTCCAGGCGGCCAGCTCGGTCAGCATGCTGGACATGCGGGACAACCTGCTCGCCGCGGACCAGCTCCGGTTCGGCGGGGCCAACCAGGACATCATCTGGGACGCCTTCGCCGTCTCCGGGATGGGTCGGGACGCCGCCACCAACGGCTCCGCCGACACCGACCCGACCCCGAGCTTCGCCTCACCGCACGCCCGCAACGTCACCGTGCGACTCAAGGCCGACGGCGAGAGCAAGGGTGCACCGATCCGGCTCTACCTCGGCGCGTACGAGGCCCGGGCCGTCCCGGTCGCGGACACCGACCCGGCCACCCCGCTGCCGGACACCTTCGAGGTGATCGCCGGCACGAAGTTCTCGTTCCTGGCCGTCGCACCGGGCTTCGGGCACAGCCGGTTCAGCCGGGAGTTCAGGTCCGGGTGGGGCCGGCACGGCGACCGGCCGGTCACCCTGGAACTGGAGCTGGACCGCAACCTCGCCTCGGCCGCCTCCGGCGCGACCGTGGCCGGGGACGGGGTCAACGCCGACAAGCTGGTCGACGACACCGAGGCGACCAACTGGGCCTCCCTGGACGGGGTCGCCGGCCGGCAGGTCACCGTCGACCTCGCCGGGGACCGGCCGCAGACGGTACGCAGGGTGAACGTCAGCGCCTACCTGCGGCCGACCAACGCCGCCGACCCGGCCGACCCGGGCAGCCAGAACGCCCTGTCGGCACTGCGCTCCTTCGCCGTACTCGCCTGCGACGCCAGCCGGGTCGACTGCACCGTGGACGCCAACTACCGGAAGGTGTACACCAGCCGGCCGGACGCGTTCCCGGGCGGGAAGTACCGGGCGTACTCGCGGGACCTCAACCTGCGTACCTTCGACATCCCGCGCACCGTCGCCACGCACCTGCGGATCCAGGTGCTGCACAGCCAGTGCACCGGCGGCCCGGAGTACGCCGGTGAGCAGGACAACGACCCGGCGACCAGCACCGACTGCGGCACCTCCAGCCCGGCCCGCAGCCAGGTCCGGATCGCCGAGTTCCAGGCGTTCGGCAGGTAGCCGCGGGGAGCAGGCAACGGCCCCGTCCGATCCCGGTCAGGATCGGGCGGGGCCGCTTTGCGTGCTCGGTCGGGTGACCGTCGGTTCACGTCCTCGGTCGGGTCACCAGTCGGGGTAGTGGTGGGCGGCGCCGGAGCGTCGGCGTACCGCCTCCCGGTGGCCCCGCCGGGCGGCGGCCGGACGGCCCCGCCGCGCCGGTGCGGGGATCGGCGCCGCCTCGGCGAACCGATCCCGGGAGCGCAGCCGGAGCAGCAGGCCGGCGCCGAGGAAGAGCAGCAGGGCGCCGACCGCGAAGCCGACCTCGGTCAGCCCGGTCCCGCCCCGGCCGGCGGTGGCACTGGCCTCGCCGCCGCCCGCGCCGCCCTCGTCCGACCCGGCGGCCCCGTCCGGCCCCTCGGCGAGTACCGGGGAGTCGCCCTCCACCGACTCGGTCGGCTCCGGCTCGACCGGCTCGGTCGGGCTCGGCGCCGCCTCGGTCGGAGTGGGCCGGTTCCGCTCCGGCGTGGCGGGTGCGGTCGCACGCCGTCGCGGCGGCCCGCCCCGCTCGCTGACCACCTCGCGGGTGGCGCTGGTCCGGTCGAGCAGCCGGGACTGGGCGTCGAACGCCTCGACCGTGAGTTCGATCCGCCCGTCCGTGACCGCCTCGTCGACGGCGAGCCGGTACTGGGCGGTGACCGTCCGGTTCCGGCACAGCGTGCCCGGGTCCAGGTCCCGGTCGGTGATCCGGGCCGCGCCGCCCTCGCCCCGGACGTCGGTCGGGATCACCCCGGGCTCCTCGATCCGGTCGATCCCGATCTGGTCGAGCCGCAGCCCGTCCGCGCGCAGCACCAGTGACCAGCGGACCTTGCGGCAGTCGCCGTCGAGGGTGGTGGAGACCACCGCGGTGACGGTCTCGGCACCGGCGCCGGCCACGAACTGGCCGGGCAGCTGGGTCAGTGCGGTGTCGAAGCCGGGAGCCGCGTCGGCCGGCGCGGCCGGCAGCATCGCCCAGCCCGCCGTCGCACAGACCAGCGTGGACCCGAACCGGGTCGCGAGCCGCCACACCGTAACCACCACCCATTCCGCGCCGATTACGTACGGATCGACGCTATGGCCACCGGTGGAGGCGCGGAAGAGTGGCGTATCAGCACCATTCAGTAATGAAGAGGGCACTTTTGACGCGCAGTGCTGAACCGGTTACCACTGCACCGCGACACGCCCGGGTACGGGGTGCCCGGGGGCGCCCGGGGTGCCCGGCGGGCCGACCGGCAGAATCGGCGGTTGTGTCCGAGAGCCCGGCGGAGTTCGTCCGAACCTACGCCCACTTGACCCCGGTGTCGGCGGTACCGGAGATCCGACTGCACCAGGCGGCCGAGCCGATCGGCCTCTGGGAGCTGACCGAGGGCGAGTTCCGCAGCGAGCAGCCGCCACCGTTCTGGGCCTTCGCCTGGGCCGGCGGCCAGGCGCTGGCCCGCTATCTGCTCGACCATCCGGAGACGGTCGCCGGTCGGCGGGTGCTGGACCTGGCGTCCGGCTCCGGGCTGGTGGCGATCGCCGCCGCCCGGGCCGGCGCCGCGCAGGTCCGGGCGGTCGACATCGACCCGATGGCGCTGGCCGCCGTCGAGGTGAACGCCGAGGCCAACGGGGTGGCGGTGGCCGGCGAACTCGGCGACGTGCTGGACGGTGACGCCGGTGACGCCGAGGTGGTGCTGGCCGGTGACGTCTTCTACAGCCAGGCGATGGCGAACCGGGTGCTCCGGTTCCTGATCCGGGCGTCCCGGGCCGGTGCCCGGGTGCTGGTCGGCGACCCGGAGCGGGCGTACCTGCCCCGGGGGCGGTTCGCGCCGCTGGCCGGCTACGACATCCCGGTCACGGTCGCCCTGGAGAGCGTCCGGGTCAAGCACAGCCGGGTCTGGGAACTGACGAAGGTCACCCCGGCGACCGGCGACACCGGCCGCGCCGGCCGTACTGGCTAGCGTGGTCGGGTGCTGTTCCGTAGTTGGCAACCGGTCGAGCGGTCGTGGCCGGACGTGGCCGCCGTGCCGGACCATGTCGGGGTCGAGCACCTGGTGGTGACCCGGCACGCGCTGGTCCGCCAGGTGCTCGCCGACCCCGAGACGTTCCGCCCGGACAACGCGCTGGACGCGATGACCCCGATCCCGGTCGGTGCGCTCCGGATCCTCGCCCGGCACGGCTTCCGGCTGCCCGCCACGCTGGCCAACAACGGCGGTCCGACCCATCCGGAGATCCGGCGCATCGTGGCGGAGGCGCTGCATCCGGACCGGGTCGCGGCCCAGCGGCCGTGGCTGACCGCCGTCGTGCGGGAGCGGGTCGGCCGGCTCGGCGCCGCGCTCGACGCCGGTGACCCCGTCGACCTGTACGCGGACCTCGCGGCCGACCTGCCACTGCTGGTACTGGCCCGGCTGGTCGAGCTGCCGCAGGCGCCGGCCGAGGTGGTCAAGGAGTTCACCCGGGCCGCCCTGGAACTCTTCTGGGCACCGGTCGACCCGGCGCGGCAGCGGGTACTGGCCGAGGTGGTGGGGCGGTTCCACGCCGTACTGCGGGAGTTCGCCGCCACCGGCGCCGGGCTGGCCGGCGTGCTGCGCGCCGCCGGGCATCCGCCGGACGTCGTCATCGGGGCGCTCTTCTTCCTGCTGGTCGCCGGCCAGGAGACGACCTCGCAGTTCCTCACCCTGCTGCTGCACCGGCTCACCGGCACCCCGGAGGTGGTCGCCGGGGTGCGGGCCGGCACGGTGCGGGTCGAGGACGTGGTCGAGGAGGGGCTGCGGCTGGAGCCGCCGATCGTCACCTGGCGCCGGGTGGCCGCCCGGGAGACCGAGTTGGCCGGTACCCGGGTGCCGGAGGGGGCCAGCCTGGTGCTCTGGCTGGCCCGCGCCGGCCGCGACCCGGCGGTGGTCGCCGCGCCGGAGGCGTTCGTACCCGGGCAGCGCGGCTCCCGCCGGCACCTGGCGTTCGGCGCCGGGGCGCACCGCTGCGTCGGCGCCCAGCTCTCCCGGATGGAGGCGGCGGTGGTGGTCGCCGAGACGGCGCCGCTGCTTACCGACGTGACCGTGCTCCGGGCGCCCTGGTGCCCGGACAACCTCTCGTTCCGGATGCCGGACGCGCTGGTCGTCGCCCGTCGCTGACCCGGATCCCCGGCCCGACTCCCAAAGGTCGGCCGGCTGCTCGCCGGCCGTGGGAGCGGGCGAGACCTACCTCACTCGAACAAAAAATCTTGTTATTCGAACATCCAGAGTGTTTTACTCAAACACATGTCTGCGCAGGAACGGCACCAGGCGATCGTCGAGATGCTGCTGACCTCCGGCCGGGTGACGGTCGCCGAGCTGACCAGCCGGGCCGGCGTCTCGGAGATGACCATCCGCCGCGACCTGGAACTGCTCGAACGGGAGGGCCTGCTCCAGCGGGTGCACGGCGGCGCCGTCAGCACCGTCTCGGGCAGCTACGAGCCGCCGTTCGCGGTACGGGTCCGGCAGCAGGCCGACGCCAAGGCCCGGATCGGTGCCGCCGCCGCCGAGCTGATCGGCGCCAACGAGACCGTGGTGGTCGACGCCGGTACGACCGCGCTGGCCACCGCCCGGGCGCTGCGCGGACGCCGGCAGCTCACCGTCTGCGCGCTGAGCATCCCGGCCAGCACCGCACTCGCCGACGAACCCGGGATCCGGCTCATCGCCGCCGGTGGCGACATCCGAGCCGGTGAGCACTGCTTCGTCGGCCCGCTCGCCGAGCGGATCTTCGAGGAGCTGCGGTTCGACACCTTCGTACTCTCCGTCGGCGGCGCCGACCCGGGGACCGGACTGACCGACTTCAACCTCGACGACGTACGCGTCAAACGGGCCGCCATCGGTGCCTCCCGCCGCCGGGTGGTGGTGGCCGACTCGACCAAGCTCGGCCGGGCCACCTTCGCCCGGATCGGGCCGGTGCAGCTCGCCGACGTCGTCGTCACCGACGACCGCGCCGACGCGGAACAGGTGGCGGCGCTGCGCGACGCGGGCCTGACGGTGGTGCTGGCATGAGCGGGCCGACCCGACCGGGAACGCCCCGGCTGGGCCGGCTGGCGGTGCTCGGCGCGGTCACCGCCTTCGCGATGATCGGGCTCCAGCAGGCGCTCTACGGCCCGGCCATCCCGCAGCTGCGCGAGGCACACGGGATCACCGCCGCCGGGGCGGCGACCGCACTCAGCGTGCACTTCGCGGGCGCGATCATCGGGGTACTGGCGATGCCGCTGGCCCGCCGGCTCGGGGTGCCGGACGGGCGCTTCCTGGCCTGGTCACTGATCGGGGTCGCGGTGGGCGCCCTGGCCTTCCCGCTCGCCCCGGAGTGGCCGTACGCCCTGCTCGCCGCCTTCGTCGCGGGCGTCGGATTCGGCGGGCTGGACGGCGGCGTCAACCAGGTCTTCACCGAGGTGTACGCCGAGGGCGGCCACGGCATGCTCAACCTGCTGCACGGCTGCTTCGGGGCCGGGGCGGTCGCCGGGCCGATCGCGGTCGGGCTGCTGCCCGGCTACGGCTGGTCGTTCGCCGGCTGCGCCCTGCTCGCCCTCCTCGCGCTGCCGGCCCTGCGTACCCTCTCCGGCCCGGTCCGCCCGGTCCGCCCGGCCCGCCGGGGACAGCCCGCCGACCCGACCCGGCCCGCCGACGAGGATGGCACCGAAGCGGTCGGTCGCCCGGCGGACGTCACCGGCGCCCGGGTCGGCGCGCGGCGGCCGGCGTTCCCGGTCGGCACCGCGCTGTCGCTGGGATTCCTGCTCTTCTTCGTGCTGCACGTCGGGCTGGAGACCGGCGCGGCCGGCTGGGAGACCACGCACCTGATCGCGACCGGCTGGTCGGCGGCGGCGGCCGCGACCGCCACCAGCGGCTTCTGGCTGGCCTTCACCGCCGCGCGGTTCGCGGTGGTGCCGCTCTGCCGCCGCTACCCGGCCCGGGTCATCGTCTTCGGCTGCACCGGGCTGACCGTACTGGCCGCTGCGGCCACCCTGGTCGACCCGATCGCACCGGTCGGGTACGGGCTGCTCGGGGCCGCCGTCGGACCGCTCTTCCCCACCGGGCTGGCCTGGCTGGCCGAGTATCGTCCCGGGCTGACCCCGACCGTCGTCGCGGTGTCGATGGCCGGCGGCATCGCCCTGCCCCCGGCGATCGGGCTGGCGGTCGGCGTGGCCGGTCCGACGGCGATCGCCTGGGCGATGGTGCTGATGGCCGTCGCCGGGCTCGGCACCGTGCTCGGGCTGGCCCGGCTCCGCCCGGCCGGGTCAGGCCCGGTCGCGCCCGCCGTCGATGTCGATGCCGCGCAGGTATAGCAGGACGATCAGCGCACCGCCGAGCACCAGGCAGATGTCGGCGACGTTGCCGACGAAGAAGCCGGCGTAGTCGATGAAGTCGACGACGTGCCCCCGGGCGAACCCGGGCTCCCGGAAGAGCCGGTCCAGCAGGTGGGTCGTGGCACCGCCCAGGACCAAGCCGAGGGCGAGCGCCCAGGCCCGGTTGCGGACCTTCCAGGCGGCCCCGGTGATCGCGGCCACCGCGACGGCCGCGACGATGGTGAAGATCCAGGTGACGCCGGTGCCGATCGAGAACGCGGCGCCCGGGTTGTAGAGCAGTCGCAGGCTGAGCAGATCCCCGAGGACCGGTACGACGCCGCCGTCGGAGAGCGCGGCCACGGCCAGGTACTTCGTGATCTGGTCCACCAGCACGATCACGACCGCCAGGGTGAGCACCCAGGGGTACCACCGGACGGAACCGGTCACCCGGCCCGCTTCCGGCATCGAGGAATCCGCCTCGACCTGCTGCATGACGAAGGACCTCCAGCACCGACGGCTGCCCGGACGGCACCCAGCCTACGTCGCCCGGCCGGAATGCCGGCGCCTGGCACCGGCCGGCACCGCCGGAGGAGAGCCGCCCTCCTGACGCCGGCCCTGGCCCCAGCCGGCCAGCGCCTCCTGGCCCCAGCCGGCCCGGACCTGCTGACGAAAGTCAGGCCCGGTGACCGTCGATCGTCCGCTGTGTGAGCGCCGTCCGGATTCCTACCGTCGCTGCTGAACCGCTGCGAACACCGGAAGGATCCATGATCACGTTAACCGAACTCACCAAGCGCTTCGGCGCGACCACGGCGGTCGACCGGCTCTCCCTGTCGATCACGCCGGGCCGGGTCACCGGATTCCTCGGGCCGAACGGCGCCGGCAAGTCCACCACGATCCGGATGATCCTCGGCCTGGACCGGCCGGACGCGGGCAGCGCGCTGGTCGGCGGCCGGCCGTACCGCAGCTTCCGGCACCCGCTGCGGGAGGTCGGCGCACTGCTCGACGCCCGGGCGGTGCATCCCGGCCGGACCGCCCGGGCCCACCTGACCGCGATGGCCCGCAGCAACGGCATTCCGGTACGCCGGGTCGACGAGGTCCTCGGCACCGTGGGACTGACCGAGGTGGCCGGCAAGCGGGCCGGCACCCTCTCGCTCGGCATGGGCCAGCGGCTGGGCATCGCCGGTGCGCTGCTCGGCGACCCGGGCGTGTTGATCTTCGACGAGCCGGTGAACGGGCTGGACCCGGACGGGGTGCGCTGGATCCGCGAACTCATGCGGTCACTGGCCGGGCAGGGGCGTACGGTCTTCGTCTCCAGCCACCTGATGAGCGAGGTCCAGCTCACCGCCGACCAGCTCGTGGTGATCGGCCGGGGCAGACTGCTCGCCGACGCGCCCATCGCCGAGGTGATCGCGGGCAGTTCGCTGACCGCCGTCCGGGTGGTCAGCCCCGAACCGGCCGGGCTGGCCCGGCTCCGGGCCGGGCTGCTCGACCGGCGGGCCACCGTCGAACGGGTCGGCGACGACGAACTGCTGGTCACCGGCAGCAGCGTCGCCCAGGTCGGTGACCTGGCACACGACCTCGGGGTACGGCTGCACGGGCTGAGCGCCCGGGAGGCCTCCCTCGAACAGGCGTACCTCGAACTCACCGGCGGTGAGCTGGAGTTCGCCGCCCCGTCGCCGGTCACCGCCGACGACGCCCGGACCACAACCCCCGGCTCACCCGGCCCCGGGCTCCGGTCCGGGACCTCCGATCGGAAAGAGACGCGATGAGCGGCACCCTCCCCCGCACGGACGGCACCCTCCCCCGCCCGGACGGCCCGCTCCACCGCCCGGACGACGGCCTCCCCCGCACCGCCCGCCGGGATGCCGGGCGGGCGCCCTCCGGCGGTGGACTCCGGGGCGCGGTCGCCAGCGAGTGGACGAAACTCTGGTCGGTGCGCTCGGTCTGGTGGTGCCTGCTCTCCGGCGTGCTGCTGATGGCCGCCACCGCCGGGCAACTCGCCATCTACGTCGCCAACGGCAACACCGACGACGACCCGGCCAACGACCGGGGCGTACTGCCGGTCGGGCGGATCGCGATCGACGCCGTCGAGCTGACCCAGTTCGCGGTGATCGCCCTCGCCCTGCTCGTCATCACCAGCGAGTACGCCAACGGCACGATCCGGACCACCCTCCAGTGGATCCCGTCCCGGGCCCGGCTGCTGCTGGCCAAGACCGCCGTGGTCGCCGGGGTCACCTTCGGCACCGGCGTCCTGCTCGGCGGGATCGGTGCCGCCGTCGCCGCCCCGGTACTCGGCGAGTGGGGCCGGTTCGCGCCGGGCGAGACCGTCGGGGACGTACTCGGGCTGGCCGGGTACCTGGCGCTGATCGCCGTCTTCACCCTCGGCCTCGGCGCCGCGCTGCGCAGCGCGGTCGGCACCCTGGTCACGGTCTTCCTGCTGCTCGCGATCGTGCCGACCACGCTGCGGCTGCCCGACCTCGGGCCGCTCAACGCGATCGCCGACGCGTTGCCCGGCAGCGCCGGCCTGCACTTCCTGCGCGGCGAGTCCGAGAGCTATCCGGCGGCGGTCGGCCTGGTGATCGTCCTCGGCTGGGCGGTCGCGGCCCTGCTGGCCGGGCTCGCCGTACTGCGCCGCCGGGACGCCTGAACCCGGTGGGACCCTCCGCCGCCCGGGGAGGGTCCCACCGTACGGCTCAGGCCGTCAGGCCCGCCTCGTACGCGATGATCGCCGCCTGCACCCGGTTGCGTACCCCGAGCCGGGTGAAGATGCTGCTCAGATAGCTCTTCACCGTCCCCTCGACCAGGAAGAGCCGCCGCCCGATCTCGGCGTTTGAGAGCCCGGCGCCGACCAGCGCCAGCACCTCACGCTCCCGCTCGGTGAGCCCCTCGATCCGTTCCCGGGCCGCCGGTGCCCGGGCCAGCAGCCCGCCGCCGAGTTCGATCACCCGCCGCGCCACCTCCGGCGACAGGTACGCCGCACCGTCCGCCACCGCCCGTACCCCGGCGATCAGCTCCCGAGGGTCGCCGGACTTGAGCAGGAACCCGCTCATCCCCTCGCCGAGCGCCCGGGCGATGTAGTCGTCCTCGCCGAACGTCGTCAGCATGACCACCGCGGTCTCCGGTACCAGCCGGCGGATCTCCGCTCCGGCGGCGAGCCCGTCGAGCCGGGGCATCCGGATGTCCAGCAGCGCCACCCGGGGCCGGTGGGCCCGGACGAGTTCCACCGCGTCGCGTCCGTCGACGGCCTCGGCGACCACCTCGATCTCCGGGTCGGCGGCGAGGATGGCCCGGACACCGGCCCTGATCATCGCCTCGTCGTCGGCCAGCAGGACGGGGATCACTCGTACTCCTCAACTCGGTGCCGGGCCGGCACGGCGGTTGGCACGGTGCCGGCGGGACGGGCGGGGGCGGGTCAACCGCCGAGGCGGTCCTTGACCACCAGGCGCCCGTGCAGGAAGCAGACCCGGTAGACCACCTGGCCGAACGGGAACGCCCCGTCGGAGTAGAACTCGCAGCTGGCGCCGCTCGGCACCGGCCGGTCGACGGCACCGGCCGGCGCGACGACCTGCCGGTCCGGCAGCAGCTCGCGCAGCTCGGCCCGGTCCTGACCCATCCGGAGCTGCTCGTAGCGGTCGGAGTCCAGCACCGCGCCGAAGGTGGCGATCGGATAGTAGGCGAGCACCAGCAGGGCGCCGATCGCGACCGGCACGGTCACCGCGGCCAGCAGGCTGCGCCGGACCCGCCGCCGGGCCGACCGCAGCCGGTGCGCGGTGGCGACCGCGGCCGGCCCGCCGAGCGGTACGCCGACATCCGTCGCCGGCAACCGACCCGGGTACCCCGGCTCGGGCGGTCCCGCCGGGTGCCCCGCCTCCGCCGGTCCGGCCTCTCCGGCCGCTCCGGCCTCCGCCGGGGGTACGGCCGGCAGCTCGGCGTACACCTCGAAGCCGCCGCCGGCCGGGCCGGCCCGCAGGGTGCCGCCGGCCAGGCGTACCCGCTCGCGGAGCCCGACCAGGCCGCTCCCGGCACCCCCGGTCCCGGGCAGCGGCCCCGCCGGTGGCCGGTCGTTGCCGACCCGCACCGAGGTCCGGTCGACACCCCGGCACACCGCCACGGTCACGGCGGCCCCGGGCGCGTGCCGGGTCGCGTTGGTCAGCGCCTCCTGCACCACCGAGCAGAGCGCCCGCTCCACCATCGGCGGCCCCGCGGCACCCGGCCCGGCCGCCGGAGACTCCCCCTCGACCACCAGGCGTACCGCCATCCCGGCGGCCCGGGCCCGGGCCACGATGTCGTCGACCCGCTCCCCCGGCGGCCGGGTCGGCGCCGGCTCGGCGTCGTCCCGGAGCACCCCGATGACCTGCCGGAGCCGGTCGGTGGCGAGCGCCACGCTGGCCCGCAGCTCACCGGCGGCCCGCCGGTGCCGCTCGTCCAGGTCCGCCGCCACCTCCAGGGCGCCCGCCCGCAGCGCGATCAGGCTCAGGTCGTGGCCGAGCGAGTCGTGCATGTCCTGGGCGATCCGGGCCCGCTCCCGCATCCGGACCCGTTCGGCGGCACCGCGCTGTTCCCGCTCCAGCAGGTCGGCCTGCTCCCAGCCGGCCAGCACCAAGGCCCGGTGCTGCCGGTGGTAGCGGCCCACCAGCCACGGGAAGACGCCGCCGACCAGCAGCGTGCTGGCGAGCAGGAACCAGACCTCGGCCTCGGTGCCGAGCAGTCCGAGGTTGATAATCGTGCCGCCGAGCCCGATCCCGGCGAAGACGAGCGCGGCCGGGCCGGAGCTGCGCTCGCGCAGCCCGACCAGATAGCTCAACACCGGAATCCCGAACATGAAGTTGCCGTCCCAGGCGGTCGGCAGCACCACCAGCAGGAGGCCGAGCAGCGGCGCCCACCGGCTGGCCAGCACGGCGAGCCCGGTCAGCAGCAGCGAACCGGCCAGCCGGTCGAGAAACCAGGAGGAGTTCGGCGGGGTGAGCAGCGCGATCGCGATCGGTGCCGAGATCACGACCCAGAGCGCCAGGTCGAGGAGGCGGTCGCGGCGGCCCGGCGCCACCGCACCGGCGGCGCGCGGCGCGGCGACCGGCGCGGCCCGCCAGCCGGCCGGCGGCAGCAGGCCGCGCCACCACCGTACGTCGCGGAGCCGGGCCATCACCCGGCCAGGCTACAAGCCGCGCCACCGGCCGGTTACTGCCGAAAGTCAGGAACCGGACCGGCCCCGCTCGGACTCCCCGCGTCGGCGGCGCCCGGTCAACTGACCTCTTCGGCCCAGGCCCGCCAGTCGTCGAGTACGCCGTAGAGGGCCGGGGTGAGCCAGCCGGGTGCGGAACGGCGGAACACGCCCGGTTCGAGGGTGCCGGCCCCGTCCGGCAGCGCGCCCACCATGTTGGGGACCAGTTCACGCAGGTTGGCCCAGTGCACCAGCTCCGGCTCGGCCGGCCAGGCGCCGAGCACCACACCGCAGGGCACCGCGCGCCGGTCCAGCGCCTCCAGGGTGAGCGCGGTGTGGTTCAGCGTGCCGAGCCCGGCCCGGGTGACCACCACCGCCGGGGCGCCGATCGACACCGCGAGGTCGGCCAGCGTCCACGCCTCGCCGGACGGGCGCAACCCCATCGGGACCAGCAGCCCGCCCGCCCCCTCGACAAGGACGATGTCGTGCTTCTCCGCGTCGGCCCTGATCTCGTCGGCGACCGCGTACAGCTCCAGCGGCTCCGCCTGGGCGACCCGGGCCGCCGCGAGCGGCGCCAGCGGATCGGGATAGCTGACCAGGGTGCGCGCGGTCATCGGCGCCGCCAGCCGGTTCACCGTGTCGACGTCGGATTCCGCCCCGGTCGCCGTACCCGTCTGGCCGGGCTTGATCACCGCGACCCGCAGGCCGGCGGCCTGGGCCGAGGCGGTGATCGCCGCGGTGACCACCGTCTTGCCCACGTCGGTGTCGGTGCCGGTCACCAGGATCGGCCCCCGCCACGCCACGCCGCTCACCACAGACTCCCGGTCCCGGTCACGGGGCACACTCCACGATCACTTCGAGGGCCCGGTCGAAGTCGGCCCGGTCGATCCCGACGTTGATGGTGAGCCGCAGCCGGGAGCGGTTGTCCGGGGTCGACGGCGGCCGGAAGCAGCCGACCGCGACGCCCCGGTCCCGGCAGTCGGCCGCCCAGGCCACCGCCGTCTCCGGGCCGGGTGCGGTCACCGAGACCACCCCGGCGGCCGGGGCGGAGACCTCCAGCCCGGCCGCACCGAGCCGGCGGGTCACCGTGGCCGCCCGGTCGGCCAGCTCGGCCCGGAGCGCGTCGCCGGACCGGGTCAGCCCGGCGGCGGCGAGCACCCCGGCGACCACCGCCGGTGGCGGCGCGGTGTCGTAGATGAAGGTGCGGCCGGTGTCGATCAGGTGCCGGACCAGCTCGGTCGGGCCGGCGACGACCCCGCCGGCTCCGCCGAGCGACTTGGAGAGGGTCGCGGTCACCACCACGTCCGGCTCGCCGGCCAGACCGGCGCCGGCCACCGCGCCCGCACCGGCCGGGCCGAGTACGCCGAGCGCGTGCGCGTCGTCGACCAGCAGCAGTGCGCCGTACCGGCGGGCCACCGCGTGCAGCTCGGCGAGCGGGGCGAGGTCGCCGTCGACCGAGAAGACCGACTCGGTGACCAGTACCGCCGGCCGCCCCGGCGCCCCGGCCAGGGCCGCCTCGACGGCGTCGACGTCGAGATGCGGAATGACCCGGGTCTCCGCACCGGAGAGCTTGCAGCCGTCGATCAGCGAGGCGTGGTTGTGCGCGTCGGAGAGCAGCAGGGTGCGGGGCTGGACCAGGGCGCGGACCGCCCCGAGGTTGGCGAGGTAGCCGGAGGAGTAGACCAGCGCCCGTCCGGTGCCGAGCCAGTCGGCGAGGGTGGACTCCAGCGCGTGGTGGGCCTCGGTGGAACCGCGCACCAGCCGGGAGCCGGTGGCGCCCAGTCCGTACCCGGCCAGCGCCTCGGTCGCGGCGGCGACCACCGCCGGGTGCCGGGAGAGTCCGAGGTAGTCGTTGCCGGCGAGGTCTATCACGTCCTCGGCGGCGCTCCTCGGCCGCAGCCGCCGGGTGAGCCCGGCCTTGCCGCGCAGCCGCGCCCGCCGGTCCAGCACCTCCAGCCAGCTCGGCACCGCCACCCCCAGACTGGTCCGCGTCCGCCCCCCGGGCGCTGTCGGAAACCCGATCACCGCACGTGCCGCGGCTCCGGCCCGCCGTTGTCGGCTCGCGCCGGGCCCGGTCCGCCGGGCCTGCGGCACCTCGCGGGTGACAGCCCCCGACCGGCGAAAATACCATCCGTCGCGGTTTGCGGCCGCCCGCCGGGCCGGCAGCGGTGCAGCGACGGGCGTCGGGCCGGCTCCGCCGGGTGGGCCCACATCGACGGACGGTCCGCTTGTAGGGTACGACCCATGTCAGAAATCCTCGACCGGGCCCGTAGCCAGGTGCTCGACGGCGGTGTCGGACTCGACGAGGCCGGCGTGCTCGCCGTGCTGCGGCTGCCCGACGAGCACCTCTCGGCGGCGCTCCAGCTCGCCCACGAGGTACGGATGCGCTGGTGCGGCCCGGAGGTCGAGGTCGAGGGGATCGTCTCGCTGAAGACCGGCGGCTGCCCGGAGGACTGCCACTTCTGCTCGCAGTCCGGGCTGTTCGCCTCGCCGGTCCGGTCGGTCTGGCTCGACATACCGTCGCTGGTCGAGGCGGCGAAGCAGACCGCCGCCACCGGGGCAACCGAGTTCTGCATCGTCGCCGCCGTCCGGGGCCCCGACGAGCGGCTGATGAAGCAGATGCGCGAGGGCGTCGCCGCGATCCGGGCCGAGGTGGACATCCAGGTCGCCGCCTCGCTCGGGATGCTGACCCAGGCCCAGGTCGACGAACTGGTCGAGATGGGCGTGCACCGCTACAACCACAACCTGGAGACCTGCCGCTCCTTCTTCCCCAACGTGGTGAGCACGCACTCCTGGGAGGAGCGCTGGGAGACGCTGCGGATGGTCCGCGCCTCCGGCATGGAGGTCTGCTGCGGCGGAATCCTGGGGCTGGGTGAGACCGTCGAGCAGCGTGCCGAGTTCGCGGCGCAGCTCGCCGAACTGGACCCGCACGAGGTGCCGCTGAACTTCCTCAACCCCCGGCCGGGCACCCCGCTGGGCGACCAGCCGGTGGTCGCGCCGCGCGACGCGCTGCGGGCCATCGCCGCGTTCCGGCTGGCGATGCCGCGCACCATCCTCCGGTACGCCGGCGGCCGCGAGATCACCCTCGGCGACCTCGGCACCCGGGACGGCCTGCTCGGCGGGATCAACGCGGTCATCGTCGGCAACTACCTGACCACGCTCGGCCGGCCGGCCGGCGACGACCTGGCGCTGCTCGACGAGCTGAAGATGCCGGTCAAGGCGCTCTCGGCGACGCTGTGACGATGTCGACGGAGACGGCCAACTGGTGCGACCGGTGCGGCGAGGCCGCCGCCACCGGCAGCCATGACGCCTGCCGGGCCGCCCGCGAGCTGGAGCCGCCGCGCTACTGCGCGCACTGCCGGCGCCGGATGAAGGTGCAGGTGCTCCCCTCCGGCTGGGCGGCGGTCTGCGTCGAGCACGGCGAGACCGCCTCCACCCGCTGATCCCCGCGCCGCGCGGGTCCCGGCGGTACCGGGTCCCGGCGTTACCAGGTCTTGGGCTCAGCCTCGGGGCGACCCGGCTCTTCTTCGGCTGGCTTCGCCTCCGGCTCTCCGTGGTTGCTGGCTTCGGCTCCGATCGCGCCGACGGTCAACCCGGGCACCCGCCGCCGGGCGCTTCCGTCCCGCCGGCTCCGGCTCAGTCGGCGGAGCGCCGCTCGGCGAGCAGCAGCAGGTCGGTGACGACGAATCCGGGCAGCGGCAGCGCCTCGGCTTCTCCGGCGCCGGCCAGTACGAAGGTGCCGCCGATCTCGTCCGGCTGCCAGCCGTGCGCGAGGGCGTGGTCGACCAGCGCGCGGACGTGCTTCGGCTCCGGGTACGCGCCGTCGGTCATCGCCGGGTCACCCCAGGCCGAGCGGGGAGCCGTGGAGAGCAGGTCCACCTGGAGCGCCCGGCTGTTCTTGCCGGCGCCCCAGACCCGTACCCGGATGCACCGGCGCAGCCCCTGTCCGGTCCGGACGTGGTCGATCCGGGCCGTCCAGGCGAACTGCCGGTCGTGGGCGTAGAGCCGGCGCAGTCTGGACCTCACGGGGCCTCCGCCCTTTCCCAATTTCGTGCCATCGCGGCGCGGCTACCGCCCCGTCGGTGCTCCGGTCCGCTTCACTTGCCGAGAGTACGACGTCCGCGGCCTCGGGCAGGTGTGTGCACCGGAGCCGGTCGGGGCCGGCGGGTCTGCGAAGCTGCGGGGCAGACCCGCCGGTGCCGACCGGCCCCGGACCCGGACTCAAACAGGGCCCGGGACGCGGCAGGATCCGGGACACGGCAGGGCCCGGGCGCCCACCGGCACCCGGGCCCGCCACCCGGCCGCTGCGCGGGATCGGGTCAGCGCTGGGCGGCCCAGAGCAGGGCCCGGCCCAACTGCGAGTGCAGGCCCTTGGGGTGCAGCCGGAACGTCGGGTCCGTACCGAAGAGCACCACACCGTTGCCGCCGGGGCTGACCGCACGGACGATGCTGGCCTGCCCGGCCGCCGCGGCCTGGCCGGTGGTGCCGGCCTCGTTCGCCGCCCACCAGCCGGCGAGCAGCGGGTCGGCGGCGTACGACTGCTCCACCGTCACGCCGGCACCGAGGTCGGTGAACCAGACCGGTTCGTTGATGAACGCGTGCGGGATGGCGCCCGCCGTCACCGGCCCGCCCCGGTTGAGGATGTTCGCCACCCCGCTGGCCAGGCTGGCCCCGGCGGTGGCGGTGACGTCGACCAGTCCGGTGGCGTTGCCGAAGCCCGCCCCGGCGACACCGAGTCCGACGACCCCGCCGCCCCGGGCCAGGAACGCGTCCAGCGCGGCGCGGTTGTCCGGGGTCAGGGTCGTCAGGTTGACGGTGCTCGCCACCAGCAGGACGTCGACGTCGGCGGTCAGCGTCGTGGCCAGGGTGGTCGCGGTGAGCGTGCGGGCGTCGAAGCCGGTGTCGAGCAGGGTGTCCCGCTCCTCGACGGTACCGAGGTAGCCGACGACCACCTCGTCGAGCAGGGTGCCCCGCCAGCGGGCCGGCGCCCGGGTGAAGGTGACCGCGTGTTCACGGGCCTCGGCCCGGGCCAGCCAGCGGTTGACCGGGGTACCGGGCACCACGACCGAGCCGTCGGCCAACCGGTAGACCTTGACGCCCCTGTCCAGCAGGGAGTTGACCGCGAGCAGGTCGGCGCCGTCCTGGATGTCCAGTCGCAGGTCGACGTTGCCGCCGGGCAGGTCACCGTCGGCGGTGCCGTCGTAGGTCCGCGCGAGGCGTACCTCGGGGAGGCGGTTCCAGACGGTGTCGACGGTGGCGCCCCAGGTCAGCCCCTGGCTCCAGGCGGCCGGGCCGGCGTAGAGGTCGTCCACCCGTCCGGTGAGGTCGATGCCGGGTTCGAGCAGGGAGTTGACCAGGCCGCGCTTGGGCTGGTGCATGTCGATGACGTACGAGCCGGCCCGGTAGGACTTCCCGTTCGCCCGGAAGTCCTGCCTCGCCTGCCAGACCCGGCCGCCGCTGCCGACCAGCAGGTCGACCAGGCGGGCCGCGGCGGGCTCGGAGTGCTGGCCGGGGCCGGTCGGGATCACGTACGCCCGGGGGAAGGTGGTGCGGTAGTCGTCCTCCGGCCCCCAGCCCGGCACGTACCCGTCCGGGATGTCGCGCAGCGGCTCACCGGCCCAGCCGCGCCGGTAGACCTCGGCCTGGTCGTGGATCACCTGGTCGCGGTGTTCCTGGATGTACCGCAGCGACGTCTTGATCGCCACCTCGTGCACGTCGGTGTTGATGCCCGAGCGGCGTACCTTCTCCTCCGGGGTGAGGTTGCCGCGCGGGTTCAGCGGCGCCTCGATGGTGTACGGGATGCTGCTCTGCAACATCGCGAACGACGGTACGTAGATCGGCGGGAAGTCGTCCCAGACGCCCGGCTCGTCGTCCCGGAACGGGATCCGGGCGCGCTGCGTCTCCGGGTAGCCGAGGGTGCGCAGCCCCTCCTCGATCGCCAGCGCGTTCGGCAGCCCGTGCTTGATGTAGAGGTCGTACTCGTTGTTGACGTTGTGCGGCGGGGTGCTCGGGTGCAGCAGCGTCGGGTTGACGTACCCGTGCAGGTCGAGCGTGATGATCGGCTTGGTGTCGATGATCAGCTCGCGGATCAGGTTGGTCTCCGGCTGCGCCACGATCGTCAGGTCGCGGTTGAGGTCGTAGCCGGCCGCGTTCTGCCGGGTGCCGGCGATCCGGCCGTCCGGGTTCGAGGTGATGTTGAAGACCAGCCGGTTCCGCTTCAGCAGCGTGACGATCGCCGGGTCGGTGCTGGTGGCGTACTCCTCGATCACCCGCAGCGCGGCGTCGGTGCCCTCCCACTCGTTGCCGTGGATGTTGGCGTTGACGAAGAGCGGGGTCTTGTAGTCGCGGAGCAGCCGGCGGTCGTTGCGGGCCCGGACCGGCTCCTCCTCGATGAGGCGCTTCCACTCCTCCTGCTGGCGCGCCTCGGCGCGGCTCTCCGGCGCCGTGACGGTGACCGCGTAGAGGTCGTGTCCGCCGGAGGACTTTCCGGCCACCCGGGCGGAGACCCGGTCGCTGGCCTTCTGCAACGCGTTCAGCTTCGGCGCGATCTCGTCGTACGGCGTGACGCCGATCGGGATCGACGCGTCGTTCGGGTTGTCCGGCCAGACCGGCAGCACGTTCTGCCGGGGGTAGCCCTTGATCTCGTGCAGGTCGACGGGACGCGGCGGTACGGCTGGCAGCGCGGACGCGGCCGCCGGTCCGGTCCAGACCGCCGTGCCGAGCAGCGCGGCGGCGACCGCCACGGCGGCGAGCCGAGGATGGGGACGTCTGAGCATGAAGGAGAGTACTCCTGTCGGGAGAGGAGGAATTGCCGCGCGGACGGACGCCACCGTGGGGCCGGAGACCCACGGGTCGGGAAACGCCGCCGGCAGGCGGAACGGAACTGGAGCCCGGCGTCAGAGGGACGGTCGACAGGCGGCGCTGGCGACGCGCAGGAGGTCGATGTGACCCCGCTTGGTCAGAAAGGCGCTTCGCACAAAGTAGATCTTGATCGAGCATCGACGCGGTGTCAACCGTCGATCCACTCCGTGCGACGGAACGTCTCTGTACGCCACACCCCGGCCGTCCGCACCCACCCCCGGGCCCGCACCTGCCCACCCCGGTCCGCCGACCCGGACCGGCGACACCGGACCGATTGACTCAGGCCGGCAGCGGAACCCGTGGACCGAAGCCGGCGGACCGGAGGCACGGCGCGTCGGCCGCTCAGTTCCCGGTCGGTACGGGGAGCAGATCCTGGTGCCGGACGGTGTAGTCGCCCCGGGTGACCGGAGCGAACGGACCCGGTCCCATGCAGGTCCCCACGCCCGCCTCGCCCCACTCGCCGTTCTCGTCCTGCTCGCCGTTCACCACCGACCAGGAGAAGCCCATCCGGTCGGTACCGTGCCGGCCCGCGTCGTAGACGCTGAAACCGAGTCGCTTGCCGACCCAGTCCCGCACCGGCTCGTCCGCCTCGGTGACCACGGCCGTCAGGGTGGCGACGCCCGGTCCGGTCGCCAGGCAGTCGACCCGGGCCGACATGCCGATCGTGACGCCCGCCTCGGCCACCCGGTGCGAGATGCGTACCGTCCCGGTCGCGTCGGTGGGCAGGCCCTCCGGCATTCCGGGCATCGGCCGACTGTACGGCGTACCGACGGCGTCGAAGGTGAACGACCGGATGTCACTGTCCGGCCAGTACGGCAAGCGGATTTCCGCCGACCCCGTCACCCGAGCCGCCGGTCCCGGCCGTGACGCGGGCGCGGCGGACGCTCCCGTCCCGGTCACCACGATCGCGGCCGCTGCCGCCGCCACGGCGATGCGCCTTCCTGTCGTCCTCATCGTTTCCTCCTCGTCCCCGCCCGTCCGGGCGTTCAGAGGTCCACTGTGTCCGGGCCGGCGGTCCGGCACCTCCCTCCCGCGAGGCAGCGCCACCCCCCGGTCGGGGTAGCACCGGGGGCTTCGTCGTCCCCGCCCCAGGGGCGGGGCGCGGACGACAGAGCCGTCGGAACCGCTCCGGCGCCGGGGGACGGCGGGTGCCCTCGGGCGGCACCGGACCGGTTTACACTCGGCCCCGTGACGCGGTCCGACGGATACCGATCAGACGACGAGGCTCTCGCCGGAATGGGCGCGGGGGTACGCGGCGTCGCCGCGCACGTCGTGCAGTTTCCGCCGTACGTCGTCGAGGGCGGTTGCCCGGTCCGTCGCCCCGGTGGCGAACTGATGCAGTGCCTCTGGGTCAACCGTGAACTGGGTCATCGCGGGCCGGTTCCCTTCGTCTGCCCGGAGAGCGCGGCGACGAGCCTGCGCGCCGCGGAGGTGGAGAACATCCCCGGAGTCCATGCCTTCATCGAGCCGTCGGCAAAACGCACCTCGACCCGGCCGCGCTGCATCAGCAGCTTGCCGCGCACTGTGGCGGCGACCACCTGGGCGAGCGGCACTTCGAAGAGAAGGTCGAAGGTGTCAGCGCCGGGGTTGTTGCCCACCAGCAGCAGGCGACGGTCGGTGACGGCGTAGTAGGCGATTCCGCCGTAGCCCTTCGCCGCCCGCCACAGTCGACCCGCTGCGGAGCCGGGACCACCCTCGCCGGACAAGCCGCCCAGGAACCGGTCGATCCGGTCGGGATTGGTCTGCAGGCCACCGGCGAACGGATCGAAGCCCTGAACGAACTTCTCCGACTGCATCGCCCCAGGGCTGCGTTCCTCGACCCGCCGCGCTCGTGCACCCATCTCCTCGGGCGTCCGGCCCAGCCGGCTCTCGTCACCGATCAGCGGTTCGCGGTATCCACCCATGTCGACCAGCCGCTCGCCCGAGGCGAACAACCGGGCAACGTCGGAGCCGTACACCTTCACATAATTGATCATGAGATCGTCGGCCGCGCTTTCCGTCAACGCCCTGGTGACCCACCATAACGCTCTGGGCGCCTGCGAGCGGCCCCGTGGCACCGACGGTGGGCGCGGCACCGCCGAGGTGCGGTCCGCGCGCTCTCCGCTCGGCCGGTCCCGTCGGTGACTCCGTAACCCAATACCGAGTGCTCGTCCAGGTGCCTCATAATGAGGTACAAAACGGGACACAAGTATCCGGATAGAGCGCTCTCACGCAGGAATGCTTACCGTTCGATATTGACGTCGTCTTATCGGCCCCGGGAGGATCGGGCCTGGCGCGTACCCCGATCGGTCCTGGGAGGGCATTTCATGCGTCCACACTGGCGAATCCGAACCCCATTGATAACCATGCTCACCGGCCTGCTCGTCGCCTCGCTGCTGCCCGCCGGCACGGCCGCCGCGACCTCCGCCGACGCCGACGCCGACGCCGCCGTCGCCGACGCGCGCGGACACGGCGGCAAGCCGGACTACCGCAACCCGAGGCTGCCGATCGACCGGCGGGTCGACGACCTGCTCCGCCGGATGACCCTGGAGGAGAAGGTCGGCCAGATGGCCCAGGCCGAGCGGCTGGCGGTCGACGCCGACCCCACGCTGGTCGCCCAGTGGGGCCTCGGCTCGCTGCTCTCCGGGGGTGGTTCCGTCCCCACCCCGAACACCCCGGAAGCCTGGCTGTCGATGATCAACAACTTTCAGCGGCAGGCGCTGAGCACCCGGCTGGGCATCCCGATCATCTACGGCGTCGACGCGGTGCACGGGCACTCCAACGTCTACGGCGCCACCGTCTTCCCGCACAACATCGGCCTCGGCGCGACCCGCAACCCGGAACTCGTCCGGCAGATCGGCAAGGCCACCGGCGAGGAGGTGAAGGCCACCGGCATCCCGTGGAACTTCGCCCCCTGCCTCTGCGTCTCCCGGGACGAGCGCTGGGGCCGGGCGTACGAGGCGTTCAGCGAGGAACCGAAGCTGGTCGGAGAGATGAGCAGCTACGTCGACGGGCTGCGCGACGCCGGTGTGCTCGCCACCATCAAGCACTACGCCGGGGACGGCGACACCGAGTACGACCAGGCCGCCGCCGAGGCCAACGAGAGCCTCCCGCCCGGCTCCCAGCGGTACGTCATCGACCAGGGCGTCACCGTCACCACCCGGGCCGACTTCGCCCGTACCAACCTGGCGCCGTTCTGGACGGCACTGCGTCGGCACGACGTGGACAGCGTGATGCCCTCCTTCTCCAGCGTGGACTGGATCGAGGACGGCGTCGGCAACCCGGTCAAGATGCACGCGCACAAGGAGCTGCTCACCGACGTACTCAAGGGGGCGCAGCGGTTCAAGGGCTTCGTCATCTCGGACTGGGAGGGCATCCACCAGATCCCCGACCCGAACGAGCCGACCGTGGCCGGGCTGACCGCGTACAAGGTACGGACCTCGGTCAACGCCGGCATCGACATGTTCATGGTGCCGAACAACGCCAAGCAGTTCATCGACCTGCTCCTCGCCGAGGTACGGGCCGGCCGGGTCAGCCAGGCGCGGATCGACGACGCGGTACGCCGGATCCTGCGGGCCAAGTTCGAGATCGGCCTCTTCGAGCGCCCGTACGCCTCCGCCGACGACCTCGACGAGGTCGGCAGCCGCGAGCACCGGGCGCTGGCCCGGCGGGCGGTGGCCGAGTCGCAGGTGCTGCTGAAGAACAGCGACCGGGCGCTGCCGCTGCGCAAGGACGCGAAGATCTACGTCGCCGGCCGCAACGCCGACGACATCGGCAACCAGGCCGGCGGCTGGACCATCACCTGGCAGGGCGCCTCCGGCGACATCATCCCGGGTACCACCATCCTGGAGGGGATCCGGGAGGTGGCGCCGCGCGCCAAGGTCACCTACAGCGCGGACGGCTCCGCCCCGACCGCCGGCTCCGACGTCGCCGTCGTGGTGGTCGGCGAGACGCCGTACACGGAGGGCTTCGGGGACGTCGGCGGGCCGGAGTGCACCTGGTGCACGACGCCGCAGCAGGAGGAGAAGTCGCTCTCCCTCCAGCCCGGTGACCGGGCGGTCGTCGACAAGGTCTGCGGGGCGATCGACACCTGCGTGGTGCTCGTCGTCTCCGGCCGGCCGCAGGTGGTCACCGACCAGCTCGGTCAGATGGACGCGCTGGTCGCCTCCTGGTTGCCCGGCAGCGAGGGTGCCGGCGTGGCCGATGTGCTCTTCGGCCGACGCCCGTTCACCGGCAAGCTCTCGGTGAGCTGGCCGCGCAGCGAGGCGCAGGTGCCGATCAACATCGGCGACCGGAACTACCGCCCGCTCTTCCCGTACGGGTACGGCCTGCGGACCCGCTGACAATCGGTTCGACCCGTCCCCGCCGCCGGCACCGTGCCCCGGGCACCGACGGCGGGGACGTGCACGTCGGCCGGCCCGCCGCCCGCCGGACGGGCGAGGGGCGCGGTCACCGGCGGAACGCCCTGCGCCGACCTGGTCGGCGGCGACACCCGGCTCACCTGCTTGAATACCGTGCCATGGATTCCTGGTTGATTCTGGTCGTCGCCGTCCCGCTCCTGGTGCTGCTGATGACGGAGTTGTCGTCGGCCGGGCGGCGCCAGCGGGAGACCGCCGCCCGGCTCCGCCGGGTCGAGGCCAAACTCGACCTGGTCGTGGGACATCTCGGCCTCGCCCTGCCCGAGCCGGCGCTGCCGGAGGTGGTGGCGCAACTGGAGCGGGGGCAGAAGATCGCCGCCGTCAAGGCGTACCGGGAGGCCACCGGCGAGGGGCTGCGGGAGGCGAAGGAGGCGGTGGACCGACTCGCCGCCGAGCGCGGACTCTGACCGGCCCCGCCACGACAGAGCGGAACAGGCCACGATGGGCCGGGCCGGGCCGGGCCGTCGACGGCGGGAGGCGGGAGGCGGGCGCGGCCACGGAACGGCCGCGGATCCGTCGGACCGCCCCGATAGGGTCCGGGCCGTGACGAACATCGACTGGTCCGGGGTACGCGACCGGGTGGCCGCGCTCTCCGCGACGCCCGAGGCCAAGGTCTTCGGCGCCAACGGCCACCGGTGGCTACTCGAACCGCCCCTGGAGCCGACCGAGCTGGCGGAGTTGGAGGAGCAGCTCGGCGTACGGCTGCCGGACGACTACCGCAGCTTCCTGCTGGAGGTGAGCCGGGGCGGCGCCGGCCCGTTCTACGGCCTGTTTCCGCTGCGCCGGGTGGACGGCCGCTGGCGCTGGGAGGGCGACGGCGCCGAGCTCACCGAGATCGGCGCCCTCGCCGAGCCGTTTCCGCACACCGGACCGGTGAACCCGGCGGCCGACCTGCCGGAGCCGCCGGACGAGGAGGACTTCGGCACCGTCGAGGAGTTCACCGCGGCCGAGGACGCCTACTGGGAGCTGCACGACCGGGTGGCGTACGACCCGAGGCACACCGTCGGCACCGTCTACCTGTGCCACCTCGGCTGTGCGTACCGGCAGATGCTGGTGGTCAGCGGCCCGGAACGGGGCACGATGTGGGCCGACGACAGCGCCGACGACGGTGGCTTCAGCCCGCTGGCCGGCCCGCACGGCGAGCGGATCGGCTTCGCCCGGTGGTATCTCGACTGGCTCGACGAGGCGACCGCGAAGGCCCGGGAACCGGTGCACAGCTAGCTGTAGGGACCAGCAGCGTTGTTGACGCGGCTGATGGGTGGTTGGCCTCCGAGTGCGGTGTGTCCGCGATGGTGGTTGTAGGTGTGGATCCAGGTGGGTAGGGCGTCGGCGCGGTGTTGGTTGCTGGTGTAGGGCTGTTGGTAGGCCCATTCGTCGAGGAGGGTGCGGTTGAAGCGTTCGGCTTTGCCGTTGGTTTGTGGTCGGTAGCGGCGGGTGAAGCGGGGTTGTGCGCCGACGAGTACCCCGAAGGGCCTTTCCGCTCGACTTGCATGTGTTAAGCACGCCGCCAGCGTTCGTCCTGAGCCAGGATCAAACTCTCCAACAAAAACCATCGAAAAATTTGCAACCCGGCAACAATAAAAACACTTGCTGCCAAACAAACAAACAATTTGGCACTGGCTTATCAAGCACCCTGTTGAGTTCTCAAAGAACAACCACACACCGAACACGAACCTCGCTGGGAGGACCGCCCTCGGGGCAACTTGCCCAACCTACCCGCTCGGCCTCACAGTGTCAAGCCCCAACTTTGGGCCCGTCCGCTTCACCCGAGAGGTTCCCCGTACGCACGCACACCTGATGGTGGTCGCTTCTGTCGGGGGGAAGCCCGCAGACCGGCCGATGGCCGCTCGCGGCGCATCTGCCCGGCTCCTGCCGGCCTGGAACACTCTACCCGGTTGGTCCCGCAATCTCAACCTGACGTTCATCCGGTCGAGCGCACCACCCGGCCTCCGTCCCCGTCAGGCGGATGCCCTCCGAGAGACCGAGGTGCTCGCGGCCCGGCCTTTTCGTCCGGGGCGCCGCGCGCAGAGAGAAAGTTACGCCGCCGAGCCGCTGGGCGCAAATCGACGTACTCCTCCTCGCTGTACCGCTGTGACCTGACCGTGCCACGGTTGTCCGTGTCGGAGCGGGCCGGTCGTGTCAGAGTGGCAACCATGGCCGCGTTTGCGAGCTCCACACAGATCACCCTCGCGCAGGACAGCATCACCGCGCTCCTGTTGCCGTTCTGGCAGCTCGTGATCGGTGGGCTGGTGCTGGTGGCCGTGGTCGCCTCGGTACGCCGGCTGGCCCGCCGTGGCCGATCCCGGATGACCACCGGGCTGCTCGTGACGGCCTCCGCGATCATCGGCCTGGCCGTCGTCGGCATGCTGCTCCAGTGACCGTACGGCGGCCGGTGGGCCGATCGCTCCCGTGATCCGGGCCACCGTGGAAGCCCCCGACCGGATCGGCCCGTGCGTCAGAGGCGGCGGTTCGCCAGGCTGGGCAGCTCGGTGCGGATCTCCCGCAGCCGATCCAGATCGAGGTCGCTGACGACGATCCCGACCGTGTCGGGCGCCTGGCCGAGCACGGTCCCCCAGGGGTCGACCACCATGCTGCGGCCGAAACAGGTACGCCCGGGATCGTGGTCGCCGATCTGCGCCGCCGCCGCGACGTAACACTGGTTCTCGATCGCCCGCGCGCGCAGCAGCACCTCCCAGTGGTCCCGACCGGTGTGCAGCATGAAGGCGGCGGGCACCACCAGCAGCTGAGCCTGGCCGACGACCGCCAACTGCCGGTACAGCTCGGGGAAGCGCAGGTCGTAACAGATCGACAGGCCGACGCGTACCCCTTCGACGTCGACGGTGACCGGCTCGGAGCCGGCGGCGACGGTCTTGGACTCCAGGTAGGAGACCCGCCCGGGGATCTCCACGTCGTAGAGATGGATCTTCCGGTACGTCCCGGCGAGCGCACCCGTGCGGTCGAAGACCAGCGAGGTGTTGTAGGTGTGCTCCGGATCCGGGCCCGTCTCGTGAAACGAGCCGGCGTGCACCCATATTCCGTGCTGCCGGGCCGCCTCGGCGAAGAACTCGGCGAACTCGCCGTCGACCGGCTCCGGGGCCGGCAGCCCACGCGACGGGCCGAGATAGTCGACGTACTCCGGCAGGATCGCCAGGTCCGCCCCGGCGGCCGCAGCCCGGGCGAGCAGCTCGCCGGCGGCGGTCAGGTTGGCCTTCCGGTCGTCGCGGGCGTTGAGCTGGCAGACGGCGACGCGCATGCGGAGAGCCTACGGGGACGGTCCCCTGGTGACCAGGCTTACCGGAACGGTCGGCGGAGCGGCCTCAGGCCGAGCGCTCCTCACGCTCCCGGCGGGCGCGCCGGCCGGTGAACTCGCGCGGCACGATCGTCGGGTTGACGTTCTCCAGCACGACACCCCGGGTGATCAGGACGCGGGCCGCGTTGGGGTTGCTGGGCACCTCGTACATCACGGAGAGCAGGACCTCTTCGAGGATGGCGCGCAGGCCCCGGGCACCGGTGCCCCGCAGCATCGCCTGGTCGGCGATCGCCTCCAGCGCCGCCGGCTCGAACTCGAGCTCCACGCCGTCGAGCTCGAAGAGGCGTTGGTATTGCCGGACGAGCGCGTTGCGGGGCTCGGTGAGGATCCGGACCAGCGCCTCGCGGTTGAGGCTCCGGACGTTGGTGATCACCGGAAGCCGGCCGATGAACTCGGGAATCAGACCGAACTTGAGCATGTCCTCCGGCATCACCCGGCCGAAGATGTCGTCGGTCGAGCGCTCGGAGACCGAGCGGAGGTGGGCACCGAAGCCGAGCCCACCCTGACCGGTGCGGGCCTCGATGATCTGGTCGAGGCCGGCGAAGGCACCACCGCAGATGAAGAGCACGTTGGTGGTGTCGATCTGGATGAACTCCTGGTGCGGGTGTTTCCGGCCACCCTGCGGCGGCACGTTCGCCACGGTACCTTCGAGGATCTTGAGCAGCGCCTGCTGCACACCCTCACCGGAGACGTCCCGGGTGATCGACGGGTTCTCCGACTTTCGGGCGATCTTGTCGACCTCGTCGATGTAGATGATTCCGGTCTCGGCCCGCTTGATGTCGTAGTCGGCGGCCTGGATCAGCTTGAGCAGGATGTTCTCGACGTCCTCGCCGACGTAGCCCGCCTCGGTCAGCGCGGTGGCGTCGGCGATCGCGAACGGCACGTTCAGCATCCGGGCGAGGGTCTGGGCCAGGTGTGTCTTGCCGCACCCCGTCGGGCCGATCAGCAGGATGTTGGACTTCGACAGCTCCACGCCGTCGCTCGCGCCGGGCCCGCCGGCCGACTCCGCCTGGATCCGCTTGTAGTGGTTGTAGACCGCGACCGCGAGGGCCTTCTTCGCCTGGTCCTGACCCACGACGTACTGGTCGAGGAACTGGCAGATCTCCATCGGCTTGGGAAGCTCTTCCCACTTCACCTCGCCGGACTCGGCCAGCTCCTCTTCGATGATCTCGTTGCAGAGGTCTATGCACTCGTCACAGATGTAGACCCCGGGGCCCGCGATGAGCTTCTTGACCTGCTTCTGCGACTTACCGCAGAAGGAGCACTTCAGTAGGTCGCCACCGTCGCCGATCCGTGCCACCTACGTTCTCCCTGCGCTCATCGGCCAGCCTCGCTGAGCGGAGGCCCTGGCCTGCGGACGGTACACCCCGTCGGTTCTCTTCGCCGGCCGGTTCCGACCGGCCGTGGGCGGTGCAGAACCGACGTTACCCGCTGCGCGAGGTTTCTCCGACCCCCAAAACGGGTGTGTCAGAGGCCGGCCGCCGGACAGCCGGCCGGCCGGCCTCTGACCCAAGATGATCAGCTCGAGGCGTTCGCCGCGAGCAGGCCCTTCTTTCGGCTGGTCAGGATGGTGTCGACCAGGCCGTACTCACGAGACTCCTCGGCAGTCATGAACTTGTCACGGTCGATATCACGACGGACTCGTTCAATCGGCTGGTTGGAGTGTCGGGAGAGCATCTCCTCGAGCTGGGTACGCATCCGGAGGATCTCCCGAGCCTGGATCTCGATGTCCGAGCCCTGCCCGTAGCCGCCCTCGGTGGCCGGCTGGTGGATGATGATCCGGGAGTTCGGCAGCGCCATGCGCTTGCCGGGGGTACCGGCGGCGAGGAGTACGGCCGCGGCGCTGGCCGCCTGCCCGAGGCAGACGGTCTGGATGTCCGGCCGGACGTACTGCATCGTGTCGTAGATCGCCGTCATGGCGGTGAACGAGCCGCCGGGCGAGTTGATGTACATGATGATGTCGCGGTCCGGGTCGGTGCCCTCCAGCGTCAGCAGCTGGGCCATCACGTCGTTGGCCGACGCGTCGTCCACCTGCACGCCGAGGAAGATGATCCGGTCCTCGAAGAGCTTGTTGTAGGGGTTCGACTCCTTGACGCCGTACGAGGTGCGCTCGACGAAGGAGGGCAGGACGTACCGGTTGTGCACGGGCTGGAAGCCACCACCGGCAAGCAGGGTCGGGTCAGTCATCGTTTCCGCTCCTCAGCTCAGGGTCCCGGCGCCTTCCGGAACCTGCGCGGCTCCGGTGATCACCTTGTCGATGAAGCCGTAGTCCTTGGCCTCGGTGGCGGTGAACCAGCGGTCCCGGTCCGAGTCGGCCTCGATCTGGGCCTGGTCCTGGCCGGTGTGGTGGGCCACCCGCTCCTGGAACATCCGCTTGGTGTAGAGCATCTGCTCCGCCTGGATGGCGATGTCCGATGCCGTACCGCCCATGCCGCCGGAGGGCTGGTGCATCATGATCCGCGCGTGTGGCAGGGCGTAACGCTTGCCCTTGGTGCCGGCGCAGAGCAGGAGCTGGCCCATCGAGGCGGCCATGCCCATGGCGACCGTGGAGACGTCGTTGTCGATGAATTGCATGGTGTCGTAGATCGCCATGCCGGAGTAGACCGAGCCACCCGGCGAGTTGATCCACAGGTTGATGTCGCGGCCGGGGTCCTCCGCGGCGAGTAGCAGCAGCTGTGCGCAGATGCGGTTGGCGACCTGGTCGGTCACCTCGCTGCCAAGGAAGATGATCCGCTCCTTGAGCAGCCGGTTGTAGACCGAGTCGTCGAGGTTGCCACCAAGTGCGTCCGCACCGCGGGCTTCGGTCACCCGCAGGGGCATAGCTGAGAAGTCTGAACCAGTCATGGCAGCCCTTCGCTCTCCGTGCGTCTTACGCCCGACATTAACCGCTGGCCGGGGTCGTAACGTCCCGGTCCGGGCACTGTTCGCTAACAGCGCAGTTGCCGGCGGTACGGCAGCGGCGTGCTGACCGCCGGGGCGTACCCGGTGGGGTTCTGGTTGGTCGGGCCCGGAGCGGAGCGTCCGGGCCCGGCGGTCCGCGACCCCGCGCGGCTCAGTGCTCGTGGTCGTGGTCGTGCTCCTCGCCACTCGCGGCGCGGAGCTCGTCCATGTTGATCGGGTTGCCGGCCGAGTCGGTGATCTTGATCCGCTCCATCACCATGGCCAGCGCCTTGCCGCGCCGGACGTCGCCGAAGACCGCGCCGGCCGCGCCGGAGCGGACGAGCTGGTCGTAGTACTGCTGAGGGGCCATCCCGGCGCGCTGCGCCCGGTGCACGATCTCGTGCCCGAACTCGTCGTCGGAGACCTGGACCTGCTCGGCGTCGGCCAGGGTGTCCAGCAGCAGCTGGATCTTCACTCCCTCGGTGGCCGCGTCCTTCAGCTCGGCGTCGATCTGCTCCTCGGTCTTCTCCTCGGAGGTCAGGTATTCCTCCAGGGAGGCGCCGATCCGCTCAAGCTGGTCGACCATGGCCTGCTTGCGGTGCTCGACCTCCTCGCGCACGACCCCCTCCGGAGCCGGCACGTCGGCGGCCGCCACCATCTGCTCCAGGGCGCGGTCCCGGGCGGCGTAGATCTGCTCGATCTTCTTCGACCGGCTCACCCGCTCGCGGATGTCGCCACGCAGCTCGTCGAGGGTGTCAAACTCGCTGGCGAGCTGAGCAAAATCGTCGTCGAGCGGCGGAAGTTCCTTCTCCTTGACCGTGCGGACCGTCACAGCGACGTCGGCGTCCCGGCCGGCGAAGTCGCCGCCGACGAGCTGGGTCTGGAAGGTGGTCGAGTCGCCGGCCGAGAGGCCGACCAGCACCTCGTCCAGCCCCGGCAGGAGCTGCTTGCTGCCGACCTCGTGCGAGATGTTGGTGGCCGAGCCACCCGGCACCTCCTCGCCGTCGACGGTCGCGGCCAGGTCGATCTGCACGTAGTCGCCCTCCTGGGCGGCCCGCTCGACCGTCTTGAGGGTGGCGAACCGCTCCCGCAGACTGGCAACCTGGGCGTCGATCTCGCTCTCGTCGATCTGGAGCTCGTCGACGGTCACCTCGACCGTGGAGAGGTCGGGCAGCGTGATCTCGGGCCGGACGTCGACCTCGGCGGTGAACTTCAGCGAGTCACCGTCGTTGAACTCGGTGATCTCGACCTCGGGCCGGCCCAGCGTCTTCACGTCGTGCTCGCGGACCGCGGCGAGAATGTTCTCCGGGATGGCGTCCTGGACGGCCTCGTTCAGCACCGTGCCCCGGCCGACCCGCTGGTCGATCACGGCGGCCGGCACCTTGCCGCGCCGGAAGCCCGGGACGTTGACCTGCGAGGCGATCTCCCGGTACGCCTTCTTGAGGCTCGGCTCGAGCTCGACGAACGGCACCTCGATGGCGAGCCGCACGCGCGTCGGGCTCAGAGTCTCGACGGTGCTCTTCACAGGCGTACTCCTTGACGGATCTCGATCTTAATTCTGGGCCGGTCTTCAGCCCATCGCCGGTCTTCAGCCCATCGAGTGTAGGCGAGCCGGCAGCGGCGGCTGACGGCGCGGGGTGGTAGGACTCACCCCGCAGCCGAGGCTCACCCGCCCCGCGACCGAGGCTCTCCCCCGCAGCCACAGCCGCGGGCGACAGTCGGGGTGGCGGGATTTGAACCCACGGCCCCTCGCTCCCAAAGCGAGTGCGCTACCAAGCTGCGCCACACCCCGTGGCGGTGAAGAGTGTATGCCGTCCGGTCAGGGTCGCGCCCGCCCGGTCTCCGTGCCGGACCGCCGTGTCGTCCCGATCCAGCTTGATCCTGGCGTACGCGGGGTGCTGGCACTTCCGGTTCCGGCTGTCGGTGAGGGGTGGGCGGCTGTCGGTGAGGGGTGGGCGGCGCTCGGCGGGATGCCGGTATCCAGGGGGCGGGGCGACCCGTTAGGCTATCCGTCGCGTCCCGAGATGATCGGGGCGAGCGCGGGCGTAGCTCAATGGCAGAGCTTCAGTCTTCCAAACTGACGGTGCGGGTTCGATTCCCGTCGCCCGCTCCAGTCCTTCCGGCCCAGGTCAGCGGCAGTTTCGCCGAGCCTGGGCCGTTCTGTTTCCGGCTCTGATCGATCTTGCGGGCCATTGGTGTGGGACGGGCTGGTCAAGTAGCACCTGCGCGGCAAGCGGCTCCCTCCGGTCGCCGGCCCGACAGGTAGAGGCTCACTGCGAGGATCGGTCGGTGGCCAGCCGGGAGGCACGGACGAGGACCTGGGCCTGGTCGCCGGAACGACCGTCGTAGCCGATCTTCACGCCCTCCAGCCACACCCACTCGTCCTGCTCCGGCCGATTCGCCACCAGCCGTACGCCGGTCACCCACAGCACCACCGGGCCCTCTGTCGGACGGAGCCGGTCGGCGGCGGACAGCCGGATCACCTCGCCGAGCCGCACCCGAAGGTCGAACACGACGCCCCCTCGCTACCGGCGGACGTCCCGCCGAGACCGAACGCCGAGCCGGAGCGGCCAGACGGAGGCCGGCGAGGCGGACGAAGACGTCGCGCCGGTCGAGCGCCTGCCCGCGCTGATCGAGGACGTAGCCGGTCAGCCAACACCAGCCGTGGTATGTCGGACGGCCACAGACCACGGTCACTCGGAGCAGGATCGACCGGCCTCCGGCGAACTGGACCGACGCGTGACCATCCAGCAACAACAGGTCACCCGGCTTGGAACCACCCGCCATCCCTCCCCACTCGTTGGACGGGCGTCGAGGCGGGCGGGCATTCGGACGGCCGTACGTCGACCGTGCGGCCTGGCGCCGGCACCCACCCCGACGCCCAGCTCACGAAACAGTCACCGGACCCGAGCCCGCACAGTCCAGAGACGACGGCCGCGCCACCGCTCGCCTGAACAGCGGTGCCACTCCCACCGACCGCTGATGGCACCGGCGCCTTGTGACATCGACTCTCTCTTCCCAGGTGACAGCGGCTCGAAGGTCGGAAGACCGATGCCAACAGGGTCGATCAGAAACGGAGACGCTCCGACCCCACGGTTGGACAACTTGGGACGTCTTGACTAGTTTGAACCCGTCCCCACTTGTCCAGGGCGAGGGTCAGGGCATGCCGAACGACCGGCTACGTGACGTACTTCTGCGCAACGGGCTGACTCCCGTCGCCGTCGCCGAGAAGCTGGGCGTCGATCCGAAGAGCGTCGAACGATGGATGACGCAGGACCGGACGCCGTACCCCCGTCACCGGCACGCGATCGCGGCCCTGGTCCGCGAGAGTGAGTCGTACCTGTGGCCAAACGCGGTCTCGTCGGAGAGGGCGACCCGGATAGCTCAGTCGGAGGTTGTACAGGTCTACCCCCGGCGTGCCGCAGTACCGTCCGACCTTTGGGGCAGGCTCCTCCGCAACGCAGACAGCCAGATCGGCATCCTGGTCTACGCCGGCCTGTTCCTCGTGGAGCAAGAGCCCAGGCTGGTCCACCTTCTGAAAACCAAGGCGGTTGAGGGAGTGAAGGTCCGTGTCCTGCTCGGCGACCCTGAGGCGAAGGCGATTGCGTTGAAGAGCGTCGAGGAGGGAACCGCCGGGGTCATGAGAGCGAAGATCGAGCAGGTCATGCGGTATTACCGCCACCTACGAGGCGTCGCCAACACGCAGGTGCGCTTCCACCACACCACGCTCTACAACTCGATCTACCGTTTTGACGACGAGATGCTGGTCAACACCCACGTCTACGGCTTCCCTGCCCCCCACGCCCCGGTGCTGCACATCCGCAAGCTCTCCGGCGGCGACCTGTTCGACACGTACGCCGACAGCTTCGACCGGGTGGAGGCCGCAGCACGCCCGGCCTGGCCGGCAGAGGTGACAGCCTAGACATGACCAGGACCGATCACTACCACGAGCCAGACGCGCCGAAGGCCAACAGCATCGTTGTCGCCGTCACCGTGTTCGTTCGGGACGACCAGGACCGCGTACTGCTCATCCAGCGGGCCGACAACGGACTGTGGTCCATCCCCGGCGGCGGCCACGAGATCGGTGAGTACATCGCCGACACGGCGGTCCGGGAGACGCACGAGGAGACCGGCATCGACGTGGAGGTGACCGGGATCGTCGGCGTCTACTCCGACCCCAACCATGTCGTCGAGTACTCCGACGGCCAGGTACGCCAGCAGTTCTCCGTCTGCTTCCGGGCCGAATACCGAGACGGCAGCCCGACAACCAGCGACGAGTCACCTTCCGTCCGCTGGGTAGCACGCGACGAGCTGGACGATCTGACCATTCACCCATCGATCCGACTACGGATCGAGCACGGCTACGATCGCCGCGATCCCTACATCGGTTAAGCCAGCGACCTCCGGGCCAACCGCTGCTCCGTACGCCGCACTGCGGCCACGATCTCCGGCTCGGCCCGATTGATGAAACGGGTCACCAGATGCTCAGGTCCGTAACGGGAGCAGATCTCCGCCAACCGCTCCAGCACCTCGAAGCTCTGCCCGTCCGGACCGGTCGTCATGTCGGCGTAGCAGAGAGCATCGGTGACCGGGCCTTCTTCCCGCTCGAACTCCTCGCGCAACGCCTGGCCGAGCCCGCGCTCCTCTGCCTCCAGCCAGGCACAGGAGTGATGGGCGACCAGTGCGGTGACGCGCTCGTCAACCTGTTGTCGCCGGAGCCACCGGGCACCGTCCAGCGAGTGGAAGCCGGTATCCACAAGTCCCGGGCTGTAGCCCACGTCGTGAAGCCACGCGGCAGCGATCAAGGTTTCCCGATCCGAGGACGGGACCGCACCAGCAGCTTCATCTGCTTTGGCTGCGACGGCTTGGACATGTCGCCACCGGCGAGGCAGCGTCTCCTCTAGCCGCTGCCGGGCGAGGGAGCGAGCGGCAGCGACAGCAGCGGTCATGTGAAGGAGCCTACGTAGCCGCTCCATGCCTCCCTACCCGCGTGGCGCGTGCTGGCGGTGGGAAGCACATCTACGCTGCCGGGAGTGACCGCCTCCCAGCAGCCACCTATGGCAACGCCACGCGTTGCCGCAGGCGCCCTCTTCTTTGACGCCGCCGGCCGCGTGCTCCTCGTGCGCCCCAGCTACAAGCAGGGCTGGGAGATCCCTGGTGGCTACGTCCAGCTCGGCGAGTCACCCCGCGCCGCTTGCATGCGGGAGGTTCAGGAGGAGCTTGGTCTCACAGTTGACGTGGGCGCTCTCCTCGTCATCGACTGGGCGCCCGCTGCCAACGAGGGTGACAAGCTCCTTTTCGTCTTCGACGCGGGCCCTTTCGACGGTGACCGCCAACGCCGCATCGCCTTCACCGACGGCGAAATCACCGAGTGGCGGTTTGTCGCCGTCGAGGACTTGGACGACTACGGGCCAGACCGCCTGATCCGTCGCATCCGTACGGCGATCGCAGGCAGGACCCGAGGGCGCACGATCTATGCCGAACACGGAATGATGGCGGGTCCGCAGCCTGAGACCCTGCCCGAGCCGTGAGACGTTTCTGTACGTCTTCAAGGCGGCCCTTGACCGGCCGCACGCGCCGCCGCCTGAGCGCGCGGAGGGCGGGAAGCCCCTTGGGCCGCCGGATGACGACACGAGATGCGCTGCAGATCACCTCATCGGGCACCACAAGGGCTACCAGCCTCTTCAGACGGGGTCAAGGTCGTTCGTCCGGTAGCGCACTCCACCTTGGCCCCGTCCGGGGAGGCTGGACGGTCTACGACTGCCCGACGAGGAAATCCGCTTTCAAGCAGCTGGTAAACCAGGGCGATGCGGCAATGCATGCGGCTACTAGCTGGACTGGCGTCTGTTCCGGCGAGCCGGGAGAACTCGGTCGATCACTATCACCGGAAGCATGGCGATTGCACCGGCCACGGCGAGTGCCCACCAAGGCCAGTCGCTGAGGAAGAGCCCAGCCGCTGTCAAGATGGCGAAAGTCGACAGATAGGCGAGGTACACGGGCCAGCGCATGCCGCTCAGCCTAGATGGCAGGGGCAATCCCGTCGGCCATGAGCGGTCCGCAAGAGGCCGGTTGACGGCGGGAGAGCGGCGAGAGATGAGGAGAAGCAGAAACGCTGGTAGACCGCCGTCCGCGCAGCTTGTCGGGCCGCCCGTTTTGATCTCGTAATGCGTCGGTCGTTGTCCGGGGATGCCACCGGACAATGCCGTGACGATCGCACGGGTTGCTGGGGCATCGTCGAGCGTAGGGCGATCACTGCCGAGCCGCTTCGCGGCTTGCCACCGGAGTACGTGGTCCAGGCGCACGGTGAACCGGCGCCACGGCAAGCCGTCCCGGCCCGAAGGCCGGGGCGGGAAGCCGTACGACGCCGGCCAGTCGCCCTGAGGTCGAGCGCGTGCCAGCCACGTGCCAGAAGCCGATGCCGTAGACGGTCACCAGCGGGCAGTACCGGTCATCGCCATCCCGCCGTTGACCAGGCACAACGGACAGATCTGGGCAGGCGGAAACGATCTTCCAAACTGACGGTGCGGGTTCGATTCCCGTCGCCCGCTCCAGTCCTTCCGGCCCAGGTCAGCGGTGGTTTCGCCGAGCCTGGACCGTTCTGTTTCCGGCTCTGATCGATCTTGCGGGCCATTCGCGGGCCAGTAGCGCCGTCTCCCTTCCGGGGCGGTTTTGTCGCCGCCGAGGACTTGGACACCTACGGACCGGAGCGCCTCATCCGCCGCATCCGTATGGCGATCACAGCCAGGATCCGGGGCGCACGATCTACGCCGAACACCGAATCGATGATCAGGTGGATGGGGTTTCGGACTCGGCGCGTCGCGGGACTGGTCAGCTCTGTAGGCGCTGCGCCCAGAAGAGGGCGTGTCCGCTGGCGCCTTCCGGGATGAAGTCCTCGGCTGTGATCGTCAGTCCCGCCTGTTGTAGCCAGGACCGGTAGGTGGGGGCGTCGGCGTGGCTCCACCACATGGTGGCGGAGCCGTCGAGCCAGTTGTCCTCGGTACCGGTCCAGGCGCTGTTGCCGACGGTGGTCAGCAGCCAGCCACCGGGGCGTAGCCAGGTGGCGATGCTGTTGAGGAGCCGGGGTTGGTCGGCCAGGGGCATGTGGATGAGGGCGTAGAGGCAGACCACGGCGTCGAACGAGCCCGGTGGCAGGTCGAGTTGCGTGGCGTCGTCACGGAAGAAGGTGCCGGTCGGTACCAGGCGGCGTGCCCGCTCGATCTGCACGTCGCTGATGTCGACGCCGGTGACGTGGTGCCCAGCGTTGGCGAGGAAGCGGGCGACCGGCACGCCGCACCCGCATCCGAGGTCGAGGACCGCTGCTGACGCCGGTAAGCGGCGATGCAGGCCCGCGAGCCAGGGGGCGTACTGACCGTCGTCGGCATCGTCCGATCGATAGTGGTAGGAGAGTGCGTCGTACCCGCGTCGGACCAAGTCGCGCTCGTCGTTGCTGCCCATCCTCGGACGCTACGAGTGCGGGTGGCGCTTGCCGACTCATTTATCGGCACAGGGCTCCTTAGGATCACAGCGCCGCGCGAGATCCTGCTCATGTCTCACGGCGCGGTCGGCGGCCCCGGGCGGCCTGTTGCCAGCCATCAGCTCCACGTCCCGCTCCTGAGCCGGGCTCGTGGGCCGGGTGGTGGCTAGTTCGCAGCAACGGGTCGTACGAGATCGTGCCGCCCGGTACCACTCCCTGACCGTCCGCAGCGTCACCGCCGCCGGTCTCCGCTCGACGACCACCACCTACAGGTTCCTCGTGGTGGCCGAAGCCGCCCGGACCGGTTGACCAGCCGCCGGCCACGGTGGTGGTGGCGGCAACGCTCCAGCCGCCCGCGCTACCGTGGCCGCGCCCGGCCGACCGGGTCGCCGGGACCGGCCCACTCCTCCGCCAGCAGCCCGTAGATCAGGTTGTCCGCCCAGGTGCCCTTGGTCCAGTAGTCCCGCCGCAGGTGCGCTTCCCTGACCATGCCGACCCGTTCGCAGAGCCGCGCCGACGCCTCGTTCAACGCGTTGAGCTGTGCGATCACCCGATGCATCCCGCAGTGTGTGAAGGCGACGCCGAGGAACGCGCGTACCGCCTCGGTGGCGAAGCCACGGCCGGAGACCGACGGGTGAAAGGCCCAGCCCATCTCGCCCCGGGACAGCGTCTCGTCGGCCGGCCACAGGATCAGGTCGCCGACCACCTCGCCCTTGTGCTCCACCACCACCGCCAGCCGGGATTCGATCCCGGTGATGCTGGTGTAGTGGATCCGCCGGCCGACCATCTCGGCCGCGAACTCGCGCGTCCACGGCTCCCACGGGATGTAGCGGGCGACCACTGGGTCGCTGTAGTAGGAGTACAGCGCGTCCACGTCGTCGGGACGGTACTGCCGCAGCAGCAGTCGCTCGGTACGGATCGGCAGTGCCAGCTCAGACATGCTCCCAGTATCGTTCCTGATCTCCGTCGCACCCGGGCTGACCCGGCACGAGCCCCGACCGACCGGCGCCGGCGTCCGGGGAAGAGGAAGAGGCACCGGCCTGCGGGGAAGAGACATCGGCCCGCGAGGAAGAGGCATCGGCCCGCGGGCGGAGCCGAAGGCGGCCGGGCCGGCGTGCGGCGAGCAGGGCCAGTGCGGTGACGCAGGCGGCGGGAATCAGGGCGTACCCGCTGAAGGCCAGCACCACGACGACCGCGCCGAAGGCGACGGCGGCGACCGCCCGCAGCGGCCCCGCCAGCACCCGACAGGCGGCGGCGGTGCAGCCGAGGTAGACGACCAGGAAGAACGTCGTCGGCACGTTGACCAGGGTGGCCAGGCTGATCATCCCACTGCCGAGCAGCCCGATCAGCAGGGCGCCCGAGCCGAGGAGGGCGGCGACCAGCCACGGTGGAACCGTGTCCCGGGCGACCCGGCCGGGCGCCAGCGAGCGGGCCAGGCTGCCGGCGCCGGAGAGGTACGCGAGGACGGCGCCGACGGTGAGCACCACCGCGCCGACGGCGGCCACGGTCTGCCCGGCCGGGCCGACGGCGAGGGTGAGCAGCGCGGCGAGCGGCACCGACGTGCTCGCCTGCGGGCCGAGCGCGGCGACGGTGACGGCGCCGAGCGCCAGGTAGATCACGGTGGTGACGCCGAAGGCGATGCCGATGACGACCGGGAGTTGCCGGCGGGGCTCGGCGAACCGGTTGGTCAGCGGTGCGATCGCCTCCCAGCCGACGAAGGCGAGCATCAGGGTCGAGGCCGCCGGGCCGATCGCCGCCCAGCCGTGCGGCGCGAACGGCGTCCAGTTGGCGGTGCTGCTCGCCGGTGCCGCCCCGGCGACCGCGCCGACGACGATCGTGACGAGCAGCACGACCAGGCCGAACTGCACCGTGGCCGAGGTACGGACGCCGCGCAGCGTCACCCCGAGGGTGCCGAGCAGCAGCACGGCCGCGGTGGCGCAGGCGAGCCCGACGCCGCCGCCGAGCAGGTCGGCGACGTAGTTTCCGCAGGTGACACAGACGATCGGCGCACCGGTGACCACCCCGGCGAGGAAGCACCAGGCGACCGCCCGGCCGACCCGGGGACCGAGACCCGCCTCCGCGTACGCCCGGACTCCGCCGGCCGACGGGTGACGCACGCCGAGGGCGGCGAAGACGACCGCGAAGAGGCCGGACGCGACCAGCAGGCCGGCCCAGGCCAGGATCGACGCCGGTCCGGCCCGGGTCACCGCCAGGCCGGGCAACAGCAGCAGGCCCGGCCCGAGCAGGGCTCCGACGTAGAGCGCGGCTCCGCGCAGCACACCGAGATCGGGTACGACGGCCGCACGCTGGCCGGTCAGGCTCGTCACGCTGGTCATGCCATGGAGTCTTGCAGCGTACCCGAGGCATACGATGGCAAATGTGCGCGCCTGGACTCGCTGCTACGCAACATCGTTGCGTGACATGCAGATGTTGCCGCATCATGTGCCGATGGCCTCGTACGACTCCACGGACCGGGCGATCCTCGACCGCCTCCAGACCGACGGGCGGATCGCCAACGTCGACCTCGCCGAGGCGGTCGCGCTCTCGCCGTCGGCCTGCCTGCGTCGGGTACGCGCCCTCGAACAGGACGGGTTGATCGCCGGCTACCGGGCCGAGCTGGACCGGGCCCGGCTCGGGCTGGACCTGACGGTCTTCATCGAGCTGAAGGTCGGGCAGCACTCCCGGGAGACGGCGGCCCGGATCGAGTCGGTGCTGAGCGGCATCCCCGAGGTCGTCGCCTGTCACGTGATCTCCGGCTCCGCCGACTTCCTGGTGGAGGCGGCGGTGGCCAACCTCGCCGCGTACGAGCGGCTGCTGATCGACCAGATCCTGGTCATCCCGGCGATCGTGGACGCCCGCAGCACCTTCGCCATCCGCACGGTGAAGACCCGTGGACCCCTGCCGCTGAGCCAACTCCGCTGACCCAACCTCCGCTGACCCAACTCCGCTGAGCCAACCTCCGCTGACTCAACCTCCACCTCCGCTGACCGAGCCAGCGCGGCCGGGGACCGCCCGGCAGTCGCGAAATAGGCTGCTCGGCACCGGTACGGTGCGGCATCCTGCTGTCACGGCGTCACCGAACGTGACCCGGGTCAGGAGGTACGGCCGGCGATGGCGGTGGAGCTGTTGCTCTTCGGCGAGGTGCGGGCCCTGGTCGACGGGCGGCCGCTCGATCTCGGGCACGCGCGGCAGCGCTGCGTACTGGCGGCGCTGCTGGTCGACGCCAACCGGATCGTCCCGGCCGACCGGCTGCTGGACCGGGTCTGGGGCGAGCACCGGCCCCGGCACGCCCGCAACGCGCTGGCCGGGTACGTCTCCCGGCTGCGTACCCTGCTCGGCGGCAGCGGCGGGCTCGCCATCACCCACCGGTCGGACGGGTACCTGCTGACGGTGCAGCCGGACGCGGTCGACCTGCACCGGTTCCGCCGGCTGCTCGCCCGGGCCCGCTCCCTCGCCCGTCCCGAGAGCCTCGACACCGGCGGCGAAGCCCCGTCAACACCGCGGATCGACGGCGAGACCCCGGCGGCACTGCTCGAAGCGGCGCTGTCGCTCTGCCGGGGCGAGCCCTTCGGCACCCTCGACACGCCCTGGCTGGCCGGGCTCCGGACCACGCTCGCCGCCGAGCGGCTGGCCGCCGAACTCGACCTGGCCGATCTCGCCCTCGCCGCCGGCCGGCATGCCGAACTCCTCGGCGAACTGGCCGCCCGCGCCGCTGGGTACCCGTTCGACGAGCGGATCGCCGGGCAGGTGATGACCGCGCTCTACCGCTGCGGCCGGCAGGCCGACGCGCTCCGGCACTACCAGGAGGTCCGGTCCCGGCTGGCCGGGGAACTGGGCATGGACCCGGCCCCGGCGCTGCGCCGACTGCACCGGCAGATCCTGACCAACGACCCGACGCTGGACGGCCCGCCCGCGCCGGCCCCGGAGCGGCCCCCGGCCGGCACCGCCACCACCGCGTCGCCGTCGGTGCCGCGACAACTGCCGGCGCCGCCGGTCGCGTTCACCGGCCGGGAGTACGAACTGACCGAACTGGACGGGCTCCTCGACCCGCCCTCGGGTACCGGCGCCACCGCCGTGGTCTCCGGTTCGGCCGGGGTGGGCAAGAGCGCCCTGACGCTGTACTGGGCACACCGCAACGCCGACCACTTCCCCGACGGGCAGCTCTACGTCAACCTGCGCGGCTTCGACCCGGACGGCGTGGTGGTCGCCCCCGAGGAGGCGGTACGCGGCTTTCTCGACGCGTTCGGGATCGCCGCCCGGCGGGTACCGGTGGGGCTCGCCGCGCAGACCGCGCTCTACCGCAGCCTCGTCGCCGGGCGGCGGATCCTGGTCGTCCTCGACAACGCCCGCGACGCCGCGCAGGTACGCCCGCTGCTGCCCGGCGCACCCGGCTGCGCCACCGTGGTGACCAGCCGGAACCGGCTCGCCGGCCTGGTCGCGGTCGACGGTGCCCGGCCGGTCGGCGTCGACCTGTTCAGCCCGGCCGAGGCCCGGCACTTCCTGGCCCGGCGCCTCGGCACCGACCGGGTGGCCGAGGAGCCGGCCGCCGTGGCCGAGATCGCGGCCCGGTGCGCGCGGCTGCCACTGGCGCTGGCCGTGGTGGCCGCCCGTGCCGCCGCCTACCGGAGCTTCCGCCTCACCGACCTGGCCGCCGAGCTGCGGACCGCCGGCGACAGCCTCGACCCGTTCGACGGCGGCGACCCGGCGGCGGACGTCCGGGCGGTCTTCTCCTGGTCCTACCGGGCGCTGAGTCCCACCGCCGCCCAGGTGTTCCGGCTGGTCGGACTCCACCCCGGAGCCGAGTTGACCGGCCCGGCCGTGGCCAGCCTCGCCGGCCTGCCGGTGGCGGCGGCCCGCCGGCCACTGACCGAGCTGGCCCAGGCACACCTGCTCGACGAGCGGTCGCCGGGGCGGTACGCCCGACACGACCTGCTGCGGGCGTACGCCGCCGAGCGGGCCGAGGCGGAGGAGACCGGCACCGACCGGCGTACGGCGGCGAACCGGCTGCTCGACCACTATCTGCACACCGCGTACGCGGCCGACCGGCTGCTCTATCCGCACCGGGACCCGATCGTGCTCGCCGAGCCGGTGCCGGGGGCCGGAGTCGAGTCCTTCGCCGACCAGGCCGGGGCGAGAGCCTGGCTGCACGCCGAGCACCGGACGCTGCACGCCCTGGTCGACTGGGCCGGCCGGACCGGCTTCGACCGGCACTGCTGGGAGCTGGCCTGGAGCCTGACCAGCTTCTTCAACCTCAGCGGGTACTGGCACGACCAGGTCGCCGTGCAGCGTACCGCCCTGGAGGCGGCGGGCCGGATCGGCGACGAGGCGGCGCAGGCGCACGTACACCGGAATCTCGGCCGGGCACAGACCCAGCTCGGCCGCCTCGACCAGGCCCGGACCCACCTCGCCGAGGCGGCCCGGCTCTTCGTCGCGGTCGGCGACCGGGCCAACCAGGCGCAGACCCGGGTGAACCTCGCGCGGATCCTCGAACAGCAGGGTCGTGACCTGGAGGCGCTCCGTCACGACCGACGCTCGCTCGACCTCTATCGGGAGGCCGGCCACCTGACCGGGCAGGCCCGGGCGTTGAACAACATCGCCTGCATGCTGACCCGGCTCGGCGACCACGACCAGGCCCGGGAGCTGTGCCGGCAGGCGCTCCGGCTCAACGAGGAGATCGGCAACCGGCACGGCGCCGCCACCAACTGGCAGAGCCTCGGCTATCTCGAATGCGCCGCCGGGGCGTACCCGGCAGCGGTCGCCGGCTGCCGGCGGGCGCTCGATCTCTTCGCCGAGGTCGGCGACCGGGCCGGCGCCGCCGAGACGCTGACCTGCCTGGGCGAGGCGCTGCACGGCAACGGTGAGCTCCGGGCCGCCGTGCGGGCCTGGGAACGGGCCCTGCTGCTGCACGACGAGATGGGCCATCCGGACGCCGACCGGGTCCGCCGGCACCTGCTCGCGGCCCGGGAGGCCGGCCGGGTGCGGAGCGCGCTTCCGACGGGTACGGCCGGCGCCGCCCTGGACGGTTAGCGCGCGCTGTCCCGGATGGATAGCGGTGCTGTCCCGGCTCGGGATCCGCCGCCCGGCCCGGAACGTTCCGCGGGCCGCCACCGGTGGACGGTGGCGGCCCGCTCCGATCGTCAGGAGGCGCAGATCGCCTGGCTGACGATGAAGTCCCAGTCCTGGCTGACCGGGGTGTTCTCCACCGCGAACGCCTCGACGTCGTCGAGCGCGTTGGCCGGGTAGATCACCTGGAGCGACACGCCACCGGGTGCGGCGTCGGAGATGGCCGCACCCGCGCCGTGCACCCGGGTACCGGTCGGGCAGCGCGCGAACGCGATCTTCTCCGCCTCCGAGTCGCTCTGCGTCGAGGCGGTGGTGACCACCTGGTAGCCGGCCGGCCGGTTCACGCAGACCGCGTACGCGTCCACGGTCCAGTTCCCGGCGTAGCCGTCGGCGTCCTCGTGTGCGGTGGCCCGGAAGATGTCACCGGTGGCGGAGGCGCGGGACACCTGGAGTGCCACGTCCCGTCCCGGGTTGACGATCCGGGCGCCGCCGCCGAGGGCCCGCCTGGTGCCGCAGGACGCCCGCGCCTCCACCTCGACAGGTGACGAGGTCGCCGAGTTCCGGGTACCCACCACCTGGTAGCCGGCCAGCCCGGACGGACTGGCGCAGATGGCGTACGCCTGCACCCACCAGTCGCCGGTCATCGCGGCCGTGGTCTCCGAGCCGGTCACCACGTAGCTGTCCGGCGTCCCGTCGGTGCGGTGCTCCGGGAAGAGCTGCACCAGCGTCACCTTGGCGCTGTCCGCGGCGGCCACGGCGAAGGCCCAGCCCCCGCCGCCGATCACCCACTTGCCGGCCGGGCACTGCGCCCGGGCGGTGTGCGTCTGCTGTGAGTCGACCGCCGACAGCGGCGACGTCACCTTCTCGATGCCGGTCACCGCCGCGGCCGGGCCGGCGCCGGCCAACTGGATTCCGACCTGGGCGGCCAGCACGATGGTGGCGGCACCGGCCGGGGCGAACCAGCGGTACGTCCGAGTCATTGCCCTGTTCCCTTCTCGTTCCGGGTCGGCGATCGGCCCGGGTAACTGCCGACAACGGTGGCCGGCCGGGTTTCGGCAACTCTTCGGCGACGATGAAATCGCAGGTCAGCGGCCCACGCGGTGTGGGATCTCGTCCACTACCGGCGCGGGCAGGTGGTGTCCCGGTCACTGGCCGAGTTCTGCATGCTGCTCGACGTACCGCTGGGGATCGGTGTCGTCGGTCTCGCGTTCCTCGGCTGACCCTGGCGAGAGGAGGCCCGCCTGCTGCGCCGTACCGACGCTGGGCGGACGGGCGGCTACCAGCCGCGCAGCCGGGGCCAGACCTCGGTCGCGTCGCCGCTGGCCGGGTCGAGCACCAGATATTCGTCGTGCTGGGCGGCGGTCGCGCAGGCGTGGATCGGCAGGATCCGGACCCGGGTACCGACCGGAAGATCGGGCAGCGCGGCGGGGCTGCCCGGGCGGACCGTCAGGATGCCGTGCTCCTGGCTGGCGTCGGTCATCACCAGGTCCGGATAGAGCGGCCCGTCGAGCCGGGCGACCAGGCCGTACCCCTGGTCGACGGGCTGCGCCGAGGTACCCCGGTCGCGCGAGGTGGCCATCCAGCCGCCGTCGGTGAGGATCCAGCCCTTCTCCGGCCGGTGGCCGATGACCGTGACGACCACGGACATCGCCAAATCGTCCACGGCGCAGACGCCGATCCCGGCCATCACCAGGTCGAAGAAGACGAAGTTGCCGGCCCGGACCTCGGTGACCCCGGTGAGGTCCTCCGCGAAGTGCGCGGTCGGGGTCGAGCCGACGCTCAGCACCGGCGTGGCGAACCCGGCCGACCGGAGCAGTTCGGCGGCCCGGACAGCGCTGGCCCGCTCGTTCTCGGCCGCCGCGACGAGTTTCTCCCGGGACCGGCAGTGATAGGACTCACCGGCGTGCAGCAACACTCCCCGGGCCTCGGCGCCGCCCCGCTCCAGCGTCTCGGCGATCCGCACCGCCGTCGGGTCGTCCGGGAGCAGCCCGCCCCGGTGCCCGTCACAGTCGACCTCGATCAGTGCCGGGACGGATATCCCGGTCCGGGCCGAGGCGGCGGCCACCGCCTCGGCCTGGGCGACGCTGTCGATCAGTACCTGAAGGTCCACCCCGGCGCGGTGCAGCGCCAGTATCCGGTCCAGCTTCTGCGGGGCGAGCCCGACCGCGTACAGGATGTCGGTGTAGCCGTGTGCGGCGAACGCCTCTGCCTCGCGCAGCGTCGACACGGTGATCGGCCCCGGTTCGCCGTCGAAGAGCAGCCGGGCGACGGCGAGCGACTTCGCCGTCTTGACGTGCGGGCGCAGCGGGGTGCCCAGCCGGGCCAGCCGGGACCGGAGCCGGGCGATGTTCCGACCCACCCGCTCCGGGTCGACCACCAGGAACGGGGTCTCGGGCTGGCCCTCGGCGGGCCGTACCTCGCCGGCCGGCGCCGGCCGGGCGTCACTGGTCAGGGTCACGGCGCTCTCCTCCGGGTTGCCCGGGCAAGTCTAGGCCGCCCACCCCGGCCGGAACCGGGGCGGCCGGGGTCAGCAGCCTGTGCCGGGGCACCGGTCAGCGCGGCGGGCCGGCGACTCCGACCAGGTTGCCCTCGGGGTCGGTGAAGTGCCCGACCGAGAAGGCTCCACCGCTGTCCGGGGCGGGACCGAGCACCCGGGTCCCGCCGAGGCTCTCGGCCCTCCGCAGCGCCGCCTCTACGTCGGGGACTCCCACGTAGAACAGGACCCGACGCTGGTATCCGGCGCCGCCGCCGACGCCGCCGTTGATCCCGGTACCGTCGCCGGCCGCGCTCCCGTCGACGAAGCCGTACTCGCCCGGCGCGGAGACCGCCTCGGTGGCGGCGTCGCCGACGCCGAACTCCCAGCCGAAGAGTTCACCGTAGTAGCCGCGCAGCGCCGCTGGATCGGTACCGATGATCTCGAAGTGCACCACCTGATGTCCCATGGTCTTTCCCTCCAGGTCACGATGTCGCGCCCACGGCCAACGGCCCACGGCTCACGGCCGTCGACCCTCCGGGGCGCGGCGGCACCTTGGCGGCACCACGCAGCAGAGGTCGGAGCCGACAGCCCGTCCTCGACCTCCGGCGGCCCGGCCCAGGACCGCCGGCCCGGCCAGCCGCGCGGCCGGGGCATCGCGTACCGCCGATATCGGCTGGCCACAGCGGCCTCGGGACCGCTCCCACCGGGCCCGGTGATACAGTCCACCGGCCGGCCCGACCAGGAGTGGCCGCGACCTGGATCGGGGAGGGAATGATGGGCATCACGGCCGACGAGAGCAGCCGATTCGCCGCGGTACTCGAGACCCACTCGGAGCGGCTGGTCGAGCGCTGGACCGAGGTCGTCGCCGCCTCCCTGCGAGGTCGGATGACCCAGACGGAGTTGCGCCAGCAGGTGCGGGAGCTCCACAGGGCGTTGCGCTCCGCGCTCGACGACGGACGGTTCGACCTCTCCGCCGAGGGGTCGGCCGCGCTCCGGTCCACCCTCGTGGAGATGTCCCGCAGCCGGGCGCAGCAGGGCTTCACCGCCTCCGAGACGGCGGTCAGCGTCTTCTCGCTCAAGAACGCCCTGCTCGACGTGCTGGACGTCCATGCCGGCGACAAGCAGGCGCTGGCGGACTACGTCGCCGCCTCCGCGGTCGTCGACGAGCTGGGGCTGTTCACCTTCGAGCGGTACGCCCGCTCCCGGGAGGAACTGCTCGGCGAGCAGGCCGAACAGCTCCTGGAACTCTCCACCCCGGTGGTGAAGCTCTGGGAGGGCGTGGTCGCCATCCCGCTGGTCGGCACCCTGGACTCGGCCCGGGCCCAGGTCGTGATGGAACGACTGTTGCAGACCCTGGTCGACACCGGCTCGCCGTACGCGATCATCGACATCACCGGCGTACCGGCGGTGGACACCCAGGTCGCGCAGCACATCCTGAAGACCGTGGTGGCCGCCCGGCTGATGGGCGCCGAGTGCATCGTCTCCGGCATCCGGCCGCAGATCGCCCAGACCATCGTGGCGCTCGGCATCGAGTTCGGTGACATCGCCACCAAGGCGACCCTGGCCGACGCGCTCCGGCACGCCCTGCGGATGATCGAGCAGTCCCGCCGGAGCAACGGCAGCGGCACGGCCGGGACCCGGGGCGCCTGATGGACCGGGTACCGGTCCTCAAGATCGGCGACCTGCTCCTGGTTTCGATCCAGGTCGACATGGAGGACCAGACCGCGCTGGCCCTGCAACAGGACCTCTCCGACCGGATCGTGGAGAGCGGCTGCCACGGGGTGATCATCGACATCACCGCGATGGACATCGTCGACTCCTTCGTCGGCCGGATGCTCTCCACCATCGCGGCGATAGCCCGGGTCCTCGACGCCGAAACCGTGGTGGTCGGGATGCGCCCGGCCGTCGCGATCACCCTCGTCGAGCTGGGCCTGTCGTTGAACGGCATCCGGACCGCGCTCAACGTCGAACGCGGCATGGAGCTGCTGGCCCGGTCGCGGCAGGAGGAGCCGGATTCGGCACCGGGCGCGGAGTCGGACACGGCGTGGATGCTCGCCCTGAGCCCCGACTCCGACCACCCGACGGCGATCACGTCTTGACCGGGGCCGCCAAGCTGACCACTCCGCAGCTCGTGACGATCAGCTCGGACGCGGACGTGGTCCGGGTCCGGCAGCTCGTCCGCACCGCCGCCGTGGCGGTCTCGCTCTCCCTGGTCGACCAGACCAAGCTGGTCACCGCAGCGAGCGAGCTGGCCCGGAACACCCTGGTCTACGGCGGTGGCGGCGGCGCCGAGGTCGACGTCGTGGACAGCGGCCGCCGCAAGGGCATCCGGATCGTCTTCTCCGACGACGGGCCCGGGATCGCCGACCTGGAGCTGGCGCTCACCGACGGCTACACCTCCGGTGGCGGCCTGGGCCTCGGCCTCGGCGGCGCCCGTCGACTGGTCGACGAGTTCGAGGTGGACACCGGCAAGGGCCGGGGGACCCGGGTCACCATCACGAAATGGGCGCGGTCGATGTGAGCGGCGACCACCGGCTCGACGACGAGGGCGTTTGGTTCCAGGTCGAGGAGCCCGGTGCGGTCGGCACGGTACGCCGGGCCGCCGAGCTGCTGGCCGGCCGGATGGGGCTCGACGAGGCCCACGCCGGCGCCCTGGCCATCGTCGCGGCCGAACTCGCCAGCAATCTCGTCAAGCACGCCGACAGCGGACAACTGCTGGTCCGGCCGGCCCGGAACGACGAGGTGGCCGGGGTGGAGCTGATCGCCGTCGACTCCGGCCCCGGCATGAGCGACGTGGTCTCGTCGACCCGGGACGGCCACTCGACCGCCGGCTCCCTGGGCATCGGGCTCGGGGCGATCGGCCGGCAGTCGAGCTGGTTCGACGTCTACTCCCTGCCCGGACGCGGCACGGTGAGCGCCGCCCAGGTCTGGCCGGCGCGGGCACCCGAGCCGGACTGGATCGCCGGGCTCAGCCGGCCGATGAGCGGCGAGCAGTCCTGCGGCGACGGGTTCGCGGTGCGTACCGTCGAGGGCCGGCGGCAGGTGCTGGTCTGCGACGGGCTCGGGCACGGGCCGCTCGCCGCGGTGGCCGCCCGGGCCGCCGTGCACGCGTTCCACCTCGCCCCGGCGGCACCTCCGGCGGCGGTCCTCGAACACCTGCACCGGGCGATCAGCCACACCCGGGGCGCCGCCGCCGCGGTCGCCGAATTCGACCCGGCGGCCGGGCTGCTGCGGTACGCCGGGCTCGGCAACATCGCCGGCTCCGTGCAGCACTACGACGAACGGCGCGGCCTGGTCTCCATGCCCGGCATCGTCGGTCACCAGCGTCGGACCGTACGCGAGTTCGACTACCCGTTCCCCGGCGGCGCCTGCCTCGTCATGCACAGCGACGGGGTGACCGACCGCTGGCGGCTCGCCGACTACCCCGGACTGCTGGGGCGCTCGCCGCAGGTGATCGCCGGCACGCTCCTGCGGGATGCCGCCGTACGCCGCGACGACGCCTGCGTCCTGGTCGCCCGGGCCACGCCGTGACCAGGGACCGGAGATGACCGAGGGTACGGCGGCCGGCGCGGCACTGCTGCGGCTGACGCTGCGCGCCGAGTCGGACGTGTTCCTGGTCCGCCAGCGTGGCCGGGAGGTCGCCGCCGCGGTCGGCATGGAACACCAGGACCAGGTCCGGCTCGCCACCGCGCTCAGCGAGATCGGCCGGTACCTCGTGGTCACCCTGCCCACCGCGGCCCGGGCCGAGGTCGCCTTCACGGCCGCGGTCGGCGAGTCCGGGGCGACGCTGGTCACCGAGGTGACCAGCGTGCTGCCGGCCGGCACGTCGACGCAGACGCTCACCGGCGCCCTGCTCGTCGGCCGGCTGGTCGACACCTTCGACGTCGGCCGGGACGGTGACGCCACCGTCATCCGGATGACCCGCAAGATCCCCGCCACTACCACGCTGACGCCGGAGCGTCTCGACGTGATACGCGACAACCTGAACGCCTCGGCCGCCCGTACTCCGCTGGAGGAGATGGCCGAGCAGAACGAGCAGCTCCTCGCCGCGCTGGAGCAGACCCGGGCCCAACGCGACGAACTCGCCCGGCTCAACGCCGAACTCGCCGAGACCAACCGGGGCGTACTCGCGCTCTACACGCAGCTCTCCGAGGAACTCGACGAGACCAACCGGGGCGTCGTCGCGCTGCACGCCGAGCTGGAGGACCGCTCGGTGCAGCTCCGTACGGCCAGCGAGGCGAAGACCCGGTTCCTGGCCAACGTCAGCCACGAACTGCGCGCACCGGTGACCGCGGTGATCGGGCTTACCCGGCTGCTGCTGGACCCGGCCTCCGACCCGCTCACCGCCGAGCAGCGGGAGCAGGCCGAGCTGATCCGCAGCTCCGCCGCCGACCTGCTGTCGCTGGTCAACGACCTGCTCGACCTCGGCAAGGCGGAGTCCGGCGCGATCGAGCCGAACTGGTCCGAGGTCGAGCTGCGGGCCGTCTTCGGCCAGCTCCGGGGCACGGTACGCGCGATGGCCACCCGGCCCGAGGTCCAGTTGGTGGTCGTCGACCCCGAACCGCCGGCGGTGATCCGTACCGACGAGGTGCTGCTGACCCAGGTGCTGCGCAACCTGCTGCACAACGGGCTCAAGTTCACCGAGTACGGCGAGGTCCGGATGACGGCCGAGGTCGCCGACGACTCGTTGGTCGTCCGGGTCCGCGACACCGGGATCGGCATTCCGGCCGAACTCCAGGAGCGGATCTTCGAGGAGTTCTACCAGGTACCGGGGCGTGGATCGCCGACCGGCGCCCGGGGCACCGGCCTGGGCCTGCCGTACGCCCGGCGGCTCTCCCGGCTGCTCGGCGGCGACCTGCGGGTCGCCAGCGAGCCCGACCGGGGCAGCACGTTCAGCGTCCACCTGCCGCTGGAACCGGTGCCGTGAACAGCCCGGAACAGGTCGGCACCGGCGCGACCATCCTGGTGGTCGACGACAGCGCCGCCAAGCGCTACCTGCTGGTGAGCTGGCTCACCCGGGCCGGATTCACCGTGGTGCAGGCGGACAGCGGCGGTGCCGCGCTCGACCGGATGGAGCGGGAGGAGATCGACCTCGTCGTCCTCGACGTACGGCTCGGCGACATGAGCGGTTTCGAGGTGAGCGAGCGGATCAAGTCCGACCCTCGGCACGCCTCCCGACCGGTCATCCACGTCTCGGCGCACGCGGTCAGCGTGGCCGACCGGGCGCAGGGGCTGACCCGGGGCGCCGACGCGTACCTCGTCGAACCGATCGAGCCGGACGAGCTGATCGCCACCACCCAGGCGGCGCTGCGCTACTACCGGGCCCGCAGCCGGGCCGAACTGCTGGCCACCCGGCTCGCCCGGCTCGCCGAGACCACCCTGGCGGTGAACGCCGCACCCTCGTTCGCGTCGATGCTGACCGCTGCGGCGAGCGGAGCGGCCCGGATCTTCGGCACCGGGGCGCTGGTCGCCGGGCAGGACGCCGACGGTCGGGGCTGGGCGGCGGTGGTCGGCGAACCGGAGGGGCCGGCGACGATCCAGGAGTGGGCGGCCGATCTCCGGGCGGTGCCGGTCGGCGTCGGGATGCGCACCGAGACGCCGGCCGACTGGCCGGTGCCGGTCCACCCGGACGACCGGATCCGGGTCGCCACCGCACGGCTGCGGCCCGACCGCCCGGCCGTGCAGGTGGGGGTACCGGAATCGGTGCTGGCGACCGAGTCCGCCGTACTCAGCCAGCTCGTCCAGGCGGTGGCGACGGCGGTCGAGGCGCAGCGCTCGTACGACGAGGAGCACCGGATCGCGGTGACGCTCCAGCGCAGCCTGCTGCCCCGCCGGCTACCCGCCGTACCCGGCCTCGACCTCGCCGTCTGCTACGAGCCGGCGAGCGCGCAGACCGAGGTCGGCGGCGACTTCTACGAACTCGCGATGATCGACGGCCGGCTGGTCGTCGCGATCGGCGACGTGGCGGGCCACTCGCTGCACGCCGCGACCGTGATGGCCGAACTCCGGCACGCGATCCGGGCGTACGCCGTGGAGCGGCATCCGCCGGGCGGCATCCTGGAACGGGTCGACGAACTCCTGCGCACCCTGCTGCCGGGCGAGTTCGCGACGCTCTGCCTGCTGACCCTGGAGCCCGCGACCGGCCGGATCCGGCTGGCCAGTGCCGGGCACCTGCCGCCGCTGGTCGTCACGGCGGACTCGACCGAATTCGTCGTACACCGGGCCCCGCTGCTCGGCGTACGGGCCGATCGGCCGGACGACCTGGAACTCGTCCTTCCCCCCGGCGCCACCCTCGTGCTCTACACCGACGGCCTGGTCGAACGCCGGGACATCGATCTCGACCGCCGGCTGGACGACCTGGCCGGCTCGGCGGCGACGGTCGAACCGGACCTCGACGGGTTCTGCCGGCGACTGCTGGCCGAACTCGGCCCGGTCGACGTCACCGACGACATCGCCGTGGTGGCGTTGCGCCGGCACTGAGGCCGCCGAGCCGGACGCCGACCGAACTTCCCGGCGCACGCCCGACCATCCGACGCTCCGCGAGCCGCCGGCCGGCGTAGCCGGTGGCCAGCGAACGCGTGTCCGGGTTGGAGCCGGCGTCGGACACCGACGTCCGGGACCGTCGGGCGCCCACTAGGCTGCCAGGGTGACGGACGGTGGGTTCCGGCTGAGCGTCGACTATGGAACGTCGCACACCGTTGCCGTGCTGCGCTGGCCCGACGGGCGTACCCGGCCGCTGCTCTTCGACGGTTCGCCACTGCTCTCCTCGGCCACCTGTGTGGAGGACGGCGGCACGATCCTGTCCGGTCAGGACGCCACCGATGCCGCCCGACGACGGCCACAGGGCTTCGAGCCGTACCCGAAGCGGCGCATCGGCGAGGGCACCGTCTGGCTCGGCGACCGGGAGGTCTCGGTCACCTCGCTGGTGGCCGCCACGCTGGCCCGGGTCGCCGACGAGGCCAACCGGGTCGCGGGGCCGGGCGGGCCCGGATCGGTACTGTTCACCCTGCCCGCCACCTGGGGGCCGACCCGGCGGGCGCTGCTGGTGGCCGCCGCCGTCGAGGCCGGCCTGCCCGAGCCCCGGCTCGCCGCCGAGCCGGTCGCCGCCGCGAGCTATCTGGTGGGGGCCGGCGCGCTGGACGTGCCGGCCGGTGGTCACGTCGCCGTCTACGACCTCGGCGCGGGCACCTTCGACGCGACCGTCGTCCGGCGCACCGCCACGGGCGGCTTCACCGTGCTGGCCACCGACGGGCTGCCGCAGACCGGCGGGCTGGATCTCGACGCTGCGCTCGTCGACTACGTCGGCCGGCTGCTGGCGGAGCGCGATCCGGTCCGGTGGCGGCGGCTGACCGCACCGGGCGACGACGCCGACCGCCGCGCCGCGCTGGCCCTGTGGGACGAGGCCCGCCGGGCGAAGGAGAGCCTGAGCCGCACCTCGGTCGGTTACCTGCACGTCCCGCTCTTCGACGAGTCGGTGCCGGTCGGCCGGGAGGAGTTCGAACGGCTGGCCCGGGTGGTGCTGGACCGTACCGTCGAGGTGACGGTGGCGGCGGTCCGCTCGGCCGGCCCCGGAGTGGGACCGGCCACCGTCGTCCTGGTCGGGGGCGCGAGCCGGATCCCGCTGGCGGCGACGCTGCTGCACCGGGTCCTCGGGGTGGCACCGGTCGTCACCGAGCAGCCGGAACTCGTGGTGGCCGAGGGCGCCCTCGCGGTGTCGCAGGACGACATACTGCCCACCGGCCCCGCCCCGGCACCGCCCGGCCTTCCCGTCCCGCCGCCACCCGGCGCTCCCGTGCCGCCGCCATCGCCACCCGGCCTCTCCTCGACCGGCTCTCCCCTGGCCGGCGTTCCGTCGACCGGCGTTCCGTCGACCGGCTCTCCCCCGACCGGCTCTCACCTATTACCGGTCGACCCGGTGGCGCCAGCGCCCGGACCACCGGTAGCGGTGCCCGGCCCGCCCGCTCCGGCCGCAGGGGCCGAGTCGCCGGCCGGCGCCCCGGGCCGGTCCGCGCCGCCCCAAAGAAGCGGTCGGATGCTCCTCGCCGGGGTACTCGCGTTGGCCGTACTGGCCGTGCTGGCCATCGTCGTGGTGCTGAATCCGTGGGACCGACCCGGTGGCGGGCCTGCCGACCCGACGCCGAGCGCCCAGGCGTCGCCGGTCTTCGCCGAGGGTACGACCATGCGACGGTTGCAGGCGGCCCGGCAGATCGCGATCGGCAGCAGGTTCGACCTCCCCGGTACCGGCTACCGGGAGCCCGACGGGACGATGACCGGGTTCGACGTGGAGATCGGGCGGCTGATCGCCGGTGAACTCGGCATCGACCCCGACCGGGTGCGGTGGACCGACGCGCCGTTGACGGGCCGGGAAGAACTCATCGAGCAGGGCCGGGTCGACCTCGTCATCGCCAGCTACACCATCACCGAGACCCGCGCGCAACGGGTGGCGTTCGCCGGGCCGTACCACCTGCCGGGGCAGCAACTGCTGGTACGGGCCGGCGAGACCGCGATCACCGGCCCCGAGTCGCTACGGACCGAGGGCTACCGGATCTGCACCGTCACCGGAACTCCACACGGCAGGCGGCTCGAAGAGCACCTCGGTGGCCGGTCGCTGGCGCTGACGTCGCTCGGCGGCTACCAGGAGTGTGCGGAGGCGCTCGCGGCCGGCAGGGTCGACGCGATCACCGGGGACGGGCCGGCCCTGGTGGGACTGGCCGCCGGCAGCAGCGCCGGATTCCGCCTGGTGGGCCGGGCCTTCGATCCGCAGCCGTACGGGATCGGCCTGCGCCGGGGTGACGAGCCGTTCCGGGCCTGGCTCACCGAGACGTTGCGCCGGATCGTCGCCGACGGTCGTTGGCGGGCCGCCTGGCACCGCACACTTGGCCGGTACGACGAGCAGGAGCCCACCGTCCCCGAGGCCCGCTGACTCCCCGAGACCCGCTGAGTCCGCGAGGCTCGTTGCGTTTTCCCGGGGTGGAGGCGGCGTCGGGAACATCTCGGGCGACCGCTTCTGGGCGAGCCGCGACCGTCGGAGCGGATTCCCGGCCGAGAATGCATGGCATGCCGACGGTATCCGCAAGACCGGACGGTGCGGCCCGGTGGCCGTCCCGAGCCGTATCCCGGCCCGGGACGGCGGCGAGGCCGGTCGCCGCCGGGTCGATGCTGGACTACTACCTGGTCCGGCCCGACAACCCGGACTTCGCCGGCCCGGCGGGAATCCTCGTCGAGGAGTTCGTGTTGGACCGCGACTATTCGGCGGTCCGGCTCGACAGCACCGGGTGGACGGCCGGCGGCTCCCGTTGGCGGGGCGCCTCGGCGTTCAGCCGGGGCGTACGTGCCGACGCCGCACTGCGGGACCGGGTCGTCGGCGCCAACCGGCAGGAGGTCGAGTTCGTCTACCGCCATCTCGGCGGAGGCGAACTACCCGGCGAGGAGGTGCTGCGCGGACACTTCGACGACGGCATCCGGCTGCCCGCCTCGGCACCGCTGCGGCTGAGCCCCGGCCGGGCCACCCCGGGCTTCACCGAAACCCGGCTCTACCGGGTCCTCTTCACCGCCGGACTCGACCCGGACGCCCTGACCGGACTGCTCGGCACCTGGCGGATGCGACCCGGTCAGCGCGGCACCGGCGCCCTGACCGGAGTCGTCGGTACGGCGCGACGCCGGATCGGTGCCGACGCCTTCACCTGGGAACTACGCCGGATCGGTGCGGGTGCCGCCTGGTGCCTGGACCTGACGGCCGACCTGGCCGGCGACCGCGACGACGCCATCGGAGCACTGCTGCGCGAGCTGGCAACGGCGGCCAGGATGGCGGGGCTGATCCCGGTGACGATCGAGCGCCTCCGCTGACCGACCGGGCCGGAATGCGGCGGATGCCACACCCCGGTCACCGGCGCGGCAGGTTCACCCCGCCTCCGCCAGCCCCCGCGACGGACCGTGCGGAGGGGCGTTCCCCGCGACGGACCGTGCGGAGGGGCGTTCCCCGCGACGGACCGTGCGGAGGGGCGTTCCCCGCGACGGACCGTGCGGAGGGGCGTTCCCCGCGACGGACCGTGCGGAGGGCGTTCCCCCGCGACGGACCGTGCGGTGGGCGGACGGGGTTCAGCGCGAACCGACCGGTACCGGGTCGCGGTGGTGTGCCCGCCACAGCCAGCCGACGTCCCGGCCGAACGACCAGCAGAGCAGGGCCAGCGCCAGCCCGACCGACGCGTACGCCAGTGGTCCCGGAAGCAGCCCGGAACTCGCCACCGCCAGCACGATGCCCTGCATCGCGGCGACGGTCTTCCGGGAGAACCGGTGCGGCAGCGCCGCGTTGAGCCACGGCAGCGCCCAGGCGGCCGCGACGAAGAGGTACCGGAGGACGCCGATGGCCAGTACCCAGGCACCGAGGGACTGCGCCAGATAGGCACTCAGGACCAGGATGAGGAAGGCGTCGACCTCCATGTCGAACCGGGCGCCGAGCGCGGAGGTCGTGCCGGTGCGCCGGGCGACCTGACCGTCGACCCAGTCCAGCGCCAGCGCCACCCCTGCCACGGCGACCAGCAGCCCGACCGGGGCCGGCGACCAGAAGGAGGCCGCCACCAGCGCGGTCACCCCGCCGACCAGGGTGCCCCGGGCCAGGGTGACCTGGTTGGCCGCGCCGAGCATCCGGGCGCCGGAGCGGCGCATCGCCCGGCCGAGCAGCAGCCAGGTGACCACCGCGTACGCCGAACCGGCGAACCAGCCGGCGGGGCCCAGCCCGACCGTGGCGGAGAGCGCCGCCAGCAGCACGAACTGGACGGCCAGCCCCACCGCCGGTCCGTCCAGCTCCGCTGGCGTGCCCACCGGTACGGGGCGACGACCATCGAGCGGTACGGATACCGCCCGCTGCCGCGCGGGACGCAGGCGGACCAGGGATGTTGCGATCGGGTGATCACTGACAGTCAACGTTCCTCCGTCACGGTTTGGCGCGATCGACGCGCCGCGTATCGTTGCCGCTGCCCACCCCCGTGGAAACGGAAAACACCCGCGTTCGGTTCATCGCACCGGGAAAGGAGTTGATGACAGTGCGTGCCGAGGCCTTCTGGCTTGCCGCACCCGGCCGGGGCGAGATCCGGTCGGTACCGCTGGCGCCGCCCGGTGCCGACGAGGTGTTGGTCCGCACTCTCCACTCCGGGCTGAGCCGGGGCACCGAGACGCTGGTCTTCGCCGGCAAGGTGCCGCCGAGCCAGTACGCGACGATGCGCGCCCCGTTCCAGGAGGGCGACTTCCCCGGCCCGGTGAAGTACGGCTACCTCAACGTCGGCCTGGTCGAGGCGGGGCCGGAGCACCTGGTCGGCCGTACCGTCTTCTGCCTCTTCCCGCACCAGACCCGGTACGTCGTGCCGGCGTCGGCGGTCACCGTCGTACCGGAGGGGGTGCCGGCGTCCCGGGCGGTGCTCGCCGGCACCGTGGAGACCGCGGTGAACGCGCTCTGGGACGCCGCGCCGCTGGTCGGCGACCGGGTCACGGTCGTCGGGGCGGGGATGGTCGGCAGCGCGGTGGCCGGGGTCCTCGCCCGGTTCCCCGGCGCCCGGGTGCAGCTGGTCGACGCCGACCCCGGCCGGGCGGGAGTCGCCGCCGCGCTCGGCGTCGACTTCGCGGCGCCCGCCGACGCGTCCGGCGACCGTGACCTGGTGGTGCACGCCAGCGCCACCTCGGCCGGGCTGACCCGGTCGCTGGAACTGCTCGCTCCGGAGGGGACCGTCGTCGAGCTGAGCTGGTACGGCGACCGCCAGGTCAGCGTGCCGCTCGGAGAGAACTTCCACTCCCGCCGGCTGGTCGTACGCAGCAGTCAGGTCGGTACGGTGTCACCGAACGTACGCGGGCGGCGTACCTTCGCGGACCGGCTCGCGCTCGCCCTGGAGCTGCTAGCCGACCCGGTCTTCGACGCCCTGCTCACCGGTGCCTGCGACTTCGCCGAGCTGCCGGAGGTGCTTCCCCGGCTGGTCAGCGGGGAACTATCCGCGCTGTGTCACGTGGTCAACTACGGTGACGCGGCGATCGACCGTTAGCTCCGACAGACTGACCAGCTGCGACAGAGCGACCCGATCGGGCGACCCGATCGGGGAAACACCAGGAGGAGATCCTTGTTCAGCATCACCGTCCGTGACCACATCATGATCGCGCACAGCTTCCGGGGCGAGGTCTTCGGCCCCGCCCAGAAGCTGCACGGGGCGACCTTCGTGGTGGACGCCACGTTCCGCCGGCCCGAACTCGACGCCGACAACATCGTCGTCGACATCGGGCTGGCCTCCGGAGCGTTGGCCGAGGTGCTGGGCGAACTCAACTACCGCAACCTGGACGACGAGCCCTCGCTCGCCGGGATCAACACCTCGACCGAGGCGCTCGCCCAGATCATCGCCGACCGGCTCGCCGAGCGGGTGCAGGCCGGGCAGCTCGGTGCGGGAGCGCGCGGGCTGACCGGCATCACCGTCACGCTGCACGAGTCGCACATCGCCTGGGCCAGCTACGAGCGGACCCTGTGACGGGAGCGGATCCCGGCGGCCCGCCGGGGCCGGGGCCACGGACGGCGCGATGAACACCGGCGACACGGGCGCCACGCTGAACGCCGGGGACGGGCGGCCGGACGCGATGAACGCCGGCGACGCGGGCGCCACGCTGGGCGCCGGGGACGGGCGGCCGGACGCGATGAACGCCGGCGACGCGGGCGCCACGCTGGGCGCCGGAGATGGGCGGACGGGCGCGACGAGCGCCGGGACCGCTTACGTGGTGCTGCCCGGGGACATCGACGACCCGGCCACCCCGAGCGGCGGCAACGCCTACGACCGCCAGGTCATCACCGGGCTGGTCCGGCTCGGCTGGCAGGTGCGCGAACTCGCCGTGCCTGGGAGCTGGCCCCGGCCGGACCCGGCCGAGCGGGCGGCGCTGGCCGCCGCGCTCGACGGCGTACCGGACGGCGCGGTGGTGCTGCTCGACGGGCTGGTGGCCTGCGGGGTGCCCGAGGTCGTCGGCCCGGCCGCCGCTCGGCTCCGGCTGGCGGTGCTGGTGCACCTGCCGCTGCGCGACGAGACCGGGCTGCCGCCCGATCTGGCCGCCCGCCTCGACGACCTGGAACGGCGCACCCTGCGGGTCGCCCCGGCGATCGTCGCGACCAGCGCCGGGACGGGGCGGACGCTGGTGCGGCGACACGGCCTGCCCGCCGGGCGGGTGCACGTCGTGCCGCCCGGGGTCGCGGCCGCACCGCTGGCATCGGGTACGGACGGCGCCGCGAGCCTGCTCTGCGTCGCCTCGGTCATCCCCCGCAAGGGCCACGACGTACTGGTGGAGGCGCTGGCGAGCGTCGCCGACCGCCCCTGGACCTGCCGCTGTGTCGGCCCCGTGGACCGGGATCCGGAGTACGTCGACCGGCTGCGCCGCTCCGCCGCGGCGGCCGGACTGGCCGACCGGGTACTGTTCGCCGGTCCGCGTACCGGTGTCGAGCTGGCCGCCGACTACGCCGCCGCCGACCTGCTGGTGCTGCCGTCCCGGGCCGAGCCGTACGGCATGGTCGTCACCGAGGCACTGGCCCGGGGCGTACCGGTGCTGGGCAGCGAGGTGGACGGGCTACCGGAGGCGGTCGGCCGGGCACCCGACGGAGCCGTACCCGGACTGCTGGTACCGCCCGGTGACCCGGCGGCGCTGGCCACGGCGCTGCGCCGCTGGTTCGACGAGCCGGACCTGCGGCAGCGGCTCCGGGCCGCCGCCCGGGACCGCCGGGCGGACCTGCCGGGCTGGGACGTCACCGCCGCCCGCCTCGGCGAGGTGTTGACCGCGCTGGCCCGGCAACCGGGACCGCCCCGGCAGCCACGGTCGGCCGAGGACGATCCGCCGCCCACCGGCCAGGACGATCCGCCGCCCACCGGCCAGGACGATCCGCCGCCCACCGGCCAGGACGATCCATCGCCCGCCGGCCAGGACGATCCATCGCCAGCCAGCCAGGACGATCCGTCGTCAGCCAGCCAGGGCGATCCGTTGGAAGACCGCAGAAGTGAGCGCAGCGAGGGGACGGCATGACTGAGCACGGCGAGCGAACCGGGCAATCCGACGGCGGCGACGACGATTCGCCGTACAGCCTGGCCTGGCTCGGCCTGCGCGAGCCGGCCGACGCCCGGGCCCGGGCGGACGAGCTGGTGGAAGCGCTGCGTGGCCTGCTGCCGGACGCCGGCCCGATCGTGATCCGGGACCTCGGCTGCGGCAGTGGTTCGATGGGGCGCTGGCTCGCCGGTCGGCTACCCGGTCCGCAGCAGTGGGTGCTCTACGACCGGGAGGCCGGGCTGCTTGAGCACGCCCGGGACCACCTGCCGCGCACCGCCGCCGACGGCTCGCCGGTCAGCGTGCTGACCCGGGAGTGCGACCTCACCCGGCTGACCGCCGACGATCTCGCCGGGGCGTCGCTGGTCACCGCCTCGGCCCTGCTCGACCTGCTCAGCCTGGCCGAGGTGGAGCGGCTCGTCACGGCCTGCGTCGACGCCGGCTGCCCGGCGCTGCTGACCCTCTCGGTGCTCGGCGAGGTGGAAATCTCCCCGGCCGAACCGCTCGACGCCGAGATCGCCGCCGCGTTCAACGCCCACCAGCGACGCGACACCGCCGACGGAGCGCGACTGCTCGGCCCGGACGCCGTGGACGCGACCGCCGAGGCGTTCCGCCGGCTCGGTGCGCAGGTGCGGGTCCGGCCCAGCCCGTGGCGGCTCGGCCCGGCCGACGCGGAACTGGCCGCGTGGTGGCTGCGCGGCTGGGTCGCCGCCGCCGTCGAGCACCGTCCGGAGCTGGCCGGCCCGGCCGCCGGATACCTGGAGCGCCGGCTCGCCGCCGCGACCGCCGGTGAGCTGCGGGTGGTCGTCGGGCACGCCGACCTGCTCGCCACGCAGGCATGAGCCCGTACCGACCCGCTCGGCACGCACGAGTGAGCCCGTACCGACCCGCTCGGCATGCACGAGTGAGGCCGTACCGATCCGCTCGCCGGGCACGGATGAACCGCAGCCCCGGTTGCCTCGTATAACTGGCGAGACACCGATCGAAGGAGGCTGGCGGATGTGCGGGGCGAGGACGGCACGGCGGGGAGTTCCGGCGGACCGGGCGGCGTCGTGAGGCGTACGTTCTGGGCCTGGGCACGGCTGCTCGGCGGTGCCGCGATCCTCGGCTTCCTGCTGTGGCGGCTCGGCACCGAGGCGTTCCTGGACGGGCTGCGGGTGATCGACGCCGGCACCCTGCTCGCCGCGCTCGGGATCGGGCTGCTGACCACGGTGTTCAGCGCGTGGCGCTGGTGCCTGGTGGCCCGAGGGCTCGGCATCCGGTTGCCGCTGGGCAGGGCCGTCGCCGACTACTACCGGGGGCTCTTCCTCAACGCCGCGCTGCCGGGCGGCGTACTCGGGGACGTGCACCGGGCGGTGCGGCACGGCCGGGACGTGGACGACGTGAGCCGCAGCGTCCGGGCGGTGGTGCTGGAACGTTCGGCCGGACAGATCGTGCTGGTCACCGTCGGCGTACTGGTGCTGCTGCTCGGCTATCCCGCCCCGCTGCCGGCCGGGGTCGGCTCCAATCCGACCGGCCCGCTGCTGGTCGTCGTCCTGGCTGCGGCCGGGGCGCTCGGTCTCGCCTGCTGGCTGGTACTGCGGTCGCGACGGCGACTGCACGCTTCCGCTGCGGACCACTCCCCTTCCGCTGCGGACGGCGCCACCCCGGGACGGGTACGGCCTACCAGCCCGGAGGCGGTCCGCCCGGCCGGTTCGCGGTGGCGCCGGGCGTGCCGGACGGCCGTTTCCGACGTACGGCTCGGGTTGCTCGCCCGGAACAGTTGGCCGGGAGTGGCGCTCTCCTCCGCCGTGGTGCTGGCCGGACATCTCGGCACCTTCGTCGTCGCGGCCCGGGCCGCCGGCTCGTCGGCGCCGGTCGGCCAGCTCGTACCGCTGATGCTGCTGGCCCTGATCGCGATGGCGCTGCCGCTGAACGTCGGCGGCTGGGGTCCCCGGGAGGGCGTCACCGCCTGGGCCTTCGGCGCCGCCGGGCTGGGCGCCTCGCTCGGTCTCACCGTCGCCGTGGTCTACGGGGTGCTCGCCTTCGTCGCGAGCCTGCCCGGAGCCGTGGTGTTGGTCACCCGCTGGATCGCCGGGCTCCGCACGACCGAAACCGGACCGACCGCGATCAGCACAACCGCGATCAGCCAGACCGTGATCAGCACGACCGCGATCAGCCAGACGGCAGCCGTGGCACCTGCGGCCATGGCGTCCGCGACCCTGGCGTCCGCAGCCGTGGCACCCGCGACCGTAGCGTCCGCAGCGCTGGCACCCGCGACCGTGGCGTCCGCAACGCTGGCACCCGCGACCGTAGCGTCCGCAACGCTGGCACCCGCGACCGTGGCGTCCGGCAAGCGGGTGACGGCGCGCCTCCGGCTACCCCGAGCGGTCGCGTGACCGGCGGCAAGGCCTCCCGCACGCCCTTCGCCGCCCCGGCCGGCCCGGCGGCCGTCCACGGGTCACGTCGCGGCGAACCGCTCCGAGAGGGCGTAGCGCAACAGCACCACATCGTCGATCTGGCAGACCTCGGCGAGTTCCGCCCGGCGGTCGGGTCCCCACGGAAACCGGCCGTCGCCGACGAAGCGCGGCGCCCGGGAGTCACCGACGAAGAATGGCGCGATCACCAACTGCAACTCGTCGGCGAGGCCGGCGGTGAGGAACTGGGTGTGTATCTGCCCGCCGCCCTCGACCATCAGCCGGGCCACGCCCCGGGCGTGCAGGTCGGCGAGCACCATCTCCAGGTCGACGGGGTCGCCGCTGTCGACCACGGTCGCCACCTCGCCGAGACGCTTACGGGCCTCGTCCAGGCTGGCGCTCGCACAGTAGACGATCTTGTCGATGTCACCCGTGACGAAGAACCGGGCGGCCGGGTCCAGGTCGGCCCGACCGGTCACGGTCACCTTCAGCGGTGTCGGCCGCAGTCCCCGGGCCACCCGCTCGGCCCGGCGCCGCGCGGACCGGACCAGGAGTCGCGGGTTGTCCTGGCGGACCGTACCCGCGCCGACCAGGATGGCATCGCATTCCGCCCGTACCGCATCGACCCGGTCGAAATCCGCGTCGTTGGAGAGCAGCAGGCGCGTCTCGCCGGCGTTGTCCAGGTAACCGTCGATTGACATGCCGCAGCTGAGCAGTACGTACGGCCGGTCGCCCACTTGTCGCACCTCTCCGTCGATGAACAGCCCGCGCGGTGGGTCAGTCTTCCGCATCGTCGGCGCCCGTCCCCGCCGACCTCGCCCCGATGCTGGTCAGGTGGCCCGCATCGGATGACCGCGCACCGGGTACCAGCCTCCACGCTCTGCAGATGCGCGGGCGGGCAGACCCCCGAGAGAGGCACCCTAGATCTTCAGGGCGTACGCACCCGACCCCAAGAGGGAGAACTGATGCCGCACACACCGCCCCAGGTAACCACCGCCGAGGCGCCCGAAACGCTCGACGCCGTCGGGCCGGTTCCGGCCGCCACCGTCCGTCGGCAGGTGACCGTACCGCTCCGCTTCGCCGACGGCTACACCGCGACCGCGAGCGTCTTCACCTTCGACGGGCTGGTGGACGGCCGCGAGCATCTCGCACTCGGTCTGGGTGACTGGCGGAGCAGACTGGGCCAGTCCCTCGACGGCACTGCCGCGCCGCTGGTGCGGCCGCACAGCGAGTGCATGACCGGTGACGTCTTCGGGAGTCAGCGGTGCGACTGCGGCCCGCAGCTACGGGAGGCGGTCGAGCGGATCAGCGACCAGGGCGGGTTCCTGCTCTACCTGCGGCAGGAGGGCCGGGGCATCGGGCTGTACGCGAAACTCGACGCGTACGCCCTACAGGACGTGGGGCTGGACACCTACGAGGCCAACCTGGCGCTCGGGCACGGCGAGGACGAGCGGGACTACACCGTGGCGGCGCAGATGCTGCGTACCCTCGGCGCGGACCGGATCGCGCTGCTGAGCAACAACCCCGACAAGGCGGAACAACTCGACCGGCTCGGCGTGCAGGTCGCGGAGCGGGTACCCACCGGTGTGCACCTCTCCGCCGCCAACGCCCGATATCTGAAGACGAAGGCCAACCACACCGCGCACACCATCGACCTGCCGCTCGCCGACTGAGGGCCGGTGCCGGTCCGTGTGCGGCCACCCCCGCCGGGACGGAGCGCCGGCCGGGCGGGACGGAGCGGATAGAGTGCCGAGATGTCGTCGTCGCCGCGCCTGGAGAAGGTCACTCCGGACAACGTCGTCGCCGCCTGCAAACTGCGGATCCGCCCCGACCAGGAGCATCTGGTCGCGCCGGTCGCGCAGTCGCTGGCCGAGGCGTACGTCCAGCCGGAGGTCGCCTGGCCCCGGCTGGTCTACGACGCCGATCGGCTCGTCGGCTTCGTGATGGCCTTCTTCCTGGTCAGGTTCGATCCGGACGACCCGGCCGACGAGCCCCGCTCCGGGCTCTGGCGGCTGAACATCGCCGCCGACCAGCAGGGTCGGGGGTACGGCCGGTTCGCCGTGCTGGCGGTCTGCGACGAGCTTCGTCGGCGCGGGCAGGACCGGGCCTATGTGACCTGGGCGCCGGGCGAGCACGGACCGGAGCGCTTCTACGCCCGGCTCGGCTTCCGGCTCACCGGCGAGCGGATCGGCGACCAGGTGGTCGGCGTCCTGGACCTGACCCTCCCGAACGACCAAACCTGACCGTCCCGAACGACCGGACGGGCTTCCCGAACGACGGGACCTGACCGGCCCCGGACGACCGGAGCGACCTCCCACGCGACCAGGGACTCGACGACGATTTCGCGTCGTCCGCACCGCGGTGCCGCGCACCGGCACGTGGCGATCCGCGGCCCGGACGCTACCCTCCGATTTCGGGACGCCTCGGCTCGCGGCCGGGGCCGCTCGCGGGCTGCACCCCTCCAGCCCGCGACGACGAGAGGAGACGGCGCATGCTTGTCGACTGGCCACTGGACCGGTTGCGCGACTACCGACCGAAGCGCGAGGAACCGTCCGACTTCGACGCCTTCTGGGCCGACACCCTGGCCCAGGCCCGCGACGCCGGCACCCCGGCGCGGTTCGCACCGTACGACGCCGGACTCTCCACTGTAGAGGTCTTCGACCTCACCTTCTCCGGCTTCGCCGGCCAGCCGGTACGCGGCTGGTTCCTGCTCCCCCGGCACAGCACCGGCCGACTCCCCTGCGTCGTCGACTACCTCGGGTACGGCGGCGGGCGCGGGTTGCCGCACGAGTGGCTCGCCTGGAGCGCCGCCGGCTACGCCCACCTGGTGATGGACACCCGGGGCCAGGGCAGCGCCGGTCACCTGGTCGGCGACACCCCGGACCCGGACCCGGTCGGCCTGCCGCAGACCCCCGGTTTCCTCACCCGGGGACTCACCGATCCGAGCAGCTACTACTACCGGCGGGTCTTCACCGACGCGGTCCGGGCCGTGGAGACCGTCCGGGCGCACCCGAGGGTCGACCCGGAACGGGTGGTGGTGGGCGGCACCAGTCAGGGCGGCGGGATCAGCATCGCCGTCGCCGGCCTCGTCGACGGGCTCGCGGCGGTACTGCCGAACGTGCCGTTCCTCTGCCACTTCCGCCGGGCCACCGAGATCACCGACGCCACGCCGTACCACGAGCTGGTGACGTACCTGCGGACGCACCGGGGCGACGTGGAGCAGGCGTTCCACACCCTCAGCTACTTCGACGGGGTCAACTTCGCCAGCCGGGCGAGCGCCCCGGCGCTCTTCTCCGTCGCCCTGATGGACGCGGTCTGCCCGCCGTCGACGGTCTACGCCGCCTTCAACCACTACGCGGGCGAGGAGAAGGAGATCACGGTGTGGCCGTACAACGGGCACGAGGGCGGGGCGGGTTTCCAGTTCCCCCGGCAGGCCGCACTGCTCCGCCGGCTCTTCGGCTGACCGTGGGTAGCTCGGAGCAGCGGAGGGTCGCCGAGCCGGTCGCCGGCTACGGCGCCGCCTTCGACCGGCTCTTCGTCCGGGGCCGCGACGCGGTGCTGGCCGGCAACCACTACCGGGACTCCCCGCCGGTCGACGGCGGCCGGTGGGGGCTGTCGGTGGTGCTGCCGCCCGATCCGGCCTGCGCCGCCCGGCTCGCGGCGGTGACCGCCGAGGCGCTCGCGGTGGCCGGCCCCGACCACTGGCCGACGGGTACGCCGGAGGCGGCGCATTTCACGGTACGGGCGTTGGAGGCGCACCGCAGCGGCGTGCGGGCCGGCGATCCGCTGGTACGCCGGGCCAGCTCGGCGCTGCGTCGGGCCGCGGCGGCGTGCCGGCCGGTACGCCTGGTACTGCGCGGGCTGACACTCACCCCGTCCGGCGTGATGGCCTGCGGGTACCCGGTCGACCCGGCGGCGGACGAGTTCGCCGCGCGGCTCGGCGGCGAACTCGGTGCCGACGCCTGGTTCGAGGCCGACTTCACCCGGGACATCTGGTACGCCACCCTCGTGCACTTCACCGGGCCACTGCGCGATCCGGTGGGCCTGGTCGACTGGGTCGCCGCAAGTCGTGGCCTGCACCTGGGTGACGTGGTCGTCGGCGCGGCCGAGCTGCTGCGCTTCCGGTTCAACGGCCGCCAGCCGGTACGGGTGCCGCTCGCCCGCGCACCCTTCGGCACCGGCACCGGTACCGGCACGGGTACCGGATAGTCCTGGCACGGTCCGGACGCCTCCGGCCGACGGCGGCGGGAGGCGTCCGCGGACATCGGACGACGCGGCCACCTCCGCGACCGGGCGTGGGTCAGCGGGCCCCCACCGGAGGCGACCGTGGCCGTATGATTACCCGGCTCCCCGACCGGTCGCACCCGACCCGTCCGCAACACAGTCGACGACGACTGTCAGATCCACGTCCGCCGCTTCTCCTCCGGCCGTCCGTGAGGAAACGATGGTCCGGAAGTCACGGGAGGAATCGATGGACTCCGACAGCGTCGACCCGGGCCGTCCGACGGAGCCGCTGCCCGCCGAGTTCGGTTCGGCCGAGCAGAACGCCGACGGCGGCGACCGGGCGAGCCCGCTCTCGCCGGTGCCGACCTCACCCAGCCTGGTCACCGACTCGGTCATCGCCCGGCCATTGCAGGAGCGGATGCGGGAGTCGGGCGAGGAGCCGATCGGCGTGGTGATCGAGCTGCGCACCCGCTACGTCGGCGGCGTGCGCCGGGCACAGTCCCGGGTGACGGAGCTGATCCGGGAGGTCGCTGACGCCGAGACGCCGGTCTGGCCGATCGGCTCGTACGTCAGCACCGCCCTGACCGCCGCGCAGATCCGCGCCCTGGTCGCCGCCGACGCCGAGGAGGCCGAGGAGGTCGCCCAGGAGCAGGCGGAGATGGAGTCCGGGCTGGCGGAGCAGGCACCATATTCCGGCCCGGCCACCGAGGAGCCGTCGGCGTCGACGGTCGGCGCCGGTCCGGCCCCGCGCTCGGCGATCCACCGCATCTGGCCCAACTTCGAGGTCCAGCCGCTCATCCACCGCTCGGTGGTGACCACCAAGTGCCAGGCGGCACACCGGGCCTTCAACGCGTACGGCCAGGACATCGTCTGGGCGGTACTCGACTCCGGCATCGACGAGCGGCACGGGCACTTCCAGCGGCACGGCAACCTGGCCCTGACCCCGCCACTGGCGCACCGGTCCTTCGTCGGCGACAGTGACGCCGAGGCGACCAGGGACGTGGCCGGGCACGGCACGCACGTCGCCGGGATCCTGGCCGGCGAGCAGATCGTCGCCGACGACCAGGATCCGCTGACCGCCGCCACCTTCTATCAGCCGGAGGCGGGTGACCTGCGTACCGAGCGGCTGCGCCTGCGGTCGATCAGCGGGATGGCGCCGCGCTGCCGGCTGCTCTCCTGCAAGATCCTCCGGGACGACGGCTCCGGTGACATGGCGGCGGTGCTGGCCGCGCTGGAGTACATCCAGGAACTCAACGACCACGGCCGGGAACTCCTCGTGCACGGGGTCAACCTGTCGGTCGGCTATCCCTTCGACCCGACCTGGTTCGCCACCGGTCTCAGCCCGATCTGCCGCGAGGTCGACCGGCTGGTGCAGTCCGGCGTGGTCGTGGTGGCGGCGGCCGGCAACACCGGCTACGGCTACGTCATCGACGCCGGTGGCCGGCGGATGCGGACGGCGTTCGACCTGACCATCAACGATCCCGGCAACGCCGAGCTGGCCATCACGGTCGGCGCCACCTCGTGCCGGCCGCACGCCTCCGGCGTCTCCTACTTCTCCTCCAAGGGTCCGACCGGGGACGGCCGGGCCAAGCCGGATCTGGTGGCCCCGGGTGAGCGGGTGATCAGCGCCGGTACCGGCCGACTGCTCGACCAGGCGCGGCTGGGCGTCCCCGGCGCGACCTACGTGGAGAACTCCGGCACCTCCATGGCGGCACCGCACGTCTCCGGGGTGGCAGCGGCGTTCATGTCGGTGCACCAGGAGTTCATCGGCCGCCCGCACCGGGTCAAGCGGGCGCTGCTCGACTCCGCCACCGACCTCGGTCGGGATCCTTCGTTCCAGGGCCGTGGCCTCGTCGACGCGATGCGGGCCCTCCAGTCGGTCTGACCCAGACGCAACGGACGAGGTGCACTGATGCAGTTTCCGTACGCGGAGGTGGAGATCCGGTCCACCGGCGAGATCCACGACGACGCCCAGCGGCGGGCGGCGGTGGAGCTCGTCGCCTCCTCCGGCGCCACCGACGTACTCGTGCTCTGCCACGGCTGGAACAACGACATCCCGCAGGCCCGTCGCCTCTACCAGCGGCTCACCGACAACCTGGCGGCGGTACGCCCGGCGGTGCCCGGCGCGGCGTCCCGGACCCTGGTCGTGGTCGGCGCGCTCTGGCCGTCGATCCGCTGGTCGGACGAGGACGAGGTGGCCGGCGGCGGGGTCGCGGTCGGCGACCAGGCAACGGCGCTGGTCGGGGCGATCGCGACCCGGGTCGAGGATCCGGCCCGGGCGGCGCTGCTGACCCGGCTGGTGCCGAGACTGACGGATTCGGCCGAGGCCCGGCAGCGGTTCCTCGACGCCCTGCGGGAGCAGATCCCGCCCGCGCCGACCGCACCGTCGACGGCACCCTCGACGGCACCGTCGACCGGTGCGACGGAGGTGGACGAGGACCCGCCGCCGACGGCGCTGCTGCACGCCGACGCGGAGACGGTCTTCCAGGCGGTGGGTGGCCCCGTGGTCGACCTCGGGTCCCCGGAGCGGACCGGCGGCGCCGCCGCCAGCGGCAGCATGTCGGGCGGGATGGCCGACACCACGGCCGGGGCGACAGCCGGCGGGGCGGCCGGGTTCGGCTTCGACCTCGACAGTGTGCTGGCCAAGGCGCGCGGGGTGCTGAACATCACCACCTACTACACGATGAAGGACCGGGCCGGGAAGGTCGGCTCGGGTGGCATCGCGACGCTCCTCTCCGAGCTGGCCGGGGCGTCGATGTCGGGCGTACGGCTGCACCTGGCCGGTCACTCGTTCGGCGCCCGGGCGCTGGCCGCCGCCGCCGTACGGCAGCCCCGGCTGCACTCCTACACGCTGATGCAGGGCGCCTTCAGTCACCACGCCTTCGCGGTGGACTTCGACGGCCGGGGCGGGAACGGACACTTCCGCTCGCTGCTGGCGGATCGGCGGCTCACCGGCCCGATGCTGGTCACGCACACCGTCAACGACCGGGCGGTCGGCCTGGCGTACGCGGCGGCGTCCCGGCTCGCCCGGCAGGCCGGTGCCGGGCTCGGCGACGCCAACGACCCGTACGGCGGGATCGGCCGGAACGGGGCGCTGAAGACACCCGAGGTGGTCCAGCCCGGCGTCGAGCTGCTGGAGGTGGGCGGCAGCTACCAGTTCCGGCCGGGGCGGGTGTTCAACCTGAAAGCGGACAGGTTCATCAGCTCGCACGGCGACGTCAGCGGTCAACAGGTTGCCTACGCTCTGTATTGTGCGATCAACAGTCAGTGAGATCGGTGTCTCGGCCCTGCCCGAGGCGACGGTTCCGGCCCGCCCGGCGGGCTGAATCCTCGCTGGGCTTTGATTGACTCGGCCGCCGGTGGGTACCGTCCGCGCTGTACCCTGACGGGTCCGGTGACCTTGGAGGCGCCATGACGGACGGTCCGTTGCACGATCAACGGACGGAGACACAGCATGAGCCTCTGTTGCTCCAGGCCGAATTCGACGGGGACCAGGTCGCCGAGGTACGCCGCGCGCTGACCGAGTGCCTCCTCGTGGCCGGCTTGACCGGGGAGCGGCTGGACGACTTCGTGACCGCGGTCAACGAGGCGATGACCAACGCGGTCCGGCACGGTGGCGGAAGGGGCGAGCTGCGGTTCTGGCGGCGACGGCACCTGATCTGTGAGATCCGGGACTACGGGAGGGGCTTCGGCGATCCTCAACCGACCGTTCCGACCAGCCGTCCCCGCCCCTCCGCCAGCGGCGGGATGGGGCTCTGGCTGGCGCAGGAACTCGCCGACTCGATCGAGGTGCGCAGCGACGCCGACGGGGTCCGGGTACGGCTGAGCATGGCCGTCACCGGCCCGGCCGACGTACCGGCGGCGTCCGGACCGGACGGCACCGCTGGCTTCGGCCCGAGTCACGCCTAGATCGACCGGACCGTGTGACGGTTTGGCCCGCTCGACCTCCGGCCGACCGCGCCCCTCCGGGACGAGCGCGACGGACGAGCCGGCGACGGACGGATCGGGGACGGGCGAGCGGGGAGCTGCCATGCCGCAACTCCCCACCCGCCCTCCCCCGGGCAGCGGGTCCGGTCAGCCGCGCGGCACCGAGTCGGCGACCGCGCCCGGCACCGGCTGGTAGCCGGTGGCCCGGGTGCTGAACGTTCCCCGGCCCTGGCTCCGGCTGCGCAGCCGGGTCGCGTAGCCGAAGAGTTCGGCCAGCGGCACGGTCGCGGTGACCACGACGGTGCCGGCCCGGGTGGTCGAGCCGACGACCCGGCCGCGCCGGGCGGCCAGGTCGCCCAGCACCGCGCCGACGGCGTCGTCCGGCACGGTCACCGTCACCTCGACCACCGGTTCCAGCAGGACCATCTCGCTGGCGGCGAGCGCCGCCCGCAGCGCGAGCCGGCCCGCCGTACGGAACGCCAGCTCCGAGGAGTCCTTCACGTGGGTGGCACCGTCGGTCAGGGTGACCCGCAACCCGATCACCGGGTGGCCGCCGAGCGGCCCGTCGGCGAGCGCGTCCCGGCAGCCGGCCTCGACCGCCCGGACGTACTCCTTCGGGACCCGGCCGCCGACGACCGTCGAGGAGAACTCGAACTCCGGTACGTCGCCGTCGCCCGCCGCCGGATCGCCGGGAAGCGGTGCCACGTCGAGGACGACGTGCGCCCACTGGCCGGCGCCACCGTCCTGCTTGACGTGCCGGTACACCAGTCCGGTGACGCCGCGCACGACGGTCTCCCGGTAGGCCACCTGCGGCCGTCCCACGGTCACCTCCAGCCCCACGTCCTGGCGGATCTTCTCCACCGCCACCTCCAGGTGCAGCTCTCCCATCCCGGAGAGCACGGTCTGGCCGGTCTCCGGGTCGGTCCGGACGGCCAGCGAGGGATCCTGCTCGACCAGCCGGGCCAGTGCCGAGGCCAACCGTCCGGTGTCGGTGCTCCGGCGCGCCTCGACGGCGACCGAGACCACCGGGTCGGCGGCGGTCGGCGGTTCGAGCAGCAGCGGCGCCTCGGGGGCGCAGAGCGTCGTACCGACCCGTGCCGACTTCAGCCCGACCACCGCGACGATGTCGCCGGCCGCCGCCCGGTCCACTTCGGTGTGCCGGTCGGCCTGCACCCGGAGGATCCGGCTGACCCGTTCGGTACGCCCGGCTCCGGCGTCCAGCACCACTCCTCCCTTCCGGACTGTGCCGGCGTAGACCCGCAGGTAGCTCAGCCGGCCGGTACCGGTCGAGTTGACCTTGAACACGAGCGCGGTGAACGGCGCCGCCGGGTCGGCGGGACGCTCCCGCCGCTCGCCGTCGGAGGTGCTGCCGCGCACCGCCGGGACGTCCAGCGGTGACGGCAGGTAGCCGACGGCCGCGTCGAGCAGTGGCTCGATGCCGCGGTTGTGGTACGCCGAACCGCAGAGCACCACCACGCCGTCCCCGTCCCGGGTCAGGTCCCGCAGCGCGCCCCGGAGCGTCTCGGCGGCCAGCGTCGACCGTTCGCAGTACTCCTCCAGCGCGGCCGGATGCCGCTCGGCGACCGCCTCCACCAGTACCCGACGACGCCGCTCCGCCTCCGCCCGCAGCTCGTCGGGAACCGGGCCCTCGACGGGGGTCTCCGCGCCGTCGGCCCAGACCAGCGAGCGCATCGTGACCAGGTCCACCACGCCGGTGAAGTCGTCCTCCCGGCCGATCGGCAGTTGCACCACCAGCGGGGTGACCCGGAGCCGGTCGCGGATCGACCGGACCGCCGCGTCCAGGTCGGCGCCGGCCCGGTCCAGCTTGTTGACGAAGGCGATCCGGGGTACGCCGTGCCGGTCGGCCTGCCGCCACACCGACTCGCTCTGCGGCTCGACTCCGGCGACACCGTCGAAGACCGCGATCGCGCCGTCGAGTACCCGCAGGGCCCGCTCCACTTCGTCGGCGAAGTCGACGTGCCCCGGGGTGTCGATCAGGTTGATCCGGTGACCGGCCCACTCGCAGCTCACGGCGGCGGCGAAGATGGTGATGCCGCGGTCGCGTTCCTGGGTGTCGAAGTCGGTGACGGTCGTCCCGTCGTGCACCTCGCCGCGCTTGTAGGTGGCTCCGGTGGCGTAGAGGATCCGTTCGGTGGTGGTGGTCTTGCCGGCGTCGACGTGGGCGAGGATGCCCAGGTTACGCAGCAGACCAAGCGGGTGGGAAACGTTGCGGTGCAGCTCGGTACGCATGGCCGATGGCCTCTCTGGATGATCTGATCTCCGCTCTCCGACGGCGCGATTTCCGCGACGTCCCCTGGGCAGGACGCGGCCAGGCGGGACCCCCGGGCCGGCAGCCGGACCGACCGAGGCGACCAGCCGGTCGACGGACGCGACCACCCCGGCGACGACCGGGGTCGACGTCGGGGTGTGGCTCGGGGAGGATTCGTCACGGATCTGCGGTGTGGCCGCGCGGGCCGACACCGGACGTCAGGAAGACGCCAGAATCACCCGGTGCAGCGACTGGGGAATGACGACAGCGGTGCGGTAGCGCACGGCCGGCTCCCCTCACTCGTCGTCGCGCGCGTCCGCCATCGATGGCCAAGATCGCGCTGGGCTGGTCACGAGTGTACTGAACGGAACCCGGACGCACAGCCCGGTTTTCCGGGCCGCGACAGGGTCCGGACCGCCCGGCGCAGCCGTGCTCACTTCACGGCGCCGGCGGTCAGGCCCTGCACCAGGAAGCGTTGCAGCATCAGGAATCCGGCCGCGACCGGCACGCTGACCACCAGCGAGGCGGCCATCACCTGGTTCCAGTAGACACCGGCCTGGGTGGAATAGAGCTGGAGCCCGACCGGCAGGGTACGGCTCTGCTCGCTGGTCATGATCGAGGCGAAGAGCACCTCGCTCCACGCCGTCACGAAGGCGTAGATGGCGACCGCCACGATCCCCGGGGTGGCGACCGGCACCACCACCCGGAGCAGCGCGCCGATCGGCCCGGCGCCGTCGACCAGCGCCGCCTCGTCGAGTTCCCGGGGGATCGAGTTGAAGTAGCCGACCAGCATCCAGATGGAGAACGGCAGCGAGAAGGTCAGGTAGGTGATGACCAGACCGAACCGGGTGCCGTACAGGGTGATGCCGGTGAGCTGGTCGATGTTGACGTAGATGAGGAAGAGCGGCAGCAGGAAGAGGATGCCGGGGAACATCTGGGTGGAGAGCACGGTGACCGAGAAGAGGGCCCGGCCGGGAAACCGGAACCGGCTGATCGCGTACGCGGCGAAGACCGCGACCAGCACCGAGCAGACCGCGGCGGCGGTGGAGACCAGCACGCTGTTCAGGAAGTACCGGCCGAGCGGGATGGTCCGCCAGATCTCGGCGAACGGGCTCAGCGTCAGCTCGGTCGGCCACCAGTGGAACTCGCCCTGCACGTCCCGCAGCGGTTTCGCCGCCGAGGTCGCCATCACGTAGAGCGGCAGCAGCACGATGACGGTGAAGAAGGCCAGGCCCACCCAGCGGACCCAGCGGAACCAGCGGGGCTCAAACAGCACGGCGGCGCCTCCGGGAGGTCAGCAGCAGGTATCCGGTGGTGAGCAGGAGCAGGAAGAGCAGCAGCAACACGGACATCGCCGAGCCGAGCCCGAAGTTCCAGGTGACGAAGGAGGACTGGTAGATGTGCACCGATATCAGGTCGGCCTGGTCCGGCGTCGCCTCGCCGAACAGCACGAACGGGGTGGTGAAGTCGTTGAACGTCCAGAGGAAGAGCACCAGCGCCAGCACCAGGTTGACCGGTCGCAGCATCGGCAGGGTGACCCGGCGGATCTGCTGCGCCGGCCCGGCGCCGTCGATCGCCGCCGCCTCGTATAGCTCGGTCGGGATGTTCTGCATCCCGGCCATGATGATCAGGAAGGCGAACGGCCAGTGCCGCCAGATCGACACCATCACCACGGCGACGAAGCTGCGGTCGCCGAGCAGCCAGAACGCCCGGTCGTCGGTGAGGTGCAGGTTCTCCACCAGCAGGTGGTTGAGCATCCCGTTGTCCCGCTGGAGCAGGAAGTTCCAGGCGATCACCGCGGCGTACCCGGGCAGCGCGTACGGGACGAGGAAGAGGGTGCGCAGCAGTCCCCGGCTGCGCATCGGGCGCTGGAGCAGCAGGGCGGCGACGAAGCCGAGCAGCCACGAGCCGGCGACCGCCAGCAGGGCGTACGCCAGGGTGATCCAGAGCGAGCGGAGCAGCGCGGCACCGATCGCGGAGTCGACGTCGAGCGCCACCCGGTAGTTGCGCAGTCCCGCCCAGGGTGCCGCCGACCAGTTGCGGATGAAGAACTGGGTCAGTTCGCGGAAGCTCATCCAGACGCCGACGGCCATCGGCACCAGGTGGACCAGCAACTCCAGTACGAACGCCGGCAGCAAGAGCAGGTACGCCAGGCCGGGCCGGCGCCAACCGGCACCGGCCCGACGACGTGCCCCGGCCGTCCCGGGGCGGTCGGCTGCCCCGGCCGCCTCGGGGCGGTCACGTACCCCGGTCGAGCCGGGGTGGTCAGCCACCGGTGCCCATCTCCTGCTGGGCCTTTTCCAGCGCCGCCGCGATCTCCGGTTCACCGACCGGCTGTCCACTGGCGACCTTGGTGAACAGGTCCCGCATCCCGCTGCCGACCGTGGTCTCGAACTTGCTCTCCTCGGGGACCTGGGGCAGCGGCGCGGCGGTGTTGCCGAGTACGTCCTGGAAGACCTTGATCAGCGGGGTCTGGAAGGCGGGGTCGTCGTAGGCGTCCTTGACCACCGGCAGCGAGCCGAACGCCTTGTTGAGGATCCGCTGCTCCTCGCTGCTGGTCAGGAACTTCACCAGTTCGAGCGCGCCGTCCCGGTTGTCGGTGTTCTTGAAGATCGAGACGTTGATCCCGGCCACGTGGCTGTTCACCCGCCGGCCGCCGGCCGGCAGCGGGTCGGCGATCGGGATCGGGGCGACACCGTACTCGTCGGGCTTCATCCCGGCGGCGGCGAGCAGGCTCATCGCGTTGCTCTGCCAGAGCAGCATCGCGGCCTTGCCCTTGGCGAAGTCACCGATCGGCTGGTTCGGCGTGCTGTACTCGGCGTTGCTGGGGTTGGCGATCCTGTGGGTGGCCATGAAGTCGATGTACTGCTTGACCGCCATGACGTGGTGATGCCCGGTGAAGTGCGGCTTGCCGGCGTCGTCGAAGAATTCCGCCCCGTGCTGCTGGCCGAAGATGAAGGCGTGGTGCGCGTTCTCGGTGTAGCTCGCCCCCTCGACCGCCAGCCCCCACTGGTCGCCCTTGGTCAGCTTCTTTCCGGCGGCGACGAACTCGGTCCAGTTCTTCGGCGGGCTGTCGATGCCGGCCTCGGCGAAGAGCCGCTTGTGGTAGAAGAGCCCGTACGCCAGGCCGTAGAGCGGGACCGAGGTAGGCGGCTGTCCGGCGGCGCCGGTCGCCGAGAAGCTCGGCCCGAGGAACCGGGCGGGGCCGCCGAGCGGCTCCAACTCCGCGGACTCGAACGGCAGGAACGCCCCCGTGGCCTGCAACGAGGCGGACCAGGTGTTGCCGATGTTGAGTACGTCGGGTCCCTGCCCGGAGGTGGTCGCGGCCAGGATCCGGTTGAGCAGGTCCGGCCAGCCGATCACCTCCAGCTCGACCTTGATCCCGGTCTGCTGGGTGAACTTGTCGAGTTCCGGTTGCAGGACCTTCCGGTCCTCGTCCAGGCTCGGCCCCTGGTTGCTGGCCCAGTAGGTGAGGGTCTTGCCGTCGCCACCGCCACCGCCGTCGTCGCCGCAGGCGGCCAGCGGCATCAGCAGCAACACCGCCGCAGCGGTCGCGCCGACCTTCCGAAATCGCATGTCTACCCCCAGGACACCATCGCCGGAGCGGTCGGCGAGCCGCCGATCGTCATCGATAAATGGAAATCTATCGAATAGTGTCTGTCAAACCCCTGCGGGATCGCCATCCTCGACCGGCCGCGCCCGGCGGCACACCGGCCGGCGACCCGGGAACGGCGACGCCGCCGGCGAGCGGATGCTCACCGGCGGCGTCGGAGACGGATCGGGTACGACCGACCGCGCTACGGCTTCGGGATGGCCACCGCCGTGTAGGTGGTCTCCGGCGTCGGCGGGGTGCTGAACCGCGCGTTCGGCAGATAGAGCCGGTTGCCGTACGAGGCGACCGTGGTCGGGATGTCGAACCGGGGATCGGTCAACCGGGCGACGATCCGCCCCGAGCGACCGTCCGACGACATCCGGAGTACGGCCACCGTGTTGAGCCGGTTCAGCACGGCGTAGAGCGTGCGGCCCTCCAGCAGCAGCCCGTCGCCGTTGGTGAGGAGTTCCCCGCCCAGGTCCACCTGCCGGGCCACCCCGGAGGAGGGGTCCACCCGGAACAGCAGCCCGGTGTTGGACTGCACCACCAGCAGCGCCCGGCCGTCCGGTGTCCGGCAGATGCCGTTGGCGTTGTTCCCGGTGGTGTAGACGATGTCCCCGGTCAGCGGCAGGTTGCGGACCGTCGCCCGCCGGCCGGTCGACACGACGTACAGCACCGGGTTCTGCGAGTCGGTGAAGTACGCCGAGTGCGGGGTCAGCACCACGTCGTTGACGAAGCTGGTGCCGGTGGTGAAGCTGAGGTCGGCGAGCAGCCGGCCGCTCCAGGCGTCCACGATCCGGCCGGTGCCGGCCGTACCACCGGCGACGAAGAGCCGGCCCCTGCCGTCCAGCTTCAGCCCGATCGACGGGAAGCCCGCCCCCGGCCCCTGGCTGAGGACCCGACCCTTGCCGGTGGCCAGGTTGACCCGGTAGATCGAGCCGTCGGCCCGGGAACCGAAGTACGCGAACGGCAGCTCGCCGATCGTGATCCCCTCCGGCATCCAACCGTCGGGCAGGTCGAACGTGTCGGGGAACAGCCTGCCGGAGTGCGCGCTCGCCTTCTCCGGGGTACCGACCGCGGCGGCGATCCCCAGCGCGGCGAAGCCGGTCAGGACATTACGTCGGATCATGGGCGTTCTCCATCCGTACTCCTGAGTCTGTCGCAGTGCCGGAGGGCACTGGTCGCGCGAGAAGACACGCACGGGCGGATCGACGGGTTCAACTGCGGTCGGGATCGACCGACTGCCGGGACGAGGCGGCGGCCCGGTCCTACTCGTCGGCCGCGTCGTGGGCGAGCAGCGCGAGCTGGATCCGGTTGTCCAGGTCGAGCTTGGCCAGCGCGCTGGAGACGTACGCCTTGACCGTGCCGACGGAGAGGAACAGCCGGTCGGCGATCTCGCCGTTCGACAGCCCCTCGGCCACCGCCACCGCGACCGCCCGCTCCCGTTCGGAGAGCAGCCCGAACCGTTCCCGGGCCTGCTGCCGGCGCTGGTCCGTACGGCGGTGCGGGGCGACGCCCGCCACGTGGTCGATCAGGGTACGGGCGACCGTCGGGGAGAGTACCGGCTCACCGGCGGCGGCCCGGCGCACCGCGTCGACGATCTGCTCCGGCGGGGTGTGCTTGACCAGGAATCCGGCCGCGCCGTTGCGGAGCGCGTCGAGGATCGTCGCGTCGGCGTCGAAGGTGGTCAGCACGATGACCTCCGGACGGTGCCCGGATCGGGCGGTGATCGCCCGGGTCGCCGCGATCCCGTCGAGCAGCGGCATCCGGACGTCCATCAGCACCACGTCCGGGCGCAGCCGGGTCACCGCGTCGGCGACGTCGGCACCGTCCGCCGCCTCGCCGACGATCTCGATGTCGGGTGCCCCGCCGAGCATCAGCCGCAGCCCGGTCCGGACCAGCGCATCATCGTCGACGAGCAGTACCCGGATGGCCGGCTCGACACCCGACGCGGGGGGCTGGCGACCCGTCGCCGCCGGCTCGGCATCCGGTGCGGGCGGCTGGTGGCCCGGTGCGTCGCCCGGAGTCATGCCGGCCAGGGTAGCCGGGTGGAGAGCCGGAACGTCCCGCCGACCACGCCGTGCTCGATGGTCCCGCCGTCCAGGGCCAGCCGCTCGGCGAGCCCGGTCAGCCCGGCACCGGCCCCGGGCAGGTCGGCGGCCGCCCGCGGCGACGGCAACGGATTGCTGATCGTGGCGACGACGCCGGTACCGGGATCGACCTCGACCCGTACCGTCACCTCGGCCCGGCCGGCGTGCTTCCGGGCGTTGGTCAGTCCTTCCTGGACGGTGCGGTAGACCGTACGCTGCACCGCCGGGCGGAGTGACTCGGCCGCACCGGGCGCGCAGACCATCTCGAACGCGACCCGCTGACCCGCCGCCTGTGCCTCCTGGACCAGTCGGAAGATGTCGGCCAGCCTCGGCTGCGGTGCCGAACGGTGCGACGCCGACCGTTCGGCCGTACCGGTTTCCGGGTCCGGCCCGCTCCCGCCGTTGCGGTCCCCCCGCTCCGGCCGGAGTACGGCGAGTACGTCGCCCAGCTCGACGAGGGCCTGCCGGGCGTTGTCCCGGATCACCTCGATCGCCCCGCCGACCTCTCCCGGCTTGAGTGGGACACCCGCCCCCGCGTCGGCCTGGGTCGTCCGGTACGCCAGCGCGCCCGCGTGCACCGAGATCAGCGAGATCCGGTGCGCGAGTACGTCGTGCATCTCCCGGGCGATCCGCTCCCGTTCCGCCCGGCGGGCTCCGGCCAGCCGCTGCCGGTGTTCGTCACGCGCCCGGTCGACCTCGCGACGCAGGTTGGCGATCAGCTCCCGCCGGGCCCGGACCGCGATCCCCCAGCCGAGCGGCACCAGATACATCAGCAGGATCAGCGTCATGTATGCCCCCCGGGTGACGCCGGGCGGCGGATTCTCGTACCCGAACAACAGCGACGGCACCAGGTGCAGCACGGTGACCAGCGTGGCCGGCAGCCAGTTGCGGTGCACCGCGACGGTGAGCACCATGACCAGGGCCGCGCCGAGCCCGGTTGCCGCCAGCGCCATGATCAGCACCATCGCGATGCCGAGCAGGATCGGGAAGCGCCGCCGCCACCACAGGGTCAGGCAGCCGACCGCGCCGACCCAGGGGTCGATCGTGATCATCCAACCGGGGATCGTGTCGACGTAGTGCAGCGGAGCGCTGCGCCAGGTCCACACCCCGTAGAGCACCGCCAGGCCGAAGAGCACAGAATCCACGACCCAGTCCCGGACGCTGCGCCGCGCCCTGTCGCGCCGCGCCCTGTCGCGCCGCGCCCTGTCGCGCCGCGTCTCGTCGCGCCGCCTCTCGTCGCCGGGGTCGGTGTGGGCGGTCCGGGCCGGCGCGGCGGCGGTCCGGCCTCGACCGGGCCACCGAACGCGTCGGGCCAGCTCCATGCGCCGAGCCTACAAACGGTCGGCCCGTCGCCGGTCTGGTCGATCGGCCAACAGCCCTGGCCAGCCGACCAGAACCGATGGCCGACCGGCAGCGGCGCCGGGCCGGGTCCGTACCGCAACGTCCAAGGATGGGACAGCAGCAGCCGTACACCGGCGCACCGCCGACCGCCCCGGATCCGGACGACGGGGACTCCACCGGCCCGACCGTCGCGCCGTCGCCTCCGGTGGATTCCGCCGGGCCGGGCCCGGGGGTGGTGGCCGGGTCGATCGGGTTGCGCCCGCTGCGGCACCGGGTCGACCGCCGGGCCGTCGGCTGGTGGAGCACCCGGGTGATCTTCGGCGTCGCGCCGCTGGTCACGGTCCTTTCCATCGGGTACGCCGTGCTGCCCGCCGCCACCCGTGACTGGCTCGGCCCGATCCTGCTGGTGCTGGTACCGGCCTGGTTGGCATACCTGGCCGGGGTGCCGTCGTGGCGGTACGCCGTGCACGGTTGGGAGGTCACCCCGGAGGCCGTGTACGCGGTGTCGGGGTGGTTCGTCCGGGAGTGGCGGGCCGCCCCGATCTCTCGGATCCAGACCGTCGACACGGTCCGGGGACCGCTGGAACAGCTCTTCGGACTGGCCACGGTGACCGTGACGACGGCCTCGGCGAGCGGACCGGTCGTGTTGGTGGGACTCGACGCGGACCTCGCCGCGCGGACCGCCGAGCGGCTCACCGAGATCGTCCGGCAGACGGCAGGGGACGCGACATGACCGCGCCGTCCGAGACCGCGCGTGACTCGACTCCGGTGGCGGAGATCCCGTGGCGGCGGCTCGACGCCCGGATCATCTGGGTCGACGGGCTCTTTGCGCTGCTGTCGCTCGTACCCGCCGGGTTGGCCCTGCTCGTCGCCGACGAGCCGGGCGCCTCGACGCTGATCCCGGTGCTCGCGGTGGCCGTGGGTGGGGTTGTCGGCGCGGCCCGGGACACCCTGCGCTGGGTCAAGACCCGGTATCGGCTGACCGAGGAGCTGGTGGAGCTGCGCACCGGCCTGCTGGTCCGGCAACACCGCGCGCTGCGCCGGGAGCGGATCCGCACCGTCAGCACGACGGCGCGGCTGCGGCACCGGCTCGCCGGGCTGCGGGTGCTCACCGTCGGGGTCGGCCAGCCGGGCGCGACCGGGTACGAGGCGTTGCAGCTCGACGCGGTCACCCGGACCGCCGCCGACGAACTCCGCCGCGAGCTGCTGGCCGGTTCGGCGGAGACGGTTTCCGGTGGTACCGGTGCCGAGCCCCCGGGTGAGCGGGTCTTCGCCCGAATTCGCTGGTCGTGGGTCTGCTACAACGTGTTCAGTGTCTGGGCGCTGGTCACGGCGGCGGGGCTGCTCTGGGGCGGCTACTGGCTGGCGCAGTCGTTCGGGTTCGACGCGGCCGGGTTCGTCGCCGGGCTGGTCGACTGGCGGGCCCTCGGTCCGTGGCGTACCGGTGCGATCGCGTTCGTCGCCGTCGGCGCGCTCGGGGTGCTGGGCATGGCGGTCGCGTTCGTGGCCGAAAACTGGGCCTTCCGGCTGGTACGCGTCGACACGCCGACCGGCGCGGTGCTGCGCACGTCGCAGGGGCTGTTCCGGACCCGGGAGGTGAACCGGGACGTCAGTCGGCTGCGTGGAGTGGAGATCTCGGAGCCGCTGCTCTGGCGGTGGATGGGGATGGCGGACACCAACGTCATCTCGACCGGGCTGACGATCTGGAGCATGACGCCGGCCACCACGATCCTGCCGCGCGGCCCGATCGGCGTGGCGCGGTCGGTGGCCGCCCGGGTGCTGGACCTCGACGCCGGGGCGAGCCCGTTCGCCGTACCGCTGCGTCGGCATCCGGTCGCCGCGCTGCGGCGGCGGATCGGCTGGGCGACGCTGGTCACGGTCGCGGTTACCGGGTTGCTGGCCTGGCTGGGCGGTCTCGTGGCGGCGCTGCCGTCCTGGCTGTGGTTGGTCGGGGTGGGGCTGTTGCCGCTGGCGCTGGGCGCGGCGGTGGTGGCGTGGCGGGCGCTCGGGCACGGCATCGTCGGCGAGTACCTGGTGGTTAGGTCCGGGCTGGTCAGCCGGAGCACGGCGACGCTGGCCCGTCCGGCGGTGATCGGTTGGCGGCTGCGCCAGTCGGTGCTGCAACGACGCCTCGGCCTGGCCACCCTCACCGCCACCACCGCCGCCGGCCACGGGCAGTACGCGGCGGCGGACATGCCTGCGGGGACCGTGGTCGACTTCGCCGAGCAGGTGGTACCCGGATTGCTCGCCCCGCTGGTCGGTGACGTGCCTGTCGAGCCGTCGCCTGTGTCGTCCGCCGCGCCGTCCCCGGACGCTTCACCTTTGGAGGAGACATGTCACCGCGTCGGCTGACCCGAGTGCTGCTCTGGTGTGGGGTGGTCGGACCGCCGGTGTTCGTCCTGGTGTTCCTGGTCGACGGTGCGACCCGGGCCGGCTACGACCCGACGTACCACCCGGTGAGCGCGCTGAGTCTCGGGCCGCGTGGATGGATCCAGATCACCAATTTCGTACTGACCGGGGTGCTGCTGGTCGGCTTCGCCGTCGGGTTGCGCCGTGCGCTGCGTCCGGGGCGTGCCAGCCTGTGGGGGCCGCTGGCGGTTGGCGTGTTCGGCGTCGGGCTGGTGCTCTCCGGCGTCTTCGTGATGGATCCGGCTCGCGGCTATCCGCCCGGTGCGCCGTCGGACGGTGTCATGACCAGTTGGCCGGGCGTACTGCACGACAACTTCGGCATCGTGGTGTTCGTGTCGGTGCCGGTCGCCTGCTTCGTACTGGCCCGCCGGTCTGCCGGGCGGCTGACCGGTCGCGGCTGGGTCGGGTACGACCTCCTGACCGGACTCGCCGGCCTGGCCCTGTTCGTCACCTTCGGTACGGCGTGGGAAACCGACCATCCGTCGACCGGCCTGATCCAACGAGCGATGATCGCCGTCAACTGGACCTGGATCACGGTGCTCGCCCTCCGCCTGCTCGCCGAGAACAGTGGCCGGTCCGCCGAGCTGCCGCAGGTCGGACCCTAGGGTCAGCGCCGTACGGGTAACGGCGGATCTACGACCTCGTAATCCGCAGGCTGCTACGCCTGCTCGTCCTCGTCGTCCCGGTCCTTGAGCTGCTGAGGCCGGTACTTCCGGATGTACTCCTCGACGTCGCTACGCAGCCAAACCGAGCCAGCGATCAAGGTCTGGAACGGCGCGGGGAACCGGCGATCCGCGGTGATCTGCCGCAGCCGCGACCGGCCGACGCCGAGCATCTGGAGTATCTCGGCCGGGCCAACCAGAGGCCCCGGAGGAGGGTCCTGTCCCATCCACACGACGGTAGGCACACGCTGGTCTACCCATATCAGCGCGCATAATGTAACGCGCACATGTTGACAGGTCATCAGAGACGGGAGAGGATCCGACCAGGCCGTTGTCCGGGTGGCCATCGCAGGCGGTCGGGCAGGGTGCCGAACACGGGGCTGCTGCCGGCCCTTCTCTCAGGTCCTCCGGCGCCTGGCAGCAGCCCCCACCCGCCTACCCCAGCGAGGAGGGCAAACCCGTGCGAGTGGATGCGTACAGCTCTGACCCGCCGCCACCGATGACGCTGGAACAACAGAACGAGCGACTGAAAGCCGAACTTGCCTCCTGCCAGCAGGCCCTGTGCAACCTTCAGTCGCGGCTGACCGAGGCCAAGGTCCGGCTCGGGATGATCAGCCGGATCGTCCGTGACGTCGAACGAACCAGACGTGCACCAGGCGTGTCGTTCGCAGCCGTCCGAGCAGCCCTGTACGTCCAGCCGGACCGGCTCCGCGATCTCGGGGCCGACATACCCATCTTTTAGCTCAGGCCGAGTTCAAGGGCCAGCCCGGCGCCGCGACCCGTACCGGCACTGCCGCTGTAAAGCCATCCAGGTTTGGATCGTCGCGGCAGCACCTATCCCTGACCGACCTCTGGAACCCCTCTTCGTCCAGCAATCGAAAAGTCGCGATGGCTCCGCCCGCACATATGACGCGCTCGTAAGAATCAAAGCGATGTGCTGCCCGAGATAGTACGATGAGAACGCCGGGGTTGAGCCCGTTCGGGGTCGCTACGGCGAGACCACCATTGTTTATTACCCAGCCCAAAAGGGCATGATACTCGAGTCCCTTACTGCAGTGAGCGGTAAGTAGGACGACAGAGCCCGTACCCTCAACCGATCGAGCCGCCAGTCAGAGCAGAGGGCGATAACGGGAGCGACGTGTGCCCGGAGACCTTCCCCAGGGGCTACCACTGCCAACGAAACCCGGTCACTGTCTCCTCAATGAAGGGGATATATTTCCGCACAATGCCGTTCCTAATCTCCGTCCTTTCTTCTTCGACTAATGTTCCTCCTATCTGATCATCCCAGACGCACCACCACGCATCCCGTGGGGCTGCGCCCTGAAACTCGACGGCCATGTCGATATTTTCGACTCGGGCAAATGCGGTCCTTCTCACCTCGGAAAGACGCGACACCCCTTGCGTGAAATGAGCTCGATATTCTAGTGCTGTCGATTCAAACTTCAGTAAGGCGCTATCCAAAATAATCTCCGCACTATGGAGGCCTTCGCCATATTCATACCGTCTTCCAATCCTTCCTCCATGCATGACGTCGATCTTATCCGCCTCCGGCTCATGATTGAATATATAGATATCGACGCCATCTTCGATGGCACGTATAGTGTGCAGGGTGCGCCTGAAGAGCATCGCACCATCAGGGCCAACGGTGTAGCGCTCCACAAGGCTAACCGTTCGATGGCATTGACGTCTGATCATTTCCCGCCGTCGACGTAATGTGTGTGATATTCCCCCTCCTCCATGCCCCGCCCTTCCCGAAAAAACTTCCCAAAGGCGCTCTTGATCGTTCTGGTCCATACCGAAGGCATCAATGATCCATTGAAGCGTCTGTGCGGATAGCGACAAACCGTTCAGGGCTCTTGAAATGCGATCCTTCAACTGTCGCGCCAAGGAGGTTGCGCTCTCACTGCGCTCGCCGCTATCCCACAAGTAAAGTTCCACTACCTTAGCGACTGCCGCTTGGCTCAGATCGCTCCGGCTGCGCATGGCTCGGGCGCGCCACTGTCGCCTGTAACGAGGGTCGGTAGTGAGTAGATCCCGAAGCAGGGCGCTTGTTCGGGAAACATTTTGGCTGGGTCGCGGGTTTCCCGGCGACAACATGTTGACCTCCCGCTCCCCCGCTTCTCGTAGAGACTCAGTAGCCTGCTTCGTTCGTGGCGGAGCCGGGCGAAGGCCCGACTGACCTGCCCGAACGTCGTATTGGTAGTGACGGTTGGAGCCGGCGCGACGTAAGCGCGACGTTCCGGGTATGAGGTTGTACCCGCAGGACTCGAAGCGTCAAGAAGGGCCCACGGAAAGTCTCGCAGGAGGAGTACCATGATCCAAGCAGAAAGCGCTGGTCACGAGACCAGCGCACCAGCCACTGAGGGGCTATCCGATCATCAAGCATCTGGTGACGATCGTTCATATGTTCGAAGGATGGTTGGTTTCACCGAGCTGCGTGCGATGGAGACCGCGTACGCTGCGTTCGAACCCCTAGAGGAAGACGCACAAATACGTGCGTTGAGATGGCTTGGAGAGGCGCTGGGGATCGAGGGGATCCGACAGGAATCGGTGGAATCGCGAAGAACGCCATCGGTCTCCGTAGGTCCAACGGCATCGCTCGATGACACAAAGGACTTCCTGAGCCCCAGGGAGTTCATCAGCCAGAAGAAGCCACAGTCACTGGTCGAACGTATAGCCTGCCTAGGCTACTACCTCACCCATTATCGCGACACTCGTCACTTCAAAACTCCTGACATTGTTGCTCTGAATACCGAGGCGGCCGCACACAAGTTCGGCAACCCGTCTCGCGACGTCGATAATGCCGACCGTCAGAATGGGTACATAGTGTCTGCAGGAAAAGGCGCGAAGCAGCTTACGGTCCGCGGAGAGGCCCTTGTCGAAGCGTTGCCGGATCGAGAGGCCGTGAAAGCTGCACTTCACGAACATCCCTATAAGCCAAAGCGCTCCTCAACGGCGGCGAAGAAGGTGGCACCTCGCGATAAGGACGAATCATGACAGGGCGCATTACCGCTCTTCTCGAAGAAGCTTATGATACAGCTCTCGTGAAGGAACTCTTACTTGCATACGACGAGGCGAAGCGCAATTTCTACCTGGGTGGGCACCGTTTGAGTGCGGTGGAAGGTGGACGTTTTTGTGAAGCGGCGTACCGAATATTAGAGCTCAGAACTAAAGGTGCCTTCACTCCAATCGGAGAGGTACTGGACACCGAGAAGGTGGCGAAGCAGCTGAGTGGATTACCGTCTAGCGGCTTCCCCAAGTCACTAAGGATCTATATTCCTCGGGCGCTGCGAGTGGTGTACGACATTCGCAACAGTAGGGATGCGGCACACCTCGCCGACGGCGTCGATCCGAACCTTCAGGACGCGACCCTTGTGGTATCGATACTGGACTGGGTTCTTGCCGAATTCGTGAGACTAGGTGCCGGATCTTCCAGCAAAGATATCCAAGCGATGATTGACGGTCTCGTAACTCGACAGATTCCGGTAGTCCAGATATTTGGGCGGTATCCGAAAGTTCTGCGCACGGACCTAAGGGCTGGCGAGTTTGTGCTGGTGCTACTCTACCATGCCGGAGCCGCAGGTGTTCCAATACCGGATCTGCTCGCTTGGATCCCTAGCTCCATGAGAGCTAACCTGCGGCGAACGCTGCGGACACTTGAAACAAAGGCCCTCGTACACTTGGATGGTGAAGTGGCTCTTATAACCTACGCGGGCCAGAGAGTAGTCGAAGCCAAGCGGTTGTTCGATCCCCCCGTAACGGAAACCGCCATTCCGTCGTAGGTATGGATCAGACTACTCAATCGTCAAGGCTGGGGAGGGACCTCGGACACACACCCTTATGACAGGCTTCGGAGTAGCTTAGCGGGCTACTCAGGGCAGGGTGATGCGCGCCGGCATTGGGAGTAGGGGGAGTCAGCCCGATGACCCGGAGGCCGTCCCATTTGGCCCGTCTGACGCCTAGACGCTGGCAGGTCGGTCAATGTTCTAACATTATCGAACGGGCGAACTAGTTGACTCTAACAGTCGTGGCGGACGCTGTGACCGCCGGCTCGCAGTTCCCACCCCGAGGCTGCAAACATTGCCTCATGGTCCGACGCGCCCGACCGGTTTCCGGTTGCGCGGGCGCGTTTGTCCGCCGACGGCGACTGTTCCGCACTGATACGGTTACAAGGCCCGGTCGGCGATGCCCTAGCTGTCCCCCACTGGGGTCAGCCGATCTCACACCATCGAGTGGCCGCGTCACGGGCAAGATCAGCCCGTCAACGTATGCGACACAACCAGGCGGGATCGACAGTCTCGACTCTGCACGACAGCACCGAACCCGACTTCGCCGAGACCGCCCAGGAGCTGCCGGAACCGGTCGCTCGGCTGAGGTCATCCGAGTACCTCCGTGGTGGTCTTCCAGGTGAGTACTCGGGCAGGCGCGTCAACTACGATCCGCCGCACTACCTCCGGGCCGAGTCGCGCCCGCAGCCGGGGCAGGAACCGGTCCGGCAGGTACGCCAGCCCCGGCATCCCGCCGTACGCGACGTACCTGCTGCGGCGCGCCACGTCGCCGCCGAGCAGCAGGTGATCGGCCATCCCCTCCCCACACACCGCCTCGATCAACTCGATCAGCGCACTGTCCGGCTGCTCCCGGTGCCGGGCCATCCCGTCGTAGCCGAGGTACGCGCCCCGCTGGGCGAGTTCCACGTGCAGCCTCGGGTCCGGGTTCCGATCCGCGTGCGCCAACACCACCCGCCCGGCATCGACACTCTCCGCACCGAGCAGGTCGAGCACCTCGTGACCAGCACTCCCGTGCTCCAGGTGCACCATCACCGCAGCACCGGTCGCGCGGTGCGCCGCAGCCACCGCCCCGAGCACCCGCCGCTCGAACGCACTGATCGACCAGTACCCGATTCCCGCCTTGAGCAGCCCGGCCCGCACCGGCCGCCCCTCCGGATCCAGCGCAACCCCCGTACCCGCAGAAGCTGATTCGATGTCCCGGGCCGGGCAGCCGTCGACGAGGTCCGCCCGGAATCGCGCGGCGAGGTCCGACTCCGAAGCGGTGACCAGCGGATGGTCCGGCCCGTAGTGCGCCTCCCGGTGCGCGCCCGTGGTCGCCACCACCCGCATCCCGGTCGCGGCGCTGATCCTGGCCACCGCCGCCGGATCGCGACCCAGCCCGACCGGCGTCGCCTCGACCATCGCGGTGATGCCGGCGGCGAACAGCAGCCCGGTCTCCGTCCGGCTGGCCGCCTCGTCGTCCAGCTCGTCGCCGGGCAGCAGCGGAGTGACCTGGAACAGGTGCTCGTGATAGTCGGTCGGGCCGAGCGACTCCGGCGGCACGTCGCCGAGCACGGTCCGAACGAAGCTCACGAGCTGACCCCGATCACCGCACCGCCTCGGCCGCCGCCGACAGCCTCCGCACCGTCCGGGGATCCACGGGTACGTCGAAGATCTCGGCTATCGCCTGGCTCCAGCCGTGAATGAAGTACCGCCAGCCGTCGACCACGGTCAGCCCGCGCTCGTCCTGCTGCTCAGCAGCCTGGTGCAGGAACTCCAGGCTCCCCCGATAGTTGAAGTCCCAGGCGTAGCCGTCCCGGGGCAACCGAACCCCGGGCGGCAGCGGCGTCCCGGGCCGGTCTTTGCCGAGGCCGGTCGCGTTGACCACCAGGCTGCCGTCCGGCAGCGCATCGAGCACCGCGCCAACGTCGCCGGGATCGGCAACGAGCCGGTACCCGACAAGGTCGGCCGGCAGGCCGCCCCGCTCGACGACGTCGCGCAGGTGGGCGAGCCGGCTCGGGTCGGTGTCGGTGCAGACGATCCGGCGCGGTCGGTCGACGCGCTGGCCGAGGTACCAGACCAGCGCCGTCCCGGCGCCGCCCGCGCCCAGGCAGAGCACCTCGGCCCCGGTCGCCCCGAAATGATCGTCCGGCAGGAAGTCCCGCACGGCGAGCCCGGCGGTTATCGGGTCCTTGGCGCCGCCGCGCAGCCGGCCGTCCCGCTTCGCGATGCTGGAGATCTCGCCGCAGAGCTGCGCGAAGTCGTCCACCTCGTCGAAGAGGTCGTGCGCCGCCTGATAGAGCCGGAGCTTGTGGGTGGTGACCAGCGCGCCCAGGTGCGCCGGATCGTCCCGGATCCGCTTGACCAGGTCTCGATATTGCGCGTCGTCGGCGTCCAGCGGCAGGTCGTGCCCGACCAGCCGGTCGGTCGGCAGGCCGAGGATCTCGGCCCACCTCGGAAAGACCCGGTTGATCGACGAGCCGCCGGTGGTGACCCCGACGAAACCCATGTAGCCGGCTCCGTCCGACCCCCCGTCAGCCGATCCGCTGCGTTCGCCGTCGTCAATCCTCGCCGCGTCCACCGCTGATCCCCCTCTTGCCCTTGCCCTTGCCCTCGCCCCGCCCGTCAGTCTCCCGGCCGCTCACCCCGAGGCCGAGCCCGAGCCCGAGCCGGAGCCGGAGCCGGAGCCCGAGGCTGAGGCCGAGCCCGGCCCGCCGGCCGTCCGGACGGGATGCTTTGGAGTATCGCCGCCGAGCACCGCCAGCAGGTCGGCCACGGCGAGCGAGCCCATCCGGTCGATCGCCTCCACGGTCTGCGCCCCGAGGTGCGGGGTCAGGACGACCCGGTCGGCCAGATCTTCGGCGAGCAGCGGCGAACCGGCACCCGTCGACTCCGTGTCGAGGGTGTCGGCGGCATACCCGGCAATCGTGCCGGCACGCAGCGCCTCGGCGAGGGCCGGCTCGTCGACCAGGTCGGCGCGGGCGGTGTTGACCAGGAGCAGTCCGTCCCGGGCCCCGGCCAGCCACTCGGCGTCGACCAGCGGCCGGCCGCCGCCGGGGGCGTGCAGCGAGACGGCCGTGCAGCGGCGGGGCAGGTCGGCCAGGTCCGCGGGTTCGGCACCCGCCGCCCGGATCGCCGCCGTGTCCAACATCGGGTCGTACGCCAGCAGCGTGGCACCGAACCCGCGCAGCCGCTCCGCCACCGCCCGCCCGATCCGGCCGTACCCGACGAGTCCGACCGTCGACGAGCCGAGTTCCCGGCCCCGGGAGACGCTCCACTCCCCCGCCCGGACCCGGCGGTCCCCGGCCGGGATGCTGCGCAGCACGGCGAGGAGCAGTCCGACGGTCAGGTCGGCGACCGCCTCGGTGTTCGCCCCGGGGGTGTTGGTCACCACGATGCCACGTGCCGCCGCCGAGGTCAGGTCCACCGCGTCGACCCCGACGCCGTGCCGGGCCAGCACCGCGAGCTGCGGGGCGGCGGCGAGATGGTCCTCGGTCACCGGCGCGGTGCCGGCGATCCAGCCGACAGCGTCGGCCAGCAACGGCCGCAGCTCGTCGAGCCGGTGGTCGGTCGGGCCGCGTACCACCGTGAGGCCGGCGGCGCGCAGCTCGCCGAGCAGGTCCCGGGAGCCGGACGAGAACGACCGCGAGGTGACCAGCACGTTCCGCCGCCCGCTCATGCCGACCCGCCGCCCGTCGACTCGCCACTTCCCGACTTGCCACTTCCCGACTCGCCGCCCGCCGACTCGCCGCTTCCCGACTCGGCGCCCGCCGGCTTGTCGCCCCGGGTCGCGTTCCACGGCGCCAACCGCCGGTACGCGTCCAGGAAGATCGCGTGCCGTCGCCGGTAGTCGGCGTGTCGCCCCGGATCGGGCGTGAACTCGGCGGTGACCTCGGAGAGTTCCCGGGCGGCGCCGAAGTCGTCGACCAGGCCGAGCCCGACCGCCGCCGTCACCGCCGCGCCGAGGCTGTTCGCCTCCTCCACTATGGAACGTCGCCGGACCGTGGCGCCCCAGACGTCGGCGAGGATCCGCAGCCACGCGTCGCTGGCCGCCCCGCCGCCGATCGCGTCCACCCGATCCACCGGCATCCCCTGCTCGCGGAACGCGTCGACGCAGGTGAGCAGGTTGAACGCCACCCCCTCCAACACCGCCCGGACCAGGTGTGCCCGGTCGTGGTGCCGGCGGAGCCCGACGAACGCCCCGGCCGCCTCCGGATCCCAGTACGGGGACCGTTCGCCGAGCAGGTGCGGCAGGAAGTAGAGCCCGTCGCCGGCCGCCGTGGCGGTGTCGGCCGCCTCGACGAGCCGGTCGAACCGGTCCCCGTCACCGGCCGGCTCCAGCAGGTCGGCGATCCACTCCAGCGATGCCCCACCGGCCTGCATGGTGGCGGTCGGCACGTAGTGCCCGGGTACCACGTGGTCGAAGGTCATCGTCCGCATCGCCGGGTCGTGCAGCGGGCGCGGCGCGGCCAGCGAGATCCAGGACGACGAGCCGAGATAGCAGTACGCGCCGTCGGCCGGAGAGACGACTCCGGCGCCGACCGCCGCCAGGGGGCCGTCCCCACCGCCCATCAGCACCGGGGTACCGGCCCGCAGCCCGGTCGCCTCCGCCGCCGCCGAGGTCACGGTGCCCACCACGGCGGTGGCGGGGACGATCTCCGGCAGCAGCGCCGGATCGAGCCCGGCCGCGCCGAGCAGCACGTCCGACCAGGTCCCCCGCTCCTGGTCGTACGCGTTCGTGGACGAGGCGTCGGACGGGTCGGTGGCGAGTCGCCCGGTCAGCCGGTAGACGGCATAGTCCTTGGCGAGGCAGACGTGCCGGACCCGCCCGAACACCTCCGGCTCGTGGTCACGCACCCACATCACCTTCGTCAGCGAGTACGTCGGATTGAGCCGGTGCCCCAGCACCCTGTACGCCCGCTCCGCTCCGATCCGCTCCACCAGCTCGGCACACTGCGACCCACTCCGGGTGTCCGCCCAGATGATCGACGGCCGCACCGGCCGGTACGCCGCGTCGAGCAGTACCGCCCCCATCATCTGCCCCGAGATCGCCAGCCCCCGGACCTCCGCCGGGTCGACGTCGTGCCGGGCCAGCAGTTGCCGGGTCGCGTCGGCGAGCGCGCGCCACCAGTGCGCCGGATCCTGTTCGGCGACGCCGCCGGGGGCGTACCGGGTCGGGTAGGTCACCGTCACCGCGCCGACCAGCGCGCCGGTGTCGGTGTGCAGCGACGCCTTGTCGCCGGTGGTACCGAGGTCGTGCGCGATCAGCATCGCCCGCTCACGCTCCCCGACGCACGCGCCGCCGGCCCTGCAACTGGTCGACCCCCACCGCCACCAGGATCAACGCTCCGATCGCCACCTGCAACCAGAACGGGTCGATGCCGAGCAGCGTGCCGCCGTTGTTGAGCAGCCCGACGATCAGCGCCCCGACCAGGGCGCCGAGCGCCGAGCCCCGGGCGCCGAAGAGGCTCGCCCCGCCGATCACGCAGGCGGCGATGGCCTGGAGTTCGTAGCCGGTGCCGGCGGTCGGCACCCCGTTGCCGAGCCGGGAGGCGAGCAGGATGCCGCCGAGCGCGGCCAGCGTCCCGGCGAGCGCGTAGACGCTGAGCAGCACCGCCCGGACCGGTACCCCGGTGAGCCGGGCCGACTCCGGGTTGGAGCCGACCGCGTAGATGTAGCGGCCCCAGACCGTGCGTCGCAGCCCGAAGCCGACCAGCAGCGCGATCAGTACGGTCAACCAGATCAGGTTGGCGACGCCGAGGAACTCGCCGCCGGCGATCGAGGTGAAGGAGCGCGGCAGCGGCTGGATGGTCCGGCCGTCGGTGTAGAGCAGGGTGATCCCCCGGGCCATGCCCAGGGTGCCGAGGGTGACGATGAACGGCGGCATCTTGAGGATCGCCACCAGCACGCCGTTGACCAGGCCGACCGCCGCACCGGCGAGCAGCGCGAGCACGACGGCGAGCAGCACCGATCCGCTGCCGGCGGTGTCGAAGACCGCCTTCGCGGCGATCACTCCGGAAAGGCCCACCACCGAGCCGACCGAGAGGTCGATGCCGGCGGTGAGGATCACCAGGAGCTGCCCGATCGCGATGATCGCGTAGATCGAGACCTGGCGTCCGAGGTTGTCCAGGTTGGTGCCGGTCAGGAAGGTGTCGGTGGCCAGGCTCAACCCCAGGACCAGGAGTACGAGCACCGGCAGCCCGCCGAAGCCCCGGCCGAGCAGGCTGCCCAGCCCGAGTACCTCCGGCTCGGCCGTCGTGCCCTTCCCGGCCGCCGTCTCGGAGGCGGAGTCCGGAGTGGCGGCCTCGGCTACTTTGCTGTCGCGGGTGGTCATCGGGACTCCAGCGGGGGTCGGGGCGGCACGGAGGCTTGCGGTGACGAGGTCGGCGCCGTCGGGGTCGTCGGGGTCGTCGGGGTCGACAGGTCGGCGGCGGAGGTCGGCGGGCTGGTGAGCCGGAGGATGCCCTCCTCGGTCGCCTCGGCCGCCGGCAGCTCGCCGACGATCCGGCGCTCGCGTACCACGACGATCCGGTCGCAGAGCCCGAGCAGCTCGGGAAGGTACGACGAGACCACCAGTACGGCGATCCCGGTCCGGGCCATCTCGGCGATCGCCTGGTAGATGTCGGCCTTGGCGCCGACGTCGACGCCCTTGGTCGGCTCGTCCAGCAGCAGCACCTTGGCGCCGGTGCCGAGCCAGCGGGCCAGCAGTACCTTCTGCTGGTTGCCGCCGGAGAGCGAGGTGACCGGGTCGTCGAAGGAGCCGTACTTCAGCCGCAGCCCCTCGACCGCCTGCCGGACGTGCCGGCGTTCCCGGCCGCCACGCAGTACCGGCCCGCTGGCGACCCGGCCGAGGCTGGCGATCGAGACGTTCGCCTCGATGGAGAGTTCCAGCAGCAGCCCGGACTCCTTGCGGTCCTCGGTGAGCAGCGCGACGCCGTGCCGGGCCGCCGCCCGGGGCGAGCCGGCCGGGATCGGCGTACCGTCGACCCGCACCTCGCCGCCGTCGACCGGGTCGGCGCCGAAGACCGCCCGGACGATCTCGGAACGTCCGGCGCCGAGCAGCCCGGCCAGCCCGACGATCTCGCCCCGGTGCACGGTCAGCTCGACGGGGGCGGCGAAGCCGGGGATGCGCAGGTCGCGTACCTCCAGCCGGGGCGGGCCGATCTCGTGCCGCTCGCCGGGATAGAGGTTCTGCACCGGGCGGCCGACCATCGCCTGGATCAGCGAGTCGTGGTCGTAGTCGGCGACCGGCCGGGTCGCCACCACCCGGCCGTCGCGGAGCACGGTGACCCGGTCCCCGACCGCGAACATTTCTTCGAGGCGGTGCGTCACGTAGAGCACGGTGTGCCCGGCGTCGCGCAGCGCGGTGACCCGCTCCAGCAGGGCCGCCGCCTCCCGTTCCGAGAGTGCGGTGGTCGGCTCGTCGAAGATCACCAGCTTGGCCCGGGTGCCGAGGACGCGGGCGATCTCGACGAGCTGGCGGGTGGCGGTCGGCAGCGCGCGTACCGGCTGGTCCAGGTCGAGATCGGCCAGGCCGACCCGGTCCAGGTGGTCCAGCGCGGTACGCCGCTGCGCGGCCCGGTCCACGATACCGAGGAACCGGCGCGGGAAGCGGCCCATGGTGAGGTTGTCCAGCACGCTGAGGTCGGGCAGCAGGCTCAGCTCCTGGTAGACCACGCCGATCCCGGCGTCCCGGGTCTGCCCCGGGGACGGGCGCGGCCCGAGCGGCACCCCGTCGACCGAGTACTCGCCCCGGTCTCGGGCGACCGCGCCGGTCAGCACCTTGATCAGGGTCGACTTGCCGGCCCCGTTCTCCCCGGCGAGGCAGTGCACCTCGCCGGGGAGCAGCTCCAGGTCGACGTCGCCGAGCGCCGTCACCGGCCCGTACGTCTTGGTGACTCCGCGCAGCCGTACCACCGGCTGGTGCTCGGTCATCACACCTCCCCGCTCAGCCCTTGGTCTTCGGCGGGTTGAGCAGCGCCTTGAGGTCCTCGGCGTCCACGTTGGACTTGTCCACGAGTACGGCGCCCGGGTCGAGCCGCTGCGGCGCGTTGCTGCCGGCGACCGCCATCGCCGCCTCGACCACGCCCTGGTAGCCGAAGAAGAACGGGTTCTGTACGACGATCGCGTCGATCCCGCCGGACCGTACCGCTTCCACCTCGGCCGGGTCGGAGTCGAACGCCACCACCGCGACCCGGTCGGCGGCACCCTTCTCCTGCACCGCCTTGGCGGTGCCGACGCCGGAGGTGTTGTTGTCGGCGAAGATCCCGGCCAGGTCCGGCACCCGGGTCAGCGCGTCGTTGACCTGGCCGACCGCCTTGTTCAGGTCGTTGTCGTTGACCAGGGTCTGCACGATCGTCGCCTGCGGGCACTTCTCGGCGAGCCCCTGCTTGAACCCCTCGAACCGGTCGATCAGCACCTGTACGCCGGAGACGGCCGACTCGTGCAGCACCTTGCCGTTCGGCTTGCCGGCCTCGGTGATCAGTTCACAGAGCCGCTGCCCCGCCTGGGCGCCGGCCTTGACGTTGTCGGTACCGATGAAGCCGTCGGCCTTGGTCTGCACCGCGTTGTCGACGACGATCACCTTGATCCCGCCCGACCGGGCCCGGTCGATCACGCCGTTGAGCGCGGTGGAGGAGTTCGGGGCCAGCACGATCGCCTTGGCGCCGCGCGAGATGGCATCCTCGACCAGGCGTACCTGCGGTTCGATGTCCGCCTCGGAGGTCGGGCCGAACAGGTCGAGTTCGACGCCGAGGTCGCTGCCGGCCTTCTTCGCGCCGGCCAGCATCGACTGCCAGAACTCGCTCTCGGTGGCCTTGACGATGACGTCGATCTTCGTACCGGCGATCGCCGCCGTACCGGCGTTCCCGCCACCGCCGTCGTCGTCCGAGCCGCCGCCGAAGGCCCGGCCGGCGACGACGCCGACGGCCAGGGTGACGACCGCGGCGAGCCCGGCCGCGCCGAGTGAGACGCTCTTCGTTGCCATCTGGTCTCCTATCCGTGGAAGCTGGCGCTGGTTCAGGGCTTGCCGGCCGGTGCACCGAACGGGACGAGGTCGAGGCGACCGGGGTCCCCGACGCGCCGGGCGCGCAGGCCCATGCCGTGCTCGAGCACCCAGCCGTAGTCGTGCCCGGCGCTGCCCGGATAGACGGCGAGGAAGCGGTACGGCTCGTCGCCGACGTTGACGCTGCGGTGCGCCCAGCCGGGCGGGATGTAGCCGATGGTTCCCGGGCGCATCTCCAGCCACTCGGCCCGCTCGCCGTCGAAGAGCAGCAGACCGCCGTGCCCGGACAGGCCGAGGTAGATCTCGCCCTGCGGGTCGGGGTGCTGGTGCCCCTTGGTCATCCAGAACTCGCCGCCGGTGGCGCCCGGCTGGATCGTCGTGATCGACTGCGGCAGTTCCCGGGGGACCTCGGGAACGGGTGAGGAGACGACCGTGTAGACCACCGGATCGCCGTCGGCGACCGCCCGCGCCCAGGCATCGCCGTCGGCGAAGAGCCCTCTGAGGTCGGACATCCGCCGGGTCAGGACCTGGCCCTGCGGCTCCAGCGTGGCGTTGTCGGCGCCGAAGCTGATCGCGAAGGGCTGGATCGGCGGGGTGGCGCTGGTGGTCACGTCGTCTCCCGTTCTTCGGGTTCCGTTCCGGTCCCCATCTCGGTCCAGTGTCGGCCGTGTTTCGGGTTACTGTCGTCCTGTCATTACAGGATGTCAAGGGTTCCAGTAGAGATCAGCGAAGGATGCACCGTCCCGGAGGCCGAGCCGCCTGACCGGGGTTATCCCCTGTCGCGCACACTGTCGACCTGGGTGCACAAACGGGGCGGGACATTCCGGACAGCCGCCCAGCGAGACAGCCGATCACCAGCCGGCGGATGATGGCCTTCGCGGATCCGAGACCAGCGGAGGTGGCCTGCGGAGTTTGGCCGTCTCGACCGAGCCGGCGGACGCTGCCGTCCGCCGCGCGACTGTGACCGGCGGACGCTGCCGTCCGCCCCGCGACTGTGACCGGCGGACAGTGCCGTGCGTCTCGCGATCGGGACCGGTTCGGACGGGCCGCCCTCGCACTCCTTACTGGCCTGGAGCCCGGCAGCGGTTCGTGGGCGCACAGACGGGGCAGCTCGACAGGCGCGCGATCGGACAACCCCTGCTCGCCGCCCCCCCTCCCCGCGCGCGCCCGTCGTGGGTGGCGAGGGCGCTGGCAGCCAGGATTCTTGGCAAGAAAGGGCGCGCAGCGAACCAGAAATCGGCAAGAATCTTGCGCGCCCGACCACCCGACCGCCCGACCGCCTGACCGCCCGACCGCGAGTTCGGACGCCGAGGCAGAACCAAGGGGCCCGGGGCCGGGTGCAGGGACGGGGGCGAGGGGAGGTGCCGAGTGGGGGCGTGTCAGGCTTTCACGAGTACGAGTGGAGTGCCGGGTCGGCCGCCGGCCGTGGAGCGGGTCAGCTCGACCTGGAACCGGCTGCGGTCGCCCCGGTGCAGGGCGAGGAAGCTCTCCACCGGGCGGCCGGACTCCCCGATGCTGATGCTGCGCAGCGCCAGCACCGGATCGCCGCGCCGGATGCCGAGCAGCCTCGCCTGGGCGGCGCTGGCCACCGCCGCCTCGACCGAGCGCACCCCCCGGACCAGCCGCACCCCGTAGGACGACTCCAACACCTGATAGAGCGACCGGTCGGTGAGATCCTCGTCGACCAGCCCGGGGGCCAGATCAGCCGGCAGGTGCGTGACGGTCCAGACCCACGGCTCGTCGTCGACGAAGCGCAACCGCTCCAGGTGGATCACCGACTCGCCGGGGTCGATCTCCAGGTCGGCGGCGACGGCGGCGTCCGCCGGCAGCACCTCGACCCGGCGTACCTCGCTGCGCAGGTGACCGCCCCGGGCGGCGACGTCCTCGAAGAGCCCGGTGAGCGACTGCACCAGCCCCTCGGCGGTCTTCGGGTGCGCGACGAAGGTCCCTCGGCCCTTGACCCGCTCGATGACGCCCTCGTTCTCCAGGTCGGTCAGCGCCTGCCGGACGACGGTACGTGAGACGTCGTATCTGGCGCACAGCTCGTGGTCGCCGAGCAGGCGGTCGCCGGGCTGAAGGCGGCGACGCTCGATGTCCCGGACGATCAACTGTTTGAGCTGGTAATACATCGGCAGCGGCGAGCCGCGGTCGATCCGGTCCCCTGCCTGCATGTCATGAGAGGATAACAGGCGACGATCGGGGCGGCGGTGTGTCATACCCGCGCCCTACGCTGGCCCGATGGACTGGAAGATCGAACTCATCCCGGTGCCGGTGACCGACGTCGACCGCGCCAAGACCTTCTACGAGAAGGTGGGATTCAACGCCGACCACGACCACAGAGTGCACGAGGGTCTACGGTTCGTGCAGTTGACCCCGCCCGGCTCGGCCTGCTCGATCGTGATCGGCGACGGCATCACCGACAAGACGCCCGGCACGCAGGAGATCCAGGTCGTGGTGGCCGACGCCGAGGCGGCGCGCCGGCAGTTGGTCGAGGCGGGCGTCGAGGCGAGCGACGTCGACGCACAGCCGTGGGGAAGCTTCGTCTACTTCCGCGACCCGGACGGCAACCGCTGGTCGTTGCAGGCGATCGAGTCGCGCCCGAACGGTTAGACCTGACGCCACACCTCCGGCGTGGCGTCAGGTCATGGCGTACCCGTCAGGAGCCCAGCTCGTCCTCCGCGTTGCCGGCGGCGGTGATGATGTCCCAGCGTTCGTCCCGGGTGATCAACCCGGCCTGCACCCACTCGGTGGAGGTGCGGGAGACCTTCGTCATGAACTGGCTGTGGTTCTTGAAGGGTGCCGCCGCCCACACCTCGTCGAGGAACGACGTGCCGTCCGGCCGCTCCCGGTTCGGGACCCCGGAGTCGTGCGAGCCGAAGACGATCGCCGGCTCGGAGCGCCGGAAATAGACGTGCTGCGCCTGGGTGTCGCCGATGTAGAGCGGCCGCAGCGTGTGCTCGTTGGTGGTGAAGGTGCCGTCGCCGGCCGGTACGACCGCCCGGGAGAGGTCACCGGCCAGGGTGAAGTGCCGGTAGAGCGAGAACTCCTTGAAGCTGCTGCCGGTGCCGAGCGCCGGCAGCAGCACCGGGCCGTTGAAGATCGCCTGTACGTCCCGGTCGTCGAGCGCCTTCTCCAGCCGGAGTACGAACGGGATCGTCACCTCGATGGTGTCGCCGGGCTTCCAGTTCCGCTGGATGCTCAGGTAGCTGCCCGGGGTCACCTTCCCCTTCCGGGCCACCCCGTTGATTTTGACGGAGAAGCCCTCGGCCCAGCCCGGCACCCGGAGCCGGATGTCCAGCCGTCCCCGGCCCTGCACCGTCAGCTTGGCCTGCTCGCTGCGCGGATAGTCGGTCTCCTGCCGGATGATGAACCCGTTCGCCTCCCAGGTCAGCACCGACCCGACGTAGAGGTTGACGTAGAGCGTCGAGTTGTCCGCCGACCGGAAGTAGACGGACTCCTGGTATTTGGTGTGGTTCTCCAGGCCGGAGCCGCCGCAGCAGGTGCCGGTGTTGCCGTAGCCTCGGCTGCTGCCCGGGGTCAGCGGCAGGAAGTAGGTGACGTTCGGGGTGCTGGTGGACTCGTTGTCCCGCTTGGACCCGAGGATGTGGTTGAGCAGCGTCCGCTCGTAGTACTCCATGTAAGCCGGGTCCGGGTCGTGGAAGAAGAGGTTCCGGGCCACCTTGAGCAGGTTGTACGACGTACACGTCTCGGCGCCGTTCCCGGCGATCGAGCCCGCGATGTTCCCCCGGGGCTGGAACAGTTCGGCGTTGGTGTTCGCCGGCAGGTCCGGGGTGGCCGGCCAGGTGCCGCTGGTGCCGCCGTGCGCGTACATCCGGTGCGGCACCACCATGTGCCAGAAGTTCTCCGTCGCCGCGTGGTAGGTCTCCTCGGCGCCCTGGTCGAAGACGCGCAGGTAGCCGACGAACTGCGGTACGTGGGTGTTGGCGTGCAGCCGGGTGATGATGTCCCGGTCCTCCACACAGGCGTCGAAGAGGGACTGCCGGTTGTCGAAGCACTTCGCCGTGGCCAGGTATTTCGGGTCGCCGGTGATGGCGTGTAGGTCGGCCATCACCTCGTTCATCCCGCCGTACTCGCCCGCGATGTAGATGGCCCACATCCGGTTCAGGGTCTCCCGGGGCAGTACCGAGAGCCGGCTGTGCACCCAGTCGCCCATCGCGGTGACCACGGTCAGTGCCTGCGCGTTCCCGGCCAGCAGGTACGCGTCGAGCAGCCCTCGCATGATCTTGTGACAGGTGTAGTACGGCGCCCAGATCGTCGGGTACGTGGCGAAGGACTCCAGCCGGACGAACTGGTCCTCGGGGTAGGCGGCCAGGAAGCCGGGGTGGCTGTATTTTCCGCTCGCCGCCATCGCCGCCTGGCAGGCGGCCAGCTCGGCGACGATGTAGTCCACCTTGTCCCCGTAGGCCGAGTCGCCGGTGGAGGCGTACGCCTGGGCGAAGGCGGTGATCAGGTGGCCGCTGTAGTGCCCGCGCAGGTTGCCCGTGGCATCGTCCCAGCCGCCCGGCGGGGTGGACCCCTCCGGCAGCGGCAGCCCGGCGGTGACCCGGAAGTTGTGCAGCACCCGGTCGGCCGGGTACGCCCGGAGCAGGTTCAGGATCCGGTCCCGCTTCTCGGCGAAGAGCGTACCGTCGAGCAGTTCGACCTGGTCCAGCCCGAACGGCTTCACCACCCAGCGCGGGTTGCGGTCGTAGAAGTCCCCCTGGGACAACGTCGCGGCGGTCACCGCCGCCCCGTCCGGGACGGCGGCGGCGCGGGCCGGTGCCGCCTGGGCGGGTGCGGCCGATGCCGCCGCGCCGGGCAGCTGGGTCGCGGCGACGGTGCCGGCGGTCACCGCGCCGACGGTACGCAGGAAACGGCGACGGTCAAGTGCGTGCTGGTCTGCGACCACTGTCAACCTCCTCGGTGGTGGCTCTGATGTCTCCCGGCGCCCGCTGACGCAGATCGCGGCGCGGCAGGCACCGACGTGCTGGCTGACTCCCGATCCGTTGCGGCGCCTGACATTCCGGGGCGCGCGGTGACGCCTCGTCACCTCTCGGCAGGTCGACGCCGATGTGATCGCTAACATTCAACCAGAGACATGGCCGGCCATGATTGCGACAGTTGTCGAAATTCCCGGCCCGATCGACCGCCGACAGTTCGGCTGCCTGTCCACCGTCACCGGCCGGGCGGAGCGGACCTGATCAGCGGTAGCCGCACTCGGCGTGCAGCCGGGCCAGCTCGGTTGCGGTGCCGATCCCGGCCCGGTACGACGGATGTGCGACGTACTCCCGGATCGCCGAGGCGAGGAAGTCGGGTTGCACGTTCAACTGCCCGACCGGCAGCTCCTCGACACCCGGTGGACGGCCCGACCAGGGTTGCCGGCCCCGGCGGTAGAGCGTGATGCGGGGGCTGACCGGTGCCGGCTGCGGCGGCCCACCGGGCGCCAACTCGTCCCAGTCGATGGTGGTCGCGCCCGGGAACCCGGACACGGAGATCCCGGTCGGTGCCAGCACCAGACCTGCCCGTCGGAGGAACGGCGAGACCAGCGCGCACCCGACGAGGACGGCGAACATCGCACCGTGGTAGCTCTCGGACGGCCACTCGTTGAAGCCGAGCCTGTCCCGCGCCGGTCCGCGCTCGACCACGACCATTGCGGCGGCATTCCAGAGGAAGAAGATCGTCAGGACGCACTGGAAGCGCGGAAACCCCCCGACGACGAACCGGCGGCCGGCGGCGTCGACCTGGAAGGTGGCGGGCCGCCGCCGCAGCGGCGCGACGACCCGGATGAGGACGACGAGCGGCGCCACCAGGGTGAGGAACAGCGCCAGCAGTTGGAGCAGCAGGCCGAGGCCGGCGGGGTCGATCCGGTCGGTCACCGGTTCCACCCACCAGCTCACCGCGAACCGGCTCAGGAAGGCAACGATGCCGAGCGCCAGGGCGGCGGCCCGGAGCACGCCGAGCGACATGACCGCAGCGTAGCGAGGCCGGTCAATACCGTACCGACCGCGCGGGACAAGCCCGAGCCGCGCGAAATCCGATGGAGCCGCCCGCCGGGCACTGGTACCAAGAGCCGATGCGAACCCCATCCCGTACCGCGTGAGCCGCAGCCTGCACACCGACCCGTACCCGAGCCGCGCCGCCCGGCGACTCGACGCGCCCCGGGGCCGGCGCGCGGCCGAGCCGAGGGTACTGCGCCGCCGTGCCCGCCTCGCGGAGCAGCAGCGTCTCGCGCCCGAGCAGGTCGACCGGCCCGAGCCGATCGCCCGGCCGACGACCCCGTACCCCCCGCCCCGGCTCCCGATCCGGGAGTCTCCGGCCCGGCCGGGCTTCCTGCATCCGGCGACCGTCGGCGACGTCACCCGGCTGCTGGACTTCTTCGGCCCCGAACTGCGGTACGGGCTGCGCGCCGTCGAACTGCGGCACGCCGTCGGCGCCGACCGGCCCGGCCCGCTCCTCGCGGCGCTACTGGTGCCGGGCGTGGTGATCCTCTACGAGCAGCCGCGACCACCCTGGACCGTCCCCGGCCAACTCCTGCCACGGTCCCGGTCCCGACTGGAGCGGGCCGGTGCCCGGGTCGACTCCGCCGCGACGTCGACCAGGATCGACTGGCCCGGTACGACGCTGCGCGACTTCCTGCTCTTCGACGGCCTGCTGCACGAGATCGGCCACCACCTGGTGCAGCACGGCAGCGGCAGGCGGACCGCCCGGGTGCGCCGGACCGCCGACCACGAGCGCTACGCCGACGGGTTCGCGGCCCGCTGCCGGGAGCGCTGGACAGCCGCCGCCGCGCCCGGGGTCGCCCGTGGATAGCCCGGCCCGGCTGGTCGGTGACGGTCTGGAGAACCCGGCCAACGCGTACGCGCTGCGGGACGCCGCCGCGATGTTCGGGGTGCCGTGCCTGTTCCGGGACGGCCGGGGGCTGGCCGGGCGCTGGTCCGCCGAACGGGCCGGCGGGCCGCTGCACATCATCGACAGCGCCGAGCTGCTGGCGGCGTCGACCCCGATCGTCGCCGTCGAGAACGCACCCGGCGCGACCTCCGTCTTCGGTACCGCGCCGCCGGCCGGGCGACCGTCGGTGGTGGTCGGCAACGAACGGCTCGGCGTACGACCGGACGTGCTGCGGGCGGCCACCCGGTGCGTACAGATTCCGATGACGGGTCGCGGGGTGAACACCCTGAACGTCGCCTCGGCGGCGGCGGTGGCCCTGCACTACCTGCTGGCGGCGGTCGGCCGGCGTACCGTCCGGGGCACCCGTCCCGGTGCGCGCCGGCCGGCCGTACTCCTGCTCGGGCCCGGCGACCACGTCGAGGCGGGCAGCACGCTGCGCTCGGCCGCCGCCTTCGGCTGGCAGACGGTGGGACTGGACGACCGGGCGAAGGTGTGGTGGGGCACGCCCCGCCCGGTACGCACCGAGGCCCGGGCCGCCGCCCGCAGCTCCCGCAACCCGCTGAAGGTGGTACCGGTACCGGCGCAGCCGCCGTTGCCGGCCCGGCGGGTGGTGGTCGCCGGGCTGCACGTCGGCGGTCCGGCGCTGCACCGGGTCGACCTGACCGGCGGCCCGGAGACCCTGCTGGTGATCCCGGACGAGGAGGCGACCGGGCCGGCCGAACAGTGGCGGCGGCTCGGCCCGAGGGTGGAGTTCGCCCGGCTGGAGCTGCCGGCGGCGAACGTGCCGTACCGGTACCGGCTGGTCGCGGCGATCGTGCTCGCCGAGGTCGCCCGGCAGCTCGGTACCCGTGCTCCCGGCCGCCCCGGCCCGGCACCCCGGCACCGTCCCCGCTACGACAGCGCGCTCGCCCTGGGCGACTCCCCGGACGCCGAGCTGGTCACCCCGGCGGAGCTGGAGTCGTACTGAGGTCAGGCGGGGTCGGCACCGTCGAGGGCCGCCTGGATCAGGCCCCGGGTCTTCTCGTCGAAGGCGACCAGTCGGATCGACTCGACCGCCGACGGAGTGGAGCGGAGCGTCTGCACCGCTATCCGCGCCGCCCGGTCGGCCGGAAACCCGTAGACCCCGGTGGCGATGGCCGGAAAGGCGACGCTGCGCGCGCCCACCTCGTCGGCGACCGCGAGGCAGCGACGGTAGCAGGAGGCGAGCAGCTCGGCTTCGCCGTACCCGCCGCCCTCCCAGACCGGGCCGACGGTGTGGATGACATGCCGGACCGGCGGGTCGAGGTCGAACGCCGGGGTCGCCACCGCCTCGCCGGCCGGGCAGGGGGCGATCGCCCCGCCCGCCTCGGCGAGCCGCGGACCGGCCGCCCGGTGGATGGCACCGTCCACACCGCCGCCACCCAGCAACGACTCGTTGGCGGCGGTGACGATCGCGTCCACGTGCTCCCGGGTGATGTCGCCCAGCACGACTTCGATGGTGGCCATCCGCCGATGATGCCAGTCGACCGGCGACCTGTCCGCACAACGCCACCGCCCCGCCACCTGAGCGGACAGGTGACGGGGCGGTGGCGTTGGCTCGGGCTACAGCATCGAGACGTGCACGTGGTCGGTGTGGTCACTCGGACCGCTGTAGGAACTCCAGCCCTCGTCCGGGAACCAGATCTCCTTGTACCAGATCACGTAGAGGATGCCGAGCCGGTCCGCGTTGCGGATCAGGAACGCGGCCAGGTCGTTGCCGTACTTCATCTGGTCGTCGTTGGCAGCCCGGCTGAACCCGGAGTTGCGCAGCGACCAGTCACAGGCCCGGCCCTTCGGATGCTCGAACGGCCCACCGGGCCGGAAGCAGCCGACGAACCTCTTGAAGCCCGCCCGACGCACCTCGTTGTACATGTGGAGCGTTCGGGCGGTGATGCAGCCGCTGGTGGTCGGGTCCTTCTTGTTGCACGGCAGCCCGGGGAAGCCGTCCGCCATCCCCGGCCCCGGCCGGGCGACCGGCGAGGTGGCCGCCACCAGCCCCTTGTCGGGGCGCGAGTTGCCGCCCACCAGGGCGAGCGCCTTCTTCGCGTCCGACTGCTGCTTCTGGATGATCTTCTCTTGCGCGGCCTGCTTGGCGACCTCCTCGTCGATCGCCTTCTTGGCCGCGCCGACCTCGTTGCGCGCCTCGTTGAGCGCCCGGAGCTTGCTGTTGTTGAACAGGTTCAGCTCGTTGAGCGCCGAGGCCCGCTCGATGAACGAGTTCGACGAGGAGTCGGACGAGTTGTTGCTCAGCAGCATCGAGATGGCGCTGAGCTTGCCGCTGCGGTAGGACTCGGCCGCGATCTGGCTCGCCTCCGGCGTGAGCGCCGCCAGCCTGGCCTCCGCCTGCTTCAACTGGTTGCCGAGCTGCTGCTGCCGCCGCTGGGACTTGCTGCGCTCGGCCTTCGCCTCGGCGAGCCGCTTGCCGGCGCTGGCGAGCACGTCTCCGAGCACCGGCGAGTCGGCCTCCTCCTGGGGGGCCGGTTTCGGCGCGGGCGCCGCCGACGCCTCCGACGGGACCACGACCAGAGCTGCGGCGGTGAGCAGTGCCAGGGCAGTCGCCAGCCTTCGGCGTAGGGGTGCCCTCACATGTATCCCTTCCGTCGGCCGCCGACCGGGTTAGCTGACGGGTTCGGGATGGAAGTGGTCCCTACCGCTTGCGCGGATTCACCCCAGGGGTGCGTGGGTCCCCGGCTCGCCGGGTGGCGATTAGGCGGCGATCAGCGCCGGCACCACGCGGTATCCGGCGGCTATGAACGGCAGACAGCATACCCGGTTTCACTTCCGGAATGGCAAGCCCCGTTCGCGGGTAAAAGCGTTGCCGGACAACGACTATCAGTAATCACGGCGCGTCGGACGCATCGAAGGTCATGCTTTGTCCGCCATTATCGACTAGCTGCTGTCGGCTATTTACCAAGCGCGTTATCAACCGTCTGACGTGCGGAAACGTGTCCAGGTTGGTCGGTGGCGTGATTCCCCGGTCACCGTCGGCGCCAGGGCGTTGTGCCGAACAGCACACCGGCCACCGTACCGGCCGAGAGCAGACCCGCTGTCACCGCGCCCCGGTGCTGGGACAGCCAGAGTTGCGGACTCCGTGTCCGGTACGGCGTGTCGAACGAGCCGTGCGCGCCCCGGTCCACCCCGGTGCCGTCGTCGACCGGGTGCCACAGGTTGGCCGGTCGACCCCGCTCGGCCGGCTGCTCCGTCTGCTGGCCGGAGTACCCCGTCCGGGCCAGGTACCGGTCGAGCAGGCCGGGCACCAGCCGGTTGCCGAGGATGGTGCCGACCGTCGAGGCGCCGACCCAGTACTCCCGCCGGCCCGGGCGGTCGGCAGCGTGCACGATGGCCCGGGCCGCCAGTTCGGGCTGGTAGATCGGTGGCACCGGCTGGGCGCGGTTGCGCAGCCGGGACAGTACCCAGTCGAACTGCGGGGTGTTCACCGCCGGCAGGTGCACCATGGTGAGCCGGACCGGGCTCCGGTCGTGCAGCAGTTCGCAGCGCAGCGACTCGGTGAAGCCCGCGATGGCGTGCTTCGCGCCGCAGTACGCGGACTGGAGCGGGATCGACCGGTAGGCCAGTGCCGACCCGACCTGCACGATCGTGCCGCTGCCGCGCGCCAGCATCCGGTCGAGGGCGGCCCGGGTGCCGTGGACGTACCCGAGATAGCAGACCTCGGTCACCCGCCGGAACTCCTCCGGTCCGATCTCCTTGAAGGGCGCGAAGACCGAGACGATGGCGTTGTTGACCCAGAGGTCGATGGGCCCGAGTTCGCTGGTCGCCCGCTCCGCCGCCGCCTCCACCTGGCGGTAGTCCGCCACGTCGGTCTCGATCGGCAGCGCCACGCCGCCGGCCGCCCGGACGTCCTCGGCGGCGCCCCGCAGGCCGGTGTCGCCCCGGGCCAGCAGGGCGAGCCGCATCCCCCGGCTGGCCAGCAGCCGGGCCGTGGCCCGGCCCACCCCGGCACTCGCTCCGGTGACCACCGCCACCCGCGCCGCAGGTCGCCGCCGCATCCGCTCCCCCGTCCCGAACCTCCCCGGTCGCCGCGCGCCGGCTACCCGGCCGACGCCCCGACAAACTCCCGGACGCCCTCCGTCGCCGGGCCGCCACGGCACGCCGGGCCGCCACGGCACGTGCGGACGGGGGCTCTGGAGAGGCGGAGAGGCGGAGCCGGGCAGGAGGCGGGCAGTCGGAGTGACCGGCCGGGCCACCCGTCCGGGTGAGGATGAACCCCGGCCGGGCGGGTAACCGCGTCCGCGACGCGGCGGGCGTCGTCGAGGGGTGCGGCGGACGACGGTGCGGCGGGTGACGGTGCGGCGGGCGTCCGCGATGGGTGCGGCGGGTGATGGTGCGGCGGGCGGAGGAACAAGTGCGCGGCGGCGCGGTACCGGCGGCGACCGTCGGTGCCGCGCTGGCCGTCCAGGTGGTGCCGGCCGTGACGGTACTGCCCCGGGTACGGCTGCGGTTCTTTCCCCGGCTGAGCGGACGCGGCTCGCCGGGGCACGTCGCGCTCACCTTCGACGACGGCCCCGACCCGGCCTCCACCCCGCTCTTCGTCGAGACCCTCGCCGCACACCGGACCCGGGCGACGTTCTTCCTGCTCGGCTCGATGCTGGCCCGCGCGCCGGAACTCGGGCTGGATCTCGTCGCCGCCGGGCACGAGGTCGCGGTGCACGGCTGGGCGCACCAGAACCTGCTGCTCCGGGGGCCGCACGCCACCTACCGCGACCTGGCCCGGACCCGGGAACTGATCGGAGCGGTGACCGGACGGGTACCCCGGTTCTTCCGCCCGCCGTACGGGGTGTTCAGCGGCGCCGCCCTGATCGCCGCGCGCCGGCTGGACCTGACCCCGGTGCTCTGGACCTGCTGGGGGCGGGACTGGACCCGGTCGGCGACCCCCTCCTCGGTACTCGACACGCTGCGCGACGGGCTGGCCGGCGGCGGCACCGTGCTGCTGCACGACTCCGACTGCACCTCGGCGCCGGGTGCCTGGCGGGCCAGCCTCGCCGCCCTGCCCCACCTGCTGGAGGAGTGCCTCCGCCGGGGCTGGCGGGTCGGCCCGCTCGGCGAACACGGCTGATCCGGCCGCCCGGCGCCAAGAGCGCGGGGATCAGGCTCAACCAGCGGTTCGCCCGGGGTGTGCCGGTGCCCACTGCCCGGCGGGCTCAGCCCACCCGGTCGGTCAACTCACCCGGTCGGTCAGCTCCCCGGGTACCGCCTCGACCCGGCTGCCGGGCACGGCGGCCACCGGTGCCGACCCGGCGGCGTCGGCCGTCGGCCGCGACCCCAGCGGGTGCCGGACCCGGGTCACCACGCCGACGTGCGCCCGCCGCGCGGCCTGGAGCGCGGCGAAGAGCCCGTACGCTCCGCGACCGACCAGCCGGTGCTTGAGCCCGACGGCGCCGCCCGGCGGCTGGTAGCCGGCGGGCGGCAGGTGTGCCCGGTACCGGGTGACGATCTCGGCGAAGAACTCGCGGCGGCGCGCGGGCGGCACCCGTCGGGGATGGCCGAGCACCTGCAAGAGGTGCCAGATCATCCGCTGGAAGATCAGGTGACGCAGTTCGGCCGGCACCGCCGGGTCGGCGTCCAGCCCGGACAGCACCCGGTCCCAGTGCGCGAAGACCTCGAAGTGCCGGTCGCTGACCGTCGCGGTGATCGCACCCTCGGGACGCTGCCGGTACGCGTAACAGCAGCGGTCCAGCAGGGCGATCCGCTGCGCGGCGAGCATCAGCGGAAAGCTGAACGAGACGTCCTCGTACCAGCCGGGTCCGAAGGTCAGGCCGAGGTCGAGGAGGAACCGGCGCCGGATCACCTTGTTGCAGGTGATGTGCAGCACCGACAGCAGGGCCGGCCGCTGCCGGAGGGTGAAGGTATCCGGCCCCGGGCCTCCGGCACCGACCTGGGAGAGCGACAGGTGCCGGGTCCCGCCGTTCGGGTAGTACCGGGTGTACGCGGTGACCAGCAGGTCGGGCCGGGTCCGGGTCAACCGCTCGGCGACGGCGGTGAGGCTCCCCTCGGGCAGCCAGTCGTCGCCGTCGACGAACCACACGTACTCGCCGGTGGCCCGGGACAGGCCGGTGTTGCGGGCCGCCCCGAGCCCCTGGTTCTGGTCGAGGGTGACCACCACCAGCCGGCAGTCGCGTTCGGCGTACCGGGCCAGGATCGCCGCGCTGCCGTCGCGGGATCCGTCGTCCACCGCCACCAGTTCGAGGTCGCGGAAGGACGCGTCGAGGATGGAGTCCAGGCAGTCGGCCAGGTACGCCCGCACCTGGTAGACCGGGACTATCACGCTGAGCAGGGTCACCGTGGAAACCTCCGGGGGAGGACGGAGACCGAATAGTAGCGCCGAGTAATCAGCCGCCACGCGTTCAGTAACTAGCGAGTGACCAAATTGTGATTTGTCACTTCGATCAACACCTGTCCGGATCTACCGGTCAACCGGTTCGCGTACCCGGAGGGTCAGAGCCCCGCCACCCAGTTCCACAGGTCGACCACCCACTCGGTCTGGCGCAGGTACGCCACCCCGACCCCGGCCAGGAAGATCCCGGTGACCAGGTGCGCGCCCCGGGCACTACGGCGGATCTTGCCGAGCTGACGCTCCCAGACGACCCGGCCGACCAGCCGGGCCAGCGCGAAGAGGCCGACCGCGACGAAGAGGGTCAGCACGAAGGTGACCACCGGACTGGTCAGGTCACCCCGGGCCGAGATCGCCCAGATCCCCCAGCAGACGAAGGCAAAGAGGCCGCCCAGCATGCTCCAGTGCCGCCCGATGCGCAGCTGCCGCCAGTGGTAGCCCGGCGGAAGCTGCTCCCGCTCCTGCTCCACCACCGGCCACCCCGTACCGGTCGGCTCGTGCGGCGCCTCCGGCTCGGTACGCGGCCGAGGCACCCCGACCTGCGCCACACCCCGCCGGAAGCCCTCGGGACCCGGCGGCATCCCCGGTCCCTCGGCACCGGGCGGCATCTCGACGGTCCGCTCGGCCCACGGCTGCGTCTGGTCTGCCATCTGTCCCGTCCTCCCCATCGGCTCGGGTCCGGAACCCGCTCCAGTTCCGAGGGTAGCCAGCCGGCAAAGCCCGCGCCGAGCCACCGTCGATCGACCGGACCGGAAGCCGATCGACCGGACCGGGAGCCGATCGACCGGACCGGGACGATGACCTCCACGTCGTTCGACCTCCCGGCCCGGCCCTCCGCCGCGTTCGGCGGGCAGCGGGCACCCGCCGGTCCGGCGAGCTGCTGAGCCGGGACCGGCACGCCACCGGCCGGTAGGGTCGGCAGCATGACCGGGCGGAGCGAGGGCACCTGCCAGCTCCGGTCTGCCGGTCATGACGCCGACGGGCGGAGCGAGGAGGCGACATGACCGAGCCGGAGCGTCGACGGCGGAGGCTGCGGCACGACCCGTCGAGCGGCAGCGGCGGCACACCCGAACAGGGGCGTCGCGGCGGAGACCCGGGCACCGGGCCGGGCGCCGGGGACGACCGGGACGCGGAACGCGGCCTGCGCGGGCTGATCGGCTCGGGCGCCTCCCAGGTGAGTGTCGCGGCCGCGATGCGCGCCCGGGACGCGGCCCGGCCGACCGAGGCCGACCTCGCGGAGGCGGCCGAACGTCTGGTACTGGTCCGGCGCAACTGGGTACCCCGGGACGAGCTGCCGCGCGGCGGCCGCTGAGCGCCCGCCACCGACCAGCGGGGCGGGCGGCCCGTCCGGCTACGACGCCGGCAGTGCCGGCAGCGCGCCGGAGCGCTCGTACTCGGCGACCTGTCCGATCCGCCGCGCGTGCCGCTCGTTGCCGGAGAACGGCGTGGTGAGGAAGGCCTCCACGATCGCCGTCGCCTCGTCGAGGGTGTGCTGGCGGGCGCCGACCGCGACCACGTTCGCGTCGTTGTGTTCCCGGGCGAGCTGGGCGGTCTCGACGTTCCAGGCGAGCGCGGCGCGCACCCCGGCCACCTTGTTGGCGGCGATCTGCTCGCCGTTGCCCGAGCCGCCGATCACCACGCCCAGGCTGCCCGGGTCGGCCACCACCCGCGCCCCGCAGTGCAGGCAGAAGACCGGGTAGTCGTCGTCCGGGTCGAAGAGGAACGGCCCGACGTCCACCAGTTCGTAGCCCTGCTTGGCCAGGTGGTTGGCCAGGTGCACCTTCAGTTCGTAGCCGGCATGGTCGGATCCCAGATAGACGCGCATACCGCGCAGTCTGTCAGCCCGCCACCGGCAGCCGCCGGCAGGCACGGCGACAGCCGGACAGATCACAACTCGACCCCGCCCGCGGGCCCGGCCGGGCCACCCGGAACATCGCCGAGCGCCCGGCACCGTACGGCGGGTACCGCCAGTCCGCCGCAGGGTCAGTCGCGCGGGGTCTCCGCCGTGTCCCGGCCCAGCTCGGCCAGGACCAGGCCGGCCCGGGCCTTCGGGGTGAACCAGGTGCTCTTGCGGGGCATCTTCTGCCGGGCCAGGTTCACCGCGACGAAGTCCTGCACGGTCACCGGGGCGATCAGGATCGCCAGCTCCGCCCGGCCGGCGTCGACCTCGCCGACCAGCCACCGCGCCGGGTAGTCCCCACCGACGTACGTGATCCGCTTGTCGCCGGGGTCGAGCCCGAGCGCGTCCCGCAGCAGCACCCGCTCGACGAGCGCATGGTCCAGGTTCTCCACTCCCCCGCTTGGGCCCGAGGGGAGGGTGACGGCGTAGGTCGTGCCGGCCGCGTAGAGCTGGATCGTGCCGCCGGAGTCCGGTACCGCCGCCGGACCCGCCACCTGCTCGACCCGGGCGCCGGCCGCGCGCAGCCGGTCGAGCAGCTCGTCCGGGGTGCTGGTCAGCTCGCTGACCAGCCGGTTGTACGGCTGGATCGCCACCGAGCCGGGTGTGGTGACCACCGCGAGGAACCGGGGCAGCTCGCCGATCTGCGCGGCCAGACTGCGGTGGTTGCCGTCGGCGACGACGAGTTCTCCGGCACCGGCCAGCGCCAGCAACTCGTCCTGGCGGGGCCCCGGCCCCTCCAGCCAGATGGCGTGGGTCCGTCCCGCCTGGTCGGTGTCGGTCGCGGCCGGCGGGCCGGCGGCGTCGGTGGCCTCGGCCAGCGCCCGGTGCAGCGCCTCGCCGGCATTCGGCCGCGCACCGCCACCGCCGCTCGCACCGCCGCCGCCGCTCGCACCGCCGCCGCCGCTCGCACCGCTACCGCTGTCGCTCGCGCCGGGGTCGCCGCCGGCCCGGTTGCCGGTCTGGAGCAGCAGCACCGGCGAGAGGAGATGGCCGGTCGCCTCGGCGAGCGCCACCCGCTCCCGCACCTTGGCGATGAAGACGTCCTCGTTGCGGATCACCAGCCCGGGCTCGTCCGCACTGGTGGAGATCTGGTCGGTGTCGACCATGGCGAACATCCCGTAACCGGGCTCCTCGCCCGGCGCGGTGATCCGGTAGAGGACCACGACCTGCTCGGCCGGGGTGTAGCTGCCGTCCGCCCGCGCCTGCGCCAGCCGGGCGACCGCGTCCGGCAGCGCCTCGGTGAAGGACCGCCCGACGCTCTCCGGCGCCCGGTGCGGCATCTCGATCGCGAGTGCGCTGGCTGGGTTGTCCCGGATGATCGCCGTGATCTCGGCGTCGTCGGCGAACTCGTCGTAGTTCTGGGCGCCGGTGCCGCCAGTGGTGACCCAGGCGCGGCTGATCGGATGCACGACCGTCATGTGCCGGAACGCTACCGGCGGTGCCGGAGCCGGCGTACGGATACCCCGGCCGTTTCCACCCCGTGGGCGGCCCGGACCGGTGGGGTACCGGCCGAACCGCCCGGCGGTGCGCTCAGTCGAAGCTCGGCGCCTCGGTACGGGTCCGCTTCAGCTCGTAGAAGCCGGGCGTGCCGGCGACCAGGAGTACGCCGTCCCAGAGCCGGCCGGCCGCCTCGCCCTTCGGAGCCGGGGTGATCACGGGGCCGAAGAACGCGACGGTCTCCCCCGGCACCGGGCCGGGAGCGTGGACCACCGGGGTGCCGACGTCCTGGCCGACCGGCTTCATCCCGGCGTTGTGGCTGGCCCGCAGCGCCTCGTCGTACTCGGTGGAGTCGGCGGCCTCGGCCAGTGCCGGGTCCAGCCCGACGTCGGCCAGCGCCGCCCGGTACAGCTCCGGGCCCCGCTCCTCCTTGGCCAGGTGGATCCGGTTGCCGAGCGCGGTGTAGAGCTTGCCGACCGCCTCGGAGCCGTGCCGCTGCTCGACCGCGATGCAGATCCGCACCGGCCCCCAGGCGGTCCTCAGCCCCTCCCGGTACTGCTCGGGAAGGTCCTCCCGGCCCTCGTTGAGCACGGCGAGGCTCATCACCCGGAACCGGATGTCGACGGCGCGGACCTGCTCCACCTCCAACAGCCAGCGGGAGGTGATCCAGGCCCAGGGGCAGATCGGGTCGAAGAACATGTCAACGGACGCGCGCTCGGACACGGCGCGACTCCCTTCGTCGTCGGGGGCGGCCGAAATCGGCGGCACCGTTACAAATCTTCACCCGTGTACCCCGCACCGACAGCGGGATGAGACCGTGACATGGAGCACCAGTGCCATTCCCGCCGGCATGAAACACTCGACGTCGAGCCGTGGGGATGGCTCGGTGCTGTCAACGGGGACAGCCAGCGGGAAGACCGGATGGAGATTCACGTGCCAGGAGTGCGTAACCTGACCCAGGTCGAGGCGACGGATCGGGGTCGTCTGCTCGACGTCACCGGCTATGACATCCGCCTGGACCTGTCGTCCGCCGGGCTGGGCGCGGACGGCCGCACCTTCCGTTCGACGACCGAGGTCCGGTTCCGGTGCGCCGAGCCGGGTGCCAGCACCTTCATCGAGGTGGCCGCCGACTCGGTACGCTCCGCGACGCTGAACGGCACCCCGGTCGACCTCTCCGGCTGGTCGGCCGAGGACGGCCTCACCCTCACCGGTCTGGCCGCCGATAACACCCTGGTCGTGGATGCCGACTTCCTCTACTCCTCCAGCGGTCAGGGGCTGCACCGCAGCGTCGACCCGGTGGACGGCGAGACCTATCTCTACAGCCAGTTCGAGACCGCCGACGCGCAGCGGGTCTTCGCCTGCTTCGACCAGCCGGACCTGAAGAGCGTCTTCACCTGGCACGCGACCGTGCCGGCGCACTGGCGGGTCATCTCGAACATGCCGGTCAGCGGCGAGGAGCCGGCCGGCGACGACACCAAGACGGTCCACTTCGCCGAGTCGGTCCGGATGAGCACCTACATCACCGCGCTCTGCGCCGGTCCCTACCACGAGGTGCGGTACACCCACGACGGTCTCGACCTCGGCTACTTCTGCCGGACCAGCATGGCGCCGCACCTCGACTCGGCGGACCTGAACCTGATCACCGTCCAGGGCTTCGACTTCTTCCACCAGCAGTTCGGCGTCCGCTATCCGCTGCCGAAGTACGACCAGGTGTGGGTGCCGGACTTCAACGCCGGCGCGATGGAAAACTTCGGCTGCGTCACGCACGCCGAGGCGCACTACCTGTTCCGCTCGCAGGAGACCGACTTCGAGTACGAGCAGCGGGCCAACACGATCCTGCACGAGCTGGCCCACATGTGGTTCGGCGACCTGGTCACCATGCGCTGGTGGAACGACCTGTGGCTGAACGAGTCGTTCGCCGAGTGGGCCAGCCACTGGGCCAACACCAACGCCACCCGGTTCTCCGACGCCTGGACGACCTTCCTCTCCATCCGGAAGAACTGGGGCTACCGGCAGGACCAGCTCTCCTCCACCCACCCGGTCTACTGTGAGATGCCGGACCTGGAGGCCGTCGAGGTCAACTTCGACGGCATCACGTACGCCAAGGGCGCCAGCGTGCTCAAGCAGCTCGTCGCGTACGTCGGGGAGGCGCCGTTCCTGGAGGGCCTGCGCAGCTACTTCGGCAAGTACGCCTGGAGCAACGCCACCTTCGACGACCTGCTCACCGAACTGGAGGCGGCCTCCGGCCGGGAACTGCGCAAGTTCGCCGCCGAGTGGCTGGAGACCTCGCAGGTCAACACGCTCCGCCCGGAGGTGTCGATCGGCCCGGACGGGACGTACGAGTCGGTGGTGGTCCGGCAGGAGGCGCCGAGCGAGCACCCGACACTGCGTACGCACCGGATCGGGGTGGGCCTCTACGACCTGCGGGGCGACCGGCTGGTCCGGCGGGACCGGATCGAGGTCGACGTGGTCGGCGAGCGCACCGAGCTGCCCCAGCTCACCGGCGTCGCCGCGCCGGACGTGCTGCTGCTCAACGACGACGACCTGACCTACGCCAAGCTGCGGCTCGACGAGCGGTCCATGGCGACGGTGGTGCGGCACATCGCCGCGTTCGAGTCGTCGCTGGCCCGGGGCCTGTGCTGGGCCGCCGCCTGGGACATGGTCCGGGACGCCGAACTGGCCGCCCGGGACTACGTGGCGCTGGCGCTGGCCGGGCTGCCCGCCGAGACCGACATCAACCTGGTCACCGCGACGCTGCGGCAGGTCGCCGCCACGCTCACCTCGTACGCCGCCCCGCAGTGGGCGCCGACCGGCTGGGCGGAGTTCGCCCGTACCGCGGCGAGCGCGCTCGGCGCCGCCGAGCCGGGCAGCGGCCTGCAACTGGCCTGGGCCCGCACCTACGCCTCGGCGGCCCGCAGCGACGAGGAGCTGGCCGTACTCCGGGGCTGGCTGGACGGTACCGGCGTGCCGGCCGGGCTGACCATCGACACCGAACTGCGCTGGACGGTGTTGCGTGCCCTGGTCGCGGGTGGCGCGGCGGGGCGGGCCGAGGTCGACGCCGAGCTGGCCGCCGACCGCACGTCGAGCGGTGAGCGGGAGGCGGCGCTCGCGCACGCGCTGCTGCCCACCGCCGAGAACAAGGAGACGGTGTGGCGCACCCTGACCGGGGACGAGGCGCTGCCGAACTGGCGGCACCGGGCGCTGCTTCAGGGTTTCCAGCATCCGGCGCAGGTCGAGCTGACCGCACCGTACGCGGAGCGGTTCTTCCAGGTCGTCGGCCAGATCTGGAAGAACCGCGACAGCGAGCCGGCGCAGGAGTTCGTGATGCTGGCCTACCCGGCGTACCAGATCGGCGAGGAGACCATCCGGATGACCGACGCCTGGCTGGCCGAGTCTGGTCATCCGGCGCCGCTGCGCCGGCTGGTCGCCGAGGGCCGCGACGGGGTGGTCCGGGCGGTCAGGGCCCGGGCCAAGGACGCCGCGTCACCGGCCTGACCTCGCCGCCGAACTGACCGCCGCCGGGCGCCGGAGCCGATCCGACGCCCGGCGCCGTCGTCGCGCCCGGAAGCGATTCGGGTACGGCCACCGGGTGCGTCCCGTTCCGACCGCCACCCCAGGTCGGGGCGGTGCGGGGGCGACCGCCGGCCGGCCCGGGCCGTTAGGCTTCCCGATGGAGGTGGATTCGATGGCCCAACCGCGCTACGAGTGGCATCCGCCCGAGCAGGGGTGGACCGAGGACGATCTGCGCACCCTGCCTGCGGACGGGCACCGCTACGAGATCATCGACGGGAGCCTCCACGTGACCCCTCCGGCCGACTTCCAGCACCACGAGCTGGCCGACGAGATCCGCGCCGCCCTACGCGCCGCTACCCCACCGAAGTGGCGGGTGATCCGCGAGATCGGCCTCCGGGTACCGGGGGGCAACGCGATCCCGGACGTCACGGTGCTGCGACCGAGCGCGCCGCCGGACGCCATGTGGGCCGATCCGGCAGACGTGGCGCTGGTGGTCGAGGTGGAGTCGCCGAGCAGCCGGCGGCACGACCGGTTCACCAAGCTGGGCCTGTACGCCGAGGCCGGCATCGAGTCGTACTGGCGGATCGAACGCGCCGAGCGGGGCCCGATCGCCCATCTCTATCTGCGTGCCCCCGCCGGCCACTACGAGCTGCTCCGCTCGGTCCCGTCGACCGGCACCGAGCTGGTCGAGGTGCCGTTTCCGGTACGGGTCGCCCCCGGCAGCTGGCTGGGCTGACCGGCCGCCCGGCCCAGTGGCGGGGCGGCCGGACAGGCTACTCGGACGAGCCCGGCAGCGGCCGGACGGGCGCCGGGTCAGGCGGCGCGGCCGGCCCGGGTGGCGAGCTGGTCCAGCCCGCTGACGATGCCGCCGGTCAGGTCGCCGCCGCCGAAGGCGGCCACCATGGAGAGCGCGGCCAGCTTGGCGTCCCGGTCCGGGATCCGCTTGCGTGCCTCGGAGCCGGTGACGATCTCCAGCACCCGCTGGTTCGGCGAGAGGGCGACGAGTACCGCGCGGGCCGGGTCGACCAGCTCCAGGTGCAGCCGCTGCGCGTGCTCGCGTACCGGTTCGGTCAGCGGACCGACGTAGACGGTGAAGACCAGCCCGGTCGACTCGTCGGCGATCCGCAGCGCCTCGTCGATCCGGAGGAGCTGGCGGGTGGTGAACGGCCCGTCGAGCACGTCCGGCCGGGTGGTGGCGCTCGGTCCGACCTCGGCCTCGGGCCGTTCGGCCGTCGCCACGCTCTTACCAGCGGTCACTTGCGCCCCCTGTCACGCCGGCGCGCTTCGGCGCGCTGATGGTCTCGATCTCGCCGCTGCTCAGGGCCCGGGCCTCGGCGCCGGCCGGCAGCGCGTTCCGGGCGGAGTCGGTCAGGTGCTCGGGCGAGGAGAGGAACCAGACCGGAGTGAACTCGAAGGGCCGCCCCGGGCGGTAACGCCGGGCGTTACGGCCGCTCTTGCCGGCCCGGGCCAGCACGGTGATCACGAGCACCGCGGCGGCCGGGATGGCAACGAAGACCAGCAACGTGTCGGAAACAGACAACCTCAACGCCCCCAGGCGAAAACGGGATCATCGTGCCGGTCGGAGCAGGTGGCGAAGGTGTCCACCCGACCGACCCGGTCGCCGTTCACGGTATCGGAAACCGCCGCCCACCAGATCTCGGGGTGCCGATCCGGCCCGGGCGGCGCTCGGATCAGGCCCCGTCGACGAGCCGGGCCAGCGCCTCGGCCGCCCGCCAGCAGTCGTGGTACGTCGAGTAGAGCGGGACCGGGGCGAACCGGATCACGTCCGGCTCCCGGTCGTCGACGACCACGCCGTACTCCTTGGAGAGCCGCTCGGTCAGCGCGGCGGCCCCGCCCTGACCGATCCGGACGGAGAGCTGGCAGCCGCGCCGGGCCGGGTCGCGCGGGGTGAGCACGGTGAGGGGCCGGTCGGGGGTGATCTGGTCGAGCAGCCCTTCGAGATAGCCGGTCAACCGCTCGCTGCGGGCCCGCAGCGCGGGCATCCCGACCTGCTGGAAGATGGCCAGGGCGCTGCGCATCGGCGCCATCGCGAGTACCGGCGGATTGGAGATCAGCCACGCCTCCACGGTGGCCGGTGGCCGGGAGACCGGCGCCATCTCGAACCGGGTCGCCTCGTCGGTGCCCCACCAGCCCTCGAACCGGTCGATCGCCGGGTCGCCGAGGTGCCGTTCGTGCACGAACGCCCCGGCCAACGCCCCCGGCCCGGAGTTCAGGTACTTGTAGGTGCACCAGGCGGCGAAGTCCACGTCCCAGTCGTGCAGCGCCAGCGGTACGTTGCCGACCGCGTGCGCGAGGTCCCAGCCGACCATGGCGCCGGCGCGGTGCCCCGCCCGGGTGATCTCCGGGATGTCCATCAGCTCGCCGGTGAGGTAGTTGACCCCGCCGAGCAGGACCAGCGCCACCCGCTGCCCCTCCCGGTCGAGGTAGTCGACGACATCCTCGGTGCGCAGGGTCTCCTCGCCGGGACGGGGGCGCAGCCGGACGACGGTCTCGTCCGGATCCAGTCCGTGGTGCCGGGCCTGGCTGCGCACCGCGTAGCTGTCGGAGGGGAAGGCGCCGTCCTCGATCAGGATCCGGTCGCGGCCGGCGGTCGGCCGGTAGAACGAGACCATCAGCAGGTGCAGGTTGACCGTCAGCGAGTTCATCACCACGGTCTCGGCCGGCAGCGCGCCGACCAGCGCCGCGCTCGGCCCGGTGAGCGAGCGGTACGACGGCACCCACGGCCGGTCGCCGGAGAAGTGACCCGAGACGCCGAGCCTGGCCCAGGTCTCCAGTTCGGCGTCGATGTCGGCCCGGGCGGCCCGGGGTTGCAGCCCGAGCGAGTTGCCGACCAGGTAGGCGGCCTCGGCGTACCGGCCGCCCTCGGCCGGGGGCACGTGGAAGAGGTGCCGGTGCCCGGGGTCGGCCTCGTCGCGGCGCCGGGCCGCCTCCTCCTGCTCCGGGGTGGTCATCCGCTCGTCACTCCTCTGTCGCTCGCCTTCGGCACGGAACGGTAGCCGCCCGCGCTACATGTCGGTCCGGGCGGCCCACAGTTCGGGGAAGACCTCCCGGGCCATGCTCCGGCGCAGCCAGGCCGCGCCGGCCGACCCGCCGGTGCCGACCTTGGCGCCCATGGTCCGGCGTACCGCCTTGAGGTGCTGGTGGCGCCAGTCGTCGAACTGCTCGGCGATCTCCACCAGGGTCTCGCCGAGCTGTCGCAGCTGGTTGTCGGGTCCGGTGTCGGCGTAGATCTCCACCCAGGCGGCGGTCAGCTCGGCGCTCGGCTCGGCGTCGCCGGAGAAGTCCCGGTGCAGCAGCGTCTCCGGCAGCGGGAAGCCGCGACGGGCCAGCAGGGCGGTCACCTCGTCCCAGAGGCTCGGCGCCCGGAGCGTCTCCACCAGTTCGGCGTAGACCTCCGGCTGCCGGTGGAAGGGCCGGACCAGGGTGGCGGTCTTCAGCCCGAGCAGGAACTCCAACTGCCGGTACATCGCGGACTGGAATCCGGAGCCCTCGCCGAGCAGGTTGCGGAACCGGTTGAAGTCCGCCGGGGTCATCCAGCGCAGTCCCCGCCAGGCCGCGTTGAGCCCCTCCAGGTGCAGCGCCGCCCGGTGCAGCGGGGCGAGCGCCCCCCACAGGTCGTCGGCGCGCAGCCGCTGCCGCGCCTCGCGCAGTTCGAAGCAGGTCAGCCCGAAGTACAGCTCCATGATCTGGCTGACCATCAGGAACGACATCTCGCCCGGATCCTGGCTCAGCGGCTGCTGGAGGCGGTGCAGGGTGCTCGCGTGCACGTACGCGTCGTACGGCGTCCGCCCGGCCGGTTCCAGGGTCGGCTCGCCACCGTTGGCCGCCGCCCGGGCGGCCCGCTGGGCGGCGTTCACCGGGCGTACCCGGGGTCGACCGGGTCGCCGCTGCCGTTGGATGCTCTCCACCGTCGCCTCCGTTCCGCTCTCCACTGCCGCCTCCGTTCCGTTACGCACTACCGTCATGATCTCTCCCGTCCGACGCCGGATGGAATGCCGGACCAACGGCGCTACCGGCCGGCATTCGACGGTTCTGCGGTTCGGTGTTGAATTGGCTTAACGTTCGGAAGGTCGATCCGAGGTTCACGATTACGTCACGGAGAGTGAGGCAGCGGTGGACGACATGGACTGGGCGCTGCTCCGGGAACTCCAGGCCGATGCCCGGCTCTCGTTCAGCGAACTCTCCCGCCGGGTGCACCTCTCCCCGCCGGCCGTCGCCGAACGGGTCCGCCGGCTGGAGGAGTCCGGCGTGGTGACCGGGTACCACGCGCACGTCGACCTGGCCCGGGCCGGCCGGAACGTGGTGGCGATGATCCGGATGTCCTGTTACGGGGCGCGCTGCATCCTCCGGGACCCGGACGTGCCGGGGTGGCCGGAAATCCTGGAGATCCACCGGATCACCGGGGACGCCTGCTCGATGCTGAAGGTCGCGGCCGGGTCGATCGAGGCGTTCGAGCAGGTCATCGACCGTCTCGCCCCGTACGGGCAGCCGTCGAGCACGATGGTGCTCTCCAGCCCGCTGGCCTGGCACCCGGTGCTGCCCATCCCACCCACCTCGGGCGCCTGACCAGGGCAATCGTCCGGTTGTCGGCCCGCCGGAGGCGTGTGTGCGCCGGACCGGTGGGAACACGTCCCCCGACGACGGTCGCGCACCCGACCCGTGCGGCGATGCGACGGGTGCCCGGCCGAGGGGATGCACCGCCGGGGAGGGACATCATGCTCACTGCCAAGGTCGTCGGCCGTACGATCGCCGCCGGTGTCACCGTCGCCACGCTGGTCCCCGGGCCGCTGCTCGGGAACGCGGGCGCGGTACGGGCCGGACCGAACACCTTCGTCGAGGTGACCCCGAACACCGCCCAGGCGGGTACCCGGGTCAACATCCGGGCGAGCTGCGACGGCGCGAACAACCAGCAGGCCACGGTGCACTCGGACGCCTTCGGCCGGGTGATCGTACGCCCCGACAACGGCTTCCTGACCGGGTCGGTGACGATCCCGGGCAGCAAGGCTCCCGGGGCGTACGCGGTCAACCTGGCCTGCCAGCAGAACGGCAACAACGCCACCACCACGCTGACCGTGGTGAACATGAGCCAGGGCAGTCAGGGACCGGCCACCGGTGGCGGCGGTACGGCCGGCGGCCCGGGCGGGACGCTGATGATCGTCGGTGGTCTCGGCATCGTCGTACTCGCGCTCGGGTTCGGGGTGGCCGGCCGGCGACGGCGTACCGAACCGAGTAGCTGACCCGCGGACCGACGATGTTCCGCCCTCCCACGGCCGGTGGCACGTGGCGGGACCGGACGGGCCGGTGGTGGGCACGTACCGACCGGTGGCGACGCCGGACGGCCCGGCTCGCCCGGCAGGCCACCGCGGCCAGCATCACCAGCCCGGATCCGGCCGACGGCACCCCGCCCGGCACCCTGGCCGCCGCGCCACCCCGGCCGCCCCGGCGGGCGGGCCGGCGCGGTTGGGCCCGCCGCCCCGGGCCGGTACCGGTGATCAGCCTGCTGCTCGGCGTCCTCGTCACCCTCTTCGGGGTGCAGAGCGTCACCGGGATCACCCTGCTGCCCAGCGGGCTGCCGTTCGGCGCCCCGGCACCGCCGCGCAAGTTCCCGGTGCTGGAGTCGAGCCCGCCGGTCGCGATCGGCATCCGGTCGCTCGATCTGGACGCGCCGGTGCATCCGGTCGGGGTCGCACCGGACGGCACCATCGAGGTGCCGGCGTCGGACCGCCGCGACGAGGCCGGCTGGTACAGCCAGAGCCCGACGCCGGGCCAGTACGGGCCGTCGGTGATCGTCGGGCACGTCGACACCCGGACCGGGCCGGCCGTCTTCCACGACCTCTCCGGGCTCCGCCCCGGCGCCAAGATCGAGGTGGACCGGGAGGACGAGTCGGTGGCGGTCTTCGAGGTCAACTCCGTCAGGCGGTACAACAAGTCGGAGCTGCCGGTCGACCAGGTCTACGGCGACTTCAGCCGGCCGTCGCTGCGGCTGATCACCTGCGGCGGGCGCTGGGTCGGCGGCTCCACCGGGTACGCCGACAACGTCATCGTCTTCGCGTCCCTGGTCTCGGCCCGGCACACCTGACCCCGCGCACCGCCGCGCGGTTCCCGGTGCGGGTGAACGGCGCGGCGGGCGGTGGTGGTGGCGAACGGCGCGGCGGGCGGCGGTGCGGCTGGATGCCGGCGACCAGACCGTTGTGGGTCTGGCTGGCCTCAGGCCGCCTCGGCCTCGCGCAGGTCGAGCCAGTCCGCCCAGCGCGGGTCCGGGGCCCGGTGCCCCAGCACCCGCCACGCGATGCCCTTCGGCGCGGTCGGCAGCGAGTGCAGCCGCCAGCCCAGCTCCGCCGGAGTCTTGTCGCCCTTGGTGTGGTTGCACTTCGCGCAGGCCGCGACGACGTTCTCCCAGGCGTGCCGGCCGCCCCGGCTGCGCGGGAAGACGTGGTCGATGGTCTCGGCCGGGCCCCGGCAGTAGACGCAGCGCCAGTTGTCCCGGGCGAAGATGGCCCGGCGGGAGAGCCCGACGTGCGTCCGGTAGGGCACCCGGACGAACCGGGTCAGCCGGACGACCGACGGCACCGGCAGGGAGTTGCGGGCACTGTGCAGGATCCCCTCCCCGTCGGCCACGCAGACGGCCTTGGCGGAGAGAACCAGGATGGCGGCCCGACGCACTGAAACGACACACAGCGGCTCATAGGTGGCATTGAGCACCAACGCTCCGGAGCCCACCGTGGGTCGTATGTCAGGCATCGCGCTCACCCTCTCGGTTGTTTTCTCGTCCGCTCCCTCGCCCGCCTGGTGCCGGCCCCGGCCCGGTGCTGGTCGGCAGCAGGCGCCGACGACCGCCCAGACCACGGCCGACGCCGGCCGATCACCGGCGTCCGTGCGCCAATAGTCCCCGATAGCCGACGCGATTGCACGTACTAATCGGGGGTCCCGCAGAAAGCTTTCACGTCCCGTGGCAAGATGACCGGTTCCGTCCCGACCCCCGGCCCGACCCGGTCGCGGGACGGCGGCGTCCGCCACGTGCCGGCGGGTCGGCCGAGACCGCCGGACGTCGGTACGGTACGAAGGCATTCGTGAACCCCGCGACGCTGATCACCGCCGCCGTACTCGGAATGCCACACGCCGCGACGCCGGCCCCCGAGACGCCGGACCCGAAGCCGAGCTGCCTGGACAACCCGCTCTGCGACCAGGTCTACCGGGTGACCAAGTCGGCGTGGTTCGCCGAGGGCAGCAACCTCTTCCTGATCAAGCCGGCCACGATCGTGCTGATCCTGCTGGTGGCGGTCCTGCTCCGCTTCCTGCTGCACCGGACCATCAACCGGCTGGTACGCAGCACCTCGGAGAGCCGGATCCCGGCGGTACTCCGGCCGCTGCGCGAACGGATCCCCAGCGCCGCGCCCGACCCGCAGGCGGTGGTACCCGAACGGCGCCGGCAGCGGGCCGAGGCGATCGGCTCGGTGCTGCGCAGCATGACCACGGCGGTGGTCTTCGCGATCGCCGTGTTGCAGATCCTCAGCGAGCTCAGCTTCGACCTCGCCCCGCTGCTGGCCAGCGCCGGCATCGCCGGCCTGGCCCTCGGCTTCGGCGCACAGACGCTGGTCAAGGACCTGCTCGCCGGGCTCTTCATGCTGCTGGAGGACCAGTACGGGGTCGGTGACACGGTGGACCTCGGCGAGGCGACCGGGGTGGTCGAGGCGGTCGGCCTGCGGATCACCACCGTCCGGGACGCCCGTGGGGTGGTCTGGTACATCCGCAACGGCGAGATCATCCGGGTCGGCAACAAGAGCCAGGGCTGGGCGATGGTCGTGGTGGACATGCCGATCGGCTTCGCCCGTACCGAGGAGGCCACCGCCGTGCTGCGGACCGCCGCCGCCTCGGTCGCGGTCGACCCGGAGCTGGCGCCGGAGCTGGTGGAGCCGCCCGAGGTGGTCGGGGTCGAGCAGATCACCGTGGACGGTTCGGTGATCCGGACGGTCGCCAAGACCACCGCCGAGGGGCAGCTCCCGGTCTCCCGCGAGCTGCGCCGCCGGCTGGCCGAGGCGCTGGAGAACTCCGGCATCACCGCCGGCATCGCCGCGACCAGGATGTTCCCCCGGCCGTCGACCCCGCCGGCCGACGGGGAGACCGGCCAGGGTGGAGCGACCTGAGGCACCCCAACCCCTTCCGGGTACGCCGACCGGTTGACCCGGCATCGGTACGGGGCGCCGCCGCCCACGCCGGACGGTGCCGTACGGGTACCGGATGGCCTGACCGGAGGGCCGGCCGTCAGGGGTCGCGTACCGTGCGGGCGGTCGGGTATGGTCCGTTCGACCAGTCGCAGATGTGACGATCTATCCGTTCGCCCTAGCCAGTTGTCATACGATCGGGCAGAATCCAGAACTAGCTCCCTCCCGGAGCGTAACGAAGACCTTGCTGATCAGAACGTCTGAAACGTTCCCGGCAGCCCCATCACACGTGGTCAGCGGTCGAGAACGATGGAGGCCCACCGGTGTCCGAAGAGACACACACTCCCGAGCGGCCGGCAACCTATCGGGAGGTGTTCGCCCAGCGTGAATACCGGGCGGTCTTCGCGGCCACCGTACTGACCTGGACCGGCGACTATCTCGCCAAGGCGGCCGTCACGCTGCTGGTCTATCAGCAGAGCCAGTCCGTGGCCCTCTCCGCCGCCGCCTTCGCCACCAGCTACCTGCCGTGGCTGGTCGGCGGCCCACTGCTCACCACCCTCGCCGACCGGTACCCGTACCGCACGGTGATGGTGATCTGCGACCTCGTCCGGCTGCCGCTCTACGCGGCCATCGCGATCGACGGCCTGGACACGCCGGTGATCCTGGCGTTGCTCTTCGCGGCGACCCTGGCGAATCCACCCAGCCAGGCGGCCCGGTCCGCGATGCTGCCCCTGCTGCTCACCGGAGACCGGCTGGTCGTCGCGCTCTCCCTGCATGGCAGCGTGGGGCAGGCGGCCCAGGTGCTCGGCTACGCGGTCGGGGCCGGCATCGCGCTCTACAGCCCGGCCCTGGCCCTGCTGCTCAACGCCGTCGCCTTCGGGGCCTCCGCGGTGATCCTCTGGTTCGGCGTCCGGCACCGGCCCGCCGTGCCGCCGGAGCGGGGCCGGCGAAACCTGCTCCGGGAGACCGGTGCCGGGTTCGCCCTGGTGTTCGGCACCCCGGTGCTGCGGGCCATCGCGATCATGGTGTTCTGCGCGATGCTGTTCGCGATCGTCCCGGAGGGGCTGGCCGCGGCCTGGGCCACTGATCTCGCGGGTTCGGGCGCCGACCGGAGCGTCACCCAGGCGCTGATCATGGTCGCCGCACCGGCCGGTTTCATCCTCGGCGGCATACTGGTCGGCCGGACCCTCCGGCCGGACCTGCGCCGGACCCTGGTCCGGTTCTTCGCGGTACTCGCCCCGCTGGCCCTGGTGCCCGCCCTCTTCAACCCGCCGCCGCTGGTGGTCGCCCTGCTGGCCGCAGTCGCCGGCTTCGCGGTCGCCGGGCTGTTGCCGGTGACGAACGGGCTCTTCGTGCTGGCCCTGCCGCACGGCTACCGGGCCCGGGCCAACGGCGTGATGAACACCGGTGTGCAGGTGACCCAGGGCCTGGCGGTACTCGCCACCGGCCTGCTGGCCGAACGGTTCACCATTCCCCGGGTGGTCGGGCTGTGGAGCGCCGCCGGGGTGCTGCTGATGCTGGTGCTGGCGCTGCGCTGGCCGCAGCCGGAGCGGTTCGACGCGGCGATCGCGGAGGCCCAGCGCCGCTCCGCCGACCGGGAGGCGGCGGCTGGAGCGGCCCGTCCGGGCCAGCACCCGGCACCGACCTCCCCGCCCAACCCGAGGCCGCCCTCCTCCGAGGCGGGCATCGGCGCGGTCTGAGCCCCGAGCCGCCACCGATCGGCACGGTGTGAGCCCCGGTCCGCCAGCGGTGGGCGCGGTGTGAGCCCGCGCAGCGCCGCCGGTGTGAGCCAGCCCGCACCGGGGGTACGGCACAGACTGCCGACGATCGCCCACCCGAATGGCAGGATGGAGCGGTGAATCCCGCAGGTGAGCGAGAGCAGACCCGCCCGTCGCCGAACTTCTTCGAGGAGATCGGCGGCGAACCGACCTTCCGGAGGCTGGTCGACGAGTTCTACGCGGGTGTCGCCACCGACCCGGTGCTCCGGCCGATGTACCCGGAGGCCGACCTCGGCCCGGCGGCGGATCGGCTGCGGCTCTTCCTGATCCAGTACTGGGGTGGCCCGAACACCTACTCCGCGCAGCGCGGGCATCCCCGGCTCCGGATGCGGCACGCGCCGTACCGGGTCGGGCCGGTCGAGCGGGACGCCTGGCTGCGCCACATGCGGCAGGCCGTGGACCGGCTGGAGTTGTCGCCGGAGCAGCACGAGACCCTGTGGCAGTACCTGGAGCGGGCCGCGTACTTCATGGTCAACACGATGGACGAGACGCCGGGGCCGGCGCACTGAGCGCTGACCCTGCCGGGGGCCGCCCCTAGAGCAGCGCGCCCTCGTCGTGCAGCCAGTCGACGAAGGTGGTCGCCACGGCGGCTCCGCAGTCGAGCATCTCGACGAGCAGGGCGTCGTGCGCACCGGCGCTCAACGGCACCTGCAACTCGGCGTAGATGGGCAGCTGGCCGCGTTCGGTGGGGTCACCGACGTACGCCTTGCAGAACCGCCGGGTGTGGTTCCACTCGTTGACCACCCGGTAGGCCCGGTCGGCCCAGTCCGGCGGAACGGTCGAGTGTGGACGGGCCCGCATCACCAGGATCTCGTCGTCCGGCCCCTCCAGGGCGAACAGCACGGCGTGCCGCTCCCACATGGCCAGCAGGCTGCCGTCGCCGTCGGCGAGATAACGGACGTCGAGCAGGTCCAGCGCGTCACCGACCCGGCGGAGCGTCACCGGCGCGATCACCGGGGGGATCTCCCTGATCGAGGCCCGATCCCCGGGTCGGGCGTCGGGTTCCGGTCGGGAGTCGTGATCCGGCTCCCGGGGCGCCGGCGGCCCGACCCGGACGGCACCGTCCGACGCGATCCTGCTTCGAGTTTCCGGCTCGCCGCCACCGGCGTGGCCGGGGCGCCATGACCACCACGGCATCGCTTGCGCACCTCACTCCCCAGCGGATCCACGTGCCTACGTTGCGTTGGATCCGAGGCCCGACGGTACCCGTACAGCCGGCTCGAAGCACCCCCCCAACTACAGCCCCGGGACGGTTGGACCATACCGCCTCATCCGTTCGGATGATCACGCGCCGGTTTTATCGCAAGCTGACTGACTTTCTGTGACCATGCCACTCCGAATGGTGCGGCCAATCCGACCCAACGACCCATGATCCGCACCCGTACGGCGTCCTGACCGGGTGGGCCGGAGGAGCCGAGAAAGCCCATCCGGACGATGGCCTGGACCAGCCGTTGAGAGATCTCGATCCGGCCGCCGCCGGGTACCGGATCGGTGCCGGCGGTGCCGGCGTCGGGTACCCGATCGGTGTCGGCCGATGGCGCGGTCACCACCACCGCGACGTGGTCGAGCAGGGCGTCCCGGACCGCGCGCTGGCCGACCGCCCGGCCGGCGACGCCCTCGGCGGCGGCGCCGCGCAGCGTCTGCGCCGCCGCCACCGCGATCCGGCGCAGCTCGGCACCGGCGATGGTCTCCACCACCGTGCCGGGCCCGCCCGGCACCGGCCAGCGCCAGTCGGCGTCCCGGCGACGCGGCAGCGCCGCACCGCCACGGCCGAGTTCGGCGAGCAGCTCGGCGGCGGAGACCGTGGCGTCGCCCGGACCGGCCCCGGCCACCACCCGGCCCACCAGCACGTCCCAGGGCAGCCGCGCCCAGAGCACGGTCCGGTCCGGTGTCCCGGCCGCCGCACCGGGCGCCCCGGAGCGGAGCCGGACCACCGCGCCCGGGTCGAGCCGGGTCAACCGGGCCAGAAAGGCACCGGCGTCCGGCAGGCCGGCGAGCCCGTGCCCGGCACCGGGCGCCACCGGCCCACCAGCCGTAGCCTTCTCCGCAGCGGACACCGCATCGCTCCCTACGCTGGCTCGTCCCGGGTCACCGGCTCGACGAGGTACCGCCGGAGGAACTCCTGCTCCGCGTCGGTCAGCCGGCGCGGCCGCTGCTGTTCGAGGTCGAACGGCACCAGCACCGACCGGGCCCGGCTGGCCAGCACCGTACGGTCGAAGAGCTCGTAGGCGACGGTGAACCGGGACTGCCGCAGATCCTCGATCCACATCTCGATGCGTACCGTCGGGGCGCGCTCGGCGGTCGTCCCGTCCAGCGCGTACCCGACCGGGCGGAGGTAGTCGATCTCGTGCCGGTAGATCACCACGCCGTCGGCGAACGAGCCGACTCCCCAGGCCCGGCCGCCGGCGAACATCAACGCCACCCGCGCCTCCTCGTAGAGGGTGAGGAAGCGGGCGTTGTTGACATGCCCGTACGCGTCCAGGTCCGACCAGCGCAGCGTGCAGTCGTAGACGTACCTGCGGCTGTCGGACCGCTCCGCCTCCGCCGGCCGGGCCTGCACCGGACTAGTCACGGGTGAGCTTGCGGTAGGTGACCCGGTGCGGCCGGGCCGCCTCGGCACCGAGCCGGTCGATCTTGTTTTTCTCGTACGCCTCGAAGTTGCCCTCGAACCAGAACCACTTCGACGGGTCCTCGTCGTCGCCCTCCCAGGCCAGGATGTGCGTCGCCACCCGGTCCAGGAACATCCGGTCGTGCGAGATGACCACGGCGCAGCCGGGGAACTCCAGCAGCGCGTTCTCCAGCGAGGAGAGGGTCTCCACGTCCAGGTCGTTGGTGGGCTCGTCGAGCAGGATGACGTTGCCGCCGATCTTGAGCGTCAGCGCCAGGTTGAGCCGGTTGCGCTCGCCGCCGGAGAGCACCTTGGTCGGCTTCTGCTGGTCGGGGCCCTTGAAGCCGAAGGCCGCCACGTAGGCCCGGGACGGCATCTCGACCTTGCCCACCATCAGGTGGTCCAGCCCGTCCGAGACGACCTCCCAGACGGTCTTGTCGCCGGCCAGCCCCTCCCGGTTCTGGTCGACGTACGACAGCTTGACCGTGTCACCGATCTTGACCGAGCCGGCGGTCGGCTGCTCCAGCCCGACGATGGTCTTGAACAGGGTGGTCTTGCCGACGCCGTTCGGCCCGATGATGCCGACGATGCCGTTGCGGGGCAGCGAGAAGCTCAGGTTGTCGATCAGCACCCGCTCGCCGAACGCCTTGCGCAGCCCGTGCGCCTCGATCACGGTGTTGCCCAGCCGGGGGCCCGGCGGGATCTGGATCTCCTCGAAGTCCAGCTTCCGGGTCTTCTCGGCCTCGGTGGCCATCTCCTCGTAGCGGTCCAGCCGGGCCTTGGACTTGGTCTGCCGGGCCTTGGCGTTGGACCGGACCCACTCCAGTTCCTCGCTCAGCCGCTTCTTCATCTTGGCGTCGCGGCGCCCCTCGACGGCCAGCCGGGCCGCCTTCTTCTCCAGGTAGGTGGAGTAGTTGCCCTCGTAGCCGACCGCCCGGCCCCGGTCGAGTTCGAGGATCCAGCCGGCCACGTTGTCGAGGAAGTACCGGTCGTGGGTGATCGCCATCACCGTGCCGGCGTACTTGGCGAGGTGCTGCTCCAGCCACTGCACGCTCTCCGCGTCCAGGTGGTTGGTCGGCTCGTCCAGCAGCAGCAGGTCGGGTGCCTCCAGCAGCAGCTTGCAGAGGGCGACCCGGCGCCGCTCGCCACCGGAGAGCTGGGTGACGTCGGCGTCCGGCGGCGGGCAGCGCAGCGCGTCCATCGCCAGTTCGAGCTTGGAGTCGACGTCCCAGGCGTCGGCGTGGTCCAGCTCCTCCTGGAGCTGCCCCATCTCGGCCATCAGCTCGTCGGAGTAGTCGGTGGCCATCTGCTCGGCGATCTTGTTGAATCGCTCCAGCTTGGCCTTGGTCTCCGCCACCGCCTCCTCGATGTTGCCGAGCACGGTCTTGGCGTCGTTGAGCGGCGGCTCCTGGGCGAGCAGCCCGACGGTGTAGCCGGGCATCAGCCGGGCCTCACCGTTGCTCGGCCGGTCCAGGCCCGCCATGATCTTGAGCAGGCTGGACTTGCCGGCGCCGTTCGGACCGACCACACCGATCTTGGCCCCCGGCAGGAAGCTCAGCGTCACGTTGTCCAGCACGACCTTGTCGCCGTGCGCCTTGCGCGCCTTCTCCAGGACGTAGATGTACTGGGCCACGGTGCGGCCTACCTCCCACGGATGTGATGTCCCCGAATGCCGTGTTTACGACCGAGCACGACGTCGGGCTTGCTTGGACCGCGCTGTCGGTGTCACGCCGGCCACGCGGTGCGGCGGAAAACGCCATCGTCAATCCTGACAGGTCCGGCCCGGCCCGCCCACATCACCCTCCGCCGAGCCTCCGCCGGAGGGTGGTGTGGGAGCCGAGGCCGGACCGAACGGGTGGTCATGATCACCTTTGTGTTTTCGCACCGCGTCCCGCAGGGCAGTAACTGTGGCACTGGGGGTTAGGCACCGCAGCTACGCTCAGTACGCTCAGCGGTGGACCACCCGTCATCACCGGAGGTGCACTGATTGTGACCGTACGTAGCTCGTTCGTGGTCGTTGCGAATCGCCTGCCGGTCGACGAGGTGACAACTCCCGAGGGACGCCAGTGGCGGCGCAGCCCCGGAGGTCTGGTCACCGCCCTGCATCCGGTGCTCGCCCAGCACCAGGGCACCTGGGTCGGCTGGGCCGGCGGAGTGGGCGCCGCGCCGGAGCCGTTCGACCTGGAGGGCATCCGGCTGCACCCGGTGCCACTGAGCGCGGAGGAACTCGAACGCTACTACGAGGGCCAGTCCAACGCCACGATCTGGCCGCTCTACCACGACGCGGTGGAGACCCCGGCGTACAAGCGCCGCTGGCGTGAGGCGTACCGGCTGGTGAACGCCCGGTTCGCCGAGGCCGCGGCCGAGGTGGCCGCTGAGGGCGCCACGGTCTGGGTGCAGGACTACCAGCTCCAACTGGTGCCGGCGATGCTCCGCGAACTCCGCCCCGACCTGCGGATCGGCTTCTTCCTGCACATCCCGTTCCCGCCGATCGAACTCTTCATGCAGATGCCGCTGCGCGCCGAGGTGCTGCGCGGGCTGCTCGGCGCCGACCTGGTCGGCTTCCAGCAGCGGCTGGCGGCGCAGAACTTCGTCCGGCTGGCCCGGCACCTGCTCGGCCTCCGCTACGAGGGCCAGATGATCCAGGTGGACGGCCGGCAGGTCAAGGCGGGTGCGTTCCCCATCTCCATCGACGTGGCCGAGATGGAGCGGATGGCCGTCGACCCGGCGGTGCAGGCCCGGGCCAAGCAGATCCGTACCGAGTTGGGCGACCCGAAGACGGTGATCCTCGGGGTGGACCGGCTCGACTACACCAAGGGGATCGAGCTTCGACTCAAGGCGTTCCGCGAGTTGCTCTCTGACGGAAAGTTGACAGTTCCCGACGCGGTTATGGTGCAGGTTGCTACGCCAAGTCGGGAACGGGTGGAGCACTACCAGGCACTCCGGGTCAAGGTGGAACGCGAAGTTGGTCGAATTAATGGCGAATTCGGCCGGGTCGGCGTACCGGCCGTCCATTACCTCCATCAGTCGTACAGTCGCAGTGAACTGGCCGCGCTCTACTGCGCGGCCGACGTGATGATGGTGACCCCGCTGCGAGACGGAATGAATCTGGTGGCCAAGGAGTACGTAGCAACACGCGCCGACTCGGGCGGCGCCCTCGTGCTCAGTGAGTTTGCCGGCGCCGCCACCGAGCTGCGCCAGGCATTCCTCTGTAACCCGCACGACCCGGACGGAGTCAAGGACGCGCTGCTGCGCGCGGTCCACGTCGACAAGGTCGAGGCTCGGCGCCGCATGCGCATCATGCAGCGCCACCTGCGTACGCACGATGTCGGACACTGGGCCCGGTCCTTCCTCAACGAGTTGGGCGTACCCGAGACGGAGGACGAGTGAAGGTTGGTTCCCTGCTCGACGGGGGTCCGCGCACCCTCGACGGGATCGACCCCGAACTGCGGTCGGCCATCGGCCGGATCGCCCGGGTACCACAGCTCCTGGTCGCCTGCGACTACGACGGCACGCTCGCGCCGATCGTGGAGGACCCGACCAAGGCCGTGCCGCTGCCCGAGTCGGTCGCCGCGGTACGCGCGCTGGCCGCCCTGCCGCAGACCACCGTCGCCGTGGTCTCCGGCCGGGCCCTGCGCGACCTGGCCACGCTCTCCCGGTTGCCCAGCGAGGTACACCTGGTCGGCAGCCACGGCTCCGAGTTCGACATCGGTTTCGTCGAGCGGCTCTCCCCCGAGCTGATCGAGGTACGCACCCGGCTCCGCAACGAGCTGCGCCAGATCGTCGCCGGCCGGGGCCGGGTACGCCTGGAGACCAAACCGGCCAGCATCGCGGTACACACCCGGGGCGCCGACCCCGAGGTCGCCGCCGAGGTCGTCGCGGCGGTGGACGCCGGCCCGGCGATCTGGCCGGACGTCACCGTGACCCGGGGCAAGGAGGTCATCGAGCTGTCGGTGATCCCCACCAACAAGGGCACCGCGCTCGAACAGCTCCGCACCCAGCTCTCGGCGAGCGCCGCCCTCTTCCTCGGCGACGACGTCACCGACGAGAACGCCTTCGCCAAGCTGCACGGCCCGGACGTCGGCATCAAGATCGGCCCCGGCGAGACCCGGGCCACCTTCCGGATCGACGAGCCGGTCGACGCCGCCCGGGTGCTCGCGCTGCTGCTCGAGGTACGCCGGAACTGGCTCTTCGGCGAGCGGGCCGTACCGATCGAGCGGCACTCGATGCTCGCCAACGGGCGTACCGTCGCACTCGTCACCCCGGAGGCGAGCCTGAGCTGGCTCTGCCACCCCAAGCCCGACTCGCCGGCCATCTTCGCCGACCTGGTCGGCGGCAACCCGGCCGGCTATTTCAGCATCGCCCCGGAACGCGGTGGCCTGCCGCTCGGCCAGCGCTACCGGACCGGCACCATGACCGTGGAGACCCGCTGGTCCGGGCTGACCGTCACCGACTGGCTGGACCGGCCCTCCACCGACGGCGTGCCGAGCGGCCCGGCGGTGATCAGCGGTGACTCGACCCTGGTCCGGGTGCTCAGCGGCGCCGGCCGGGTCCGGCTGGACTTCGCCCCCCGGCCCGAGTTCGGCCAGGTAGCCGTGCAGCTCCAGCCGCTCGGCGACGGGCTGCTGGTGCTCGGCTCCAACGAGCCGATCGCGCTCTACTCCCCCGGCGTCGAGTGGGAGATCGTGAACGACGGCGGCTACGAGACCGCCCGCGCGGTGGTCGACCTGGCCGCCGCCGGTGGCCAGGTCACCTGCGAGTTGCGGTTCGGCTCGCACAGCCTGGAGCACCACCGGGTACCCGTGCAGGAGCGGCAGGCGGTGGCGGAGCAGCCGTGGCGGGACTGGGTCGCCGGGCTGCGGCTGCCCAGCACCGCCCGGGACCTGGTCGGGCGGAGCGCGCTGACCCTGCGCGGCCTGGTGCACGAGGCCAGCGGCTCGATCCTGGCCGCCGCGACCACCTCGCTCCCGGAGGAACTCGGCGGGGTACGCAACTGGGACTACCGGTACTGCTGGCTGCGTGACGCCGCGATGACCGCGCGGGCCCTGGTCGACCTCGGCTCGCTCGCCGAGGCCGAGGGCTTCCTGCGCTGGGTCGACGGCTGCGTCGAGCGCACCGGCGGGCACCCGGAACGGCTGCACCCGCTCTACACCGTCGACGGCTACGAACTCGGCGCCGAGGCGGTCATCGACACCCTGCCCGGGTACGCCGGCTCCCGGCCGGTCCGGGTCGGCAACCTCGCCAACCACCAGCTCCAACTCGACGTCTTCGGGCCGGTCGCCGACCTGCTGGCGGCCGTCGCGGACCTGCGCGGCGAGGTACGCGACACCGAGTGGCGTGTGCTGGAGAACATGGTCGAGGCGGTCGCCCGGCGCTGGCACGAACCCGACCACGGGCTCTGGGAGGCGCGGCTGCCACCCCGGCATCACGTCTACTCCAAGGTGATGTGCTGGATGACGGTGGACCGGGCGCTGCACGTGGTGCGGCGGCACGGCGACGGCGACCGGCCGGAGTGGGTGGAGCTGCGCGACCGGATCGGGCACAACGTGCTGGAGTTCGGCTGGCACGCCGGTGCCGGCGCCTACACGGTGGCGTACGGCGACGAGGAGATGGACGCCTCCTCGCTCTGGATCGGCCTGTCGGGGCTGCTGCCCGACGACGACCCCCGGTTCCTGGCCACCGTGCTGAAGGTCGAGGCCGACCTGCGCAGCGGTCCGGTGGTCTACCGCTACCGGTGGGACGACGGGCTGCCCGGCCGGGAGGGCGGCTTCCACATCTGCACGGCCTGGCTGATCGAGGCGTACCTGCGCACCGGTCGGCGGTCGGACGCGGAGGAGCTCTTCACCCAGATGGTCGACACCGCCGGCCCGACCGGCCTGCTCCCCGAGCAGTACGACCCGATCTCCGAACGCGGCCTCGGCAACCACCCCCAGGCCTACAGCCACCTGGGCCTGATCCGCTGCGCCCTCCTCCTGGACAACATGCTCAAGTCCTGACCCCCTCCGGGGGGTGATCCGCGCGCTACTTCGGTGCTGTGGTGGCCTCACGGCGTCCGTGAGGCCACCACATTCCGGAACCTGCTACGCGCCTGCCCTACGGGGCGGAGGAGGGGACCGCGGCGAGGGTCGTGGCCACGTCGCCGAAGACCACGACCGCGGGAGGGCGGAAACCGGCCGCGAGCGCGTCCGCGGCGACGGCGGCCAGGGTCGACCGGAGCACTCGCTGGCCGTGCGTCGTACCCTCCTGCACCACCGCCGCCGGGGTCTCCGGCCGCCGGCCGTGCGCCCGCAGCGCGGCAGCGATCGCCGGGAGGTTGTTCAGCCCCATCAGCACGACCAGGGTGCCGCGCAGCCGGGCCAGCGCCGACCAGTCGACCAGGGAGTCGGGATGCTCCGGCGGAAGGTGCCCGGAGACCACCGTGAACTCGTGCGCCACGCCCCGGTGGGTCACCGGGATGCCCGCCGCAGCCGGAGCGGCGACCGAGCTGGTCACCCCGGGGACCACGGTCACCGGTATCCCGGCGGCCGCACAGGCCAACGCCTCCTCGCCACCCCGACCGAAGACGTACGGGTCGCCGCCCTTGAGCCGGACCACCCGGGCGCCGGCCAGGGCGCGCTCCACCAGTACCCGGTTGATCTCCTCCTGGGCGGCGGCCGGACCGTGCGGGATCTTCGTGGCGTCCACCAACTCGACCTCGGGATGGAGTTCGTCCAGGAGCAGCCCGGGGACCAGCCGGTCGGCGACGACCACGTCGGCCTCGGCGAGCAGCCGCCGGCCCCGGACGGTGATCAGCTCGGGATCGCCGGGCCCCGCACCCACCAACGCGACCCGGCCGACGGGACGCTCCGGCAGCCCGGCCAGCATGGCTCGGCCGGCGACGACACTCGTGGCGGACCCGTCGACCGTCTCGGACCCGTCGACCGTCCCAGATCCATCGACGTCGTCCCGTCCCGCCGGCATACCGCCGTTGCCGGCCACGGGAACGTCCGATCCGGAGTCGGCGGCAGCGCCGGTCCTGCGGTTGCCGTCACCATGACCGTTGGTCTCGGTGTTGCCGCTGTCGTGGGCGTTGGCCGGGTTGGCGTTCTGGGGGCTCGGGTGCGTCGGTGCGGCGCCCTCCCTGGCATCGGCGGTGGCGTCGGGGGTGGCGCCGTCCGGGCCGGGTGGCGGGGGTGGCTCTGCCGCGACACCGGAGAGGGCGCCGGTGATCAACTGCTCTCGGATGGCGTCCCGGACCGCCACGGCGCGCCGAGGGTCGCCGCCGCCGAGCACGGCGACGGTGAGCGGGCCGTACCGGGTCACCGCCGGGGTCCAGGCGGTCGCGGCGTCGCGGTCGTCGGCGCGTACACAGAAGATCTGCCGCTCGAACGCGGCGGCGCTGACCGCCTCGGCGGCGGCCGGGTCGTCGACCGCCACCTGCACCAGCCAGGCACCGTCGAGGTCGGCCGGCGCGAACTCCCGGGCCACCCACTCCAGCCGTCCCGCGTCGACGTGTGCCCGCAACGCCGGGGTCAGCTCGGGGGCGACCACCACCACCCGGGCCTCCGCCTCCAGCAGCGCCGGTACGCGCCGGGTCGCCACCGCCCCGCCGCCGACCACCAGCACACGCCGGCCGGCGAGCCGCAGCGCAAGCGGATACATGATCATTTCTCCGACACTCCTGCCGCGTCGAAGGTGGCCACCTCGTGCAGCACCCGCACCGCACCGGCGACCACCGGATAGCCAAGCAGGGCGCCGGTGCCCTCGCCGAGCCGTAGGCCCAGATCGATTATCGGCAGCAGACCCAACCGGTCCAACCCGGCGGTCGCGCCCGGCTCGGCCGAGCGGTGCCCGGCGACCATCGCGCCGACCGCGTCCGGGGCGAAGGCTGCCGCCGCGAGCGCGGCGGCGACCGCGCTCACCCCGTCCAGCAGCACCGGGACCCGCCGTGCGGCACCGCCCAGGACGAAACCCGCCAGCGCCGCGTGCTCCAGGCCGCCGACCGCGGCGAGGACCCCGAGCGGATCGGCCGGATCGGGTACGTGCCGAGCCAGCGCCGCCCGGACCACGGCCACCTTGCGGGCGTACGTGACGTCGTCGATCCCGGTACCCCGGCCGGTGGCCTCGGCCGGGTCGATTCCGGTGAAGGCGGCGATCAGCGCGGCGGCCGCCGTGGTGTTGCCGATCCCCATGTCACCGGTCAGCAGGATCCCGGCCCCGGAGTCGAGCAGTTCGTGTGCGACCCGGATGCCGGTCTCGACCGCGCTGCGTGCCTCGTCCCGGGTCAGGGCGGGCCGGACGCTCATGTCCCGGCTGCCGGCCCGGACCCTGGCGCTGATCAGCCGGGGCGCCGACCGCGCCGACCGCTGTGCCGGCACCTTCACCTGGGGCAGCGGGGTGGCCACCCCGACGTCGACCACGGTGACCGTCGCGCCGATCTGCCCGGCGAAGGCGTTCACCACGGCACCGCCGGCCAGGAAGTTCCCCACCATCTGCGCGGTGACCTCCTGCGGCCACGGGGTGACCCCCTGGGCGTGCACCCCGTGGTCGGCGGCGAAGATCGCCACTGCGGCGGGCTCGGGCAGCGGCGGCGGACAGACGCCGGCCAGCCCGGCCAGCCGGATCGAGAGTTCCTCCAGCGCGCCCAGTGAACCGGCCGGCTTGGTCAGCCTCGCGTGCAGGTCCGCGGCCGCGGCCATGGCCGCCTCGTCGAGCGGACCGATCCCGGCGAGGGTGGCGTCCAACATCATTCCTCCAGGATTCCGGCCAGCGCGGCCACGAACAGGTCGGTGGTGGCAGTGTCCCGTACCGCGAGGCGCAGCCAGTCGGGGCCCAGACCGGGGAAGGTGTCCCCGCGTCGTACGGCGAAACCCCGGTCGCGCAGGGCCAGCCGTACCCGGGCCGCCCCGGGCAGGTGCACCAGGACGAAGGCGCTGGCCGGGGTACCCGCGACGCGTACCCGGGGCAGTTCGCCGAGCCGCCGGACCAGGTACGCCCGCTCGACGGCGAGTCGGGCGGCGATCCGGCGCTCCGCCTCGACCGCGCCGGGCGTGGCGCAGGCCGCCGCCGCGGCGAGCGCGGGGCTGGAGACCGCCCAGAGCGGTTGTACCGCCGCCAACCGCTCGACCAGCTCGGCCGGGGCGAGCAGGTAGCCGATGCGGAGTCCGGCCAGTCCCCAGGTCTTGGTGAGGCTCCGCACGACGACCAGCCCCGGGAGGTCACGCCGGCTCGCCAGCGACTCGGGCTCGGCGATCCCGCCGACCGTCGCTCCGAAGTTGGCGGTGACGGTGACGGTGGAGTCTTCGGTGATGGTGGAGTCGGCGAAGGCCTCGTCGACCACCAGTACCCGGCCGGGGCGGGCCAGGCCGGCCAGTACGTCGGCCGGGTGGAGTACCGAGGTGGGGTTGGTGGGGTTGCCGACGAAGACGAGATCGGCGTCGGCCGGTACCAGCTCGGGGTCCAGCCGGAAGTCGGTCTCCGGCGGCAGCAGCACCCGCTCGACCCGGTGCCCGGCCGCGCGTAGCGCCGCCTCCGGCTCGGTGAACTGGGGATGCACCACCACGGGCCGGTGGGCGCCCCGGAGCGCCTGGGCGAGCAGCACGAACCCCTCTGCGGCGCCTGCGGTGAGCAGTACCTCGTCGGCCGGGCGGCGGTGCCGGGCGGCGACGGCGGCCCGGGCCGGCGCCGGATCGGGATAGCCGGCCAGCGTCTCCAGTGCGGCGACGATCGGTTCCCGCAACCAGGCCGGCATCGGGTGCCGCTGCACGTTGACCGCGAGATCCACCAGACCGGGAGCGAGTTCGACGTCGCCGTGGTGGCCTAGATCCGGCCCGTCCGGGTCGAGCTGAGCGGGGGCGTGCCCGTCGGGCTGAACTGGGGCGTCCGGGTCGGGCTGAGCGGGCGGTGCGGGGGCGGGCCGGTGCATGGGCATGATCCTGCCGGGCGCCCCGGCGCGGGGGCCAGCGCCGTCCCGGAGCGGATCGGGAGCGGTCGAACCCGCCAGCCGGGAGACTCGCACATCTGCGAATCTTTATCATGTTTTACCGAGATTTATCATAGCTTGGAAACGTGACCAACCCCACCACCCGCTCCGCCTCTGGTCGACTCGTACCCCTGCTCCGTGCCGGACTCATCGCCGGTGTGGTCGTCGCGGCGGCGTTGTTCCCGTTCGTCGCGGTCGGTGGACTGGCCGCCAAGGCCGGCGCCGACCTGGTGGAGAAGACCCCGGCCGACCTGCTCGCCTCTTCGCCCGCGCAGACCAGCTACGTCTACGCCGCCGACGGGACCACCCTGATAACCACCTTCTACGAGGAGCACCGGCGGTACGTGCCGGTCTCCCAGATGTCGCCGTACATCCAGCAGGCGATCGTGGCCTCGGAGGACTCCCGGTTCTACGAGCACAACGGCGTCGATCCGAAGGGCGTACTCCGGGCCTTCGTCGCCAACCAGCAGGCCGGCGGAGTCTCCCAGGGCGCCTCGACGCTGACGATGCAGTACGTCCGGATGGCCCTGCGGGACAGCGCGAAGACGCCGATGGAGGCCCGGCAGGCCACCGAGCAGACGCCGCTGCGGAAACTGCGGGAGATGCGACTCGCCCTCGACCTGGAGAAGGAGACGACGAAGTCGCAGATCCTGGAGCGCTACCTCAACTCGGCCTACTTCGGCCACCGGGCGTACGGCATCTACTCGGCGTCGGAGATCTTCTTCTCCAAGCTGCCGAAGGACCTCACCCCGGTCGAGGCGGCCACCCTCGCCGGGCTGGTGAAGGCGCCGACCACGTACGACCCGGCCAGCTCGGACCGGAAGGCCGCCACCGACCGGCGCAACTACGTGCTCGAGCGGATGGAGGCGATGGGCTACCTCTCCCCGCAGGCCACCGCGGCGGCGAAGGCGGAGCCGATCCAGCTCCGCCTCAGCAACCCGCCGAACGACTGCGTCTCGGTGCCGGAGGAGCGCAACAGCTGGGGTTTCTTCTGTGACTACCTGAAGGCGTGGTGGGCCGCACAGCCGGCCTTCGGCAGCAACTCCCTGGAGCGCCTCGACCGGCTGCGCCGGGGCGGCTACACCATCGTCACCAGCCTGGACCCGAACATGCAGAAGGTCGCCGACGACCAGGTGCAGGCCGGGGAGGCCAACGGCAGCCCGTACGGACACGGCCTGGTCGCGGTCGAACCCGGCACCGGGTACGTCCGGTCGATGGCGGTGAACCGGTCCTACTCGCTGGACCAGAGCGAGAACGGGCCACACTCCGACCCGAGCAAACGCAACCGGATGAAGGGCAACTATCCGAACACCGTGGTCCCGCTGCTCGGCGGCGGGGATCTCCCCGGCTACCAGGCCGGTTCGACGTTCAAGATGTTCACCATGCTCGCCGCGCTGGACGCCGGGCTGCCACTCAGCACGGCGTTCAACTCCCCGCACCGGTTCGTCTCGATCTATCCGGACGGCAGCGGCGGCCCGACGGACTGCGGCGGATACTGGTGCCCGTCCAACGCCAGCGGCGCGATGAGCGGCAACCAGACCATGTGGTCCGGCTTCGGCAAGTCGGTCAACACGTACTTCGTCTGGCTGGAGCAGAAGGTCGGGGCCGAGAACGTGGTCCGGCTGGCCGAACGGTTGGGTTTGCAGTGGCGTACCGACATCGACAAGCGCCAGGCGTCACCGAGCCAGGCGAACAAGTGGGGTTCGTTCACCCTCGGGGTCTCCGACGTCACCCCGCTGGAGATGGCCAACGCGTACGCCGCCGTCGCCGCCGAAGGACGGTTCTGCGAGGCGCTGCCGGTCAGCTCGATCGTCGGGCCGGACGGCACCCCGGCGACGTACCGGAGCGGTTCCGGGATGGATCTGGAGATCGCGCTCCCCCGGTGCAGCCAGCAGGTCAGCGCCGACGCGGCCCGGGCCGCCACCGACGCCGCCCGGTGCCCGACCGGGGACACCCCGGCCCGGGGCTCCTGCGGCGGCTGGTCCACCGCCGACCGGGTACGGGGCATCGTCGGTCGGCCGGTGGCCGGCAAGACGGGTACCACCGACAGCGACCGGGCCGCCTGGTTCGTGGGCTACACCCCCGAACTGGCCGCCGCGAGTTTCCTCTCCGACCCGGACAGCCCGATGAACCCGGTCGGCTCGGGTCCGGCGAACAAGCCGATCGACGCCGTCGCCGGGTTCCTCAAGGGCGCGCTGAAGGACCAGCCGGTACGCCAGTTCAATCCACCCTCGGACGAGATGACCGGTTGACGGGAGGCGTACGGCGCGGGTGGTCAGTGTCGGTGCAGGTCGGCGACGACCAGGGACCAGACCTCCAGGTCGACCCGGCCGCTGTGCACGTACCCGGCGTTGCGCAGCAGCCCCTCGTAGGTGAACCCGGCCTTCTCGGCGACTCGCCGAGACGCGGTGTTGCCGGGGGCCACCCGTAGTTCGAGACGCTGGAAGCCGTGCTCCAGGATCAACGCTACGGCTATCGCGTCGACCGCCTCCGCCGCCATGCCGAAGCCGCGCGCCTCCGGCGCGACCGCGTACGACACCTCGGTGACCCGGCCTCCCCAGTCCGTACGCTTCGTCCACAGGCAGCCCACCAGCCGCTCGTCCTCGCGCCGGATCATGCCGTAGTGGTCGCCGTTGCCGCTGTCCCGCCGTTCCTGGGCCATCTCCGTGCACCATGCCTCGGCGTCGATCTCGCCGAGTTCACGCTGTAACGGCAGCCAGCGCCGGGTCTGCTTGTCGGCGAAGATCGCCGAGACCGCCTGCGCGTCCGTGCCGCGCAACGGCCGTACGTGCACCCGTGGCGTCGACACGGTCAGGGTCGGAAAGCGGCGCACCGCCACCTCTCCGCTCATTCCGCCGACTCACCCCATTCGCCGCCGGGTCGCCTCCCGACCGTCTCCCACCGGCCCGGCCGGCTGCCGATCCGGTCGTGCCGAACCGCCCACTCGGTCACATCCGCCACCTCATATCGGCTCATGCCCGCCGGGCCCGACATCCACGCAGAACACTGGCTCCCGGAGGTGGCGCCGACCCGCCCACCGGGGCCGGGAAGGGCCGTCCCCCGGGGTTCGGGGGCAGCCGCCCGCCCGGTCACCGACCGGATCACCCCACGGGTCCGCCAGCCGGACTGCTCGGTACCGCACCTGCGCTCCGCTCGGTCCCGGTCGTCCCGCCCGGTCCGGCGGCGTCCGCTGCCGACTCGGTACCCGTCCGGGCCGCCCCGGGCGCCGTACCCGATCCGTCGCCGGCCCGGGACGGACCCGGCCGGTCCGCGCTGCCACCGGGCACCCGCTGCTCGTCGACGGGCACCGGCTGCTCCTCTGCGGGCACCGGCCTCGGACGTGGCGCGGCCATCGCTGCGGGAGACTCGACCGCGCCGGCCGGCCGTGGCCGGGTCTGCGGTGTCGGTCCTGCCCCGGCTGGACCGGTGACCGGCCTCGGCGCACCGGCCGACGCCCCGCCAGTCGCACCATGCGGCGGACCGCCAACCGGGGTGGCGGCACCCGGAGGTACGGCACCCGGCCGGCCCGGACCGGACCGGCCGGCTGCTCCGGGTGGCGCGGCGCCACCGTTCGGGGCATGACCACCGTTCGGGGCATGACCACCGTCCGGGCCGGGGCGACCGGCGGGCGCGGGGCGGCCGTCCGAGCCGGGGCGACCCTCCGGGCCAAGGCGATCGGCCGGGACGGGGCGACCGGCGGGTGCCGGTGGCGACACCGGAGCAGCCGGTCCGACCTGTCCCGACGGTGAGACCGGGGCGGACGGTGAGATCGGGACCGACGAGGAGATCGGGGCCGACGGTGAGACTGGGACGGACGACGAGACCGGGGCCGGCGGTGCCGCCGGGGCGGACGGCGGGACCGGGGCCGAGGGTGCGACCGGACCCGGTGCTCCGGCCAGCGCGGGTGACACCGGCGCGGCCGGGCCGGTCGGGCCCGAGGGCGGAACCGCTCCGACCGGCCCGGCTGATGCCACGGCGGACGGCACGGCGGCGGCCGGGGTGGCCGGGACGGCCGGCGACACCGGAGCCGGGTTGGCTGAAGCAGGGTTTGCCGGGGCAGGGTTGGCCGGGGCAGGGGTACCCGCCGGGGCGGGCGTACCGGCCGACGCGGCGGCGGCGACCAGGCGGCTGGCGATCACCGGGCTGCTCGCCCAGTGCAACGTCAACTGGGAGGCGTGCACCCGGCGCCAGACGAACCCCTCCGGCGGGCCACCGCCCCAGCTCCACGCCGGGGTCTGCCCGGCCCGTGGGGTCAGGACGCCACGGTGCTGCTTGTAGCCGACCACCCGGGCACCGAGTCGGGCCACCGGGGTGTCCGCCTGCGCCGTCGCCTCGCGGTAACCGACCACGGTCCGGTCCAGGCTCGTCCCGGTGGCGTCCAGCACCCCGCACATCGGGCGGCCGTCGAACTCGCGGGCCAGCCAGAGCAGCCCGGCGCCCTCGGCGATCACGGGTCGACCGGTACGCGCCAGCTCGGCGACCGCGATGCAGAGCCGGCGGTTCGCCGACAGTTCCTCGGCGTACGTCTCGGGCAGCGCACCGCCGATCACCAGCGCGCCGGCCTCCGCCGGCAGTGTCTCGTCGCGGAGCGGATCGAAGGGGATCACCTCGGCACCGGCCGCCGCCAGCAGTTCCGCTGTCTCGGCGTACGAGTACGACAGGGCGGGGCCGCCGGCCAGCGCGACCACCGTACCCGTGGCGGGTGCCTCGCCGACCGGCCCCAGCTCGGCGAGCGCCTCCGCCGCCGACCAGGCGGTCACCGGTACCCGGGGTGCGGAGCGGGCCAGCGCCAGCAGCCGTTCGAGGTCGACGGCTCCGGCGATCGCCTCGCCGAGCCGCCGCACCCCCCGGTACGCCTCCACGCCGCGCTGCATCACCGGCACGACACCGTGCTGCCGGGACGGCAGTACGGCGGGCAGGTCCCGGCGGCGCAGCGCCCCGAAGACCGGTACCCCGATGTCGTCCAGCGCGTCCCGGAGCAGTTGCTCGTGCCGGTCCGAGGCGACCCGGTTCAGGATCACGCCGCCGAGCCAGAGCATCTCGTCGTACGCCCGGAAGCCGTGCGCCAGCGCGGCGACCGACTGGCCCATCGAGCCGACGTCGACGACCAGCACCACCGGGGCCCGCAGGGTGGTGGCGATCGCGGCGGTCGAGTCGACCTCGGGCCGGCCGGCCAGGCTGTCGAAGAGCCCCATCGTGCCCTCGACCACCGCGATCTCGGCGTCGGCGGAGCCGTGCGCGAAGAGCGGGGCGATCCGCTGCGAGCCGACGAGCCGGGGGTCGAGGTTGCGGCCGGGCCGCCCGGCGGCGAGTCCGAGATAGGCGGCGTCGGTGTGGTCGGGGCCGACCTTGAACCCGGCGGCGTCCAGCCCCCGGGCGGCCAGCGCGGCAAGCAGGCCGACCGCGATGGCGGTCTTGCCGTGTCCGGATGACGGTGCGCTCACCACTACGCGCGGCGCGGCGATCATGGTCGGCTCCTCGGGGCGCGGTCACCGGCCCGTGCGGGCGGTGCGGAGGTTCTGGTACGGACGGTGTGGTGGTGCGAGGGACGGCCCGGCCCGACCCGTCGATCGAACCGACGCGCGTGAGGATACCCGGCACCGCGCGCCGCGCCGGCCCGCCGAGCCGGCCACCTGGGAAACCGCCGGAACGGTCCGGGTAGCCTCGTGCTGTGTACCGGTTCCTGCTCACCCCCCGCTGGCTGGGCATCCTCGCGCTGACCCTGGTCGCGGCCACGGTGATGGTGCTGCTCGGCAACTGGCAGTTGAGTCGCTACCAGGAGCGGGCCGCGATCAACGAGCGGATCGACGAGACCGCGACGTTGGCGCCGGTGCCGGTGGACCGGGTGCTGCCCCGGCCGGGTGGCGCGGCCGGCACCGTCGGGCAGCCGCCGCCGGCCGGCGCGGCCTGGACCCGGGTCACGGTCACCGGGCGGTACGACAGCGCGAACGTGATCCTGATCCGCAGCCGTACCGTGCAGAGCAGGGTCGGCTTCGAGGTGCTCACCCCGCTGCGGCTGGCCGACGGTAGTGCCGTGCTGGTGGACCGGGGCTGGATCCCGCCGCTCCCCGGCGGGAGTGCGCTGGCCCGGCCCGAGATCCCGGCCGTACCGTCCGGTGAGGTGACGGTGGTGGGCCGGGTGCACCTGTCGGAGAGCAAGCCGGATGCGATCACCCGGCGGGACGGTCGGATCGAGACGCGGCGGATCGCCGTACCGGCGCTGGCCCGGGAGTTGCCGTACCCGGTCTACTCGGCGTACCTGCTGCTCGACGAGCAGACCCCGGCCGCCGACCCAGCCTTCTCCGCGATACCGATCCGGCACGAGAACGACTGGCAGAACGGCGGGTACGTCGTGCAGTGGTGGCTGTTCGCGGCGCTGACCCTGGTCGGCTTCGGCTGGGCGGCCCGCCGGGAGGCCCGCGGCGACGCGCCGGACGGCGACAGGAACCGGGACCGGGCCGCCGGTCCGGCCCGGCGGGACGAGCCGGCCGCGACACCGAGCCCCTGAGCCCGGCCGGCGGGTCGACCGGCGGTCGGGCGTGGGACGTCGACGTACCGGGTACACCTCGCGGTGGTGGCGGTCACGGTCCGGGTTAAGGTCTGCGGAACGGGCCGGGGTGGCACTGGGGAGGAGCCGGCATGAGCGTGGACCCGACCGGAGCGCCGGACGTGCCTCCGCCGCCGACCGATCCGTGGCCGACCGACGCCTCCGTCTCGCCCGGCTATCCGCCGTCGCACACCCCGGACGACCCGCCGACACCGACGCCGGCTCCGGGCCACCCGGGCCAGTCCTACCCGGTACCGGCGCAGCCGCATCCGGTTCATGCGCAGCCTCATCCGGTTCCTGCTCAGCCCCATCCGGGCGGGGGCCAGGCGGACGGGGGCCAGCCGGGCGGTGCGGCGGCGTGGCCGCCCCCGGCCGGATCGGAGCCGGTGGTCGCGCAGATCGGCGAGATCGCGGTCACCCCGTCGACGGTACGCACCCCGAGCGGCGACCTGCCGCTGGCCGGTTCACAGTGGCACGTCGCGGACTACTGGCAGAGCGAGCAGAAGACGCCGACCTGGGCGATCGTGGTGGCGGTGGTCGGCTTCTGCGTGCTGACCGTGTTCAGCCTGCTGTTCCTGCTGATCAAGGAGACCGTGCACCGTGGCACCGTGCAGGTGACGGTGACCAACGGGCTGCGGCAGTACGTCGCCCGGATCCCGGTCAGCGACCAGTTCCAGGTGCAGCAGATCCACCAGCAGGTCAACTACGCGCGGTCGCTGGCCGCGATCTGACTGGCTGCCGGCTGTCCCCCCGGTCAGGCGCCGTACCGGCGCTGCCGGCCGGCGTACGAGCGCAGGGCGCGCAGAAAGTCGACGTACCGGAAGCCGGGCCAGTACGCGTCGCAGAAGTACAGCTCGGAGTAGGCCGCCTGCCAGAGCAGGAAACCGGACATCCGCTGCTCGCCACTGGTCCGGATGATCAGGTCGGGGTCGGGCCGCCCCTGGGTGTAGAGGTGCGCCGCGATGTCCTCGGCGGTGAGCCGCTGGGCCAGTTCGGTCGGGGACGTACCGGCCCGGGCCGCCTCGTCGAGCAGGGAACGGATCGCGTCGACGACCTCGGCCCGGCCGTCGTAGCCGACCGCGATGGTGAGGTGGAATCCCGCCCCACGCTCGGCGGTCGCGTCCCGGGCCAGCTTCAGCGCGTGCCGGGTCGAGTCGGGCAGGGTGTCGAGCCGCCCCGCGAGGTGCAGCCGCCACCGGCCGGGGCGTTCGGCGAGCCGGGCGGCGACGATCCGCTCGACCACCTCCATCAGGTACCGGACCTCCTCCGAGGGCCGTTTCCGCAGGTTGTCGGTTGAGGCGACGAAGATCGTCACGTGTTCGATGCCGAGGTCGGCGCACCAGCCGAGCACCTCGTCGACGTGCTCCGCGCCGTACCGGTGACCGACGCTCGGGTTCTCGAAGCCCTGCTTGCGGGCCCACCGCCGGTTGCCGTCCATCACCATCGCCACGTGCCGGGGCAGCGAGCCGCTGACCAGTTGCGCCCGCAGGCGGCGGGCGTAGAGCCGGTAGAGGGCGTTCCGGAAGATCATTGCCGAACCGTAGCAACCGCTGACCAGTCGCCGGTGGTACCGCGACGGCGGTCAGTCCGGGCGGCGACCTGCGTGAATGGCGCGTACGGTGTCGATGGTGTCCGCCTCCGCCGCGCTCTTGTCGTCGCGGTAGCGCAGCACCCGGGCGAAGCGCAGCGCCACGCCACCCGGATAGCGCGGACTGCTCTGCACGCCGTCGAAGGCGATCTCCACCACCTGTTCGGGTCGTACCCGGACCACCCAGTCGCCACGCTCCACCGCCAACTCCTGGAACCGCTCGGTCTGCCAGCGCAGCAACTCGTCGGTCAGCCCCTTGAAGGTCTTGCCGAGCATCACGAAGCCGCCGGTCTCGGGATCGCGGGCACCGAGATGGAGGTTCGACAGCCAGCCCTTGCGCCGGCCACTGCCCCACTCGACGGCGAGCACGACGAGGTCGAGGGTGTGCCTCGGCTTCACCTTGATCCAGGCGGCGCCCCGTCGCCCCGCGTCGTACGCCGCGTCGGGCGCCTTGACCACGATGCCCTCGTGTCCCGCGTCGACGGCTGCGGCGAACGCCGTCGACGCCTGCTCGACCGTGTCGACGGTGATCCGCTCGACGAGCTGCGCCGGGGAGACGGTACGGGCCAGCGCGGCCCAGCGCTCGTGTCCGGGCGCGTCGAGCAGGTCGACGCCGTCCAGGTGCAGGATGTCGAAGAAGTACGGCGTCAGCACGACACCACCGCTGGTGTTGGCCGCTGCGGCCACTGCCGGAGCGACGGCCATCGGACGCTCCGGAGCGGGGATCTCGGCCGGTGCCGTCCCGGAGCTGCCGATCCGGGACACCTCGGAGATGTCCACCGGCCCGACCTCCCGCGCCGAGCCGGCCGTCGACGGCGCGACCGGCGCTGCCCCGAAGCTCCGGGCGCCGCCCGCGACGCCGCCAGCCTCCGTCCCGCCCGCCGCGCCGCCGCCGGCTCCCGCCTCGCCCGAGGCGTCGCCGATCGCTCCCGCCCCGCCCGAGGCGCCGTCGATCGCTCCCGCCTCGCCCGACGCGCCGTCACCAGTTCCCGCCGCGCCCGGGGTGCGGGCGGCCTCGTCCCGTACCGCTCGGCGGGCTCCCCTGGTGGCCGCCCGGCTCGCGGTCTCCTGGAACGGTCGTGGCCGGCCGGAGGCGTCGAGTGCGATCGCCTCACCGTCCAACACCAGCTCGCGGGCGGGCAGGGACCGGACCGCCGCCACCACCTCGGGAACCCGGGTGGTGATCTCGTCGAGGCTGCGGGTGAAGACCGCGATGTCGTCGCCGGAGCGGTGCACCTGGATGCGGATGCCGTCGAGCTTCACGTCGACCACCGCCGGCAGCCCGACAGCGGTCAGCGCCTCCTCGACCGAGGCCGCGCTCTGCGCCAGCATCGGTGCGAGGGGCCGGCCGACCTGCAACGCGAACCCGGTCAGCGCACCCGAGCCGCCGGTGAGCGCCGCCGCCGCGACCGTCTTCAGGTCACCGGCGAGCAGCAGGGCCCGGCGGACCGCCGGCAGCGGCACCTCGGCCGCCCGGGCGATCGCCTCGGCCAGCAGCCCGGCCTGGGCGCCCTGCCGCAGTTCCCCGCTGAACAGGCCGAGCAACAGCCGCCGCTCCTCGACGGTGGCGGCGCCGAAGAGGGCGGCCAACAGCTCGCGGCGGCGCTGCTGCGAGCCCGGCCCACGCACCTCGGCCAGCTCGGCTATCGCCGCGTCGACTCCGGCCACCGTCAGGGTCGGCTGCTCGGCCGCCGGCGGCAGCTCGCGAAGGCTGGCGTAACCGACCCCGGTCTGCCGCTGGCGAAGCTCTCCGGCCAGATAGCCGGAGCCGGCGACGAGTTCCTCCGGGGCGAGGTTTCGCAGCGCCTCGGCGAGCAGCTCGACCTTGGCCCGCCGCCCGGAGGTGGCGGCGACAGCGGCGGAGGTGGCTGCCAGGTCAACGAAGCGCACGGCTCCATCCTGGCAGCCACCGCCGACATCTTTTCGGCCGGCCCGTCCTCATCCCCCGGCTGAGCTGGGCGGGGACGCTCAGACCGGGGCAGGTTCCTCGATGCGCAGCCCCCGGGCGCGCACGCTGTCGGCCACCCGGGCGAGGGCGGCATCGAGCGCACAGAGAACGGTGGAAAGCTCGCCGAGCTGGTCCCGGAGCGCATCCTCGGACCACGCGGAGACGTCGACGTCCCGCAGCGCACTGACCGCGGCGTCGAGCCGCGCGATGGCCTCGTTCGTACTCATGTTCTAAATCTTACCGCCTCGGCGACCCCGCCGGGCGCTTTCTCCGCTTTCTTCCCGCGAACCTCCGTTCGTGAGACGAGTGGGCTATCTTCGGGTACGGACATCCATCCGTCCTCTGTCCACACTCCCCTCCAGCCAGACGCGGTCCGTTCCCGGACCCGGGCTCCGGCGAGACCCCCCGGAGAGTCATGACGAACGCCATCCTCCGCCCAGGCAGCCGGCTCGGCGCGGCTGCCGCCGCAGTGCTCGCGACGCTCGCCCTCACCGCCGCACCCAGCCCGGCGCACGCCGCCGCACAGCCACAGTTGCAGATCACCAGCGCCGTCGACGCGACGATCGACGCCGCCGGCACCACCATCGGCTTCCGGCTGCGCAACACCGGGGACGCACCGGCCACCGACGTCGGTGCGGTCTACGACGCCCAGCCCACCACCGACGACGTCATTTTCGTGGTCCCGGCCGGCCCCGAGGACTGCTACCAGTCCCGCAAGGCGGCGGACTGCCGGCACGGCGAACTGGCGGCCGGGCAGGAGCGGGTGGTCCAGCCGTTCATGCTGCGCAGTGGCCCGAACGCCCGGCCGGGTCCGGCGGGGGTGGTCCGGGTCAGCGTCACGGGCCAGGGTCCCGACGGCGCGGTCTCGGCGACGTACGAGCTTCCGGTGACGATCCGGGCCACCGGCTCGGGCCTGGTGGCCGAGGTGGATGACATCGGTTCCGAGGCGCAGCGGGTCGGCGGCGGTGACCGGCGCCCGCTGCACACCACCGTCTTCAACTTCGGCACCCGGACGCTGCCCGGCTTCGCTCTGACGATCACCCTCCCGCTCGGGGCGACCTTCGTCGAGCGCTACGGAGACTGCGTCTACGAGGACGATCTGCCCGGCGAGCCGCCCACGGGTTACGTCTACGGCCCGCAGCGGGTGACCTGCCAGATGCACCTGATCCTGGAACCCGGTTCCGGGGTCGCCTTCTCCGACCCGGTCTCCGGCGACGCGGCGTTCAACGTCGTCTTCGGCAAGAACCTGCCGGGGCCCGCCGAGCAGACCGGGCGGTTCGAGGTCGGCGAGCTGGACCAGCCGCTCCCCGAGGCCCAGCGCCGGGCGGAAGCGCCGGCCGGGCCGTCGCTGGCCGACAGGGTCGCCGAGCTGCGGACCAGGGCGGAGCAGCGGGCCGGGAGCGGGCAACGCGACCGGATCACGCGGACCACGCCGGGGCGGGCCACGACCGGCAGCACCGCGCCGTCCCCGGCGGCCGCCGGGGCGGAGCCCAACGTCGACCAGTTCAGCATCTGGACCAAACCCAACAGCCAGGATCTGGAGGTACGGGCAACCGAGGTCACCGGTTCGGTCGGTGACACCGTGGATGTGCCGTACACGATCACCAACCACGGGCCGTCGGACGGCGGTGCCGCCTGGCGGATCGTCGCGCCGAGCGGCACCGTGCTGCTGCCCAGCCAGTGGTGCACGTTCCGCGACGAGCAGGGTGAGCAGATCGCCGAAGCGACCGAGGTCGACTGCGGTACCGACAGCCGGTGGCTGGCGACCGCCTCCGGCGAGGGCGTGGTCTCCTCGGTCGTACGGGTGAAAATCACGTCGACGCCGGGTACGAACGGCAAGATCACTATCCGCGGTCTGGGCCCCTCCACGGAGACCGGTCCGAAGAGCAACAGCGCACAGCTCGTGATCAACCAGCCGGGCGGCGGTGGCGGCGCGGACGATGACGACGGACTCCCGATCACCGGTGTCCGGACCGGCCCCATCGCCGCCGTCGGGGCCGGCGCCCTGCTCCTCGGTGCGGTACTGCTGCTACTCGGCCGGCGGCGCCGGCCGGCGGCACCTCCGTCCGCCGAGTAGCCGGCAGGGAGGCCCGGCGGCAGGGACCGCCGAGGCGGGCGTGCTCCGGGGGTCGTGACCGGCGATCCGGTCCCGACCCCCGGGCGGTCAGCTCAGGAGGGGCCCGGCGTCGGGCCAGCTCAGGAGGCCCCGACTCCCGGGCCAGCTCAGGAGGGTCCGACGTCGGTCATACGGCGGTCTTGCGGACGGTCAGGCGGCGGCCTCGGCGACCTTGGCCAGCAGCAGCGCCTCGGCCAGGCAGACCCGGGCGAACTCGCCCAGGTGCAGGCTCTCGTTCGGCCCGTGGGCCCGCGCGTACGGGTCCTCGACCCCGGTCACCAGGATCGCGGCGTCCGGGAACATCCGGCGGAACGTCTCGATGAACGGGATGGAACCGCCCACACCCATGTCCACCGGCTCGACGCCGTCCCAGGCGGTCCGGAAGGCGGCCCGGGCGGCGTCGTACATCGGGCCGGAGGCGTCGATCACGCACGGCTCGCCGTCGTGTTCCAGCGTCACGGTGACGCTCGCCCCGTACGGGGTGTGCCGGCGCAGGTGCTCGGTCAGCGCGGCGTACGCCTTCGCGGCCTGGTCGCCCGGGGCCAGCCGGACGCTCAGCTTCGCCTTCGCCGACGGAACCAGCGCGTTCGGCGCCTCGGCGGTCGGCGGTGCGTCCAGCCCGATCACCGAGATCGCCGGCTTGTTCCAGAACCGGTCGGTCAGCCGCCCGGTGCCGATGAACGAGACGCCGTCGAGCATTCCGGCCTCGGTACGCAGCCGCTCCTCCGGATAGTCGACGCTGGCCCCCGGGGTGCTGACCAGCCCCTCCACCGCCACGTCGCCGGCCGGGTCGTGCAGGGTGGCGAGGAGTTGGCAGAGCGTGGTCAGCGCGTCCGGTACCGCGCCGCCGAACATGCCGCTGTGCACCGCCTGGGAGAGGGTACGGACCTCCACGAAGCAGTTGACGATGCCGCGCAGTGAGGTCGTCAGCGCCGGTACGCCGATGTCCCAGTTGCCGGAGTCGGCGATCACGATCACGTCGGCGGCGATCTCGTCCCGGTGCTCGACGAGGAGCCGTTCCAGCGAGTCGGAGCCGTACTCCTCCTCGCCCTCGACGAAGAGCACCACGCCGACCGGGAGCGCGTCGCCAAAGGCCCGCAACGCGGCGACGTGGGCCAGCACGCCGGCCTTGTCGTCGGCGGCGCCCCGTCCGTAGAGCCGGCCGTCCCGCTCCACCGGCTCGAACGGGTCGCTCTGCCACAGGCTCAGGTCGCCGACGGGCTGCACGTCGTGGTGCGCGTACAGCATCACGGTCGGTGCGCCGGGCGGGGCGGGACGTCGGCCGATCACCGCCGGCTGGCCGCCGGACCGGACCACCCGCACGTCGAGGGAGCAGCCGCGGAGCAGTTCGGCGACCGCCTCGGCGGACCGTTCGACCTGGGAGTGGTCGAAGCCGTCGAAGGCGATGCCGGGGATCCGGACCAGCCGCTCCAGGTCGGCCCGTACCCCGGGCAGCTCGCGCTCGATCGCGGCACGCAGTTCGGACTCGGTGCGGATAGTCGTGGTCATGGCAAAGATCGTATGCGCCGCCGGCCGGCGCCGGTCGTCGGAGTCCCCCGGGCCTGCCCGTCCGATCGCCGCCGACCTCGCCGATCCGACTCTCGGGGACGCTCGCCATCCGCCGAGGATGGTGGCCGGCGGGCGGCTGCTACCGGGTTTCCTCGTCGCGCGGTTCCGGCCCGTCGTCGTCGGCCCCGCTGCCCGGACCGGCGGTGCCGGCCGGGTCCGGCTTGCCGCCCCGGCGGGTACGCCCGGCGGCCCGGGCGGCGGCCTCGCCCGCCGCGTTCACCCAGGAGCGGGCCCGCCCCGCGCTGCCGCCGGCCCACTCGCCGAGGTCACTGGCGCCGTCGCCGAGCCGGCGCAGCAGACCGACCAGCGGGTCCTGGGAGCGTCCGAAAGCCTCCCGGTACGACTCCGCCGCAGCCTTGATCTCGGCGGAGACCGAGGTCAGGTCGTCGTCCTCCCGGCGCGGATAGTCGCCACCGAGCAGCCGGGCGTACTCGCCGGAGTCGACCCACCTGCGCAGGTCCGCCGCCCGGGCCACCGGCACGGGGTGGGTACTCCAGGCGGTCATCCGGATCTTGTGCAGGCTGTCCCGGAGGTCGCCGCCGCCGTCGTACTCTGATGCCTGCTCAAGGAAGGCGGCGGTGTCGATCTGGCTCAGGTCGCCGCCGCCGGCCATCTTCATCAGCACCCGCAGCGCCGCCGCCGGGTCCTGGCCGGCGAGCAGCCCGGCCCGGTCGCCGGAGAGTTCCGCCTTGCGCCACCACTCCAGCATCGCGGCGATGATCGCCCGGAGTGCGAGCGCGCCGACCGGCAGCCAGCTCAGGTTGGCCGCCCATCGGGTCAGGATGGTCAGAATGGTCTTGTAGACGGCGTGTCCGCTGCCCACGTGGCCCAGCTCGTGGCCGAGCAGGAAACGCAGCTCGTCGTCGTCGAGCTGGTTGACCGCGGCCGAACTGATCACGATGAACGGCCGGTCGAGCCCGATCGCCTCACCGGTCAGCCACGGCGACTGGGTCACGAAGAGTTCCGGCAGCTCGGCCACGTCCAGCGCCGCGCCCGCCTCGGCGTAGAGCCGGTAGACCCGGGGATACTGCCGGTGGTCGACCCGGATCGCGGCGGCCAGATAGGAGAGCCGGAAGCCGCGCTCGTTCCACATCCCGAAGAACGCCTTGACCACGTCGTCGAAGCCGCGCAGCTCGCGCAGCGCGGTCAGCGCGCCACGGTCGGCCGGATGCTCCCAGGCGCGGGAGCTGATCCCGCTGAGTGTCAACCTCCGTCGGGCCGGAGTGGGACTCGTGCCGTCGGTCGTCATGGTGTCCCCCCGCCCGCCGCTGCGTCGGCCTCTCCTGCCGATCGTGCCGCAGCGACCCGGATACGTCCATAAGCGGACCAGGGTCAGTCCGTCACCGGACGCGGACGAAGGCGGCGGCGTCCAGCGCAGGGCCGGCGGCGCCGTCCACCACCAGGTCGGCCCGTTCGGCGGTACGGTCCGCGGCGAAGTGCGCCCGCTCACCGCGACGCCAGACCGTGAGTCGAGGTGCCAGCGCGGCGCCGTCCCGGGCCAGGGTACGGTCCCGGCACAGCCGCGCCGGTGCGGTCACGAAGACGGCGAGGCTGAGTTCGGCGGCGATCACCGCACGGGCGCTGGAGACTCCTTCGACGATCACCACCGGGGCGGGCGGCACCACCGTCCAGTCCGGCCCGAAGCGGCCACGGGTCCAGTCGTAGCGGCGGTACCGTGCCGGGCGGCCGGCCCGCAGCGGGGCGAGTATCCACTCCTCCAGCCGGGGCCAGAAGGTGAACTGGTCCGCCCAGCCGTCGAGCAGGTCGTCGGTGTGCACCACCGGCGTCTTCGGCCCGTCGGCCGGCGTCTTCGGTCCGTCGGCCGGCGTCTTCGGTCCGTCGGCCGGCGGGTTCCGTCCATCGGGCGGCGGGTTCCGTCCGTCGGCCGGATTGGTGGAGGGTCCGTCGGCGGATCGGAGGGTGTCGTCGAGTGCCGGGGCGGCGTCGAGCGCGGCCGCCAGCCGGCTGGCGAAGACGGTCTTGCCGGCTCCGCTCGGCCCGTCGACGGCGACCAGCCGGGTCGGTCCCAGCCGGGCCGGCCGGCGCAGGATCCGCGCCGCCAACTCGGCGTACGCCTCGACCACGGGTGACATCCGGCCGACCCTACTCCGGGCTGACCTGGGCCGGGAGACACTGATCCGGTGTCGGATCAGGATCGGGGGGTGGCCGCACTGCTGGCTCGCTCCCGTGTCGGGGTACGCCGGTTGACGCCGCTGGAGACGCTCGCGGCCGGACGGCGCGGGGCGCTGCTGGTGGACACCCGTACCGATCAGCAGCGGGCGGAGCAGGGCGAACTGCCGGGCGCACTGGTGATCGACCGGACCGTACTGGAGTGGCGACTCGATCCGGCGAGCGGGTCGCGGATCCCGGAGGCGGTCGGTTACGACCTCGAAGTCGTGGTGGTCTGCCGGCAGGGTTACAGCTCCAGCCTGGCGGCGGCCAGCCTCCGCGGCGTCGGTTTGTGGCGGGCGACGGACCTGATCGGCGGCTTCGAGGCGTGGCGGCGGGCCGGACTCCCCCGTGCCGACGGCCCGGCCGACGTGCGGAGGTGATCCCTGCCCTCGACGCGACAGCCCGGAGCCTCCCACCGCCGTCGCCCGGCAGCCCCGGAGCCTCCCGTCGAATGGGCGGCTATCTCGTCGGAACGCCCGGGGCGGAGGCGGAGGCGGAGGCGGAGGCGGAGGCGGGGGCGGGGGCGGAGGCGGAGGCGGGGGCGGGGGCCGGCGGTGCGCCCGGCGGGACGAACGGTAGCCCGGCCGGTGGCCCCTGCTCGACGAGCCGCCACAGGGCGGCGGTGTCGAGGTGCTCCTCCACCAGGTCGCCGAGGAGGTCCAGGGTGCGTTCCCGGGCCGCCGCGAACGAGGTGTCCGGGGCGACCTGGAAGCCGTGCCGGCCGGCCAGTCGGGCCACCTCGGTGAGGAAGCGCCGACGAAACCCGTCCGAAGTGAAGGCGCCGTGCCAGTGGGTGCCGAAGAGGTGACCGAGCGCCGCTCCCTCCGGTCGGCCGTCCGAAGAGCGGATCAGCGGCGACGGTGCCGGGTCGGCGTTGGAGACGTACCCGTGGTGGATCTCGTAGCCCTGGACCGGGACCGACCCGAACGCCGTGCCCGCCGAGCGCGTCACGGTCTTGGCGGCGCCGAAAGTGATCTCGATGGGCAGCAGGCCGAGGCCGGCGACCCGGCCACGCCCACTCTCCACCTCGTCGTCGATGCTGCGGGCGAGCATCTGGAAACCGCCGCAGATGCCGAGCAGCGGTCGACCGGCGGCCACGTGTGCGTGCACCACGTCGGCCAGCCCGGTACGGCGCAGCCACTCCAGGTCCGCCACCGTCGACTTCGTGCCCGGCAGTACGACGAGATCGGCGGCGGCCACCTCGGCCGGCTCGACGGTCAACCGGACCCGTACCCCCGGCTCGGTGGCGAGCGCCTCCACGTCGGTGGCGTTGGAGACCCGGGGCAGCCGGACCACCGCCACGTCCAGCCACTCACCGCCCTTCGGCGGCGCCGGGCGGCCGAGCACCCGCCCGTAGGCGAGCGAGTCCTCGGCGTCCAGCCACAGGTCGACGTGCCACGGCAGCACCCCGTACGTCGGCCGTCCGGTGAGCCGGTTCAACATGTCGAGGCCGGGACGGAGCAGGTCCAGATCGCCCCGGAACTTGTTGACCACGAAGCCGGCCACGAGTTCCTGGTCGGCGGCGTCCAGCAGGGCCACGGTGCCGAACATCGACGCGAAGACGCCGCCCCGGTCGATGTCGCCGACCACGATCGTGGGCAGTCGGGCGTGCCGGGCCAGGCCCATGTTGGCGTAGTCGGTGTCCCGAAGGTTGATCTCCGTAGGGCTGCCCGCTCCCTCGCAGACCACCACGTCGTACTCCGCGCGCAGCTCGGCGAGCGCCTCGAAGGCGGCCGTCGCCAGCCGGGGACGGAGGGCACGGAAGTTGCCGGCGGTGACGGTGTCCACCGCCCGGCCGAGCAGCACCACCTGGCTCGACCGGTCACTACCGGGCTTCAGCAGTACCGGATTGAACCGCAGGTCCGGCGACACTCCACAGGCGGCGGCCTGCATGGCCTGGGCTCGACCGATCTCCCCGCCCCGCCCGTCCGGCCCGATCACCACCGCCGAGTTGTTGGACATGTTCTGGGCCTTGAACGGCGCCACCCTGACCCCCTGGCGGTGCAGCCAGCGGCAGATACCGGCGGTGAGCACGCTCTTGCCGGCGTCCGAGGTGGTGCCCGCGACCAGCAGTCCACCGCGCGCGGCCCGCACGGCGCTCACCGACCCGGCCGGGCTCGCCGACCCGACGGACTCTCCATGTGGGACCGGGCACCGAGTCGGGTCAACCGGCGGGTCAGCCAACCGGTCGTGACCCGACGCGGCCGGCTGGTCGCCGCGTACGCCACCGTCACGCCCAGCGCGGCGAGCCCGACCGCGCCGGAGAGCCGGGCGGCCCGATCGATGTGCCGCGCCTCCGGCCGAGGCCCGTCGCCGAGGAAGGGCCGCACCTCACACCGTCCGAAGTAGACGTTGCGGCCGCCCAGCCGGACGCCCAGCGCACCCGCCATCGCCGCCTCGCACTGTCCGGCGTTCGGGCTGGGATGGTCCGCCCGGTCGCGCCGCCAGACGTGCCAGGCACGTGTCCGGTCTCCCCTGACCAGCGGGGCGGCGCCGATGGTGAGCAGCCCGGTCAGCCGGGAGGGCACCAGGTTGAGCGCGTCGTCGAGGCGGGCGGCGGCGGTGCCGAACCGGGCGTACCGCTCCGAGCGGTGCCCGACCATCGCGTCCAGGGTGTTCACCGCCCGGTAGCCGAGCAGACCGGGCAGTCCCGCCACCGCACCCCAGACCAGTGGCGCGACCACCGCGTCGGAGGTGTTCTCCGCCACCGACTCGACGGTGGCCCGGGCGAGTTCCGGCTCGTCGAGTGCGGCAGGGTCGCGTCCGCAGAGGTGGCCCAGCCGTTGCCGGGCCGCCGGCAGGTCCGCCCGGCGAAGCGCCTGGCTCATGACCGTGGCCTCGCGGCGCAGCGTCCGCCCGCCGAGCACCGTCCAGGTGGCGGCGGCGACCAGCGCCGCGCGGGCCAGCGGCCGATGCCGGGTGGCGGCCGCCGCCGCCGCGCCGAGCACCACTGGTACGCCGACCGCCAGCGCCGCGAACCCGGCCCCCGAGGTACGCCGGGGCTGGTACAACCGCCGTTCGAGCGCCGCCGCGAACTGCCCGAACCCGGCGACCGGATGCCCCCGGCGGGGATCACCGAGGAGCGCGTCGAGTGCATAGCCGGCGGCCAGTCCGGCGGCGTTCGCCGCACCGCTGCCCAGCCACCCGGACGCCGCGCCCCGGCTGCCGGTCCGGTTCGCCCCGGCGGGCCACATCCTGCCGCGCAAGCCCGCCTCGTCGGCGGTTCCGGACGACCTGCTGTCGGTTCCGGGCAACCTGCTGTCTGGCCGCACTGCGACCACCTCCCCCGCCGGAGCCTAGTCCGGCCGCCCGGAGGCCGATCGCCGCTCCGCTGACCAGCGCCTCCGTCGGTAGGGCAGGCGCACCGGTGACCAGTGCCTCCGTCGGCAGGGCAGGCGCACCGGTGACCAGTGCCTCCGTCGGCAGGGCAGGCGCACCGGTGACCAGTGCCTCCGTCGGCAGGGCAGGCGCACCGGTGACCAGTGCCTCCGTCGGCAGGGCAGGCGCACCGGCAGATGCGCCGACGGCGGGCCGGCACGTCACCGGATAGGGTCGCGGACGAGCCCGCGACGGCGGGGGTACCCAGCCGGGAGGCCCCGTACGACCAGACACCCGGCACAATCCGGCCGACGGGAGGCGTAAGTGCTGGCCATCGATGTACCCAGCGAGGAGGTCCGATGACCAGTGTGACGGCCGTCACCGGGGAGTCCGCGGGCGGATCGGCTGCCGCCGGTGGGGTCGTACCGGCCGACCGAGCGGCGCAGATCGACCGAGCGGCGGAGACTGACCGAGCCGGGGATGGCGGCGGGCGGGGCGGCGTCGACTCGGCGGCGGGTGCCGGCCGGACGGGACGAGGCGGTGCGGACGGTGGACTGCACCGGCTGCCGTCCCTGACCGGATTGCGGTGGGTCGCCGCGATGCTGGTCTTCGGCTTTCACATCGGCACCATGCAGATCGTCGCCGAGCCCGACTATCGCCAGATCGTCGACTGGGTCTTCACGCTCGGCCTCTCCGGGGTGCAGTTCTTCTTCATCCTCAGCGGCTTCGTGCTGGTCTGGTCCGCCCGGCCCGGCGACACGAAGCGTGCGTTCTGGCGGCGTCGGGCGGCGAAGATCTACCCGAACCACGTCGTCACCTGGGCCGTGGTCATCGCCCTCGGGTTGTACTGGGCCGACCCCGTCAACATCAAGGCGGCGCTGGCCAACCTCTTCCTGGTGCAGGCCTGGATCCCGGTCGACGGCTACTTCTACAGCATCAACAACGTCAGTTGGTCGCTCGCCTGCGAGATGTTCTTCTATCTCACGCTGCCGTTCGTCCTCCCGCTGATCCGCCGGATGCGGGCGTGGCAGCTCTACGCCGTGCTCGTCGCCATGCCCCTGCTCATCCTGTTGATGTGGCCGGGCCAGCAACTGCTGCCGGAGACCGTCCGCTGGTGGTTCACGCAGATCTTCCCGGTCGTACGCTCCTTCGAGTTCTGGATGGGCGTCGCCGCCGCCGAACTCATGCTGCGGGGGAAGTGGCGAGGGCCGGGTTTGCTCCTCTCCACCGGTCTCTTCGTCGCGATCTGGGTGGCGTCGATGGAGTGGATCCGGGCGGAACTCTGGACCACCGTGCTGGCCTTCGGTTACATCCTGGTGATCGCCAGTGCCGCCCGGGCGGACACCACCGGTCGCTGGTCCCCGTGGCGGTCCCGTCCCCTGGTCTGGCTCGGCGAGGTGTCGTTCGCGTTCTATCTGGTCCATGTCTTCCTGATCAAGGCCATCTTCCGGTTCACCGGGCACAGCGGTGGGTTCCCCGGCTGGCAGGGGCCGGCCGTCGCGCTCGCCATGCTGGTGGTGAGCCTGTTCGCCGCCTGGTTGCTCTTCCGGTTCGTCGAGACGCCGATGATGCGTCTGCTCAATCCTCGGCGTCGACCTCGACCCACACCGCTGCCGCCCGGTGTCGTACGGCAACGGCAGCCCGACCGACCCGGTGAACCGACTCCGGATGCCGGGTCGGAGCCCGCCGGGACGGAGCCGGCGGGGACGGAGCCGGCGGGGATGGCGCCAGCGGGGACGGAGCCGGCGGGGGTGTCGGGTGGCGATGCTGCCGGGCCGGGGCAGGAGCGGCCGGAGCGGGTGAGTTCGGAGAGCCAGGCGACCGGGGCGGTGCCGGCACCCCGACGCGATCAGGAGTCTCGCGAGGATTCCGGAAGCCCGTCCCGGGCAAGGGCATAGCCCGCAGGGCCGGCCGAACCCTGCGATGCCCGGGCACGAGGCCCTCCGACGGCGGTGCGACCCGCTCGCCAGTACCACATCGCCCCTCGCTTTGAGACCGTGCGGCGAATTCGAGGCTGCCCGCCTAGACGGTTCGGGTGGGGAGATCGGCCAGTGCCGCGACCGATCTCCCCACCCTCGGTCAGCCCGGACGGCGGTGCGGAGGCGACCACCGCGTCGATCCGGGCGAACCGTTGTCCGGCCGACTATCGGACCGGACCGCCGGACCAGGCACGGTGAGATCGGACCCCTTTCCGACCGGAGTGCCTGGCCCGGATGTGTGGTGGGTTCAGACGGATACCGGCGTACGGCCACGACCACGTCGGCCACGACCGGCGCCACCGGTCTTGCCGAGGTCCGTGGTGTCCACGTCGGGCCCGTCCCGGAACTCCTGCTCGTCCTCGTCGGCACCGTTGGTGCCGGGTGCGACCTCGTCGTCCCCGAGATCGGCCGCGTCGACGCCGTCCAGCCCGTCGACGCCGTCCAGCCCGTCGAAGTGATCGGCGGGCAGGTGCAGGGAGTCGAGGCCCTGACCCGACGGAACCGGCAGGCCCCGGTAGTCGCCGTCGTCGTCGAACGGGCGCTCGTCGGGCAGTACCGGTGCTTCGTCGGGCGGGACCGATTCGGTGGTCTCGCCGTGCACCCGGGCCTCGGCCTCGGCCTCCTCCATCGAGGAGGTCGCCATCGAGGGCCGGTTGCGCGAGAACCGCCCCCTTCCCCGGGACAGGTCGTGGCCGACGGCCACCGCCTCCAACTCGTACATGGTCCGGTGGTTGCCCGCGTCGTCGGTCCAGTCCCGGGTGTAGAGCCGGCCGACCACGACGACCGGGTCGCCGACCATCACCGAGGAGGCAACCCCCTCGGCCAGCTTGCGCCAACAGTTCACCCTGACCCGCAGGCTGTTGCCGTCGACCCACCGGCCGCTCTCCCGATCGAGGCGACGGGCGGTCGAGGCCACCTTGAAGTTGGCCACCAGGGTGCCGCTCTGGGTGGTACGCCGCCATTCTGGAGCTGTCAGCACATTGCCGACAACCGTTACGTAAGTGTCGAACATCGTCCCTCCACAGGGATCCAGTTGTTCCCGTCCGAGCCGACTCGACCGACAGCCTCACCGCCGTACCCGCAAAGCCGCCACCGTGGCCGACACGCCTGTGGACAACCCGACGCCCTGTGGAAAAAGCCCTGATCAAAGACCGATCTGGTATTGCCGAGTAGCGTCGGGGAGGTGGAACCGGATCTGCTCGGACCGCCCTACGAGCGGCAGACGATCGATCTCGGCCGCGACGCCGAGGGACCGGTGGTGGCCACCCTGGTCCGGCGCCGGGCCAGCCGGCCGAGCGACCGGGCGGTGCTCTACGTGCACGGCTTCGTCGACTACTTCTTCCAGACCCACCTGGCGGACTTCTTCGTCGAGCAGGGCTGGCATTTCTACGCGCTCGACCTGCGCAAGCACGGACGCAGCCTGCTGCCGCACCAGACGCCGAACTTCTGTCACGACGTCACCGAGTACTTCCCGGAACTCGACGCGGCGGCCCGGATCATCCGCGAGACGGACGGCAACCGGACGTTGCTGGTCAACGGACACTCGACCGGCGGTCTGGTCACCGCGCTCTGGGCACACGAGCGCAGAGCCGCCGGAGTCGTCGACGGACTCTTCCTGAACAGCCCGTTCTTCGATCTCAACCTGCCCTGGCTGGTCCGCCGGCCGGCCCTGGCGATGCTCGCCCGGGTCAGCCGCCGGATGCCGTACCGGACCGTCCCCCGCCGGCTCTCCGCCGTGTACGGCCACAGCCTGCACGCCGAGCACCGGGGCGAATGGAACTACGACCTCACCTGGAAACCGGTCGGCGGATTCCCGGTCCGGGTCGGCTGGCTCGCCGCGATCCGACAGGCGCAGCGGCGACTCCGGGCCGGGCTGGAGATCCCGGTACCCGTGCTGGTGAGTATCTCCGAGCGCACCTTCCGGGGCCGGACCTGGCACGAGTCCGCCACCGGGTCGGACGCCGTACTGGACGTCGAGCACATCGCCCGGTGGGCGCCGAAGCTGGGCCGGCACGTGACACTGATCCGGTTCGACGGTGCCCTGCACGACCTCACCCTCTCCGGGCCGGCGGTGCGTCAGCGGGTCTTCACCGAGTTGGCCCGCTGGGCCTCGGCTTACGTCGTTTCGAGCCCCGCACCGGCGGCCGCTCCGGCCAGTCCGTCGTCCCTCCGTCCCCGGACGAACGCTGCCGGGGCACCCGGTACGGACCCGGCTCCGACCCCGAGGCGGCCCGCCACCGACCCCGTTCGGGCCCGGGTTCCGTCTCCGGCTCCTGATCAGGCTCCGGAGGGCCACCGTGCCACCGGGCCCGAGGCGCCCCGGACGCCGGCCGGGGGTCGTCCCGCCACCGATCCGGCTCCGATCCGGACTCCGGCCCCGGCCCCGGCCCCGGCCGAGAGTCGGCTCGCCGCCGCCCCGGAGCCGGACCCGGCTCCTCCGCTCGACGGGCACTCCGCCACCGCTCCGGCTCAGCTTCGATCTCAGGTTCGGGCGCCGGTCCCGGGGCCCCGCCCCGCCAGCGCCCCGACTCCCGGAACGGCTCCGACTCCGGCTCCGCGAACCGCTCCGGCTTCCGGAACCGCCCCGACTCCCGGAACGGCTGCGGGTCCCGGAACCGCTCCGGGTCCCCCCGGCGAGCCCCCCGGAGCCGCTCAGGACCCGGCCGCAGATCACGGTCCCGCTCAGGACCCGGCCGCAGGTCGCGGTCCCGCTCGGGAGCCGGCCGCAGGTCGCGGTCCCGCTCAGGAGCCGGCCGGCGATCCGGCTCCGGAGCCGGCTCCTCCCACCGGTCCGGCTGCGGTTCCGGCTCCGCCGTCGCCCGATACGGCGACCAGCCGCCCTGCCGCCACACCAGCAGCTCACGACTGAGCAGATTCTGGTCGCCCGCGAAGAAGATCCGGTCCACCGCCCGCCGTACCTTCTCCATGCCCGGTCGGGACGCCGTACCGGTGACTATCACCACGTCCCGGGCCGGTACGCCGACGACCAGCTCGCCCGGCACGGACCGCTCAAGGTCCTCCCAGACCTCGGCGGCGAGCAGCACCGTGGATTCCAGTCCGCCGAACGAGAGCATCGGCGCGGGCGGCTGCCCGTCGATCCGCAACCTGGGCAGGAGCCGGTAGAGATTGTCGACGGCCACCTGCCGCAACTCGGCCTGGCTGATCTCAAGCTCGTCAAGGTCATCCCAGGTGACGAGGCGATTACCGTACGGCGGTCCGAACGAATAGCCGACGTCGAGGTCCTGGGTGAAGTCTTCGAGCAGGTGGTTCTCGCCGTACCTGGTGTCTTCGGTGGAGACCAGGAGCGGCAGAAACATTGTGCTCGTCAACTGCACGCTTCGAAACCTAGTATGTGCTGGCCAGATCGTCACGTCCTCGTCGAGGCGTTGTCCCGGCAACGGTAACCTGCGGGGGCACACGACCACGTCCCCGCGCCCGTAGCTCAGCGGATAGAGCAGCTGCCTTCTAAGCAGTTGGTCGCAGGTTCGAATCCTGCCGGGCGCACCTCCTCCGGACCCACGGCCCGCGCGAGCCACCCCGGCAAAACCGGCAGACCGGCAGCCGCGAAAATCTCATGTACCCGGCCGCTGTCCCGTCGCCCGGGCCCGGAAGGTTGGCGGATTCCGCCGATGGCTGAAGACCTCCGCTGACAGCGTAAGCCGTCGATTCTTCCGGCCGGCCGTCACTAGGTTTCTGGCATGACTGACGTTGCTGGCACGACCGGCTCGCACACTCCACAGGCTCGCGGCGGGGAACAGCCGCACGGCACCCTCGACGACTCGGTCTACAGCCGGCTGTTGCGGGAGCGCATCATCTTCCTCGGCAGCGAGGTCACCGACGAGGTGGCCAACCGGATCTGCGCCCAGCTCCTGCTGCTCGCCGCCGAGGACGCGGAGCGGGACATCAACCTCTGGATCAACTCGCCGGGCGGGTCGGTCTACGCCGGCATGGCGATCTACGACACCATGCAGTTCATCGACAACGACGTCTCGACGGTGGCGATGGGGATGGCCGGGTCGATGGGGCAGTTCCTGCTCTGCGCCGGGACGCCTGGCAAGCGGTACGCGCTGCCGCACGCGCGGATCATCATGCACCAGCCGTCCGGCGGCATGGGTGGTACCGCGGCCGACATCGCGATCCAGGCCGAGCAGATGCTGCACACCAAGCAGATGCTGCTGGAGATGATCGCCCAGCACACCGGGCAGACTTACGACCAGGTCGTCCGGGACGCCGACCGGGACCGCTGGTTCACCGCGACCGAGGCCAGGGAGTACGGCTTCATCGACCGGGTGGTCAGCGGCACCGGCCGGGTCGCGGAGTCCACCGGTACGCCCGGTTGAGCCCGACACGTCAGCGGGATCCGGCCGCGCGGGCGGTAGGTGTCCGGGTCGGTATCCCGGTTGTCCGCCCGTGGCCCCGGCACTAGCCTCGCGGCGTGTTGATCCGCGAGTTCACCGAGGCCGACTGGCCCCGGGTGTGGCCGATCGTCCGGGACGTCGTACGGGCCCGGGAGACGTTCACCTACGACCCTCGGATGACGGCGGAGCAGGGGTACGACATCTGGGTCGAGTCGGCGCCGGGGCTGACCGTGGTGGCGGTCGAGCAGGACCGGCTGCTCGGTACGGCCAAGATGAGTCGGAACCGGCCCGGTCCGGGCGGCCACGTCTCGACCGCCAGCTTCATGGTCGCCGCCGACGCCCGGGGGCGGGGCGTCGGAACGGCGTTGTGCCGGTACGCCCTGGACTGGGCGAGACGGCACGGGTACGCCGGCATGCAGTTCAACGCCGTGGCCGAGTCCAACCGATCGGCCGTCGCGCTCTACCGGCGGCTCGGCTTCGCCGTGGTGGGTACGGTGCCGGGCGCCTTCGCCCATCCGACCCTGGGCCGGGTCGGCCTGCACGTGATGTACCAGGAATTCGCCGGCGCCGGCGGTGGCGCGAACACCCGATTCGCTGTCGGGGGGCCGACCTACGATGCCGGCATGACCGATGCCGACATGATGCGACAGACGGAGAACGCCCTCGCTCCGGGCACCGAGTTCACCGCCGACTTCGAGGTGACCGGATGGGACGAGCAGCCCTACGACGAGCCGGCCGAGGGCGGCACCCTGGCCAGGGTGACCGTGCGGAAGAGCTTCCGGGGCGTGATCGAGGGGACCAGCGTCGCCGAGTTGCTCACCGCGGCGAACCGGGGATACGTGGCGTCGGAGCGCTTCACCGGCAGCATCGACGGGCGGCCCGGGACGGTCGTCTTCCAGCACGCCGGCCTGGACGTCGAGCCTCCGCGTACCTTCGGGAACATCGTGCCGGGGACCGGGACCGGCGAGTTGACCGGCCTGACCGGGACGGTCAGTTTCCGCAACGACGAGTCCGGGCACAGCGTCCGGTTGGTCGTCGGCTGACCGGGTCGCGCCCGCGTGCCGCCGTGGCCACGGCGCCCGGCCCGGTGCGCGGCGGTCCGGTGCGCGGCGGTCCGGCCGAGTTGACCGCGCGGCGGCACCCCGGGAGAGTGGTTCGATGACGGGCAGAGCCGACGAGGTACGCGACGGGGTCTCGCTGACCAACCTCGACCAGCCGCTCTTCGACGGGGCGGACGCGACCAAGCGGGACCTGGTGGACTATCTCGACGAGGTGCGCGACCCGCTGATCGGCCAGTTGCGGGACCGGCCGCTCTCGGTGATCCGGGTGCTCCGGGGCCAGCCGCCGTTCATGCAGAAGAACGTTCCGCGTTACACCCCGTCGTGGGTCTCGACCGTGACGCTCTGGGCGGAGGCGTCCCGCCGCGAGGTGTCGTACGCCCTCTGCAACGACCGGCGCACCCTGTTGTGGTTCGGCAACCAGCGGGCCGTGGAATACCACCCCACCCTGGTCACGGCGCAGCGGCGGGACCGCCCGACCCATCTGGTGCTGGACCTCGACCCGCCGGCACCGGAGACGTTTCCGCTGGTCGTGAGCGCCGCGCACCTGGTCCGACAGGTGCTGGACGAGGCGGGGTTGTCCGGGGTGGTGAAGACCAGCGGTGCGAAGGGGGTGCACGTCTTCGTACCGGTCGACCCGGAGGCGCCGATCGAGGACGTGGCCGCCGCGACCCGGGCGCTGGCGGCCCGGGCGGAACGGCTGGATCCGGCGCTGGCGACCACGGCCTTCATCCGGGAGGACCGGGGTGGGCGGGTCTTCGTCGACTCGACCCGGTCCGGCGGCGCGACGGTGGTCTCGGCGTACAGTCCCCGGCTCCGGCCGGGGGTGCCGGTGTCGTTTCCGGTGCCGTGGGAGGAGTTGGACCGGGTCACTCCGGCCGACTTCACCCTGCGTACGGTGCCGCGCCTGCTGGCCGGGCACGACCCGTGGACCGAGCGGATGCCGCAGCCGCAGCGGCTCCCCGCCGACCTGGTCGCCGAGGGGCACACCATCCCGGTCGCCCGGGTGCAGGCGATGCACGAGGGCAAGCGGCGGGCCCGGGCCCGCCGCGCCGCCGAGGCGGACTGAGCGCGACCCGTACGCCGGTGCGAGCCCGGCCGGTACGCCGGTTCGAGCGGGTTCGCCGGACGGGACGGCGGGTTGCCGGCGGGGGATCATCCGCCGGCAACCCGCCCCTCCCTCGCGCGGCCCGTCGCGCTTCGATAACGGATTGGGGCCGACCGGGGTACGTCTCCGGTCAGCTCAGCGTGCAGGCCGTCCCGTTCAGGCTGACCGAGGCCGGCCTACCGGTGTTGCCGGTGTGGCTGGCCTGGAAGCCGATCCCGACCGACGCGTTCGGGGCGATCGTGCCGTTGTAGCCGGCGTTGCGGGCGGTCACCGCACCGCTGTTCGGGCTGTAGGAGGCGTTCCAGCCCGAGGTGATGGTCTGCCCGGCCGGCAGGGTGAAGGAGAGCGTCCAGCCGTTGATGGCCGAGGTACCCCGGTTGGTGATGGTGATCGCGGCGGTCAGCCCGCCGCTCCAGGCGTTCACCGTGTAGCTGACCGCGCAGCCGCCGGCCGGCGGTGGGGTCGGCGTCTGGGTGGGTGGCGGCGTGTTCGTCGGCCCGGCGGTCGGGGTCCTGGTCGGCGTCGGCGTGGCGGTCGGTGACGGGGTGCTGTCCAGCCCGAAGAAGCGGATCGCCTCGGCCGCGTTCACCGGCAGGTTGTGCGGCACTCCCTGCATGCTGATCGCCTCGACCGGCGCCGTCGGGCCGCTGCCGCCGTACCGGGTGCGGGTGTGCCCGGACTGCGGCGTGTCGGTGTAGGTCGGGGTCTGGCTCAGCCCGTGCACGTTCGTCCACTGCTTGATCTCTTCGCCGAAGTTCGCGTAGCGCAGCGTCTCGTCGTTGGTGCCGTGCCAGAGCTGCATCCGGGGTCGGGCGCCGGTGTAGCCCGGGTACGCGGCCCGGACCAGGTCGCCCCACTGCTGGGCGGTCCGGATGATCTGGCCGTTGGCGCACTCGCTGTTCCAGGTGGAGCCGCCGGTGGTGGCGAAGCAACTGTGCGGCACACCGGCGAAGGCGGCTCCGGCGGTGAAGACGTCCGGATAGTTGCCGAGCAGCACGTTGGTCATCATGCCGCCGGAGGAGACACCGGTGGCGAAGACCTGTCCGGTGCTGTAGCGCTGCTGCACGTACCGGACCATCGACATGATCGAGACGGGGTCGCTGCCGCCGTCGCGACGCAGCGCCTGCGGGGAGTAGACGTCGAAGCACTGGCCGCTGCGGGTCGCCGAGGGGTAGATGACGATGTAGCCGTAGCGGTCGGCGAGTGCGGCGAACTGGGTGCCGGAGTAGAACGCGGGTCCGGTACCGGTGCAGTAGTGCACGGCGACCACGATCGCGGGACGCGCCGCCAACCGGTCCGGCACGTACAGGTGCATCCGCAGGTTGCTGGGGTTGGTGCCGAAGTTGGTGACCTCGGTCAGTGCCGCCGCCGAGGCGGGGGTGGCCACCGTCAGGCTCACCATGCCCGCGCCGAGCAGCACCGCGCTGGTCGCGACGGCGAGTGCGCGTACGAGTCGTCGCATCCCGATCCTCTCTCCACCCGGCGAGGCGCGATCACGGACGGCGATCCGGGGCGTCCTGCCACTTGAAACATCCCAAAGTATCGATGGGAATGTTTCAATTCACAAGACATTGACCGACATGAGTTCGGTGGGGATGTCGCGGCGCGGGCCCACCAACCGGCCGGCGGGGTCGGCGCGAGTTTTCAGGCGGGGGTACGACCCGACGGCGGGGCGGTGCTCTCCCGCACGACGAGTTCGGTGGCCAGCTCGACCCGATGCTGGTCCAGCGCGTGGCCGGCCGCGAGGTCGATGATCATCCGGGCGGCGGTCGCCCCCATCTGCTCCAGCGGCTGCCGGATCGTCGTCATCGGCGGTCCGGACCAGCGGGTGAAGGAGAGGTCGTCGAAGCCGACCACGCTCAACTCGTCCGGGATGCGTACCCCGGCCCGCCGGGCCGCCTCGTAGACCCCGAGCGCCTGGAGGTCGTTGGCGGTGAAGATCGCGGTGGGCGGGTCGGGCAGCGCCAGCAACTCCCGGCCGTCGGCGAGACCGCCCTCGACGTAGAGGGTGCTGATCCGCACCAGGTCGGGATCGACCGGTACCCCCGCGGCGTCCATCGCCGCCCGGTATCCGTCGAGCCGGGCCCGGCAGCAGGGCCACTCCGGTGGTCCGCTCAGCATCGCGATCCGCCGGTGCCCGAGGTCGAGCAGGTGCCGGGTGGCGGCCAGCCCGCCGTTCCAGTTCGTCGCGCCGACCGAGGGGGTCTGGTGCAGCGGCTCCCCCGTCGGGTCCAGCACGACGAGTGGGATCGACCGGGTGGCAAGCTGCGACTGCTGTGCGACGGTCAGCTCGGAGAAGACCGCGATCACCCCGATCGGCCGCCGGGTCAGCACCTGCTCGGTCCAGGCCCGCCCCGGGGTCAGCCGCCCCTGCATCTCGGTGAGTACGACGGCCAGGTCGTGCTCCCGGGCGACCTTCTCGACGCCTCGGATGATCTCCAGTGCCCAGAGGCTCTCCAGGGCGTGGAAGACCAGCTCCACGATCGCCACCGAGGTCGACCCGCCCGGCCGGCGGTAGCCGTGCTCCCGCAGGATCGCCTCGACCCGTTTCCGGGTCTCCAGCGCCACTCCGGTCTGCCCGTTGATGACCCGGGAGACCGTCGGTGCGGAGACCCCGGCCAACCGGGCGATCTTGGCAACGGTGAGCACCCGGCCACGCCCGCTCCGGGCCGCCTGCGGATTGGTGCCGGTCATCGCCGCAGCCTACGCGAACATCGACCGGCGACACCGTCCCGGCAGCCGGGGTCCGGGCACTGCACCTCCCGGACGACCGCTCGTCGTCCGGCCAGAGTGGAGCGACCCGGGCCGCCGGCGGTTCACCGACCGGGCGGCGGGACCAGCCGGTCGAACCAGTCCCGGGCCGCCGCCACACCGCCGCCGTCGCCGAGGGCCACCATCAGCGCGGCCCGCGCCTTGCCGGCCGGCAGGCCCCGGGCGCCGATCGCGCCGACCCGGGCGGCCAGCCCGGCGGGTGGCGGCAGCTCCGCCAGGTCGACCGTCCGGGTCCGGCACCGGGAGGCGACCACCACCGGGACGTCCCAGTCGGTCAGCTCGGCGATCGCGGCGAAGAGGGCGGCCGGGACGTTGCCCGGCCCGGTCCCTTCGAGCACCACGCCCCGGGCGCCCGCGTCCACCACCGCGCCGAGCAGCCCGGAGTCCATTCCCGGGTACGTCTTCAGCAGCGCCACCTCCGACTCCGGCTCGCCGTACGCCTCGGGTGGCCGGGGCGGTGTCGGGCCGACCAGCTCGACCCGCTCCCCCACCACCCGGCCGAGCGGCCCGAACGGTGTCGACGAGAACCCTCGGACCGTGGTGGCGTCGACCAGGCCCACCCAGCGGGCGGCGTGCAGTTCGTCGTCCACGCAGACCACCGCGCCGACCCCACGCAGCAGCGGGTCGGCCGCGGCGGCGATCGACGACGCCAGGTTGCGCGGCCCGTCGGGCGAGAGTTCGTCGAACTGCCGTTGCGCGCCGGTGAAGACGATCGTGCCGCGTACGGCGGCCGGGCCGGCCAGCAGGTCGGTGAGGTAGGCGGTCTCCTCCAGGGTGTCGGTGCCGTGGCTGACCACCACCCCGTCGAATCCGTCGGCCAGGATCGCCGAGCGGGCCCGGCGGGCCAGCCCGAGCATCGTGCCGGGGGTGGTGTCCCAGCTCGGCTCGGCGAGTACGTCCTCGACCGTCACCTCGGCGGCGAGCCGCTCCGGCGGGATCGTGCCGAGCAACTCCGCCCCGGAGGCGACGCCCTCCCGTCCCGGGCCGGTCGAGTAGGCGATGGTGTCCTTGGTGGCGAGCAGCAGTACCCGACCGGGCACGTGAAGATCCTCTCCGGTGGCGGACCCGCGCTAGGGCAGGTCGGTCAGCAACGGCAACGCGAGTACCAGCAGGAAGGTCACCGTCGCGGCGACCGCCGGCACGATCCTGCGCATCCGAACCCGCCCGGTCAGTCGACCGCGTCGGTCCGGCCGGCCCGCTCCTCCAGCCGTTCGAGCCGGGCGACGATCGGCTGGAGTTCCCGGCGTACCGCGGCGGCCAGCAGCGCGGCGACCTCGGGGGACGGCGCGGCGCTGCCGGACGGCGGCTCCGCCGGGGTCTGGGCCCGCAGGTGGACGTAGCCGGCCAGCGCCGCCGCCACGGCCCGGCGGGTCAGTCGCAGCTCGGCGCCGAGTGACCGCAGCAGTTGCCCGCCGACCCCGTCGGGCTCGGCGACCAGCCCCAGGAGCAGGTGTTCGCAGCCGACGTAGTTGTGGCCGAACGCGGTCGCCTCGGTGACGGCCAGCTGTAGGGCGTTCGCCGCCGGGCCGCTGAAGTGCAGGCTGTCGTCGGGGTCGCCGCCCGGCTCGGCGGCGGGTTGGCCGGCGAGGTCCTGGAGCACCCGATCGGGCTCGATCTCCTCGACCCGCAGGACGTGCAGGGCCAGGTTGGTGCCCTCGGCCAGCATCCCGGCGAGCAGGTGGGCGGTGCCGACCGCCGCCGAACCCTCCTCCCGGGACCGGTCGACCGCGAGCAGCACCGTGGCGCGGGCCCGGGGGGTGAAGTTCGGCAGCCGGGTGGCCAGGTCGGCGTCGTCGAGGTCGCCGAGGGCGGTCTCCCGGATCGCGGTCACCCGGCGTACGGCCTGTTCGAGTGCGCGCTGGCAGACCGCCGAGACCGGAATCCCGGCGACCCGTACCGCCTCGGCCAGCTCGTCGGGCAGATAGACGTTGATCTTCGGCATCCCGGACTCCTCCTGTCGGTACCGCGACTGCCCCCACTATAACCCCGCTGGGGTTATCAGCTACCCCCATCCGTGGTCCGCAGGTCCGCCTCGTCGTCGGCGACCGGCCCGCCCAGCTCACCGGTGCCGTACGGGTCCAGGGTCTCCAGCACCCGCCGACCCCAGCGCTCGTGTGCCGCCTGCCGGCTGACCCCGGCCGCCCGGGCGATCAGTTCCCAGGTGACCCCCCAGCGGCGCAGCCCGACGACGCTGCCGAACGGGTCGACGCCGGACGCCAGCACGATCCGGAAGTGCACCAACTGGGACGCGATCTCGCGCTGCCGCCCGGCCGCCCCCTCCTGCTCGGCCGCCCACTCCGGGCTGCCGGGGGCCGGCCGGCCGCCGATCAGCAGGTCGGCCTGTCGGCTCGCCTCGTTGACGGCGGCGTCGGCGGCCGCCACGGCGGCGGAGGTGACGTCCACGGTGAGCGCGGTTTCCAAGAATCGATCCATGCTGTCAAGCTAGCCTTGACAGAAATCGCTGTCAAGGTGGGCTTGACGGAAAATAACGGCCTGCGATCCGTCGGGGGCCGGGTTACGCTCGACTGATCGCCACGGCCGCGCCGCCAGACGGACGGCGTCGCCTCGGCGGTGGGGTGGCCGGAACAGCCGGCCACGGATCGGACGGAGTGGACGATGGCGGCGGCAGGGCGGCGAGCTAGCCACGCCGAGCTGGGGAACGAGGACAGCGTCCTCGCCTGACCCCCTCGGCCCGGCTCGGCGTACCGCCCCTTCGGCCCCGGCCAGCCACGTTCCGCGCGAACGCCTCCGGACGGACACCGCGAGGACCCCGTACGGCTTCCGCCGTGCCGGGCTCCGGTACGCGTTCGCCACCCCACCCGACAGGGCCTCTCCGATGCGATCCTCAGACATCCGCCGCAGCTTCCTCGACTACTTCACCGAGCGCGGCCACACTCCCGTCCCGTCGAGTCCACTGATCCCGGACGATCCGGCGCTGCTGCTCACCATCGCCGGGATGAACCAGTTCAAGACGCACTTCCTCGGCGAGTCCACGCCACCCGCACCGCGACTGACCAGCGTGCAGAAGTGCGTACGCACCAACGACATCGACAACGTCGGCCGGACCAGCCGGCACGCCACCTTCTTCGAAATGCTCGGCAACTTCTCCTTCGGCGACTACTTCAAGGCCGAGGCGATCGGGTACGCCTGGGAGCTGCTGACCCGGCACTACCAGCTCGACCCGGACCGGTTGTGGATCACCGTCTTCACCGACGACGACGAGGCGGTCGACCTCTGGCGCCGGGTCGGCGTGCCGGAGCGGCGGATCCAGCGCCTCGGCATGGCCGACAACTACTGGTCGATGGGCACACCGGGACCGTCCGGCCCCTCCTCGGAACTCTGCTACGACCGGGGTCCGGCGTTCGGGCCCGAGGGCGGCCCGGCGGTGAACGACGAGCGGTACGTCGAACTCTGGAACCTGGTCTTCATGCAGCACCGGCGCGGCGCGGGCGGCGTCAAGCGGGACTTCCCGATCCTCGGCGACCTGCCGAGCCGCAACATCGACACCGGGCTGGGCCTGGACCGGCTCGCCACGATCCTCCAGGACGTCGAGACGGTCTGCGAGACCGACCTGCTCGCCCCGACCCTGCGGGTGGTGGCCGAACTCGCCGGCCGGCCGTACCCCGGCCGGGACGGCAGCCCCGAGTCGGTGTCGTTCCAGGTGGTCACCGAGCACGCCCGGACCGCCGCGTTCCTGATCGCCGACGGTGTGCTCCCCGGCAACGAGGGACGCGGCTACGTACTGCGCCGGATCATGCGCCGGGCGGTCCGGCACGCCCGGACACTCGGCATCGAGGAACCGGTGCTGGGCGCGGTCACCGGCAGTGTGATCGCGAACCTCGGCACCGCCTGGCCCGAACTCGTCGCCCAGCGCGAGCTGGTCGAGGCGGTCACCGCGCACGAGGAGGAGACCTTCACGGGTACCCTCCGGCAGGGTGGCCGGCTGCTCGACGCGGCGATCGGCCGGGCCCGCGAGACGAGCACCGGCCGGCTCTCCGGCGAGACCGCGTTCGAGCTGCACGACACCTACGGCTTCCCGATCGACCTCACCGTCGAGGCGGCCCGGGCGGCCGGGCTCGACGTCGACCGGGACCGCTACGCCACGCTCCTCGACGAGCAGCGCCGACGCGCCCGCGACGGCGGCCGGGACCGCGCCGCGGCGGCGCCGCACCGGATCCGGAGCTACCGGGAGCTGCTCACCCGGCACGGTCGGACCGACTTCGTCGGCTACACCGACCGGCAGGTCGAGACCGAGGTACTTGCCGTGCTGCGGGACGGCCGGCCGGTCGAGTCGGCCGGCGAGGGCGACCGGGTCGAGCTGGTGCTCCGGCGCAGCCCCTTCTATCCGGAGTCCGGCGGGCAGGTCGGCGACGCGGGACGGGTCCGGACCGCCGACGGCGGGCTGGTCCAGATCACCGACACCCGGTACGGGCTGGACGGCCTGCACGTGCAGTACGGGCGGGTCGCCTCCGGCGAGGTACGCCCCGGCGAGCCGGTCGCGGCGCAGGTCGACGGCGAGCGGCGGGCGGCCACCGAGCGGTCCCACTCGGCGACGCACGTGCTGCACGCGATGCTGCGCCGGGTGCTGGGCCCACACGCCCGCCAGCAGGGTTCGCTGGTCGCGCCCGGCCGGCTCCGGTTCGACTTCGCGCACTTCGCACCGGTCGACGAGACCGCGCTCGACACCATCGGCACCCTGGTCGACGACTACCTGCTGGCCGACCCGGAGGTGCGGGTCTGGCAGGCGAGCCGGGCCGAGGCGGAGGCGGCCGGCGCCACCGCGTTCTTCGGCGACCGGTACGGCGAGCAGGTCCGGGTCGTCGACATCGGAGACGCGTCCCGGGAGCTGTGCGGGGGTACCCACGTCGGGCACGGCGCCCAGGCCGGGCGGGTACGCATCCTCGGCGAGTCCTCCGTCGGCACCGGCGTACGCCGGATCGAGGCGCTGACCGGCCGGGACGCGCTCCGGCACGCCGACACCGAACGGCGGTTGCTGGCCGAGGTCGGCCGGCTCGTCGGCGCCCGACCCGAGGAGCTGCTCGACACCCTCGGCAAGCGGCTCGACGCGCTCGGCGCGGCCGAGGCGGCGCTGCGCCGGTACCGGCGGGCCGAACTCGACTCGATCGCCGGGACGCTGGTCGCGGAACGCCGGGCGGTCGGCTCGGGTTGGCTGGTCAGCGCGCGGCGCGACGACCTGACCCCCACCGAACTCCGGACGGTGGCCAGCGGCGTACTGGCGCGGAGTCCGGCCGGCACCCCGACGGTGGTGGTGTTGGCGACCGCGGACGACGAGCGGGCGCAGCTCGTCGCCGGGCTGGACCGGACGCTGCTGGACCGGGGCGGCCGGGCCCGTGACCTGCTCGCGGAGCCGGGTCGGCTGATCGGCGGGGGTGCCGGCGGGACCGGCAACCTGGCCCACGCGGGCGGCCGGCGGGCGGAGCGGGTCGGCCAGGCGCTGTCCCGGGCCGAGTCGGCGGCGGCCGACCTGCTCAGCCGGCACCCCGGCTGACCGGACCGCCGACCGGCCGCTGCGGAACGACCACGCTCCGGGGCCCTTCCGCAGCGCCGGGCGTGCCGGAGCGCGCCGGTCAGGAAGGCGAGGCCGAGCAGGGCGAGCGCGCCGCCGCCCACCAGCAGCGGTGCCGGCCCGACGGGGCGGCCGTCGGCGCCGGCCCGGTCAGACCTGACCCGGGTAGAAGCCGTGCCGGGCGAGCGGGCCGATCAACTGCGCCTCCTCGTAGGCGAAGTGCGACAGCAGGGTGTCGGTGAGCAGGTCGATCGCCTCGCTGATCGGGCCGTAGTCGGTGGGGTTGCGGGCCAGGTGTACGAGCGCCGCGTCGACCCCCTCCAGTACCTCGTGGATCGCCAGGTGCTCGTCGTGCAACCGGTCCAGTACCGCCGCCAGGTCCGGCTGGCTGCGCCGCAGGTGCGGGAAGATGCCCTGGCTCTCCATGGTGTGGTGGGTCGCCACTGCGCGGCACTGCGCCTGGCAGACCCCGCCCAGGGTCCAGTCGTTGGCCCGGATCGTCATCATGTTGAGCTGGTCGCGGGCGTCGCCGACCTGGGAGGTGCCCTCCCTGACCTGCTGGAGGATGTCGCGTACCTGCCGAAGTTCCGCCCGGTAGTGGTCGTGCACGTCGACGAGGTGCCGGCCGGCGTACCGGCCCTGGTGCGTGAAGGTGACCTCGGGCGGCGGTTCCGGCGCGGTCGGCCGGGTCGCCTCGTCCAGCACGCTCTTCGGGCTGAGCCGCTCGGTCGGCGGGGCGGTCGGCAGCACACCGGTCCGCCGGGTCAACCAGTCGTTCTGGGTGGTCATGACCTACCTTCACGATCTTCCGGGAGGTCTCGATTATCCGTCACGCCGGCCAGGGTGATCATCCGCAGGGTGTTCGCGCGTACGTCGGGACACCCGCCGACCATCTCGTGATCGAGTCGTGGCGCCCCGGCATCGGCTGGCGGCGACGGACCCGGGAGTGGATCCGCGCCAGGCGGTACTCAGTCCGGTTGCCGGGACAGCACCGCCCGGAGCGCCTCGACCAGGCTGACCGTCCGGGGGTCCGGGCCCAGGGTGACGCGGAGGCCGTTCGTCACGTACCCGAAGGCGATCCCGCTGGCCGGGTCGGCGTAGCCGAGCGATCCCCCGTGCCCGGGGAAGCCGAAGGCGGTCGGCGACCACCAGGGCTGGTCCGGCAGGGGCAGGCCGAAGCCGAGCGCCGGTCGGGTCGGCACCATCAGCACCCGGTCGACGCCGCTGGCCTGTTCGGCGGTGGCGGCGGCGAGCGTTGCGGCGTCGAGGATCCGGATCCCGTCGACCTCGCCGATCAGGCCGGCGTAGAACCGGGCCAGCGACGACGCCGTGCAGATGCCGTTGACGGCGGGTATCTCGGCCGTCCAGGTGGCGGGGTCGGTGAGGTCGAGTGGCGGATCCGTCACCGTCACCGACCGGACCGTCAGCGAGGCCGGATCGGTGTACGCGGCGAGGATCTCGCGCATCCGCTCGGTTACCTCCTCGGGAGCCGGCGCCGGGGCCGGCTGCTCGACGAGCCGACTGACCCGGTGCGTCTCGGCGGCGGGCAGGCCGATCCAGAAGTCCAGCCCGAGCGGCTTGCCGATCTCGTCGGCGAAGTACCGGCCCAGGCTGCGGCCGGAGACCCGACGCACCACCTCGCCGACCAGCCAGCCGTAGGTCAGCCCGTGGTAGCCGTGCGCCGTGCCCGGCTCCCAGACCGGCGCCTGCGCCGCCAGCGCCTCGACGACCGGGTGCCAGGCCAGCGCCTCGGCCAGCGGAACCCGACGGTCGAGCACGGGCAGCCCCGCCTGGTGGGAGAGGAGCCAGCGGACCGGGATGCGGCCCTTGCCGGCCGCCGCGAACTCGGGCCAGTACTCGGCGACCGGGGCGGCGAGGTCGAGCTGCCCGCGTTGGGCCAGCAGGTGCGCGCAGGCCGCCGGCACGCTCTTGGTGGCGGAGTAGACCACCTGGAGGGTCTCCGCCCGCCAGGCCCGGTCGGTGGTCGGATCGGCGGTGCCGCCCCAGAGCCGGACCACCTCGCGGCCGTACCGATAGACGGTGACCGCCGCGCCCAGCTCGGACCGGGTCTCGAAGTTCGCCAGGAACGCCTCCCGGACCGGCTCGTAACCGGCTGCCACCGTGCCGCTGACCACGGACATCACGCGCTTCCCTTCGCCATGGGTAGCCGCCCGGCGAACCCGTCCGGGCGACCGCGTCAGGGTATCCTGACATGCCACGTCAGGGAATCCTGACAGACATATGATTGCGGGATGGCGGAGGAACTGGCCCCGGGGCACGCGAACCTGATCGGGTTCCGGCTGCCGGACGGGACGCTGAGCACCGCCGCCACCGAACCCGCCGGCACGGTCGGCTTCCGCGCCCGGTGCTCCTGCGGCTGGACCGGCGCCGGCGACTATCCGCCGGCCGACGAGGGACGCTGGATGGCCGCCTCCGAGTGGAGCGGACACATCAAGCCGATCCTCGCCGCCACCCCGCCCGGCTGGCTGCTGAGCCGATCCGACACGCTCCGGGACAACGTCGCCGAACTCGCCACCACCTGGCCGTTGCAGGCGCTGGGCATCCTCGCCGAGGTCGAACGCTGGCAACGGCCACTGATCGAACGCGCCGTGGTCGCCGCCCGGGAGGCCGGACTCTCCTGGGCCGAGATCGGCAACGCGCTCGGCATCAGCCGCCAGTCGGCGCACGAGCGGTTCCGCAACGTCGTACCGGCCCGGCGGGCCAGCTGACGCCGCGTCCCCGGCGAGACCCGGCACCGGCCGGTACGGTGGGTCGATGTCGTACCCGACCGGCCAGGCCAGCCACCAGCGACCGTCCGGTTCGGACGGAGGCGGCTGCTATGTGGTGACCGGCGGCGGCCGGGGCGTCGGCCGGGCGATCGTCGAACGCCTGCTCGGCACCGCCGACCGGGTGGTGGTGCTCGAACGCGATCCCGAGGCGGCCGACCGGCTCTCCGGTCATCCCGCCGCGCGGCGGCTGGTCGTGGTCTCCGGCGACGCCGCCGACGAGGCGGTGGCGGAACGCGCCGCCGACGAGGCGAGCGCCGCCGGCCCGCTACGGGGCTGGGTGAACAACGCCGCCGTGTTCCGGGACGCCTCGCTGCACGACACCCCGGCCCGGGAGATCCTGAAGCTCGTCGCGGGCAACCTCGACGCCACGGTGGTCGGCTGCGGGGCGGCGATCCGGCGCTTCCTCGCCACCGGCACCCCCGGCGCGATCGTCAACGTCTCGTCCCACCAGGCCCAGCGGCCGGTGCCGGGCTGCCTGCCGTACGCGACGGCGAAGGCGGCCGTGGAGGGGCTGACCCGGGCCCTCGCCGTCGAGTACGGCCGGTACGGCATCCGGGTCAACGCGGTCGCCCTCGGCTCGATCGCGACCGAGCGCTACGCCGAACTGCTCGCCGGGGCGGACCCGGCCGGTGCGGCACGGATCGAGCGGGACATGCGACGACTGCACCCGATCGGTCGGGTGGGCCGCCCCGACGAGGTCGCCGCCACCGTCGCGCACCTGCTCTCCGCCGAGTCGAGCCTGCTCACCGGAGTGGTGCTGCCGGTCGACGGTGGACGGTCCGCACTCGGCCTCGACCCCGAGGCACCCGACCAGGCACCCGACTGGGCACCCGATTAGGCACCCGACCTCGCGGCACCCGACCAGGCGCCCGACCTCGCGGCACCCGACCAGGCACCCGATTAGGCGCCCGACCTCGCGGCACCGTCGAACCCGTCCTGAGCGTCCGGCGGGGGTGCCGACGCCGGACCCGTCGCAGCGTCAGCCGGCCCGGGCCGCGCGCCAGCGGCGGGCGGGGTCAGGCTGCCGGACCCCCTCGCTCGCCGACCCGACCGACGTCCCCGCCGGGGACGGCAGCCAGCGCCGGAGCGCCGCCGCGCGGCTGGCGGCGGCGAACGCCTCCTCCCGGAGGCTGCGGGCCGCCGCGGCGGCCACCTCGGCGTCCCGCCACGCGGCCCGTTCCCGCTCCTCCGCCGCCCGGTGCGCGGCCAGCGCACTGTCCCGGGCCGCCCGGCGAAGCACGATCTCCTGCTCGGCAGGGTGCCGGCGCGGATCCCAGCCGTTCCGGTTGGCCAGCGCGTCGCTGAGTTGCAGTACCGTCAGCTCCTGCCGGGTGCAGGCCGCCATCGCGGCGCGGTGCAGGAACCGCTCACGGTCGGCGTACTCGGCCGGCGTGCGCGGGGTACGCGGCTCGGGCAGTACGGCGGCGGCGGCGAGCCGGCGGGCGGCGGCGTCCGCCTCCTCGTACGCCTGCCAGGTCGACTCGACCGCCTCCTGCGCCGCCAGCCACTCGTCCCGGCGCCGCTGGGCGGTCACGGCCGACCGTTCGGCGGCGACCGCCACCTCCTCGGCGTACCGGTGCAGCTCGGCCGCCCGGGCCACCAGCCGTTCCCGGCGCCCCTCGGCGTCCCGGACCGCCACGTCGTAACCGGATTCGTCGTTCGGCTGGTCGGCGGCGGTGGCGGTGGCGGTGGCGGCACGCGGGCGCACGACCAGCCAGATGCCCGCCGCCAGTACGAGCCCGAGCAGTACGAGCCAGACGGCGGTGGCCCGGGTCACCTCGATCAGGAAGTCGAAGAGCAGATTTTCCATTGCGGCACCTCACGGGGTGGACGATGCGGACGAGGAGTCGACGGGACCGGACCGGAAGCGGTCGGGTGCGACCGGTCCTCAGCCGAGCGGGGGTGCGCGCGGCCCGACCACCCGGGCGTACGCGTCACCGGCCGGCGCCACCCCGGCCACCGCCCCGAGCGCCGGCCGATCCGGCTGCCCACCGAGCAGGTCGGCCCGGACCAGCACCGTCGGCACCACCGAGCCGGTCGCGGCGGACCGCTCGTCGGCCGCGACCGCGCTCTCGAACAGCACCGGAGGCTGCTCGGCCGCCGCGACGGGCGGCTCGTCGGAGACGCCGGAGGGCAGATCGGCGGCAGGATGCTGCTTGATCCGCACCACCGGGCCGGGATCGGGCGCGTCCGACCGAGCGGCCCCGACATCCTCCACAGTCGACTGTGCTGCGGCGGGCCGTGGCCCGGCCGCCGCGAGGGCCGGGCCGGAGGGTCCGGTCCGGGCTCCACCGGCGCCCAGCAGCAGGCCCATCAACACCAGGGCGGTCACGAACCGCACCGACCGGCACGCTATCCACCACACGGGGCGGACCAGCGCGACGGAAAACACGACCCCAAACTACCTCGGGTCACCGGGAACCGCTCGCCGAGCCGGAGCGGTCCCGGTCACGCCGCACCCCGCCCGACCGACCCGCCCCGGCCGAACTCCCGCTGCCCGACTGGGCCACCACGCCGGACGGGTCACGCCTGCCGGCCGCGTCGCGTCGCGTCGCCCCAAGGGTTACGCCGCCGGCCGGGTCGCGTCACCGCAAGGTTTACGCCGCCGCAAGGGTTACGCCGCCGCAAGGGTTACGCCGCCGGCCGGGTCACATCGCCGGAAGGGCCATCCGGGCAACCGGGTGCCGGTGCTGCTCGCGCACGGTCGCGCCGACGCGGCCGTACCGGTCGGGCAGGCGGTCGCGCTGACCTCGGCGCTGCTCCGGGCCGGCCACCCGGTGCACTCGCTGGTCACGGATGGCGGGCACGCCCTGCCGCTGCACCGGCCCGACATCCGTGCCGTCGTCGCGGCCTTCCTCGACGCGAACCTGCCCGGCTGACCGTCCCGTTCGGGGGCCGGTCGGGTGGCGCCGGGGCGGACCGGGCCGGCGCTCAGCCGAGCAGCGCTTCGAGCCGGGGTACCAGTTCCGCCGGTGCCGGCATCGCGGCCATCTCCCGGCGTACCTCGTCGGCGGCCGAGCGCAGCCCCGGGTCGGTGACGAGCCGGCCCAGTTCGGCCCCGCTGATCGCGCGTTCGGGTACGGCCAGCCCGGCGCCCCGGGCCGCCACCAGCTCCGCGTTGTGCCGGCGGTCGCCCGGGCCGGGCACCACGAGCTGCGGTACGCCCGCCGCCAGCGCGCCGAGCACCGAGCCGGCCCCGCCGTGGTGCACCACTCCGGCGCAGTACGGCAGCGCGGCGTTGATCGGGATCCAGTCGACGGTACGGACGTTGTCGGGCAGCGGCCCGTGCCGCAGTACCCGCCGGTCGGGGCGGACCAGCACGAACTCGGCGTCGACCCCGGCGGCGGCCCGCACCACGGAGGTCATCAGGGTGCCGCCTCCCGGGCCGGCCACCGTACTGCGACTGACCAGGATCCTCGGCCGCTCACCCGGCCCCCGCAGCCACTCCGGCAGCTCGCCGACGCCGGTGGACGGCACGCCGCGCAGCGGCCAGCCGGCCCGCTCGCCGACCACGCTGGGCGGGGCGATGGTCAGGGTGGCGGCGCTCGGGCGCAGGCTGCCGATCCCGCTGCGCTGTTGGGCCCGGACCAGCCGGGCGGCGGTCACCCGGACCAGTTCGGCGCCGTCGAAGAGCGAGTTCTCGTGCAGTACCGCCGGTACCGCCCGGCGGGCGGCGGCGAGCGCGCCGGAGACGGCCAGCGGTTCGTGGACGACGAGGTCCGGCTGCCAGCGGTCGGCGAGGGTGACCAGGCCGTCGACCATCTGCTCGTTGGCGGCGCCGAAGAGCAGCGCGACGCCCCGGGTGCCGGCCCGGCCGGCCAGTTCGGCCCGGGCGGTCAGCGGGTGCCGCAGCATGGTCCGCCGGGCGATCCGGTCGAACCGGAAGCCGGGGGCGATGTCCTCGACCGGCAGCCCGGTCCGGCCTACCGCGAGCCCGTCGCCGCCGGTGGCGAGCAGCACCTCGTGGCCGGCGTCCCGGAGCGCCTCGGCCAACGGCACCATGGGAAAGACGTGTCCGAGCAACGGCGCTGACGCGAAGAGGACCCGCATGCCGCCAGCCTAGTGAATCTTCCTCGATCCTCCCGTCGCGGCCGTGGGAACCCCGGCTGGAAGGGTTCAGTGCTCCGGTGACCATCCGGTGCAGCGGGCCGGTCGAGTACCGGACCGGGGCCGGTGATCCCGGCGAGCAGGGCCGGCGGCAACCGGGCACCGGCCGCCACCGCCAGCCGTCCGGGCGAGCGGCGCAGCGCCGTGACGTCGTGCCCGGGTACGGCGAACCGGCCCGC